>NZ_JBIORB010000001.1:2405000-2459956 GCF_051714025.1 Enterococcus sp. AZ167
TTGAATGTCTGGGTTGGACAAAATAACTTTGAGCAGTCCAATGGGTGCGACAGTTTTTACAGGTATAGCGCTGCTTTTTTAGGCGCATAACCAAAGGCATATGATTGTATTGTTCAAAACGGACAATCGTTTCCTTCTTCCCATTTTTCACTATAATTGCTTTCCCGTTTCCATCTACCACAGTAGAACCACAACTTCTACAAGCACGAGGAGTAGGCGAGAGAACAGCATCGACGACCAACGTCTTTTTCTTCTGAAGGGTCTCGTAAGAGACCTCTGTAATCATCAAATCTTTCTCTATTATTCTCAGCATTTTTTTGATAGAATCATTCATATAGCATATCGTCCTCTCAGTTGTTTATTTTGTGGTGATTTAATCATACTAGAGAACGATATGTTTTTTAATACCTAAAATGAAAATGGGGCTGAAGAATCAATTCTGATTCATCAGTCCCATAAATTATAGAGCCAAAATATGATACAATAGTAAAAAACGAGGAGGAAATTGTTTGAAGGGAAAAATCATCAAAGCGCTAAGCGGATTTTATTATGTGGCATCAGAAGATGAAATCTTTCAAACCCGCGCTCGAGGAAATTTTCGGAATCGAAAAATCACTCCTTTGGTGGGGGATGAAGTGATCTTTGAAAGCAGCAATCAAACAGACGGTTATCTTTTAGAGATCTTGCCGCGAAAAAATGAGCTAGTTCGACCGCCAGTCGCAAATGTGGATCAAGGGGTGGTCGTGACAAGTCTAGTTGAGCCGAACTTCTCCTATAATCTATTGGATCGCTTTTTAGTGACGTTAGAGTATGAGGGGATCGAACCGATCATCTTTTTGACAAAAGCGGATCTTGTGAAAGATCTTGCCGCAATGAAAGCAATTGAGGAGACCTATCAAGCAATTGGCTACCACGTGATCACGTCAAAAGCAGAAGGCGAAGATCTATTGGAACTTCAACGGTACTTTCCTGAGCGGATCACCGTCTTTATGGGACAATCCGGTGCTGGAAAGTCGACATTGCTGAATCGGATCGTCCCAGAATTGGCATTGGAAACAGGAGTGATCTCAGAATCTCTCGGGCGGGGGAAACATACGACCCGTCATGTGGAGCTCTTGCCGATTTGTGATGGATTGGTTGCCGATACACCAGGATTTAGTTCGATCGACTTTTTGGAAATCGAAGCGGTGGAGTTACCCAAACTATTTCCTGACTTTTTAGCGGTAGCTGCCAACTGTCGTTTTAGGGAATGTAGGCACCTTAATGAACCTGATTGTGCAGTTAAGCAGGGGGTTGCAGCAAATGAGATTGCCGAGACTCGTTATAAGAATTACGTGCAATTTTTAGAAGAGATTGAAAACCGACGTCCGGTTTATAAAAAGAAGAAAAGGTGAGGGAAAAGCATGATAAAACTAGCACCATCTATTTTAAGTGCCGATTTTGCAAATCTTCAAAGAGACATTGAGTTGGTAGAGCGCCATGGCGCAGATTATATTCACGTAGACGTGATGGACGGTCATTTCGTCCCTAATATTACCTTAGGCCCAAATATCGTTAAAGCGATTCGCCCAGTTACCAAACTGCCGTTGGATGTTCACCTAATGATCACCGAACCAGAAAAGTATATCCATGCCTTCGCAGAAGCTGGGGCAGATATCATTGGGATCCACGCGGAAGCAACACCTCATATCCATCGTGCGATCCAAATGATTGTGGCAGAAAATGTCAAAGCAGAAATCGTCATCAACCCAGGCACACCAGTATCAGCCATTGAACATGTTTTATCCATGTGTGATCAAGTGTTAGTCATGACGGTCAATCCAGGGTTTGGTGGGCAATCCTTTATTGAAGAATCACTAGAAAAAATTGCGGTACTGGCTGCTTTAAAAGAAGAAAAAGGCTACCATTATGATATCGAGGTAGATGGCGGGATCGTTCCTGAGACAGCCAAACGTTGCCTGGAAGCAGGTGCAAATGTCTTCGTAGCAGGAAGCTATATTTACGATGCCGATGAACCTGTAGCACAAATCAGAGCCTTGAAAGAAGCTTTGCAATAAATGAAGATTTTGTTAGCAGCAGGGGGGCGCCCTGAAAATTGGCCACCGCTGATGACGTATGACAAATACATTGGGATTGATCGCGGGGCATTGTTTTTGCTTCAGCACCAACGGCCAGTCGATCTAGCGATTGGTGATTTCGACTCTTTGACCGCAGGCGAACTGCAAGCAGTCAAACAACAAGTCAACACAGTGATCCAAGCTCCTGCTGAAAAAGATGATACAGATACCCAATTGGCATTGGTGGAGACGTTGCGTCGCTATCCAAAAGCGCAAATCGACTTGATTGGTGCAACAGGAGGACGTCTCGACCATCTTTTAGCCAATCTATGGCTGCCTTTAGAAGATCGATTTCGTCCATTTGCCCCAAATCTGCGTTTTTTAGATCGTCAAAATGTCGTTCAGTTCTTTTTACCAGGCACCTATCAATTAGAAAAAGAACCCGAGATGCAGTATTTGGCGTATTGCTGTTTGACGCCGGTAACAGATTTGACGTTGATAGGTAGCAAGTATTTATTAGAAAACGTCCAAGTGCCGTACCCAACTTCTTATGCCAGCAATGAATTTCTGACACAAACAGCAGGTTTTTCCTTTAGCAGCGGGATGATAGCAGTCATTCAAAGTTGTGATTAAGAGACGAAACGTCTCTTTTTTTTGTTGAAAATTTCAGAAACTTAATTACAAAAAAAACATTAAGACGGTCAACTTAGCTTTTGTTTGCAGGGTATTAATGGTAAAATTGGAACTACAGTTTGGAATTATTTGAGGTGTCTTTGTGAAAAAGTTTAATCCTAATAAAAATATTATCATCACATTGATTATTGTGATTTTAGTTGTCACCGTATTAAGCGTGACGATCGCCCGCAGAGCTGCGGGAAACTCCACCAATGTTGTGCAATCAACGGTCAATGACTCCGTTGGCTTTATCGATAAAGTGATTACGGCGCCTTTTCGTTGGATCGAAAATGGTGCGAATTCAGTCAAAAACTTGTTTGTGACGTATGAAGAAAATGAACGTTTAAAAGAGAAATTGGACAGTTTTGATGAATTGGAACAAGCGAAGGACAATGCGCAAAGAGAAATCGATGCCTTGAAAGAAGAGCTAGAGCTGAATGCGACCTTGACGAATTATGAACGGATCTCCGCCAATGTCATCAATCGGTCACCTGATACTTGGCAAGATATGCTGATCGTGGATCGAGGCTCAAGAGACGGCGTTGAGGTCAACATGGCGGTCATGTCGCAAAAAGGCTTGATTGGTCGTGTGATAGAAGTCAATGCAGCTTCTTCTAAAATTGAACTTTTGACTTCTGAAAACCAGAATTCTAACCACTATCCGGTTCGGATCAGCGGCGAAGATGGGTCAAACTTTGGGATTCTAAGTAGTTACGATCAAAAAGAACGTTCCTTGGTCATTACCCAGTTGACAGGGGACAATGAGCTGAAGGAAGGCGATGTCGTGCAGACCTCTGGATTAGGAGGAAACTCACCTGCCGACTTAGCGATCGGAACAGTGATCCGTACCACCAAAGATGAGTTTGGTCTTGATACCCAAGTGTTTGTAAAACCGTATGCCCAAATGTATGATATTCAAGCAGTAACGATTATCAAACGCTTGGCAGGTGAGGAATAGCCATGAAAAAGCATGACTACATCAAATACCTGGCAGCGGGCGTCTTCTTTTTGATGATGTTGGCAGATGGACAACTGACGCGTTTTTTAGAAAAATGGACCCAAGACAATTATATCGCCAGTGCGCATCTTTTATTGATCGCCCTTTTATGTGGCGCGAAGTATTTGCCGAAAAACTTTTTGATCACCACGGCGCTTGTGATCGGCTGCCTCTATGACGTGTATTATGTCGGTGTGATCGGCATCTACACGGTGGCGTTTCCCTTGATCGTGTGGATCATGTATATTTTGCAAAATACGCTTTATCAAAATGTATTTACCATGTTTTTCGGAATGATCATCTTTGTTACAAGCTTAGAAGTTGTGACGTTGGGCGTCCAGTTGCTATTTAAGATCGCCTCAGTTAGCACGTCATTCTTTGTTTCCCGCTTTCTAGCACCTACGCTTTTATTGAACATCATTTTGTTTATCCTTTTAGTCGTTCCATTCATGAAGCTATTCAAAGACGAATAGCTTCATTTTTTTTTGCGTTTGACTGTATAAAAATAACAGCGATTGAAATGTTTTTGTAATATTCCTTTTATCTCTCTGACATACGGCTGTGTTACAATCACACTATCGTGAAGGACTTTAGGTATTCTTAAGCATTTATACATAAAAAAACCATATTAGGGGAAGCAACAGCCGGAGGAATGAAGAGTGAAAAAGCGAATTTTATCTTTATTGTTAGTAAGTTCAATTGTTCTTACTTCTGCAGCAGCACCGACACTTGTCTTTGCATCAGATTTTGACAATAAAATTGAAGAAAAAAATAAAGAGATCTCTGACTTGCAAAACCAGCAAGCGAGCATCCAGTCACAAGTAGCAGCACTTGAAAGCGACGTGGCTGCAATCAATGAAAAAGCCCAAACTTTGTTGCAACAACAAGGTGATTTGCGTGCGGATTCTGAAAAGTTGAAGCAAGAAATTGCTGATTTGAAAGTCAGGATCGAAAAGCGTGAAGAAGCGATCCAAAAACAAGCCCGTGACGTTCAAGTCAATGGTCAAAGCACGAACTTTATTGATGCAGTATTAGAAGCTGACTCTTTAACAGATGCTATTGGCCGTGTGCAAGCAATGACGACGATCGTCAATGCTAACAAAGATCTTGTGGATCAACAAAAAGCAGACCAAGAAGCAGTTGAAGCGAAAAAAGCGGAAAACGACGATAAATTGGCAGAAATCGCAGCGAACCAATTTGAGCTAGAAACACAATTAGGGGATCTACAAGCCAAACAAGCCGATTTAAATGTTTTACAAGCGGAATTGGCTGTTCAACAAGCATCTAAAGAAGATGAAAAAGCTGATTTAGAAAAACAAAAAGAAGAATACGAAGCAGAACAAGCACGCATCGCTGCAGAAGAAGCGGCAGCAGCTGAAGCAGCTACTCAGGAAGCAGCATCAAGCGAGTCTTCAACGTCGAATTCAACGACATCAAACTCAACAACAAATTCTAGTACGACGACTGATACTACGCAAGGCAGTTCATCACAAGGTGGCGGTTCAACAAATACGACACCATCGACTCCTGCCAACAATAACAATAGCAATAACAACCAAGGATCGAACAATAGCGGCAATGGTGCAAGCAATACTCCTGCACCCGCACAAACGGTCAACGGTTCAGCAATCGTAGCCGAAGCAATGAAATACATTGGTACTCCTTATGTATGGGGTGGTACGACACCAGACGGCTTTGACTGTTCTGGCTTTACACAATATGTATTTGCTAAAGTTGGGATCTCATTACCACGGGTAACTTACGCACAAGAATTTTCTGGTACGGTGATTTCGATCAATGAAGCAAAAGCTGGTGACTTGTTATTCTGGGGTAGCCGCGGAAGCACACACCACGTGGCGATCGCTATGGGTAACGGACAATACGTTCATGCACCAACACCAGGTCAAAATGTTTCTGTTAGCAGTTACTCTTATTACTCACCAGATTTCGCGGTACGCGTAAACTAAATCAATTGAAGCTATTTCAAAAGCTGGCGTTTTACGTCAGCTTTTTTTGATTTCTGTTTTAAAAAACGTATGCTTTTTTTGTTTTCAGTCTTGCCAGAACATCTTATAATAGAGAAGAGAAAGGAAGCGGATAAAATGAACAAGACCTCGTCTTCCAGAGAAAAAATGATAACGGTTAAGTTTTATACGAATTATCTTTCTCGCATGATGATGCCGAATTTAAGTATTTTTATTGCGTGGATGCTGATTTCATTCCTGCTGCCTTTTTTCTCAGTCGATCAACAAGTGATCCAGAAAATGGAACAAGGAGTCTTGACTGTGCTGCTGCCCCTCATGATCGCCTATACAGGTGGGCAGATGTTGGCGCCTGAACGAGGTGGGGTCGTAGGAGCAGTGGCGGTCTTAGGGGCTATTCTCGCAACCGATATTCCCCAGGTCTTTGGGGCGATGCTGCTGGGACCGCTAGCGGGCTGGCTATTGTACCGCAGTGATTCGATCGTGAGCAAAGTCAAAAGTGGCTATGAGATGCTGGTGCGCAATTTTATTGCAGGTGCGTTTGGCGGACTCCTCTTTTTAGGCAGTTACTTCCTATTGGCGCCGCTTTTTAATTGGTTCAGTCTCGGCAGCTATCAGCTGGTTGATTATTTTGTTCAGCAAAACGTTTTGCCCTTTATTCATATCATTGTAGAACCATTGAAGGTTTTGTTTTTTAATAATATTGTCAACCATGGTCTATTTACACCGCTAGGGATCGAAGCAGCGGCACTCAATGGTCAGTCGGTTTTATTTTTGATCGAGGCTAACCCCGGTCCAGGATTAGGGGTCTTAGCGGCGTATCTTTTTTTTGGTTCAAAGCGAAACCGAACGAATGCCGCAGCATCCGTTTTTGTGCAGGCTATTGGTGGGATTCATGAAGTGTATTTCCCGTTTGTTCTGCTCGATCCTTGGGTGTTGCTCGGTCCGATCGTTGGTGGTTTCAGTGGCACGCTGATCTTCCAATTTTTAGGGGTAGGCTTAAGAGCGCCTGCGTCTCCGGGCTCGATCTTAGCGATTTTACTCAATACACCGCCGTCTATGATCCTAGGTGTCTTAGCTGGGATTGTCGTCAGTACGGTCGTATCGTTTGCGATCGCTAGTGTGCTGTTAAAACGGAAGTCCAATACAGAAAATGAGGAGCGTAAGATGCCGAAAATGAAGAAAGTCACGGAGATCGTCGTGGCCTGTGACGCAGGGATGGGGTCCAGTGCGATTGGTGCCAGCATACTAAAAAAACAATTACAAGAAGCCCAGCTAACGTTTCCTGTCCGCTATCAATCGATTTATCGTGTGATCGATGATCCCGCGCTTTTGGTGATCACCCAACGGGAATTAGCAGCTATTGCCCAAAAGCAGACACCACACGCACAGCATTATGTGTTAGATAATTTTTTGGCGGCAGATGAGTATGCCCCGCTGATCCAAGAATTACAAAAAAGAGAACAGGATCCGCAAAAATCGCTGCAAAACGAGGCAGCAAGTTCGCTAGGATTTTCAACGATCATCTTTTTGTATACTGGAAAAAAACGCGGTTCACAAACGATGGCAGTGGAGATACTAAGAAAAATGGCCCGCCAACAAGCGCTGTCTTTGACCATAAAAAAAATGGCGTATGAAGGACAAGCTCTTGACCCTACGGCAATCTATATCCTCCCGAAAGAACTTGCAGAAAAGTGCCTGATCCCAGATGTTCCTTTGCTGGTGGTGGATGATTTATTGACGACAGATGCGTATCGTCAGTTACTGACAGAAGGAGTCGACTATGTTTTTGACCAATCGTGAAACACTTTTATTAACGGAATTGATGAATAGTACCGGTCCAGTTTCTTTAGATCGCATGATGCAAGTCTTAAAAGTCAGTAAACGAACGGTGTACCGTGAACTGGCTAATCTAGAAAAATCGCTGGAAACAGTAGGAGCTACCTTAGAGAAGGTCGGTCGTGGTCATTTCCAAATTTTTGCATCAGAAACGAGCATTCGCCAATTGCAAGAAGCCATTATGGCAGATACCGATCAAGAATTCGCGGCTAGTGAGCGACAACATCGTATTTTGCTGCAACTGACTACCGCCACGAAGCCTGTATCTAGTCATTTCTTCTTGGATCGCTACCAAATCAGCAATACGACGTTTTTTTCAGATATCAAACAGCTAGAAGAAAGTCTCGCACGGCTGCCGTTAAGGATCGTGCGCAATCAAGGGTATGAGATCGAAGGCTCCGAAAAATATCGGCGGTTGATCACAGCCAATACACTAGTGATGGAGATCAATGAGTACCAATTTTTCCATTTACTGGAAACCGATGATGAAGCCCCGTTTATTTTTCAATTTCTGTCCCGTGACCATCTATTGCTAGCCCAGCGGCTGATTCGAGAAACCATCGAGCCGCAGTTCAAGGAACTTAGTGACCGCAAATTGGCGTTTATCGTCTTGATGCTGGCGCTAGCCATGGATCGGGTAGCTTTGGGCTACACGGTGGAAGAAGAGACGTACCCGAGTCAGATCAACAAAGACTTGCTGAAGGTGGCGAAAAAGATTTTTGCTCAGATCGCCGAAAAGACGAAACTGCTTTATTCCATCAACGAAATCGTCTTTTTTGCCGTGTTACTAGGTGATTTTGCTAATTCCTTTGATCGTGATTTTTTTGATGACAATTTTGATACTGACTTGGCTTATCGTGTGAAACGCTTGATCGAATTGGTCAGTGAGCAAACGGAAGTGGCGTTTTATGAAGATACGAACTTGTATAAAATGCTGCTGACCCATATCTCAGGAGTGATGACGCGGGCGATTTTAGAAGAAGATCATTTGAACAACCCTATCCTAGAAAAAATCATGAACCAGTATGTCGAGATCGCCAGCGGGATTCGCAATCATCTGCCGCAGGTCTTTCCGCAGCAGCAGTTCTCGGAAGAAGAAATCGCCTATATGGTCCTGCATTTTGCCAATTCGTTGGAAAAAAATCCGAAAGTGTTAGAAGTCAATATTGCAGGGATCTCTCCTAGCGGATTAGCCTCCATCAGTTTATTAGAGATGCAGCTGCGGAAACATTTTCCCTTTATCAATCAAATCACCTTCTTTCGAGTGGGAGATGTCAAACGGGAAAATATCGAGGAGACCTATGACTTGGTGATCTCGACTTCCTTGCTGCCAGGGTATCAAGGAGAGTACAAACTCGTTTCACCGATCCTGCTAGAAGAAGATATTCAAGAGTTGAAGAAGGCCTTCCAAGCCATTAGTCAGAAAAAACGTTCCGCAAAAAAGGCACCCTCTGCTTTGGTCAAAGAGGAATCCTATGAAGCGGTCTTGGCTTTTATCGAAGCCATTAACCAGCTATTGGCGCTGTTTCAAGTGCAAGCCCTTGATAACCCAGCGGACTTGGAAGAAACGTTGCAGCTGGTGCTGACGTCTTTTGATGAACATGTTGTTTTGGATCGTGAGAAAGTCGTTGATCGTCTCTTACGGCGCTACTTCCAAGCGCCAGTGGGCATTCCTGACACTCACTTTGCCTTGTTTCACGCGGCGAGCTCGGCGATCTTGCAACCAGTTTTTCGTATTTTCGACTTGAAACAACCTTTGCCCCTTTTAGCGATGGATAAAAAAGAAATCGCTGTTACCCGTTTATTAGTCATGTTGGCGCCGTATCCTATCAATGAAACAAGCTCTCAGATGTTAGGAAAAATCAGTGGTTCGATCATTATGAATGATCTAAATACGGAGATTTTTAATTCGGGCAATGATTCGATTATTTATCAGTTACTCTCTTCGCTCTTGATTGAAGAAGTAAAACAATAGGAGGGATCAGCGATGTATATTCCACAGGAGCGGATTTTGTTGGATCAACACTTTACCGATGCCACAGAGGCTCTGACAAAAATTGGCGAGTACTTAGTCAACCAGGAGATCGTTTCCTTCCCCTATGTCAAAAGCCTTTTGCGGCGCCATCAAAAAACAGGTGTTTACATCGGTAACTTTGTGGCATTGCCCCATGCGGAAGAAGAAGCCCAGCAATGGATCAAGGAAGAAGGACTCTTTTTGATCCAAGTGCCTGATGGCGTCGACTTCGGCACGAAGGAGCAGCCTAAAATCGCTACGATCCTTTTCGTAGTCGTCCTAAAAGAGCAGCAATTAGCTGTTTTGCAAGAAATCGCCTTTTTTTGTTCTGATATGCAGAATGTTCGGGTGCTTAGTGATGCCGAATCGGTTGAAGAGATCCAACAGATTTTGCTGGCAGAAGAATAAGCGATCAGCAGCAGGCTGGCTTGCAACAAGAGCAGCGAACGAAATAAATGAATGAGCTGCCTCCGTGTACTTGCTCTTTCTACCTTGTGTAGAAGGAGCGGGTACACGTTTTTTTTGTGTTTTGGCAAAATCCAAAAAAATGCTTCACGTGAAACATAACGAAAATAAGCGAGTGCAGGGGCTGCTCGCCTTTTTTTGTCCTATCCGTTTGGCTACAAGTTTTGGCACAGTTTTTTGTGCCAAAGTACGACTTTCGAGCTTTTTGGGAAGCGCCTACAATAAGGGTGTAAGCAGACGAGAGGAGAGAAAAAAATGGAACAGACACAAAAAGCAGCCAAATCATCAGTCAAAGCAAAAGTTCAAAAATTAGGCAGTACGTTGTCGAGTATGGTGATGCCGAATATCGGCGCATTGATTGCATGGGGTGTATTAACGGCATTATTTATTCCAGATGGGTATTTACCAAATGAAGCCTTTGCAACGATGGTCGGTCCAATGCTAACGTATTTGATCCCAATCTTGATCGGGTATACTGGCGGGAAAGTGATTGCTGGTGACCGCGGAGCCGTAGTTGGGGCGATCGCAACGATGGGGGTCATCGTCGGAACGGATATCCCAATGCTATTGGGTGCGATGATCATGGGTCCTTTAGGCGGTTGGGTCATCAAGAAATTTGACGAGATCTTCCAAGACAAAGTTCGCGCTGGCTTTGAAATGTTGGTCAACAACTTTTCATCAGGTTTGATCGGTTTTGCCTTAGCATTACTGGGCTTTGTAGCAATCGGGCCAGTTGTGAACACCTTGACAGAAGCAATGGCAGCAGGGGTCGAAGTGATCGTCAATGCCCACTTGATTCCATTAGCCAATATCTTTATTGAACCAGCAAAAATCTTATTCTTAAACAATGCTATCAACCATGGAATTTTGACACCACTAGGCACTGAGCAAGTCAGCGAATTTGGGAAATCGATTCTTTACTTGTTAGAAGCCAATCCTGGACCTGGTTTAGGAGTCTTGCTAGCCTTCACTTTCTTCGGAAAAGGAGCAGCGAAATCTTCGGCACCTGGAGCGATCATCATTCACTTTATCGGTGGGATCCATGAGATCTACTTCCCATACGTCATGATGAAACCATTGATGTTCTTAGCAGTGATTGCCGGCGGTGTATCAGGAAGCTTTACCTTCCAATTACTAGGTGCAGGCTTACGGGCACCTGCTTCACCAGGTTCGATCATTGCGATCTTAGCAATGACGCCATTCAACTCGGTGATGAGTGTCGTTTCTGTCTTAGCGGGAATTGCCGTAGGAGCAGGCGTATCCTTTATCGTCGCTGCCGCGATCTTGAAAGCGGATGCGAAGGATACGGTGGATAATTTTGAAGAAAAAGTACAACAAACGCAAGCAGCAAAACTTAGCTCAAAAGGCTTGGCGGCTCAACCAATGACTGGCATCAATCGTATCATCTTCGCATGTGATGCAGGCATGGGCTCCAGTGCTATGGGGGCATCGATCTTACGGAAAAAAGTCAAAGAAGCCGGTCTTCCACAAAATGTCTCGAATTCCGCCATCAATAATTTGACGGACGATGCCAATACGCTGATCGTCACTCAAGAAGAATTGCAAGAACGTGCCAAACAAAAAGCGCCAAATGCGACCTTCGTTGCGGTTGAGAATTTCCTGAACTCTCCACGGTACGATGAAATCGTAGCCACATTGTCAGGGACTAAGACAGCGGGGGAGTCAGCAAAAAAGTCTGAAGCAGGCAACCAGGTAGATGTTCCTTCCGCCAATGACCTTAAGCAAGTCAGCGAAATCATTTTGGCCCATGATGATCGCAAAGGTTCGGCAACGATGGCTCAGAAAGTTTTCCAAGATCTTTTAGCCAAAGAAGCTCTGACGATGCCGATCAGAAAAAGCCATATCAATGATCTCCATGCCAACGCCTCTTCACTGGTGATCACAAAAGAAGCCCTAACGCCGCAAGCGCAAACGTCAGCGCCAGAAGCGATCCACCTATCTGTCAATAATTTGATGGGCACGACGAACTATCAACGGATCGTGGCATCGATCAAAGCAGCGAATTAAGAAAGGATGAGCCGAATGCAAGTATTAGAAAAAGACATGATTGAATTGAACAAACAATTTGCGACCAAAGAAGAAGCCATTCGTTACTGCGGCGAAAAATTGCTGGCGGCAGGCTGTGTGGAAGAAGAATACGTCGAAGCCATGCTTGAGCGTGACGAGATGCTCTCAGTCTATATGGGGAACTTTATTGCGATTCCTCACGGCACGGATGAAGCCAAAAAATACGTCAAGAAATCAGGTATCTGTATCGTGCAAGTGCCTGATGGCGTGAATTTCGGTACAGCGGACGAAGAAAAAATCGTCACCGTCCTTTTCGGCATCGCGGGCAAAGGGGAAGATCACCTGCAATTGGTCCAACAAATCGCCCTCTTTTGCAGCGATATCGATAACGTTGTCGAATTGGCGGATGCCTTAGATAAAGAAGAAATCGCCCAAAGTTTGACCGTAGCATAAGCATTTAAGGAGGAGACAAGACATGAAGGCAGTTCACTTTGGTGCAGGTAATATTGGTCGCGGCTTTATCGGCGAAATATTGGCTGCCAACAACTTTGAAATCACGTTTATTGATGTCAATGAAACGATCATTGACGCCTTAAAAGCAAGACAAGGGTATACCATCGAATTAGCCGATGAGACCCAAGAACAGATCCACATCGAGCATGTGACGGGATTGAACAATGCCAAAGAACCAGAAGCGGTGATCCAAGCGATCGCCGAGGCAGACATCCTTACGACCGCCATTGGTCCCAACATTTTGCCGCATATCGCTGAGCTGATCGCCAAAGGCTTAGAAGCACGTCAGCAACACTCAGACAAGCCAGCCATTGATGTGATCGCATGTGAGAACATGATCGGCGGATCGACCTTTTTAAAAAGCGAAGTGCAAAAATACGTTGCGGATTGGTCAGCATTGGAAGCGACGGTTGGTTTTCCAGATGCAGCGGTGGATCGCATCGTACCGCTGCAGCACCATGAAGATCCTTTATTCGTTCAAGTAGAACCTTTTTGCGAATGGGTGATCCAAGAGTCAGGAATGAAATCCTCGATCCGTCTGCAAGGGGTCCATTATGTGGCGGACCTGGAACCGTATATTGAACGGAAATTATTCAGTGTCAATACGGGTCATGCTACGGTAGCGTACACAGGCGCCCTCCAAGGCTATCAGACGATCGATGAAGCGATGCAGGACCATTTAGTGGTGATCCAATTAAAATCCGTTCTCGAAGAAACTGGGCGGCTTTTAATTGAGAAGTGGGCCTTTGATCCCGAAGAACATGAACGGTATATCGAAAAAATCATCCAACGCTTTAAAAACAAACACATTTCCGATGCTATCACTCGGGTGGCACGGACACCTGTCCGCAAATTAGGGACCGAAGAACGCTTTATCCGACCAGTCCTTGAGTTAGAAAAACGCAACATGCAGCCAGATCATCTCTATGAAACGATTGGCATGATCTTCAACTACAAAGACCCTGAAGATGAGCAAAGCCAACAGTTACAAGCACTTTTGGATGAAAAATCACTACCGGAAGTTATTGCAGAAATCACTGGCTTACAAGATGAAGACATGATTGAAACGATCCGACAAAACATTGAAAAATATGCGTATGTTGCCGCATAAAAACGAGTAACACACAGAACAAGCAGATAAATTGCCGCATCCGTAAAAGCTAGCCCAACAAGCGAGCTTTTTCGGATGTGGCAATTTCTTTCAACGCTTGTTCTGTGTTTTTTTGCTCACCGATTGACCTTTGCTACTAACTTGACGATAATAAGAAAAGAAATGAGGGAGAGCGATGGAACGATGGTTTGAAGAAGCCCAGCTTCAAGTAATTGAATTGCCGATCGAATGGCAGGAAAACCGCCCCGTCTATCGGGCCTTTATCCGTGAATTGCCGACGATCCAAGCAGAAGGAACTTCGCGGCAAGCTGTTTATCGGCAGTTGGCAGAAGCCTATGCGGCTTACCTTGCCCAACTTCGAGAGGCCAATGAGACACAGGAAGAAATGACGTCTTCCTTATTATCGACGGAAGAATTATTGCGCTACTATGATGGCGAGACTTTCGATGGTTTTGAGCTGCCCTCTGACGAGTAACGGGGAAAGAGCCATTCACTGAAAACTGAAAAGCTACGCAAGAAAAAACCGCTCAGCTGCAGCTCGATCGATACGAAGGATCGAACGCTGCAACTGGCGGCTTTTTTTCTCTAAGAAACCAAGTCTTATTCGTGGTTAGTTCAATGCCTCGGTAATGGCTTGATTGAAGGCATCTAAGTCATCTGGGTTTCGGCTGGTGATCAACCGATAGGTTTCGTCGATCACGACGGGCTCATCTTTGACGGTGGCACCTGCGTAGGCTAAATCTGGTCGCACAGAATCATAAGCCGTCAAGGTCAAATCTTTCGTCAGTCCTGTTTGGATAAACAGTTGTGGGCCGTGGCAAATGGCAAAGACAGGACGATCAGATGTCAAAAAGTCTTTCGTCAATGACACATAGCGCTCATCGGTCCGTAATTGGTCAGGGGAGAAACCGCCTGGGATCAACAAAGCATCAAAACTTGCAGGATCGATCGTATCAATGTCCGCATCGACGGTAAATGTTCCACCTTGTTTGCCTTCGACGGTCTCGGCGCCTTCATTACTAATAACGACTACTTCGTGTCCAGCCGCTTCCAGTGCTTCTTTTGGTGACGTCAACTCAACATCTTCAACTAGATCAGTGACAATAACAGCAACTTTACTCATTCGATCTCCTCCTTATTACTTGATGAACAATTTGTTCACCTGCTATTATTTATGCTAACGAAGATTTTCGCTGTTGACAAATCATCTGTTTGTCCGCAGCTTGAAAAAGAAAGAAGGCAACGCCATGGCAACGATCCAACTATTTATCTCTGATACCCCCCTTTGCTTTGAAAAAGCGGAATTCACTTTTATGGAAGAAACATTTGTCATCGAGAAACAGCAATTATTTGAAAAAGTTGATGCGGTGATGCATCAAGAGGTATCCTCGGCCTTGGTTTCATTGGTAGAAAAAGCCCTTTTGACGCTAGAAGCGATCGGGGAAGAAGAGGATTATTTCGACCTGCTTTATTTGACCTATGAGAATACCCGCCATTCCCTCAGCGGACAGCAATTACTCGCGCAGCCGTTTCCAGCTGTAGAGGCAGCCTTGCAGCCAGTCTTTGATGAGTTGGCAGAACCGATCGTAGAAAAGTTTTATGAAGAGCTGACCAATCAGCTAGAAGAAGTTGCTGATGATGAACTGTTTAGTTCTTATTATCTGGATGAGGAAGAAGCGGTGATCCAAATCGATGCCCCGATCCAACATGAAGAAGTGATCGCTTTGCCCGCCCTTTTACGGGATTACCATGGCACGTTGCGGCTGACCTTTGAAAAGTTTTATGAATACCTTGTGTAGCGGCGGCAACTGCCGTCGTTGTTTTTTTGTGAAAACAGTTACATGTTTAGTTTTTTTTAAATCCTGCGACAGAAGCCTCTGGAATCTTGACCCTTTTGTCAGAAACGATTATAAAGGTAAGAAGAGGCTGAAGGAACCGAGGATGCCAATGGGCAACATCGGGTAAGAAAAGGATGAGAATCATGCGAAAAGTCCCGCCTATTTTAAAACCAATTGCACTTTTAACGATATCAACGATTATTGCCACTGCCACCGGCGTGGTGAATTCAGGCAGCTACCGCCAACCAAGTCGTGCGACGGAAACGACAGAGACGACAGAAACGACCGAACAAGCACCGAGTGAAAGCACACCCTCTTCGATGACAGAAGACAGTCAAAATCAGACACCTGCTAGCACGGACTCACAACCGACGAACGATGACCAGCAGACAACACCGTCATCCAGCAGTGAACCAGCAACACCAGCAACGACTCCGTCTTCTTCGGTGCCTGCAGAAACGACGCCATCAAGCGATGCCAATGTTTCACCAGCACCATCGGAAAACAATCAGGAAACACCTTCTTCAAGTGAAGAGACCACGCCAGATCCACAAGGGATCATGGATGAGAATCAAGGAAATGAGTAGGTGAGAAAATGACGCTTATTTTAGATTTAATCAACGGCATCCATAAATTTTTGGGCTATCTCGATATCAGTCCTAAATATTTGAACCGTGCCTATACCATCCTCAGTATCATTCCAACGGCGTATATTTTGCGGATCGTCTACGGGATGTTTGCGAACCAAAACTATTTTCAAGCGATCCTTTATACGGTCGGCTTTTTGGTCTTAGTCTACTTCTGGGTACTGAATATCTTCTATTATTTCTTAAACAAAAATATGAAGTTCGATGTCACTCAGGCCTTTGTCAAAGTTTTACCAGACGAAGTCTTCAATATTGAAGGAGAAACCATCAGCACCACCGACATTGATCGTTTGACGACTGAAAAAGCGGTGATCCATTTTGAAGAAGACTATCAGCTGGTATTGGCGAATCATTTGCAGACCTTGATCGCTCAAGAAGAATTGGCGATCAAACTGTCATCCAACGGCTTTACGATCCCGAAAAACACCTTGTATCCTTACTATTTTGTCAAACAGCAAGGGGAAAATGAGTACGCATTACAGATCGGTACTAGCTACACGGAGATGACGAAAGTCGGCACGATCCAATGGACAGGCAAACAGCCCTTAGAGCCAGTGGGCTTATTTATCACTGGCGGTGATTTTATCAAAAATGATGTGAAATACCATGAACCATACAGTTTGAAATTGTACGTCAAAAAAGAGATTTCTGAAGAAGAACCACAGACCTCAAGACAGGCGTATCGACGACAAGCACGCAAATAGGAAAAGGCAGTCCCCAAGAGCGTTCTCTGAAGGGACTGCCTTTTTGGTATCTCGGTTATTCGATCGGGATATTTTTTGCGGGTGCATCTTTGTAGCTGGCTTTTGGTAACGTCAGGGTCAAAACGCCGTCTTCAAACACTGCTTTAATGGACTCGTCATCAATGTCTGTGATGGTGAAGGTCCGTTGATAGGCACTGCTAGAGCGTTCTTTGCGCAAATAATGTCCGAAATCCTCCTCGGTTTCCGTGGTCTCTGTTTGAGCCGCTGAAATCGTCAGCGTGTTGTTGACGTAACTGACGCGGATGTTTTCTTTCTTGATGCCGGGTAAATCTGCTTGAACGAGATACTTGTCTTCGTACTCTTTAATGTCCGTATTCATTTGCCGTTCTTGCCAAAAACTGTTCATTAATTTGCCTAATAGTTCTTCGCCGCCTGCGAAATCTCTTGGAATCAAATTTGCCATGTGGTTCCCCCGCTTTCTTTTATCTATTGAGTTGGTACTTCTATTTTACGAGGAACCAAGCCAAAGGGCAACCAAAATGGCAACAATCATAAAAACAAGAGAAATCACTCAACTATCTTATAAGAATCTGCTATGATAGAACTAAATAACTATCAGATGATTGGATGAATGAAGATGGAGATTATTGAAAAAGCGCCAGCTAAGATCAACCTCGGTCTCGATGTGTTAGAGAAAAGAACAGACGGCTACCATGAGTTGGAAATGGTGATGTCTAGTGTTGATCTAGCCGACCGTCTGATAATGGAAGAGATAGCAGAAGATAAGATCATTATAGAAACCAACAAAGCCTTTTTGCCGATCGACAAACGCAATAATGTCTATCAAGCCGCCAGTATCTTAAAAAAACGCTACGGCATAAAAACAGGCATCCGTATCCGCATCACCAAGAATATCCCGGTGGCAGCTGGGTTAGGTGGGGGCAGTACGGATTGTGCGGCAGCGCTGCGGGGGATGGTTCGCCTGTGGCATTTAGACCTTTCCATGGCAGAGCTGATCGATATTGGTATGGAAGTCGGCACCGATGTTCCCTATTGTCTTTATGGGACCACTTCCCATATTGCAGGAAAAGGGGAGCTGGTGACGCCGCTGCGGCCGATGCCGCAATGTTGGGTCATCTTGGTTAAACCTCGTTTGAGCGTTTCAACGGGGAAAATCTTTCAAGAAGTCGAGCTAGACCAACTGCACCATCCAGATATCGCAGCATTGTCGGCCGCCGTCTTAGCCGAAGATTATCCAGCAATGATCGCTGCCATGGGCAATAGCCTAGAAGCCATCACGATCCCGAAGTATCCGATCGTCCAACAGATCAAAGATCGCATGATGAAATATGGTGCCGATGTTGCCTTGATGACCGGCAGCGGACCGACTGTCTTTGCTCTTTGTCAAAAATATTCGCGGGCACAGCGGGTCTATAATGCCTTAAAAGGATTCTGCGATGAGGTTTATCTTGTACGTACATTGAAATGAATGAGTCAAGGACACAGGCTGAATTCGCCTGTGTTTTTTTGTATGCCTTCTATTTCAATGGTAAAGAAAAAGGCAGCTGAAGTGGGGAAGGAAGCATCTAGAAGCTGCCCTACACAAAAGTCCCCGACGAAAATAAGGCGTCGGGGTCTGATTCTTTACGTAAAGCAAAGGCTATTCTTTTTGGTGCTGCTTCTTTGCGGATTTTTTCTTTTTGTCTTCTTCATACAATGGTTTGTCGATCGTTTTGCGGATTTCTTCGGTTTGCTGCGATGCAGGATCTTCTGGTAAGACGATTCGAGTCAACAAGTCGCTGTTGTTTACAGTTGGCGGCACAGTTACAAATTTGTTCATCTTCGTTTCCTCCAAGTGCTTTTAGGTTATTATCCTACATACTCTCTAATTTTTCAAGCTGGTACAGCAGGGGCGCATGGCGAATGGTGTAAAATATGGCTAAGTTCCTGAGTGAAGAATCCGCTTCAAATGAACGTTTTCTCCTATGTTTTCCGATTTATCTCGAAATAAAAGTTTTAAATCGTAAAACGTACGATTTGTCTTGACGAACCGGAAATCATTTGATAGAGTAACTTTTGCTAACAAAACGGAGTTGTTCCGTTTTAAAATAAAAAGAAGAGCCAGCAAATGGAAGGGGAAATCCCGATGAAAAAAATCTTACTTACTACAGCACTCCTTTTAGGGGGCGTGCTTCTTGGCGCTTGTGGGCAGCAAGAAGCGACAAGCCAATCGAGTGACACAGAGAAGCTGTCGATCGTCACGACGTTTTATCCAATGTACGAATTTACGAAAGAAGTCGTAGGCGACGCAGCAGAGGTCTCCTTGTTGATCCCTGCAGGAACCGAACCCCATGACTATGAGCCAAGTGCCAAAGATATGACCAAAATCATGGATGCAGATGCCTTTGTCTACAATAGTCCTGAGCTAGAAACTTGGGTCGCTAGTTTGACGGATTCCGTCGATCCTGAGCAAACAGCCGTGATTGAAGCAGCCAAAAACATTCAGTTGGTGGAAGGCACAGAGGAGGAAGATCATGACGCGCATGATCACGAAAGCGAAGACAGCCATGAAGGCCATGATCATACGTACGATCCTCATGTTTGGACCGACCCAGTCTTAGCGATCCAAGAAGTAGAAACGATCCGCGATGACTTGATTGCGAAGTTTCCTGAGCAAAAGGCAACTTTCACGGAAAATGCAGCTGCCTATATCGAAAAGCTTTCTGCTCTAGATGAAGCCTACCAAGCGGCGTTAAAGGATGCGACCCAACGAACCTTCGTTACGCAGCACGCAGCCTTTGGCTATTTGGCACGGCAGTATGATTTAGTCGAAGAATCGATTTCGGGCATTTCACCCGATCAAGAACCAACACCAAGTCGGTTGGCTGAGCTGAAAGAATATGTAGAAGAAAAACAAGTCAAAGTTATCTATTTTGAAGAAAACGCGTCATCGAAGGTGGCTGAGACCTTAGCGTCTGAAACAGGAGTGGAGCTGGCGGTCTTGAATCCATTAGAAAGCTTGACGCAAGAGCAGATGGATAACGGCGAAACATACCTGTCTGTAATGGAAGACAATTTGGCAGCATTACAAAAAAGTATTCACTAAGGAGGCGCCTGCGTGCGTTATATCGATGTAAAAGATTTGACCTTTTATTATGATGATGAGCCCGTCTTGGAAGACATTTCCTACTTTGTCGAAGACGGCGAATTCGTGATTTTGACTGGCGAAAATGGGGCGGCAAAATCTACTTTGATCAAAGCAACCCTTGGTTTGTTGAAACCTTCTAAAGGAGCAGTCACCTTGGCGACCAAAAATGCTGCTGGTGAAAAATTAAGCATCGGCTACATTCCTCAGCAGATTGCTTCCTTTAACGTCGGGTTCCCCAGCACCGTTTTGGAATTGGTCCAATCGGGCCGCTACCCAAGAGATCGCTGGTTCAAGCGCTTGACGAAACGAGACCATGAACATGTCCGCCGTGCATTAGATGCTGTCGGGATGTGGGACGTGCGTCATAAACGGATCGGCGAGTTGTCCGGTGGCCAAAAGCAGCGGATCAGCTTGGCACGGGTCTTTGCCACGGACCCTGATTTATTTATTTTAGATGAACCGACTACGGGGATGGATGAACAATCCCGCAATCTGTTTTATGAACTGCTACGGCACAATGCTCATGACCACGGCAAGTCGATTTTGATGATCACCCATGATCACGAAGATATCAAAGAATACGCGGACCGTCAGATCCGTTTAGTGCGGAAGGAGGATTCACCATGGCGTTGCTTTCATATGAATTCATGAGAAGAGCTTTTCTTGCGGCAATTTTTATTGCTGGTATCGCACCGATGCTGGGGGTCTTTCTAGTGATTCGGCGACAGTCATTGATGGCTGATACGCTGTCCCATGTCTCTTTAGCAGGGGTGGCACTGGGCTTCTTTCTAAATCTAAATCCGAGTTTGACGACGCTATTGATCGTAGTCATTGCCGCAATCATTTTGGAATACTTGCGAACACTGTACCGCAGTTATTCAGAGATCTCGATCGCCATTTTGATGTCTGGCGGCTTAGCGTTAGCCCTCGTCTTGATGAACCTTAGCGGGGGGAACTCCGCAACGAGTATCCAATCGTATTTGTTTGGGTCGATCGTTACGATCACACAAGAACAAGTCTGGATCTTAGGCTTTTTGTTTTTAGTCGTTTTTGCTTTATTCTTCTTATTCAAACGGCCCATGTACATTTTGACCTTTGATGAAGATACCGCCCATGTCGATGGCTTGCCTGTGCGAGTGATGTCGATGCTCTTTAATGTCTTGACGGGGGTGGCAATCGCCATGATGATCCCGATTGCGGGTGCATTGTTGATCTCTGCGATCATGGTTTTACCAGCTGCCATCAGTATGCGTTTAGGCAAGAGCTTCAATGCCGTGATTTTGATCAGTGTCGTGATCGGCATGATTGGGATGATGTCTGGTTTGACCAGTTCCTTTTATTTGGACACACCACCGGGTGCGACGATCACGCTGGTTTTTATCGCTCTTTTCTTAGTGATCAATTTGATCAAACGCATCGTGATCCTCGTCCAACGAAAACAACGCCTAAAATAAAGGGCTTTATGAAAAAGAAACGAAGAATTTTCGTTTCTTTTTTTTAAACTCTAATCAAAACCGAACAATATAAGCAATATTTTAGATAATGCTCGCATTTATCCCGAAAAAGCCTTATAATAAGGCGAATAAACTAAAGGAGTTGTCCGGTGTGAAAATACGTCGAAGTGAACGACTGATCGATATGACACATTACTTGTTGAATCATCCACATGAATTGATTTCATTGTCCTTCTTTTCTAAACGATATGCCTCTGCAAAATCATCGATTAGCGAAGATTTATCTATTATCAAAAAGACCTTTAAAGAACGAGGAACAGGCATTCTTGATACCGTGCCAGGCGCTGCTGGCGGTGTTTTTTTTGTGCCTGAAATTTCTGAAGAAGAAGCGTATGCGTACGTCGAAGGGCTGGCAGAACGCTTGTCTGAGCAAGACCGTTTGTTGCCTGGCGGCTATGTTTATCTATCTGACTTATTAGGCGAACCGGAATTGCTGCGCCAAGTCGGCCGCATCATCGCTTCCAAATATTTAGGCGAACAAATCGATGCGGTGATGACCGTTGCTACTAAAGGAGTGCCGATCGCTCAAGCAGTCTCTTACTACTTGAATGTTCCCTTCGTGATCGTGCGTCGTGATTCCAAGATCACTGAAGGCTCGACCGTGAGTGTCAATTATGTCTCTGGTTCTTCAGAGCGCATCGAAAAAATGGAATTATCCAAGCGCAGCTTAAAGCGCGGCTCTAGAGTATTGGTGGTCGATGACTTTATGAAAGGCGGCGGCACGGTCAATGGGATGAAGAGCTTGATTGAAGAATTTGAAGCCGAATTAGTCGGTATTACGGTTTTTGCCGAAACGAAATTCAAAGGCAAGCGGGCCATCAGCGATTACAGTTCTCTGCTGTATGTTGAAGATGTCGATACCCAGACCAAAACGATCTCGGTAGTACCGGGAAATTACTTTGAGAAAAAAGCCTGATTTTTTGTGGCTCTTAGACTGGCGCAAGCAGCTGTTTTTTAAACGGCGGCCGCCAGTCTTTTTTTTGATTGGTCTAGGTGGGGATTCCTTAAATCGTTGAAATTTACAAGTACTTGGGCTAAACTGTTTATAGGAAATTCAATGAACAAAAATCGTTCAGATTGATAGGAGTGGAATACGTGGACGCACGTTTTGCAATAATTTTAGCGGCTGGAAAAGGCACGCGCATGAAATCGAAGTTATATAAAGTGTTACATCCTGTTTGTGGCAAACCAATGGTGGAGCACATCATGAATCGAGTGGTGGAAACAAATCCTGAAGAGATCGTGACGATCGTCGGTCACGGGGCAGAAATGGTCAAAGAGCAGCTGGGGGATCGCACCAACTATGCCTTACAAGCCGAACAATTGGGTACTGGCCATGCCGTCGTTCAAGCCGAATCGTTTTTAAAAGGCAAAAAAGGGACGACCTTAGTGATCAGTGGGGATACACCGTTATTGACGACGGAAACCTTGAATAACTTGTTCGATTACCACCAAGAGAAAAATGCGTCGGCGACGATCTTAACGGCGCAAGCGGCAGACCCAACAGGCTATGGCCGAATCGTGCGGGATCGTGTCGGTATCGTGGAGAAAATCGTTGAGCAAAAAGATGCATCGATCGAAGAAGCGCTGATCCAAGAAATCAATACAGGGACGTATTGCTTCGACAATGAATTGTTATTTGACGCCTTGGCAAAATTAGATACGGACAATGCCCAAGGGGAGTACTACTTGACTGATATCATCGAGATCTTAAAGGAAGACGGCAAAATCATCGCTGCTTATCAAACCGAAGATTTTCATGAATCATTAGGAGTCAATGACCGCATCGCCTTAGCCGAAGCCAATCGCTTGATGCGTCAGCGGATCAATCGTCAGCACATGCAAAATGGCGTGACCTTGATCGATCCGGCAACGACTTATATCGACGAAGGTGTTGTGATCGGCTCAGATACTCTGATCGAAGCCGGTGTCACCATCAAAGGGAAGACGACGATCGGAGAAGACTGTGTCATTACGGCAGCTTCTGAAATAGAAGACAGCAAGATCGGCAACCAAGTGACGATCAAGGCATCGACGATCGAGGAGAGCATCATTCATGATGGCGCCGATGTCGGTCCCAATGCCCATCTTCGTCCTAATGCGGAAATTTTGGCCCATGCCCATATCGGGAACTTTGTGGAGGTCAAAAATGCGACGATTGGTGAAGGCAGCAAAGTCGGACACTTGTCTTATGTTGGCGATGCGACCTTAGGCAAAAACATCAATGTCGGTTGCGGCGTAGTCTTTGTTAATTATGACGGCAAGAGCAAATTCAAAACGACTGTCGGCGACAATTGCTTTATCGGCTCTGGCTCCAATCTAGTTGCGCCATTGACCATCGAAGAGGAAACGATGATCGCTGCTGGCTCAACGATCACCAAAGATATTCCTAAACACAGTATGGCGATTGCCCGCGCCCGTCAGGAAAATAAAGCGGATTACGCGAAAAAGTTGCCTTATCTAAATTAGAAATAGCGAAATGACTTGATTTCTTAAGGAAAAATGACTACTATTTATTAGGAAGAAGATTCTAGTAAAAGGAGTCATTTTTTTCTAGATGAACGCAAAGAAAGTGGAGGTTCTCATGTCAAATCATTATTTTGATCCAAGATTGAAGATTTTTTCTCTGAACTCAAATCGTCCTTTGGCGGAAAAAATCGCAGCTGCAGTAGGTGTTGAATTAGGTAAGTGTTCAGTCAAACAATTTAGCGATGGTGAAATCCAAGTGAATATTGAAGAAAGTATTCGTGGTGCCCACGTCTACGTGATTCAATCAACCAGCAGCCCTGTAAACGATAACTTAATGGAATTGCTGATCATGATCGATGCTTTGAAGCGCGCCAGTGCGAAGACGATCAATGTAGTAATGCCTTATTATGGTTATGCAAGACAAGACCGCAAAGCGCGATCAAGAGAACCAATCACCGCAAAACTTGTGGCAAACATGATCGAAAAAGCCGGTGCGAACCGCATGGTTACACTGGATTTGCATGCCTCACAGATTCAAGGGTTCTTTGATATCCCAGTTGACCACTTGATGGGTGCACCATTGATCGCCAACTACTTCTTGGAAAGAGGCATTCAAGGCGATGACGTCGTCGTCGTTTCACCAGACCACGGGGGCGTGACTCGTGCCCGTAAATTAGCTGAGTTTCTTAAGTCACCAATCGCGATCATCGACAAACGTCGTCCGAAAGCCAACGTAGCAGAAGTCATGAATATCATTGGTCATGTTGAGGGCAAAACTTGTGTCTTGATCGACGACATGATCGATACTGCTGGTACCATCACATTGGCTGCGAATGCGTTGAAACAAGCAGGTGCTAAAAGTGTTTACGCCTCATGTACCCACCCTGTCTTGTCAGGACCTGCCTTGGAACGGATCGAAGATTCTGCCATTGAGCATCTAGTTGTGACAGATTCGATTCACTTGCCAGAAGACCGCAAGTCGAAAAAAATCGATGAGATCAGTGTCGGTGCCTTGATGGGCGAAGCGATCAAACGAATCCATGAGAACAAACCAGTCAGTCCACTGTTTGAATCAAAATTATCAATTTAATCGTGTCTCATAAGCATGAGAACAACAGCCAATGGTCGGTCTTTAGCCCCTCATTGGCTGTTTTTTTTCTGAGGAGTTTCAGGATGTTTTTAGAAAAAACGATCGCAGTCATGTTTCTTTTCACCAATTTATGGTATTCTTGAAAGTGACTTGCGAAATGCAAGCAAAAAATAAAATAGAATCTAATCACAAAGGGGAGTCTGCAAAGGCTGAGAATGAGAGTACTCTAAACCCTTCGTACCTGTTTCGATCATGCGAACGTAGGAATTGTGACGAGTTGAAGTGTCCAACACTTCTCCTTTGTGAATTGTGATGATTCTAAAGGAGGAGTTTTTTTTGAAACGAAAAATGTCGCTGCAGGTCTGGACGGAAGGAACGATGATCGCTGCGATTGGGGTCGTCTTGTCGTATATCCCGATCCAGACAGCCAATTCCAGTATCGACTTGTCTCTAGGTCTCGTGCCCTTGGTCTTGTATTCGTATCGTCGCGGAGTGCTGCCGGGAATGACAGCTGGATTTATGTGGGGCTTGCTGAATATTTTGATTGGTAGCGCCATGCGTAACTTTATCACCGTTCCACAGATCATCTTTGAATACCCCTTTGCCTTTGCTTTTGGCGGGATGGGCGGCTTGTTTGCTAATAAAATCCAGCAAGCGATCCGTCAAAACAGCAAAACCGTTACGTGGTATGTCGTCTTAGGGGGCATCGTGGCGGTGATCAGCCGTTGGTTTTGGCATTATTGGGCTGGGGTCTTTGTCTGGGGAATGTACGCACCGAAAGGACAAAGTCCGTATCTGTATTCCTTGATCTTCAATGGGACATCGGTCATTATCAATATCGTTTATGTAGGGGTCGTCCTAGGTCTCTTAGTCAAGGCAGCCCCGAAATTATTTGTCCCGAAAGCTTAGTTTTAGAAATGGAACCATCAAAAAATGTCTTGATGCTCTTTGAGAAAGAGAAGCATCAAGACATTTTTTTGTCGATAAAGCCAAACGCTAGATCTTCTTGGTCGATTTCCAACGACCAGCTTTTTTTGCTGGCTGAATAGCGTAAAACAGCGATTTGATCCAGCTCTTTTTGATTGACCAGCGTGTTTTTTAAGCCAGCATCTTCTGACAGATAGATCGGGACCGTATAGGTTCTGTCGATCAATTGTTCTTGTGTTAGACAAAAGACGATGCCTTCTTGCATGATTCCCCGCAATTCTTTCAGCAAATTAAAATCGAGCTTTTCCACCGGTGTTGCTTTTTTAAAAAAGGAGAGGCGATCATTGATTTTTTCTAAGACGATGCGGGTGATCCGATCCGCCAAGATCCGATAATATTCATCTAAATAGCGATAATAAACGCGGGAACGTGCATCTTTTAAGTCAAAGAAAACAAAGTTATTTTGCAGTTTGTAAAAGAAAGGGGAGTGGAGGTGTGTCTTCATGTGGCCAAAATATAACAACTCGGAGATCTCTAAAGGCGTCAATTCTTTGACCATCTCGTAATCATTAAAATCGATCCACTTCATTTCTTCGGCAACACGACCTTTGTTGATCTGCTGAAAAAACAGTTGGACGTCTTCCATTCCGCGTATCACTTTTAAGCCTGTATGACCGTCGAATTCGCCGAAATCACTGGAAGGATCAAGCAAGAGCAAATTCTTGGGCTGATGGACGATGCTCTTGTTAAAATCTTGGGGGGCAAGCCCGCGGGTCAAGACGGCATTGCTGGTTGTATCAATATGTACGTAAATCGTGTTAGACATGCCGATCGATCCCTCCTATATACTAAGTTCATTCTACAACAAAGCGCTGAAAATTGCTTGTATCTTTTCGTTTAAAGTTATATTACAAAATAACAGAAAAAACAATTTTTAAGTTCCCTTTTTCGACAAAAAAAGGCAAATCTTGTCTTTTCGTAAAAAAACTGGCCAAAATTGGCGTCTTTATGAGGATTTTGGTATGATAAAAGAAGAAACTAATGGAGACGAAAACCTATGAGAAAAAAGAAACGCAGACTTTCGAATTGGCTGAGCAATCTCTTTTTGCTTTTGCTGTTATTGATTGGTTTAGCATTGATTTTTAATAATCAAATCAAAAATTATTTTATTAAACAAACAGGTGAAGCATACGCAGTCGGCACCATTGATCGCAGTGATGTGGAAAAAAATATGGAAGCGGAAGCGACCTTTGATTTTGATGCCGTGGAGCCGGCGAGTTCAGAAGCAGTCTTACGGGCGCAGCTGAGCAACAAAGCCTTGCCAGTGATCGGCGGCGTGGCGGTTCCTAGTGTAGGGATCAATCTGCCGATTTTTAAAGGCTTGGCCAACGAGGCCTTGCTGTATGGTGCTGGTACGTTAAGTCCCACCCAAAAAATGGGGGAAGGCAATTACGCACTAGCTAGCCATCGCGCTCAATCGCCAGAGCTTTTGTTTACGCCATTGGATGATGTCGCCATCGGGGCGGCTATCTATGTGACCGATCTGGAAAATATTTACACGTATACCGCGACTTCTTCTGTACGGGTCGACCCGACCGATGTCTATTTGCTTGACGAAGTGGAAGGCCGTAAAATGATCACGCTGATCACCTGTGGCGAAATGGGCGGTGTCACCCGTCGTGTGATCCAAGGTGATCTGGAATCTGTAACGCCTGTCGACGAAGCAACGGATGAGATGCTGGCGGCATTCAACATGGCACAACGAACATTTTAATCAAAAGAATAGCTCGAGTGGTACGGCAGCTGGCGTGTCATTCGTCTATTCTTTTTTGCTTAAGGAGGTGTCTTGATGAAAGTGAAAAAACTGACTTCGATCGATTTTCTTGCACAAAGGGCAGGGTTTCAAGAAAGCCGACTCGTCTTTTCCTTTTTTGAGTCGCATTCAAAAGCGCGACGAGCCTTTCTAGCCGATATAGCGCAGCGGGGCTGGCAGATCGACAGCCGTTACGGACGTTTTTACCTTGCTGGGCAGTTTGATTTTGACCAAAAGACACTGACTATCACCAATCTGCTGGTGGAAGCGGCCGCCGATTTTACTTGGAAACAACTGCTAGCCGTGACAGAAAGCTTTGCCCGCAGTCGTTTTGTAGCAGCTGTCTTGTGGCAGCTTCCTCATCGGCCCCCCTTGGCTGAGTGGTTTATCCAGCAAGGGTATCAGGTGGTCCCTCAAGGGTATCAAAAAGCGCTAGCTTATCAGACGGCGCTGGTTTTAGGAGGTGGCGGTGCTCACGGGGCATATCAAATCGGTGTTTGGCAAGCGCTGCAAGAACGGGGCATCACCTTTGAATGGATCACGGGAACTTCCGTCGGTGCCTTGAATGGCGCCTTGATTTTAATGAACGATGTGGAAGCGGCCGTCGATTTATGGGCAAATATCTCTAACGAGCAAGTATTGCACTATCCGCTTGCTTCGGTACGTGCCCAAACACTGCGAGATTTGATGAATCAAGCCAATTCACTGGTCCGCGAAGCGGTCAAAAGCAACGGTGCCAGTACCGAACCGTTGGCAAAGCTTTTGCAAAAGACCTTTGATCAAGAAAAATTCAGCCAAACTGCTTGTCGTTTGCTGATCTGTACGACTCGTCTGCCCGATTTCAAGGAGACGGTTTATGCCTTTGATCCATCCGCAGTAGAGGAAAATCTGCATTGGTTGTTGGCATCCGCTTCATTTTATCCAGCGATGCAGGCGCAAAAAATTAACGACGCTTATTACATCGATGGCGGCTATCGCAACAACCTGCCCATCGATGTCGCTGTCCAGCAAGGGGCAACGGAATGTATCACCGTGGATGTCCAAGGACCTGGCATCAATAAAAGGACGGTTGTGACGGAAGAAACTGCGCAGCTTTCGTTGGGGTCTCCTTGGTCCTTAGGCAGCTTTTTGGTTTTTGATGCCCAGCGTTCGCTGGATAATATGACCTTAGGCTATTTGGAAACCTTGAAAGTGTTCGGCAAATACCAAGGCCATTGGTATACCTTTGAAAGGACGGTTGATTTTCAGCCGTTATGGCGGGGCTTTTTGAAAGAGCTGCGCCAGACAGACCCGCTGCTTTATCAGGAACTAAAGAAAAAAGAATTTTGGAAAAAAATGCGTAAATTCTATCAACAGGATGTGCCATTTGAGCAGTGGGGGCGTATACTGATAGAGTGTACCGCGAAAGTATTGTATCTAGCGCCTACAGTGATTTATGAGCAGGAAACGATTCTAACGGCTTTAGCTGAAAAAATTGCGCTAAAGGCAGTGGAAGAAGCCGATGCCTGGTCGATCACCGAGTGGCTGAGCTATTATCGCGACCGTTTTTTTGTCTTGTCCGAGCAAAACCGCTTTTTCTTTTTTTATCGGACGCAGCAATTGAATCTGCCCGCCCTTCAGCAGATTCGGCGGCGTTACCCACTGACTGCTTTAATGGCAGCGTATAGTCACTATCTTTTGAAAGGAGCAGAAAATGGATAAATTTTCGTATGAAATCGTTGAAGAGATCGCCGTGCTTTCGGAAAATCAAAGAGGCTGGCGCAAAGAATTGAATTTGGTGAGCTGGAATGGGCGCCCGCCAAAATTTGATCTGAGAGATTGGGGCCCAGAGCACGAGAAGATGGGCAAAGGCGTGACCTTATCCAATGAAGAATTTGCAGAACTTAAAAAAGCCCTGCTTTCCATGTAAGAAAGCAAAACGGTGAGGAGTGATCAAATGAAAAGTATGACTGGTTTTGGCAAAGGCAGTGCAGAAACACCAGATGTGCAGATCGAAATTGAGATCAAAAGTGTCAATCAGCGCTTTTTGGACCTGCAGCTGCGAATGCCCAAACAATTGAATCCTCTAGAAGGTGCTTTACGGCAGTCGATCAAGCAGACCCTCCAGCGAGGACGAATCGAATTGTATGTGACGTTAAAAGAAAAAACCGCAAATACGAAACAGATCGAGATCCAATGGGACTTGCTGGAACGTTTCATGCAGGAGATCGATAGCGAAGCCAAAGACCGTTTTGACCTAGCAGAGCTACCAAAAGCAGCATTGCTGGAACAATTCTTGCTCCATGAGGCCTTTCTAACGATCTCTGATCAAGAGCCAGAAGAAAGCACCTTGGCCGATGGCGTGATGGAAGCATTAGATCAAGCGCTGGCAGCGATCGATCAAAGCCGCTGGGTGGAAGGGCAAGGCATTTTGCAGATCTTGCAAGAAAACCAGCGACAGCTGCAGGAAAAGCTGACAGAACTCAAACAATTCGTGGCCCTCTATGAGGCGGACTACCAAGAACGCTTTGAAAAGAAACTGACTGCTTATTTAGGGGAAGAAGTCGATCGCGATCGTTTACTGACAGAGTTGGCGATTTTATTAGAACGCGGCGATATCCACGAAGAACTGGATCGTTTAAGTATCCATTTAACGACGATGACGGAGCTGCTGGCAGCTGAGACACCGATAGGTCGAGAGCTGGATTTCTTGATCCAAGAGATGAACCGAGAAGTCAATACGATTGGCTCAAAATCAAGTCCGATCCAAATCAAAAACAGTGTCGTCCAAATGAAGACGATCATTGAAAAAATCAGAGAACAAGTTCAAAACATCGAGTAGGAGGAATGAACCAATGAAATATTACGATATCACCTTTCACGAACTAAGCGGAAAAAATGTCATTAAGCGCAGTATTCCTTCTGACAAAGAGAATTTCTCTGCGTGGGAAGATGCTTGCGTAGCCATCGAGCCAGATTTTCTCCATCTATTAGTTGATGGCGTAGCTGTTTCTTTAAATCGTCGGTACATCGTACGTATCGATTGCCAAGAAGTGACGGATCCTACTGAAAAAGCGATCACCGCTAAAGACGAATTGGCAGGGGTCATCAATACCTTAAGCAACATGGGCTTTTAAGAAAGCGGCCAAAGTGTAGACTAGCAATTTCATGAAATTCCCATTATAATAAAGTAGTTCTTGAAAGTTGCTGAAAAAAAGTGCAAAATAGACGTTAAGCAAATGTCAGTGAAAGGACGTCATTATGTCAGAGCGAGGATTACTTATAGTTTTATCAGGACCTTCCGGAGTAGGGAAAGGGACCGTGCGCAAAGCAATTTTTGAGAGTGACGACAACGATTTTCAATATTCCGTTTCAATGACCACTCGTCAAAAACGCGAGGGGGAAGTGGAAGGGGTCGATTACTATTTCCGCACGCGTGAAGAATTTGAAGCCTTGATCGAAGCCGGTGAAATGCTGGAATACGCCGAATATGTCGGCAATTATTATGGAACCCCATTATCTTATGTCCAACAGACACTGGATCAAGGAAAAGATGTGTTTTTAGAGATCGAAGTGCAAGGGGCAAAACAAGTAAAAGACAAAGTTCCCGATGGTGTGTTTATTTTTCTGACGCCACCTGATCTGGCAGAATTACGCTCTCGTATTACAGGAAGAGGAACCGACTCTGCCGAAGTGATCGATGAACGGATGCGTGTCGCCCGTGAAGAAATCGAAATGATGGCTTTATATGATTATGCCGTTGTCAATGATGAAGTACCTAAGGCAGTCCAACGAATTCGCGAAATTATTTCGAGTGAACATTTTCGCGTTGACCGAGTGATCGGAACCTATATCAAAATGTTAGAGGAGCTGTAAGAAATATGATGTTAAAACCTTCAATCGATTCTTTGTTGGATCGTGTCAATTCAAAATATTCATTAGTGATCTTAGCAAGCAAACGGGCGCATGAACTTGATGCCGGTGCGCAAGCAACACTAGAAAACTTTGATTCAGTGAAAAGCGTGGGTCAAGCACTTGAAGAAATCGAAGCGGAATTAGTCGTTAATGATCCGCATCCAGAAATCAAGCGTGCCCGCTTGAAAATGGAACAAGAAGAGCGCAAAGCGCAAAAAGACCAAGAACAAAAAGAATTAGAAGCGCGTATCCGCGACGAACAAAAGCTATAGACAAAAGCAAGCTAGAGCACGCCTGTGTTCTGGCTTTTTCTTTTGAATGATGATGGTTAAATTTTTGTAAGGGGTACAGACAAACCCCCACCCATTTAGTAAAATAGAACCTAAAAGGAGGAGAAGAAATGGCGTACATAGCAGAAGTGATCGTGGATGTTCCCACGATGCAGACCGATCAGCCTTTTACCTATCTGATCCCATCAGAATTACAAGCCGCCATTGAGACAGGGATGCGGGTCGAAGTGCCATTTGGCAAGGGCGACCGCCATATCCAAGGGTTCGTCGTCGGCCTTTCAGAAGTTGCCGAACCGCAGCAGACCTTAAAACCAATCGTTCGTTTGTTGGATTTGTCGCCTGTCGTCAATGAAGAACTTCTCCAATTAGCCGACTACATGAAGGAAACGACCTTTGCCTTTAAGATCACTTGCTTGCAGACGATGCTGCCTAGTGTGATGAAAGCCGAGTACCAAAAGCAGATCGTTTTGCTGGAAGGAAATCATCCCATCAAAGAATATTTTCCCGAAAACGGCATCCTCAGCTGGCAAGACGCCGAAAGTGCAGGGCTGTTGCCGCAGTTGAAGCCTTTGCGGGAAGCCGCAGTAGTTGAATTGCAGTATCTCGTGAAAAATAAAAACAAAGCGAAAATGACCCGTTACATTGAACGCAAGATCGATCCAGCAGAAATCCCCGCCGTCCAGCAACAGCTGCGCAAAGGAGCCAAACGCAAGCTGGAAATCTTACAGATTTTGACAGAGGAAGCCCGCTTGCCGGTTTCCTTTTTTACCGAACAAGGGATTTCCACCGCGGCTTTGAACCAAGCGCAAGAAGCTGGTTGGCTGACCTTTACGGAAGTTGAAGCCTACCGTGATCCTTACAAAGACCGTCAATTTCAAAAAACGGTCCCGCTTGAATTAAATGAAGAACAGGCAGCTGCAGTAGCGCAAATCACTGCTTGTGCGGATAACCAAGAGGCACAGACTTTTTTACTGGAAGGGATCACCGGCAGTGGAAAAACAGAAGTCTATCTGCAAGCGATCGCCCAATTGCTGAAACAAGGCAAAACCGCGATCATGCTCGTGCCAGAGATCGCGTTGACTCCGCAAATGGTCGAACGCTTTAAAAGCCGTCTCGGCGACGCAGTGGCTGTTTTACACAGCGGCTTGTCCCAAGGTGAAAAATACGATGAATGGCGTAAGATCGAACGTGGGGAGGCTCAGGTGGTGGTTGGCGCCCGCTCGGCGATTTTTGCTCCGTTGAAAAACATCGGGGGCATCATCGTCGATGAGGAGCACGAAGCCTCCTACAAGCAAGATGAAGCCCCTCGTTACCATGCGAGAGATTTAGCGATTTGGCGCAGCCAGTACCATCACTGTCCAGTGGTGTTAGGCAGTGCGACGCCGTCATTGGAATCTCGTGCCCGGGCGCAAAAAGAGGTCTACCGCTTATTGAAATTGAATCAGCGGGCAAAAACCAGTGCGCAATTACCGCAGATCGAAGTCGTGGATATGCGTACCGAATTTGCCAATAAAAAGTATCAAACCTTTTCTCGTCCGTTACAGGAAAAAATCACAGACCGCTTGGCCCGCAAAGAACAGATCGTCTTGCTGCTGAATCGGCGCGGCTACTCTTCCTTCGTGATGTGCCGCGATTGTGGGTATGTTTTGCCTTGCCCAAATTGCGACATCTCCTTGACGCTGCATATGGATACCAAAACGATGCGCTGTCATTATTGCGGACATGAAGAACACATCCCCCATCGTTGCCCCAACTGCAATGCAGACAAGATTCGGTATTACGGAACGGGCACGCAAAAAGTGGAAGAAGAGTTGAAAGAACTGTTTCCCGAAGCGCGGGTCTTACGGATGGATGTCGATACCACCCGCAAAAAAGGCGCCCATGAAAAAATCTTGACCTTGTTTGGGGAGAAAAAAGCGGATATTTTGTTAGGGACTCAAATGATCGCCAAAGGCTTGGATTTCCCTGATATCACACTGGTAGGGGTCTTGAATGCCGATACCGCCTTGAATTTGCCAGATTTTCGTTCGAGTGAACGGACGTTCCAGCTGTTGACTCAGGTCAGTGGTCGGGCAGGTCGGGCAGAAAAAACCGGCGAAGTGGTGATTCAAACATTCAACCCTGAGCACTACGCTATCCAATTGGCGCAGTCGCAAGATTACGAAGATTTCTATCAAAAAGAGATGTGGATGCGGCACCAAAGCGGCTATCCACCGTATTATTTCACCGTCAAAATCACCTGCAGTCATCCCGAAGAGCAAGTCGCAGCTCAGAAGATGTTTGCGATCGCGCGGGATCTGCAGCAGGAGCTGTCACCGCAAAGTATTTTGTTGGGTCCGGCACCCAGTGCGATTTTACGGGTGAAAAACCGTTATTACTACCAATTGATCATTAAATACAAAAATGAACCGCAGCTACCTGCTTTGTTGACCCGTCTGTTGGATCAAAGTCAAATCGATCAGCGCAAAGGATTGTACGTGTCGATTGACCAAGAGCCGTTGAATTTTATTTAGAGGAGAAAATATGCGTTATCCTATTATTATCACCCCCGATGAACGTCTTCGTCGGCAAGCAAAACCCGTCAAAGTAATTACCGATGAGCTCGTTCAGCTACTAGACGACCTTTATGAAACGATGGTCGCCCACGACGGGATCGGTATTGCCGCACCGCAAGTCGGCAAAAACCTGCAAGTGGCGATCGTGGAAGTCGAAGAAGACGACCGCTTTGAAATGATCAACCCTGAGATCATCGCTTCTTCTGGTGAATCCCTTGATGTGGAAGGCTGCCTGAGTATTCCCCACACCTTTGGGACCGTCAAACGAGCAGACGAGATCACTGTCCGCTATTTCGACCGAGAAGGAGAGGAAATGGAAGTGGAAGCATTCGGCTACTTGGCGCGTGCGATGCAGCATGAGATCGATCATTTAAATGGCGTGCTGTTTGTCGACAAGCTCGTCGAACGCATTCCTGAAGAAGACTTAGAAAAGTATATGGAGGAACATGAAAATGACTAAAATCGTCTTTATGGGTACCCCGGCGTTTTCCGTCCCAATTTTAGAAGGCTTGCTTGAAGCTGGCTATGAAGTGGCAGCAGTCGTGACCCAGCCGGATCGTCCCGTCGGTCGCAAAAAAACCATCACTCCGACCCCCGTTAAAGAAGCGGCGATGAAGCATGGCTTGTTGGTTTTACAACCAGAAAAAATCAGTGGGTCACCAGAAATGGAGCAGATTCAAGCTTTAGCACCTGACCTGCTGATCACGGCAGCTTTCGGCCAATTTTTACCTAGTGCGTTACTAGAAGTACCAAAGCATGGCGCTATCAACGTTCATGCATCCCTACTACCGAAATACCGTGGCGGGGCTCCTGTGCATTATGCCATCATGGAAGGGGAGCAAGAAACGGGTGTAACCATCATGGAAATGATCAAAAAAATGGATGCTGGCGGTATTTTTGCTCAAGCTCGTTTGCCGATCACGGCCCAAGATGATGTGGGGACGATGTTTGATAAGTTGAGCCTATTAGGCAAAGACTTGCTGCTGGAAACTGTGCCGAAAATCTTGTCAGGAGAGCTGCAGCCTGTCCCGCAAGAAGAAGCAAAAGTCACCTTTTCACCAAATATCAGCCGTGAACAAGAAGCCATCGACTGGCAGAAAACGGCGGTGCAAATCGATGCCCAAGTCCGAGGCATGCGACCATGGCCGATCGCCTTTACGACACAAAATGGCAACCGCTGGAAACTTTGGCAAGTAACACCGCTGGAGCAAACGACGACAGCCGAACCAGGAACGATCATTGAACGGACGAAAAAAACGTTGCTGATCGCTTGTGGGGAAGGCACGGTATTGGCTATCGATGAATTGCAGCCAGCTGGAAAAGGCCGACAAGACATTGCCGCATTCTTAAACGGCAGTGGACAACAGATTCAAAAAGGGGATCAGGTAGGTACCTATGAAGCGTAATCTTGGAGACATACAATATACAGTGCGCTTTGTGGCACTAGAAGCGTTGTTGCGAATCGAAAAAGGCGGCGCTTATTCCAATCTACTGCTGCGGGAATTGATGAATCAAGGGCGTTTAAATGACAAAGACGGTCGCTTATTGACTGAATTGGTGTACGGCACCATCAGTCGTCAGCTTTTATTGGATTATTATTTGGATCGGTTTATTAAAAATGCCCGCAAAGTTGACCCGTGGGTCAAAACGCTGCTGCGGCTTTCCTTGTATCAGATGCTGTATCTCGATAAAGTACCCGCCCATGCCATCATTCATGAAGCCGTGGATATTGCGAAAGCCAAAGGCAATCCGGGAACTGGAAAATTCGTCAATGGCGTCCTGCGCACGATCCAACGACAAGGAGTGCCAGACTTGGCATTGATCAAAGACCCAATGGAACGTTTAGCAACGGAAATCAGTTTGCCCCTGTGGCTAACGAAGAAACTAGTCAAACAAATTGGGATCGAAGAAACCAGTGAGCTGGGCTATGCCCTATTTGAACCCAATCATGCCAGTGGTCGTATCGATCTGCAGCGCATCTCGCAAGCAGCAGCGATCGAACGGCTACAAGAAGAAGGCATCGACGCACGACCAAGTGAGCTTTCCCCCTATGGGGTTGTGGCTGACAAAGGCTTTATGGCGGGCTCGTCCCTCTACAAAGAAGGTTTACTGACGATCCAAGATGAAAGTTCGATGCTGGTTGCCCCCGTTTTACAAGTAGCCCGAGACCATCAAGTACTGGATGCCTGCGCAGCACCAGGAGGCAAAACGACCCATATCGCTGCCTTCTTGTCTGCCGCAGAGGGCGGCAAAGTGACAGCATTGGATATCCATGCCCATAAGGTTAAGCTGATTCAGCAAAATGCCCAACGTTTAGGCGTCGAAGCAGTTGTGGAGACCCGCGTGATGGATGCGCGGGAGACGGCTCAAACCTTTGTACCCGAACAATTTGATCGTATCTTAGTGGATGCCCCTTGTTCTGGATTAGGGTTGATGCGCCGTAAACCGGACATCAAATACAGCAAGACGGAAGCCGATTTCCAACGCTTGCCGCAGATTCAGCGAGAGATTTTGGAAAGTGCCGCCCCAACCCTGAAAAAATCGGGTATAATGGTCTACAGCACATGCACGATTCTAGCGGAAGAAAATCAACAAGTCGTGGCAGCGTTTCTCGCTGACCATCCTGAATTTGAGCAAATGCCTCTTGCGGTAGGACCGCTGGCAGCCGAAGCGGTTCAAGAGGATATGTTGACGATCTATCCGCAAGATTTTATGACAGATGGCTTTTTTATCAGTTGTCTACGCAAAAAGTAACGAGGTGAAAGAAATTGGAGATTCGTTTTCAAACAGATGTCGGCAAACGTCGCAACACAAACCAAGATTTTGCAGCAACCTATGTAAATAAAGCCAATGTGACATTGGCCTTGCTTGCCGATGGCATGGGGGGCCACCGGGCCGGAGATGTCGCTAGCCGTCAAGCAGTCAGTGAGATCGGCACCGCTTGGGAACAGACAGAGCTGACAGACAGTGAAAAAACTGCCCAATGGCTGATCCAAAAAATCCAAGCGGAAAGCCAAGTGATTTTCCAAAAAGGACAAGAACAAGAAGAACTTAGCGGCATGGGCACCACGATCATTGCTGTGGCCTTATTAGGCGACCAGTTTACGATCGCCAATGTCGGGGACAGCCGTGCCTATCTTTTACGCAATCAAGTGCTGACTCAAATCACAGAGGACCATTCACTGGTCAATGAATTGGTGAAGTCGGGACAAATCACGGCAGAAATGGCCTTGAATCATCCTCGCAAAAACGTTTTGACCCGCTCGATCGGTATGCCAAGCGAAGTCGAAGTCGATGTGGCGATCCACTTTATTGCAGACGGGGATTATTTGCTGCTGTGTTCAGATGGATTGACCAACATGGTCTCAGATGAAGAGATCACAGCAACGATCCAAGAAACCCCTGTGCTGGAAGAAGCAGTGCAATCATTGATCGATCAAGCCAACGAACGCGGTGGTGTCGACAATATCACGGTATTATTGATTAAAGTTGGAGGAGAGCGCCCATGATCGAAATTGGGAAGAAGATAAACGGCCGATACAAAATCATCGGCAATATCGGCAGCGGCGGAATGGCAAATGTGTTTTTGGCGCATGACTTGATCTTAGACCGTGAAGTGGCAATCAAAGTGCTTCGTTTTGACTTCCAAAACGACCAAAGTGCGATTCGGCGCTTTCAACGAGAAGCCTTGGCGGCGACTGAGCTGGTTCATCCAAACATCGTAACCGTTTATGATGTCGGCGAAGAAGACGGCATGCAGTTTTTGGTGATGGAATATGTCAAAGGGATGGATCTCAAGCGCTATATCCAAACGCACTATCCCGTACCTTATTTGCAGATCGTTGATATCATCCAACAAATATTATCAGCGGTGGCATTGGCCCATCAACACCGCATCATTCACCGGGACCTAAAGCCCCAGAATGTGCTGATCAATGAAGACGGTGTGGTGAAAATCACCGATTTTGGGATCGCGATCGCCTTATCAGAAACATCGATCACCCAAACCAACTCGATGCTAGGCTCGGTGCATTATCTTTCACCAGAACAAGCACGAGGCAGTATGGCGACCAATCAATCAGATATTTATGCGATTGGGATCATTCTCTATGAAATTTTAACGGGCAAAGTACCCTTTGATGGCGAATCAGCCGTAACGATCGCCTTGAAACATTTCCAAGATGAGATCCCTTCGATTCGGATCTATGACAAAAATGTTCCGCAATCGCTGGAAAACGTCGTATTGAAGGCGACCGCCAAAGAACCGGCGGATCGGTACAAAACTGCCGATGAAATGCGAGCGGACCTTGATACCGTGTTGTCTCCTGACCGACTCAATGAACCGAGATGGGAACCTCATGCCCTGATGGATGAAACGAGAGTGCTGACTACTGTGGAAGCAGCCCAAGTCGAAACGCCGCCAGTAGAAGAACCCGTAGAAGATAAGGTTGCGGATCAAGCTGAAGAACCAGCGCAGCCGAAAAAGAAAAAACGCAAACGGTGGCTGCTGCTGCCCATCATTATGGTGATCGCACTGCTAGGCATAGGCAGTTACTTCCTATTCGGCGGTGGTCGGGGAGATGTGGCAATTCCTGAAGTCAGTGGTCAAACAGAAGCAGCTGCCCGTGCCGAGCTGGAAGCTGCTGGTTTGCAAGTGGCAGACGAGGTAGAAGAAATCGAAGACGATGAAGTCGAAGCAGGCAATGTCGTCAAGACCGATCCGCCAGAAGGCAATGAAGTCAAAAAGAATTCCGTCGTGACTCTTTATATCAGCAGTGGGACCAAGAAAATCACTCTTGATGATTATGAAGGTCGTTCCTTTGATGATGTCAAAAAAGAGTTGATCGATTTGGGCTTTGATGAAGACAGAATCAAAGAAGAGCTAGAGTCGTCAGATGATGTCGATGAAGGGGATATTATCAGTCAATCACCAGCAGCAGGGCGGGAAGTTTCCCCAGCAGAAGACGAAATCACCTTTAAGGTCAGCTCCGGACCAGATAGCTTCGCAATGGACAACTATTATGGCATGACAGAGGCAGATGCACGAGCAGCATTAACTTCTCGCGGTGTCGACCGATCACAGATCGAAGTAAACTATCAATCCAGCAGTCAACCATCAGGCACGATCATCGCTCAAGCACCAGCAACAGGTGAAACAGTGGTGACTTCACAAACGACCATCACTTTGACGGTCAGCAGTGGGCAGGAAATGGTCAATGTACCGAGAATCGTTGGCAAAAGCCAAGCCGATGCAGAAGCAGACTTGAATGAAGCAGGATTAGACTCAACTTTTGAGGAAGAGGACGGCTATAATGATTCGGTGCCAGCTGGACATGTTGTCCGTGTCTCTCCAGGTGCTGGAACCTCCGTCGAAGTTGGCTCTACTGTAACGGTCACAATCTCTAGAGGACCTGAACCAGATGATTCGTCCTCATCGACGCCAAGCAGTAGTTCAGAGGATTCCTCGGATTCAACGGCTACGAGCGAAAGCAGTTCCGAAAGTGATTAGAAACTAGCTAAAACCCAATATTTTAACCAAGCAGCCTTCGGGGACCAAAGAATTTTCTTTTTGTTCACCGACGAGCTGCTTGTTTCTTTTTGTAGCTAAAAAAGCTGAAGCGAGGGATAAGTGTCTTTAAAATTTCCTTTAGACCTTCCTTTTGTGCAAGCGTACATCTTTCCAAGGATTCAAAAATTGGGTATAATGAAGGTCAGAATTAGTCAAGGGAGGGAATGAATTGAGTCATCACAACACTTCCGATTTGATTGAAGCATATTTGAAGAAAATTCTTGAAGACAGTGAAACCATTGAGATTCGTCGCGCAGAAATGGCAAATTTGTTCAACTGCGTGCCCTCACAAATAAATTACGTGATCAATACCCGCTTTACCGTTCAAAGAGGCTATGCGGTTGAAAGTAAACGCGGCGGGGGCGGCTATATTCGGATCGAGAAAGTCAAAATTACTGACAGCCACCACTACTTAAAAGAAATGAATCAATTATTCGATGAAACCATCTCGGAAAAAGATGCGTATGCAATAATCCAGAAACTTTATGAGGAAGGAATCCTGTCCAAGCGAGAAGGCAATTTATTGTTGACCGTCATCGCGAAAGCAGTTCTAGGACGTTCTCCTTATGAAAATAGAACACGAGCAGATTTGCTCCATGCAATTCTAGAACGATTAAGTTACGAAGACAGGAAGTGAAAGAGATGGATGAATTATTCACCCAACGCGCGAAAGCCGTTTTGGCTATCGCCCAAGAAGAAGCAAAATACTTTAAGCACCAAGCGGTAGGTTCTGAACATATTCTATTGGCACTGGTCATTGAACAAAACGGGATCGCTGGCAAAACGTTACGGGAAATGAATATCACAGAAAACGATATTCGTGAAGAAATCGAACATTTAACAGGGTATGGCACCGTTCGTCAATACCCAGAAAACGCCTATCTCGCGTATTCACCACGAGCAAAACATACATTTGCTTATGCAGGGGATGAAGCCAAGCGTTTAGGGGCACCACAGATCGGTACCGAACATCTATTATTAGGCTTATTAAGAGACGAAGACATTTTGGCTTCACGAATCATGCTGAATCTCGGCTTGAGTCTCGCAAAAATGCGTCAGCTTTTGAAGAAAAAAATGGGCTTCAATGAAAGCAAAACCAACGGAAGTGCTGGTCGTCGTCGTCCAGCCCAAGCCAAAGCGCAGCAAGGAACACCAACCTTGGATTCCTTAGCCCGTGATTTGACCAAATTAGCTCGTGAAAAACGGCTAGATCCTGTTGTCGGTCGTGCCAAAGAAGTCAAACGGCTGATCCAGATCCTTAGCCGTCGGACCAAAAACAACCCTGTTCTCGTTGGGGAACCTGGTGTTGGGAAAACCGCGATCGCCGAAGGCTTAGCCCAAAAAATCATCAATGGGGAAGTCCCAGAAGACATGCAAAACAAACGTTTGATGATGCTGGACATGGGGGCTTTAGTTGCTGGAACGAAATACCGTGGAGAATTTGAGGACCGAATGAAAAAAATCATCGATGAGATCTATCAAGATGGTCAAATCATCTTATTCATTGATGAATTGCATACACTGATTGGGGCCGGCGGAGCCGAAGGGGCGATTGATGCCTCGAATATTCTGAAACCAGCCTTAGCCCGTGGAGAATTGCAAACCATCGGTGCCACGACATTAGATGAGTATCAAAAATACATTGAAAAAGATTCTGCGTTAGAACGCCGTTTTGCCCGAGTGCAAGTCGACGAACCAACACCAGAAGAAGCGGAAGAAATTTTGCGGGGCTTGCGTCCTCGTTATGAAGAACATCATGGGGTGGAAATTTCTGATGATGCGTTACACGCCGCTGTGCAATTGTCCGTACGTTACATCAATTCGCGCCAGTTACCAGATAAAGCCATCGATTTGATGGATGAATCAGCAGCCAAAGTGCGTCTAGACAAAACCGATGAAAGTTCGGAATTGGCAGAGCTACAAAACGAGATCGCTAACTTGATCGAAGAAAAAGAAGCAGCCATTCGCCAGCAAGATTTTGAAGCAGCAGCTCGTCTGCGGATCAAGGAAAAGAAATTGACCCAACAATTGACGGAAGTGGCGTTTATGGAAGTCAAAGAAGCGTCAGGCTATGCCGATAGTGTTACTGCAGAAGATGTTGCTACGGTCGTTTCTCAATGGACTGGTGTACCTTTGCAACAGATGGAGAAAAAAGAAAGCGAACGCTTGTTGGATCTTGAAAAGATCTTGCATCAACGGGTAGTTGGCCAAGAAGAAGCGGTCAAAGCAGTCGCTCGTTCGATCCGCCGAGCCCGCAGTGGGTTGAAAGACCCCAACCGCCCAATTGGTTCCTTCATGTTCTTAGGCCCGACTGGTGTCGGGAAAACCGAGCTTGCTAAAGCCTTAGCGGAAGCGATGTTTGGTAGTGAAGATGCCTTGGTTCGTGTCGATATGTCCGAATTTATGGAAAAATACAGCACGAGCCGTTTGATCGGTTCACCGCCAGGCTATGTCGGCTATGACGAAGGTGGGCAATTGACGGAAAAAATCCGTTCAAAACCTTACTCCGTCATCTTATTGGACGAGGTGGAAAAAGCCCATCCCGATGTCTTCAATATCCTCTTGCAAGTGCTAGATGATGGACATTTGACGGATGGCAAAGGTCGGAAGGTCGATTTCCGCAACACGATTTTGATCATGACCTCTAATATCGGTGCCCAACAAATCCGCGAAGAAAAAAGCGTTGGATTCAATGTCACTGATTTAACGAAAGATCACCAAGCGATGCAAAAACGGATCTTAGAAGAGCTGAAAAAAGCCTTCCGTCCAGAGTTCTTGAACCGTGTGGATGAAACAGTGGTCTTCCAATCCTTAGGTGAAGGGGAGATCCATGAGATCGTGAAGATTATGAGCAAAGCGATCATCAAACGGTTAAGCAACCAAGACATCCAATTGAAGATCACGCCATCTGCCATCGATGTGATCGGTAAAGCTGGTTTTGATCCAGAATATGGGGCACGGCCGATTCGTCGAGCATTGCAAAAAGAAGTCGAAGACCGTTTAAGTGAAGCACTCCTATCAGGACAAATTCATTTAGGTGACAAAGTGACGATTGGTGCTTCCAAAGGATCGATCACCCTCAATGTCAAAGAGGGACAAGCACGGGTCTTGCAACAAGTGTAAGTCGAGCCAATAATGGCAGCGGCGTTTCTATGGTCGAGTAATCGGCATCCATAGAAACGTCGCTTTTTTGTCTTGCTATGTCTAGTAGTGATCAAGTGATCTCTATTAATTATGATTGATGATTCACAAAAAAATATCCTTCTAAATAGCTTTATGGCAACGATTTATTAATGAAAAAAGCATGATTCGTGAAAAAAAGAGTAACGAGACCTCTTGGAAAGAATCCTGCTGTGTGATACTATGAATGAGTTGAAAAAAGGAGGAGTATTATGGTTGAGATTATCGCCACGGTGGAATCGATCGAGCAAGCACAGCAGCTCATCCCTTATGTTGATACATTGTTTTTTGGAGAAGAGACATTCGGGCTGCGCCTACCGGCCTCTTTTTCTCGTGAAGAGCAAATCAGACTGATCGACATGGCCCACGAAGCTGGAAAGAAAGTGACGATCGCGGTCAATGGCATCATGCATCCAGAAAAAATGAAGCGGATTCCAGAATACCTAGCATTTCTGAAGACCAATCAAGCCGATCAAATCGCTCTCGGAGATCCTGGAATCATTTACCGCATGAAGCAAAATCCAGAATGTGCCTTGCCATTTATCTATGCAGGGGAAACCTTAGTAACGAGCGCTCGTCAAATCAATTTTTGGGGACAAAAAGGAGCAAAGGCAGCTGTTTTAGCGCGAGAAGTTCCTTTCGAGGAAATGAAAATCATGGCACCACAACTAAATATTCCTGTGGAAGTATTGGTTTATGGTGCGACCTGCATTCACCAATCGAAGCGTCCGCTTTTACAAAATTATTATAACTATACCCAACAATCGGAAGAAAAGAACCACGATCGTGGGTTATTTTTATCCGAACCGAAAAAAGAAGAAACCCACTATTCCATTTATGAAGATAGCCACGGCACGCACATTTTTGCCAATAACGACATCAATCTGATGCTGCAGCTGGGGGAATTAGCCGCAACAGGCTTTCAAACCTGGAAGCTGGACGGAATCTATACACGAGGGGCTGCCTTTGTGGCAATTGCTAAGCTGTTTGCCCAAGCCAAGACCCTTGTAGAAAGTGGGAAGTGGCAAGCAGAGCAAGCAACTGTGCTCAGTGAACAAGTTGCCCAACTTCATCCAGCAGAACGTGGGTTGGACACTGGATTTTATGCCATCAATCCTGACGATATCAAGTAAGGAGCAAGAACAAATGACCGTTAAACAAGCATTGAAACGACCAGAAGTGTTAGCACCAGCTGGTACGTTAGAAAAATTAAAAACAGCGATCCACTATGGCGCTGACGCTGTCTATATCGGCGGCAATGCCTATGGTCTACGGAGTCGCGCGGGAAACTTTACCTATGAAGAAATGGCGGAAGGGGTGGCTTTTGCCAAAGCCCACAACGCAAAAGTCTATGTAGCAGCCAACATGGTGACCCACGAGGGCAATCAAGAAGGTGCAGGGGAATTCTTTCGGGAATTGCGAGATGTCGGTATTTCGGCAGTGATCGTTTCTGATCCCGCTTTGATCCAGATCTGCGCAACAGAAGCGCCAGGTCTACCGATCCATTTGTCCACCCAAGCCAGTGCCACGAACTATGAAACATTGGAATTTTGGCGGGAAGAAGGTCTAGAACGGGTCGTTCTCGCCCGAGAAGTGTCCATGGAGGAAGTCGCTGAGATCCGCAAAAATACTAGCGTGGAGATCGAAGCCTTTATTCATGGCGCCATGTGTATTTCTTATTCTGGCCGTTGTACTTTGTCCAATCATATGTCGATGCGAGACGCCAATCGCGGCGGCTGTTCGCAATCTTGCCGCTGGAAATATGATCTGTTTGACATGCCCTTTGCAACGGAACGAAACAGTTTGACTAAAAATGGGACAGTGGAAGAAGAGTTTTCCATGAGTGCTGTGGATATGTCGATGATCGAACATATCCCTGATTTGATTGAAAACGGCGTGGATAGTTTCAAAATCGAAGGCCGCATGAAATCGATCCACTATGTTTCAACCGTGGCGAACGTTTATAAAGCAGCCGTGGACAGTTACATGGCCGATCCAGAGAACTATGTCTGCAAACAAGAATGGATCGATGAACTGTGGAAAGTTGCGCAGCGCGAGCTTGCCTCAGGCTTTTACTACGATACCCCGAGTGAAAATGAGCAGTTGTTTGGTCCACGTCGGAAAATTCCGCAATACAAATTTATTGGGGAAGTCATGGCGTATGATCCGGCAACAAAAACAGCTACGATTCGGCAACGGAACCACTTTTCCGTCGGCGATGAAATCGAATTTTACGGTCCCGGATTCCATCACTTTCACCAAACCGTCGAAGTCATGTATAATGAAGACGGTGAATCCATCGATCGTGCACCAAATCCTATGATGCTGCTGACGATGCCGGTCAAAGAACCGGTGGAAGTCGGAGACATGATTCGGAAGAAAAAATAAGGTCGAGAGTTTCTCTCGGCTTTTTTTGTTGAATCAATCCAGCCAAAAAGGATCGATGAGAACATAGACAATCTTAAGGAGGAAACAACAAATATGGAAACATACGACTACATAGTAATTGGTGGCGGCAGCGGAGGAATCGCCTCAGCCAATCGGGCAGGGATGCACGGCGCCAAAGTATTATTGATCGAAGGCAATGAATTAGGCGGCACCTGTGTCAATGTCGGTTGTGTACCGAAAAAAGTCATGTGGCAAGCTAGTGAGATGTTAGAAATGATCAAACGGGACGCAACTAGCTACGGCATTTATCCACATGTGGATAAATTTAATTTTACCGAGCTTGTGGATAACCGTGAAAAATACATTGATTTTTTACACACAGCCTATCAAAAAGGCTTAGACAGCAACAACGTAGAAGTTATCCACGGTTATGCACAGTTTGTGGATAACCACACGGTTACCGTCAATGGGGAAAACTACCATGCAGCAAAGATTTTGATTGCCACCGGTGGAAAACCTAGCGCGATGAATATTCCCGGCGGTGAGTACGCCATTGACTCGAATGGTTTTTTTGCGTTGCGAGAAGCACCAAAGCGTATGGTCGTCTTAGGGGCAGGCTACATCGCAGCCGAAATCAGCGGTGTCAGCCAACAGCTGGGCAGCCAAGTGGCTTGGGCGTACCGCAAAGAGCGGCCATTACGAACCTTTGACAGGATGCTTGCGGATAATCTCGTGGAGATGTACCAAGAATCAGGAATCGAAACTTATGCAGGCTACGTGGCCTCTCGTATCATTAAAGAAGGTGACGAGTATATCGTTCACTTTGAAAATGGCGAAACCTTGACCGGCGATTGCGTCCTTTTTGCTGGTGGTCGTGTGCCGAATACGGATAAGTTAGGTCTGGAAAACACCGATGTCCAATTGGATGAAAAAGGGTTTATCATTGTGGACAAATATCAAAATACCACAGCTGACTCGATTTTTGCGGTGGGCGATGTCATCGGAAAACTGGATTTAACCCCGGTTGCGATCGCCGCCGGTCGTCGCTTGTCTGAACGCTTGTTCAACGGTCAAAGCGATGCGTACTTGGATTATCACTTAGTACCGACGGTCATCTTTACTCATCCACCGATTGCCACGATTGGTTTATCCGAAGAAGCAGCCTTGGCAAAATACGGCCAAGAGCAGATAAAGGTGTATCGCTCGCGCTTTACACCGATGTACTTTGCTTTAAATGAGTATCGCCAAAAATGTGAGATGAAATTGGTGTGCTTAGGAGAAGAAGAAAAAATCATCGGTCTGCACGGCATCGGGATCGGTGTCGATGAAATGCTGCAAGGCTTCGCTGTAGCCATCAAAATGGGTGCTACAAAAGCAGACTTTGATCAAACCGTTGCCATTCATCCGACAGGGTCAGAAGAATTTGTGACGATGCGTTAAAAGAAAAAAACCTCAACTGACAGATGATTTGTCAGTTGAGGCTTTTTTTGCGTATAAAATTTTATCTATCAACTAAAAAGCCCCCAAAGGTAGATCAAAAATCTAACCTTGGGGACTTATTTCAGTATGATTCCAGCTGCTAGGCTTTTGCTAGATCCTTGATCAGTTCTGACGCCCAAGGATCTGAGCAGTGATCTGGTAAAGATACGTTTTGGTTTCATCTTTGGTCTCAGGTAATTTCTGGATCGCCTGCAAAGCTTTTTTCGTATAGTCGGCTGCGAGTTTCTTGGCTTCCTCGATCCCAGCACTTTCTTGGACGATCCGATAGATTTCGTGGGTGTCGGTGTCCGTCATAGCGTCTTGTTTTTCCAACAATGGGAGCAGCTGTTGGCGGTCACTTTTCAGTGCCATTAACAGCGGCAGGGAATAGACGCCTTGCCGAACATCTTCCAATACTGGTTTCCCTAAAGCAGCCGCATCTTGGCTGTAATCCAAGACGTCATCCATGATTTGAAAGGCAAGACCAATGGCTTCACCGATCTCACGGGCTTGATTGGCAAAGCGCAAGGAGGTGCCGCTTTCGTAAGCCCCGATGAAGCAGCTTAAAGCAAACAACTCAGCGGTTTTGCCGCGAATGTTTTCTAAGTAATCCTCGACAGTGACGGACAAATCGTATCGTTTGCTCATTTGTCCTAATTCGCCGGCCAGGATTTTTTCCATACTACGGGAATTCATCTGCAAGCTTTTCATGGAGCTGGCATAATCGGCCATCAATTTAAAGCAGCAGACGAAGAGGTAATCACCAGCATAGACAGCGACATCGTTGCCAAATTCGGAACGAATGGTCGGCAGCTTGCGGCGGGTGTCCGCATGATCGACGATATCGTCGTGGATCAACGAGGCAGTGTGGAGCATTTCGATCGAGGCCGCCAATGCGACGGCTTTTTCGCGATCTTTGTCGCTGCCATAAGCAGAAAAGAGCAGCTGATAAGCAGGACGCAGCAGTTTCCCACCTGAATGGATCATGGACAGGATCGCTTGTTCGACCTCTTTGTTTTTTAGTTTTAATGATTTTTCCATCAATTGCAAGGAGGCAGATAAGTCAGCTTGCAGTGCTGGATACTCTTGCCACATGGAATGAAGTTTCATAATTAACTCCTTTATTCTGAATCCGAGCGCCATTTGACTTTGGTCTGGCGTTCATAATCAATTTGAAAACGGCGCAGTGTTTCGACACGGCGCAGCAAGTAGTTGGCGGCGATCCCGATAGCGATCCCGGACAAGATCCCAAAGAAAGACAGGACCGGCAAGTAGAGCATCACGCTCCAGGATTGAGCGATCCATGAGGCAGTGATCAACTGTCCGACGTTGTGTAAGAACCCGCCGGCCGCACTAATGCCGATGATACTGACACGCTTAGGCCCCAACTGTTTCACCAAAGACATCCCAAAGTAGCTCAGTAAGGAACCGCTCATACTATATAAGAAGGTCGAAACCGTTCCTCCTAGTAACGTCGTTAAGATCAGTCTTAGCCAAATCAAGAGAAAGCTGTCTTTTTTTGGCATGGTGAACAAAGCAATAATGGTAATTAAATTTGCCAAACCTAGTTTCGCACCAGGCGCAAAGGCAAATGGATAAGGGATCATATTTTCAACTAAACCAATCACGACCCCTTGGGCGACCAGCAGTGAGATGAAAATTATTCGTTGTAATCGACTCATAAGCAAACGATCAATAGATTAGATCGTCGGTCTCACTCCCATCTGCGGCTTGGATTTCGATCACCAATTTATGAGGCAGACAGACGATGGTTTCCCCATTTTTACTGGCCCAGCCACGGCGGACACAAATCTGGTCGCCGCAATCGGCTTCCTTGATTCGGATCCGATCCCCTTCGATCTCCAGTAAATTGGTATCGCCATCTTCATCTTCATAAAGATAGGTGTACGTTTTTTGACCTTCAACTAAGTCAAAACGTTTGATTTCTGTCCCATCGACCCGCAAGACGGCTTCTTTGTCCGCTGTTTGCGTCTGGCCAAAAATAAAAATCGGTAAAAAAGAGCTGAGGATCAAAACAAGTATGATGACGCCATCCCATGGTTTTAAATGGGCATCGCGGATAAATTCTTTTAATTTCATCAAAAAAGACTCCTGTTCTTTCATGTGATGTGTCTCATTCTAGCATAAGAAGACAAGATTCTACTAGCTGAATCCTCAATAATCCACCGATTTCTGTGCAAGGACGATCAAGAAAAAGTTCTGTACTTGGAAAGAGACCAAGACACTGATTGAAAATCAGAATGTCTTAGTCTCATGAAGTCGTAAAGGTATTCTATTTTGCTGGCTTATTTATTGCCATATAAGGAGCGAGGGGTACCGTACCACCATTTTCCAAGGGTACGTTGCAACCATGGGATTACCCAACGGTCTAAACCGACTGCGCGTCCTGAACCGTTCATCAAGGCAAATGCAACTGGAATGAACCAGATGTTTACCCAGTAGAACATACCAGACATACAGAAAGTCAACACTAAAACGATAGTCGTTGCGTTTACTAACCAAGTGAAGAGACCAGCCATCAATGCAAGAGCTAAAGCAATTTCAAAGAAGACCATGAATTTTTGGAAGAACATTGCAACGTCGTTGTTTGGCATGATAAATTGCATAACTTTTGTGAACCAGTCAGGTGATTTTTCAATCACGATCATTGGTTGCTCACCGTAGGCATAGCTCAAACCGAAGTGTGCGGCTTGTGTCGCTGCATCGGCTGCTTCACCGGCACCACTAGCGGCACTTGCTGCATCGGCTGCTTCACTAGCACCACTTGCTGCATCAGCGACTGTTTGGTATTCCCAAGTCCAAGGGAAAACGCTGTTGCCTTGGAACCAAGAACCTTCACCGAACCAAGTACCAGGTTTGAAGACTTCCCCATTCGTACCCAAAATTTTCTTGAAGGCTTCAACGAACCAGACAAGACCATAGAAAATACGAAGCGGAACACTCCACAAGACGTTTCCGTAACGAGACGTATGACCACGAGCGACTGTCCGGTCATCTTTGATGTGGAAGATTTCATGCATCAAGTATTGGAACATGTAGTAACCAGAACGAATATCAAAGAAGTATTTCAAGTTAACGATATGTTTCATAATGATCGCTAAGAAACCGCTCAGGTGAATCTTATTGAATAAGTTCGCCACGCCCCATTTGGCACCGATGGAAACCATAAATCCTTGGTAGTTTCCTTTGAATTTATGTTTTTCGCCGCCTTTGATGGCTGAAACGATATTCGTTGCTGCAGTGTGCCCAGTTTGTTCAGCTGCTTGCACGATTTGTGGTGTTGGTGTGTTCGGGAATTCTTCGAAGTAAACCAAGTCACCAATAATATAGATGTTTTTGTCTTCGTAGCCTTTTGCTTCCATGTACTCATTGGCAACTAGACGGAAACCACGAGCGGTTTCTAAACCGAAATCAGCAGCATCGCTAGTTCCTTTGACGCCGGCAGTCCAGATCAATGTGTGGGTTGGGATCGTTGAACCATCTTTTAGTTTGATGTGGTCAGGTGCCACTTCAACGATTGGTGCATTCAAGACAAGATCAACATTGTTTTTCTTCAAGTAACGTTCTGCTTTGGCTGCATCGTTACGATCAAGCATGTTTAAGATCGTTGGCATTGCTTCAACGACTTTCAAGCTGATTTCACTTGGGTCCAATTTATAATCGGAAGCTAAACGATCTTTCCAATCGATCAGTTCACCGATCATTTCGATCCCAGTAAATCCAGAACCACAAACGACAAACGTCAACATTGCTTTACGTAATGCTGCATCTGGTTCGATCGCTGCTTTTGCGACAGTTTTTTCAATGTGTTCGCGAATGCGGACAGCATCGTCAAATGACCATAGAGTAAAGCCATTTTCTTTGACACCAGGTGTACCGAAGTCATTCGGTTCGCCACCCATCCCTAAGATCAAGTAGTCAAATGAATAGCTGCCTAATTTTGTTTGGACGGTTTTATTTTCTTTATCGATCCCAGTTACTGTATCGGTTACTAAACGAACATTTTTCTTGCGTGAGAACAAGCGCTGCAAGTCATATTGAATTGCGGTAGGTTCTACACGTCCTCCAGCGACTTCATGCAGTTCAGTCATCATCGTATGATAAGAGTGACGGTCGATCAATGTTATCTCAACATCATTGTCTTTTTTCAATTTCTTTGCCATGTACTTCGTAGCAGAAACGCCTGCATAACCGGCACCGACAACGACAATGTTTTTCTTTGCCATTGCAAATCTCTCCTTAATAAAAATAATCTATGATAATAATTACACAATCGTTCCTATTATATAGACAAATGGTTCATTTGTCTAACGATTCTGATGAAAAAAACGCATATTTCCTGAAATTCGTGAAAACTTGCGAAAATCAAAAAATAAGTCATTTTTTATTGAAAAAGCGGAAAGGAAGCGGTTGACATCTCGTAAATTTACTTTACAATGTTAGATGTATCACAAACTTTTTTGTGGGGAAAATAAACAAGTAAAAGGTGGATAATTATGAAAGCAAAGAAATTGATTGTAGGTATGGCGGTATTTTCATTCGCAGCATTATTGTTAGGGGGATGCGGAGCAGACGACAACAATACAGGTTCTTCGTCAACTAGTGAAAGTACATCACAAACTTCTGCAAGCGATTCTGCAACTACAGAAAGCTCAGAAGCAACCGTCGTTGCAGGCGAGCCAATGCAAGATGGTACGTATCGTTTAGAAGAAAAGAACTATAAAAACGACTACCGTGTCACATTTGAGATCACAGTCAAAGACGGCAAAATCGTTGAATCAAAATATGACAACGTCAATGCGGATGGCGAATCAAAAACAGAAAACACTGAATACAATGAAACAATGAAAGAAAAAGCAGGCATCAGCCCAGAAGAATTTATTCCTAAATTCAATGAAGAGTTAGTTGCCGCACAAAGCCCTTCTTCAATCGAAGTAGTTTCTGGCGCGACTCATTCCTTTGATTCCTTCCAAAACTATGCACAACAATTGATTCAAGCGGCGCAAGCAGGCAACACGGAAACCATTGAAATCGACAATGGTGCCGACTTGAAAGACGGAACCTATACATTAGAAGAAAAGAACTACTCAAACGGTTACCGCGTAGTCTTCTCAATGACTGTAGCTGACGGCAAAATCTCTGAATCAAACTACGACTACCTAAACGAAGCAGGCGAGTCGAAAAAAGATGATGCATCATACAACGAAAACATGGAAGCAAAATCTGGTACAAGTCCAGAAGAGTTCATTCCAAACTTCAATGAAGCCTTTGTTTCTGCAGTCAATGCCGAAGACGGCTCTGTGGCAGACATGGATGTTGTTTCAGGGGCAACCCACAGCTTCCACAGCTTTGTTATCTATGCACAACAATTGTTGAATGCCGCTGAAAAAGGCGACCAAACAACAATCGAAGTGGATAACTTCGTTACTGAATAATCACAACTTCTTTCCATGAAGAGGACAGCATTCGTTTTGAGTGCTGTCCTTTTTTCGTGGGCAACAAGGTCACAAAAGCAAGTTCGTGCAAAAGGAAGCAATCTGGTGGGAAGGTTTTTTAAAAAAAGAACTGTTTTTTACAAAGAAGAAAAGGTTCGATTAAGGATTCCTAAAATACGTTGAGGAATCACGGAATGCCCCTTTTCATTCTGCCAAAAAAAGGCTATTATATGAAGGTTGAAGACAATAGAAAAGAGGAAAATCATGAAAAAGAAAGTAACGTTTTTTCTGATGTTTGTTTTTTTAGGCACAATGTTGGCAGCCTGTGGCAGTGATCAGGAAGCAACGACGCTGCGCGAAGAACCATATTTTCAAGAAGAATTTTTATTAGGCACGTATACTCGGATTCGCATTTATGATGAAGGCAAAGAGGACGCTATGAAGCCTGCCTTTGACCGCATCAGAGAGTTAGGCGATAAAATCACCATCAACCAAGCAGGGTCAGAGATCGATGAAATCAATGCGCAAGCTGGCATCAAGCCAGTGAAGGTCTCAGATGATATCTATTATTTGTTGAAAGAAGCCTATGATTATAGTGTGAAATCAGAAGGCGGCTTTAATATGGCCATCGGTGCGATCACCCAATTGTGGCGAATCGGCTTTGATGATGCCCGCAAGCCAGAACAATCTGAGATCGATGAAGCGTTGAAACATATCAATTATGAACAAGTCGAGTTTAACGACGAAGACCACACGGTGTATTTAAAAGACAAGGACATGATCCTTGACCTTGGGGCGATCGCCAAAGGCTACATCACGGATGAAGTCGTCAAAGTGCTGAAGGACAATGGCGTGACTTCCGCGATCGTCGATTTGGGCGGGAATGTCTATGTGTTAGGTCATAGCAACCGCGGTGCAGATGAGCCATGGAATGTCGGAATCCAAGATCCAAACAAATCTCGCGGCTCGATTATCGGCAGTATCAAAGAAACCAATAAAACAGTAGTTACTTCAGGGATCTACGAACGCTACTTAGAAGTAGACGGCAAAACGTATCACCATATTTTTGATTCTGAGACTGGCTATCCTTACGATAGCGATGTAGCAAGTGTGACTGTGATCACTGACAAATCCATCGATGGTGACGGGTTGACTACGGTGGCGTTTGATAAAGGAGTCAAAGAAGGCTTGGCTTATATCGAACAGCATACCGAAAAGGGAACCGATGCGATCTTTATCACAAAAGAAGATAAAGTGTACGTAACAGACGGCATCAAAGATACCTTTGAGCTTTCAGAGGAATCAGGCTACACGATGGGTGATCGTGCTGATTTAGAATAGGAGGAGTGAAAGATGTCTCTTTCAGTGTTTTTAGAAGTGGTGGAGATCCGCACCAAGGTGGCGAGTGTCTTCCCCTTCATTATGGGTGTGTTGTTCTCGTTGGTGTATTTTCATGAATTTCATCCGTTGAATACTGTGATTTTTTTTCTGGGGATGCTGCTGTTTGATTTGACGACGACGTCCATCAACAATTATATGGATTTCAAAAAAGCCAAATCAGAGACCTACAAATACCAGCACAATGTGATCGGGCGCGAAAACATCTCAGAAGCTACTGTTCGCAATCTGATTTTTGCGATGCTGGCAGGAACCTTACTGATCGGTCTTTACTTGACCTTTGTTACCGGCTGGCTGCTGCTAGTGATGGGGCTGGTGGTTTGTTTTATCGGGGTCTTTTATACCTTTGGCCCCATTCCGTTATCGCGGATGCCTTTAGGCGAGGTATTCAGCGGTGTAACGATGGGATTAGGGATTTTTGCCATCACGATCTATATCAATACCATTGATCAAAAAGTGTTTTATCTGGCACTGGATTTTGCGAACGGAACCTTTGGCTTAGTGGGGAACCTCTGGGCCGTGTGCGCCATCGTGTTGGCATCCTTGCCGTTGATTTTCACGATTGCTGACATCATGTTAGCCAATAATTTACGGGATCTGGAAGCTGATATCGAAAACCATCGCTATACGCTGGTGTACTACATCGGTCGCGAAGCAGGTATCCGTCTGTTTCAAGGCATGATGTTGGCGTCTTATGCCGCTATTTTATTGGGCCTCTTGTTTGGACTCTTTCAATGGCCGATATTGCTCGTGTTTCTGACACTGCCAAAAATCCGCCAAAACTTGAAAGAACATCAAGCCAGCCTGCCGCACCCACGTAGCTTCGGCTATTCGATTAAAAACATGATTTTATTCAACAGCAGCTATGCCTTGGGCTTGCTTTTGTGCCTGCTGTGGCAATTGCTGTAAAAGAAAA
>NZ_JBIORB010000002.1:0-508240 GCF_051714025.1 Enterococcus sp. AZ167
TTTTTTTCGATGACCGAAGAATGGTTTCTCACTATCTTTCATATGTTTCTTTCCATTAAGCGAAAAATAGATTATACTTTTGAAAGCGTTTGTTTTATTTATCTTACGATTTTTCCACGAACACTGCAGCAAAAGGAGCATACGATGGCAATTGATTTATGGCGGCATTTTAAAAAAGGATTGACGGTATATGTTGGGATTGGAATTGCGGTCTCATTTTTGAGTGCCGCGAATGTTTTTTATTTTCAAAAACTACTCGATTCATTTGGCAAGACACTTGATTGGCCAGTCGTTTTTATCTATGGGTTAACGCTAGTACTGGTACCGATTTTGTCCTATCTTGAGCAGAAACCAAAAACAACATTGCACAACAGCATGTATTTCTATCTCAAAGAACAAGCTTTAGTAAAAATCAGCAAGATTGCCTATTCCGAGTACTTGCAGATCGGCTCTGGAGCACTCTTACAGAAAACTGAAGCGGGAGCAGCGGCTGGCAGAAATATCCATTTGAATTTTTATGGACGCTTGTTTAAAGAATTGCTTCCCGAAACACTGTTTAACTTAGCTTTTATTGCTATGATCGATAAAAGATTGATTCCAGCGATCCTTGTGGGCTATCTAGTGGTGTTTATTGTGACCAATCTGCTTTTGAAAGTTTTACGCTCTCTCAAAGAACGTGCGCTAGTTTCAGAAGAAGCCATGAACAGCACCTTTATTCGCGGATTAACGGAAATGGTCACGTTTCGGATCAATAAGCGGTTTGAAAAAGAGATCGCACAATATAAAAACATGTCTGCTGACACAACAGAACGTTTGACAAAAATGACGATGATCCATGAGTTTTTCTTTGGTTTTTTTGCAGTTTTAGTCGCATTGATCAAAGTCGCAATTGTGGTACTGGCATTTACAAATCAGATTACGGTCAGTTTGGGCGGTTTAGCAGCACTGATTATCTATGTGGATCGAATCTACACGCCTGTTGCAATATTTAACGTGATTTTTGTTCAATACAACTTAGATAAAGTTGCCTTTGCACGGTTAAACGAATTTTTCTATCTGCCAGAGGACAAAGCATTAACACAAGGCGATGCATTGTCTGAGACCATCAACTGCATCACAGTTAAGGATCTATCCGTCACACTTCAAGAAAAGCAAATCTTAACCAATAGCACACTGGAGCTGAAGCGGGGAGCGATTTATGGGTTAGTAGGAGAAAGCGGCGCAGGAAAATCAACGCTGGTCAAAACGATTTTAGGCTTGTATCAGCCGACGACCGGTGCGATCCTGATCAATCACAAAAATTTAGCTGCTTACAACTTAAATGATTTCTATGAGCATATCTTTTATCTATCGCAAGATGCCCCAATCTTCCAAGGAACGCTGAAAGAGAATATTATTTTTGATAAGGAAATCGCAGACGAGGAAATCATAGCGGTATTAGAAAAATGTCAATTAGGCGCATTCTATCAGGCACTCAAGGGAGGACTGTCTGCTGAAATTGGAGAAAAAGGAGCCAACCTTTCTGGTGGGGAAAAACAGCGGATCGCTTTTGCCCGATTGTTTTTCACAAACGCAGAAGTCATTGTCCTTGATGAAGCCACATCTGCTTTAGACGAAACAACAGAAGAAAAGCTTTTTGCAGCGATCAAAGACCAATTGAAAAATAAACTAGTCATTATGATCACCCATCGCCCGAAAAATTTGATTTATGCGGATGAGATCATTGAGTTGAAAAAAACACAGGTTGTAGCGGCTTCATCATAAAAGCAGTTGCACCCTGTATTTTTTGTCAGCGCATCAGTAAATGCGGCAGTGTACTAAGCCATGCGATGATACCGACGATCAAGGTAAAGACCACGACGATGACTGCTGTTGAAAGGAAATCTTTTTTGACGTCGCGCTTTTTTCTAATGGCATCGAGGTCTTGATTTTCCATGAAGGCAACGATCTCTTTATACGTTTTGATATTTTGGGTTTTCTTGATTTTTTCGATCTTTAATGCGGCATACATGGAGACGAGCCAAAAACATAGAGGCGGGACAATCCACCAGTATCCGGGTAAATAAAGAGCAGGCCCAACAGAGAGTGCGGTCAATAGTATAAAAAGCAGCATCATTTTTGTGTAACGATCCATTTCTGTTTTCTCAATCGTTTCTTTCATTTGTTCAACATCCCCTTTGACTAATTCATCTAAAGAAACATCAAATAGAACACTGAGCAATAATAAATTGTGAACATCAGGATAGCTTTTTTCATTCTCCCAATTGGAGATCGTTTGTCGGGAGACATAGAGTTTTTCTGCCAGCCCTTCCTGAGAGAGACTTAATCGTTCCCGATGTTTTTTTATTTGTTTGCTTAAGTTCATTTTATCCGCTCCTTCTACCATTAGTTTAGGCCAATGTCTGCATTCTAACGATCAAATGTCTTTGACAATGCCTTGAAATCAAGTGTCAAAATGTTTTTACAGTTGGGTTTGGGGTGTTTACATAGCAGTACAGCGTTGATTTTCTTCCGTTAACAAGCGACGGTCAACTTGGTTATTGTTTTTTTATAGACATACCTGCTGGTTTCTAAAAAAAGAAAAAAGATGGCGAGTCTTTGCTGATTTTAAGTGTTTGTCCTTGTCTATTATTCATTAATTTCGCAAAGATGGGAAGAGGAGAAAACAACTAAGCGTGTGAAAGATTCATTTTTCCATTAGTGGATCTTTAAAGGTACCTGTGTGTTGAAATGGAGCCATTCAGAAGACACCTCTATTTGTTGGTTCTGTTTTAGAAGAAAATCGACTGTTGGTAAGCATATCACCCCATAAAAACGTCTGCTTTGTGCTATACTGAGGCTTTGTAAAAATAAGTTTGTACAAGCAAGCAGCAACGGTTTTTTCATTGATTGCTTGCAAGAAGGAGCGTATACGCAGTGAAAAAACTAAAGGTTCAAGATTTAATTGCAGTAGGGATCTATACAGCGATCTATTTTCTTTTAATGAGCGTCTGTCTATTGATTTTGCGTTTTGTGATCCCAGGTTTTCATAATTTATTTATTCCAGCAGTCACCGCTTTGTTTTCTGGCATTATCTATCTGATTTTATTGAATAAAGTACCGAAATTTGGCGCAATCACCATTATGGGTACCGTGGTAGGGCTCTTTTTTTTGATTTCAGGACATTTTCCATTGGCCTTTTTGCCCAATATGATTTGTGCCTTAGCAGCTGATTTGATCCAATACAAAACAAAGCTCAAAGGAAACGTTCGCGTACTGGCGAGTTATATCGTCTTTAGTTTTGGCTTGATGGGTCCGATCTTACCCCTGTGGTTTATGAAAAATGCCTACATCGATTCATTAGTGGCTCGTGGAAAAGATGAAACCTACATTGCCGGCGTGTTTGCTCATACCTCCAATTTGATGTTAGGGCTTTGTGCATTGGCGGTTTTGATTGGTGCGGTGGCTGGTTTAGGTATCGGCAGTCGCTTGATGGAAAAACATTTTCAACCAACGATCCAATCGCATAAAGGGTGAGGAATGTGTCGAAAACAAGGTTTGATCCCCGCAGCAAATTAGCGGTGATTCTCTTTGCTAGTTTTACTATGATGGTGACCATCAGCTGGATCGATGAGTTTGCCTTTGTCACTTTCTTGCTGCTGCTATTTATAGTCAGCGGCTTTTGGAAAAAAGGCTTGCTGCTCTATGGCGTGTTTGTCTTGCTGACAATGGCAGATAGTTTTTTGTTTCGCCAAGGCAACCACGTACTAATCGTGTTGCTGGATTTCTTTTCCGTCGGTTATCGCCGCTTATTGCCAACGATCATGGCGGCGGCTTTTGCCATTAGCGGGACGAAAAACAGTGAGTGGATGGCTGCGCTGCAAAAAATGCACGTGCCCAACGTATTATTAGTCCCGTTGGCAGTCTTATTTCGTTTTTTCCCCACACTGGTACAAGATTTCAAAAGTATTCGCCAAGCGATGCGCTTTCGCGGCATCTCGCTGTCGGCAGGATCGATCTTGCTTCATCCGCTGCAAAGTGCGGAGTATTTTTTGATCCCATTACTGATGTCGGCTGAAAAGACCGCAACCGAACTGTCCGCTACGGCCCTGGTTCGCGGGTTAGCATCAGAAATTCCCCATACCACCGTCCACGAACTGAAGCTGCGCTGGTGGGATGGCTTAGTCTTTTTAGCATTAGGCGGCTTTATCGTGAAGAGGATGTGGCTTGGATGATCACATTAGAACAAGTGTCAGTGAAACGAGAAAATCGGACCGTATTATCTGAGCTCTCTTTGACGGTCGCAGCTGGGGAAGTCATCGTTTTGTGCGGCGCTAGCGGCAGCGGAAAATCGACCTTGCTCAATGTTTTGAATGGCTTGATCCCTGAGCTGTATCCCGCCGAAGTGCAAGGAAAGATCCGTGTCGGAGAAACAGACTTGCCAGTTGCCGATTTCTCCCATTATGCCCAGACGATTGGCGTCGTCTTTCAAAACCCCAAGACGCAATTTTTCACCACGGATGTCTATTCGGAGTTGGCTTTTTCTATGGAAAATGCGGGCGTCGCACCAGAAAACATTCGGCAGCGAATCACCGAAGTAGCACAGCAGTTTTCCCTGACCCCATTGCTTGATGCTAGTGTCTTTGACCTATCTGGTGGGGAGAAGCAGCTGGTTGCTCTCGCTGCAGCCACGATGTTGCCCCATGATGTGTTCTTATTGGATGAGCCTTCCAGTAATTTGGATCAAGAAGCGATCCAAAAGTTGACTCAAGGATTGGCTTCTTTAAAACAACAAGGGAAAACCATTGTGATCGCCGAACACCGCTTGGCGTATTTGGCGCCACTGGCAGATCGCTTCTGTCTATTAGAAGCAGGACGATTGCGGGCGTCTTATCCAGCAGCTCAGCTTTTGTCACTATCAGAGGAGGCAATTCACGAGTTGGGATTGCGAAAAGTAGGCGAGGCGGCATTGGAAACTCAGCACTGCCGAGAATCTTTGCCAGAAAAGTCTGGATTAAGGGCAACGCATCTGCAGATCAAGCAATCGAAACGCTCAGCAAACAGCAGGAATTGGGCGCTCAACTTGCCTGAACTACAATTGCCGACGAAGCAAGCTGTGGGGATCGTTGGACCAAATGGTGCTGGCAAAAGTACGTTGGTGCAAGTCCTGTCAGGATTGAAAAAATGCCCAGAAGCAGTATTTGCCATCAATGGACAAAAGCGGACCCAAAAGCAGCTGCTGCAGGAAAGCTTTCTTGTGATGCAGGATGTGAACTTGCAGCTGTTTTTTGAAACGGTGGAAAAAGAGCTGCTGATCAAAGCCCAAAAACCAGCGCGTTTTGAAGAAATTGTCTCATTGTTGCACTTAACACCACTCCTTGCCCGACATCCGCAAAGCTTATCGGGTGGGGAAAAACAACGAGTTGCCATCGGCAGTGCCCTGCTTTCTGGTAAACGCTTGTTGTTTTTCGATGAACCAACGAGTGGGTTAGATTTGCAGCAAATGGAAGAAGTCGCAAAACTGTTGCGAACAGTTGCCAAAGAAGTTGATTTATTAGCGGTGATCAGTCATGATCGTGAGTTTTTAGCTGAAGCATGTCCTTACGTGCTTCAACTCCAACAAGGGGAACTCGTTGGCGCGTATCAGCTAGCAAAAAATATGGAATAAATGAAAGACGGAGTGGACCTTGGTTCATGCCGTCTTTTTTGTTCGAACATGAAAAAATCTTCATGATTTTTTTCTTTCAATCAGTTAGGAAGTTTCGAAAAAATCCGTTATGATAGAAGCAAAACAGGAGGAGGAGCGCATATGGCCTTGAAGATCTTTCTAGTAGAAGACGAAGAAAGTTTAGCCAGTTTTATTCAGACCGAATTGACTTTTGAGGGATATGACACGGTCTGGGCCAAAGATGGGCAAGAGGCATTGACCTTATTCAATCAGCAAGCAAATGTCTTTGATCTGATTTTATTGGATTGGATGCTGCCAATCTATGACGGCATCACAGTGGCGCGGCGGATACGTAAAGAAAGCGACATCCCGATTTTGATGATGACCGCCAGAAATCAAACCGCCGATGTGGTGACGGGGCTTGATGTCGGATTAGATGATTATTTAACGAAACCTTTTGAAATCGAAGAACTGTTTGCCAGAATTCGGGTAATCGAGCGACGGTTGCAACGAGAAGCCAAACAACAAAAGAACCAGCAAAACCAATTAGTGGCGGGGGAACTGATGATGGACATCGCCAAGCACTTGGTTCAGGTTGCCGGTGAAACCATTGAGTTGACGCCCAAAGAGTTTGGGATTTTATATGAATTGATGAAAGAACCCGAGGTAGTCAAAACGAGAGATGACCTGTTGAATGAGATTTGGGGCTATGAATACGACGGCCAAACGAATGTTGTAGATGTCTATATCCGCACACTGCGGAACAAGCTGGATGTTTGCGGCAAAGGCAAAATGATCGCAACCGTTCGTGGATTAGGCTATGTCTTGAGGACCGATCATGAAGAATAAATCAGCCAACCAACGTAGAAAAACAGCCCAATTTCAATTGACGAGCCGCTTTTCCTTGATTCTCTTTGGTCTGCTGATTCTCTTCAATCTGTTGTTTATTTTATTATCCGTAGGTTATTTGTTTGAACATATCGAAAATCGTGCCAGCAACATCCTTGAAGCCATCGAAAAAGGTGAGGCATCAGGGGATGCCTGGGACTTTCTCGTCAATGCCTATGTCTCGGCAGATGAAGAAGACGCCCTGCAAGTGATCTTAGCCGATGGCAGTGTCGTTTCATCAGAAGATGCGGAAGAGATTTTTGCCGATATCAATCAAGGGCGAGTGATTCCTTTTCTCGAAGACATCGTTTTTACAGAGGAGGGCATCTATTACACGAAAACCCAAGAAGTCGATGGGGATCAGGTGACGATCGCTATCAATGGGGAGGATAGTGTGGAATTAGCCTATGGCCTCTTTATGATCAGCAGTTTCTTGAATCTGATCGCTGTTGTCGTGGGCAGTCTGCTGATTTATTGGAGTGTCGGGAAATGGAGTCAGAAGCTTACGGGTATGGCGCAAGAAATTGCTGCCATTGAACAAAGTCGAACAGGAGAACTGACGGTTTCTGAAGAGCCCATCGAGATTCGTTCGGTGGCATTGGCCTTTAATAAATTATTGAAAGAACAGCGAGAGACGATCGAGCGGGAAAAACGGTTCGTTGCCGATGCTTCCCATGAGCTGCGAACACCTTTAGCTGCGATTCGCGGACATGTCCAATTGATCCAGCGGCGTGGAACCAAACATCCCGAAGTCATTCCTTCCTCAATGGCGTTTATCGACAAAGAGTCGAAGCGTTTGGAAACATTGAGCAATCAATTGTTGGACCTAGAAAAAAATCAATCCCAAGATGAAATGACCTTTGTTGATGTTTCCCAGATCGTCCGAGAAGAGTGTGAAAAACAAGCGACGATCGTTCCGCAATCGATTGAATATTTTGTGGAGAACCAATGTATGAAATGTGGGCATAAACGTGACTTCCAGCAAATCATCCAAAACCTGTTAGAAAATGCCGCGAAGTATTCACCTGCCGATCAGCCGATTCATGTGACCTTGACGCAAGAGCAGAGACAGATGTCTTTGACCGTCGCCGATTTTGGCATTGGGATTCCCGATGATAAGAAAGCCTTGATTTTCGAACGGTTCTATCGAGTAGAAGATTCTCGTTCCAGCCAGATTGCTGGTTCAGGCATCGGGCTTTCACTGGTAAAACAGCTGGCAGACAAGTATCATGCCAAAATTACCGTGACAGACAATCAACCGCAAGGCAGTATCTTTAAACTTGCCTTTCCAAATGAAAGAGAAAGATGAAGATTTTTTTAGATTTTCTTCAAGCATTTTTGATTCTTTTTCATGAGGAACTTGTTATTCTAAATATATAGAAAAAAGGAATACACAAACAATTGGAGGAATGAAACATGAAAAAAACAACTATTTTATTCGGAATTGCCGCATTAGGATTATTGGCAGGATGTACACAAAACAACACTGGAAATTCAGAACCTGCGCAAAACAGCAGCTCAAGCACAGCAGTTGCCTCATCAAGTGAAACAACGTCGTCACAAGCAACAGACAGCTCTTCAAGCAGTGCAGCGATCGCCAATGGCGGCTTACCTACGGTGACCGTAGAAGAAGCGATCCAAATATTCCAAGACAAATACCCAGATGCAGCGATCACTTCGATTGATTTGGATACTTCTTTTGGCAATTACTTCTACCAAGTAGAAGGCGTGGATGACACGAATGAGTTTGAATTAAAGATCGATGCAGAAACCAAAGAAACTTCTGAAGAAAGAACGGAAAAATTGGATGCCGATGAACAAAACGGTGTCAAAAAAGATGCCGATCAATTGGACCTAACCAACTTGCTTTCATTGGAAGAAATTTCTGATATCGCCGTGAAAGAAGCTGGCGGTGGTCAAGCAACAGATTGGTCATTAGACAAAGAAATGAATGTAACTTATTGGGAAGTCAAAGTAGAAGATGGCAACAAACAAACAGATGTGAAAATCAATGCCCAAACAGGTGAAGTACTAGAAACCGAATTGGATGACTAATCCTGTTTCGCAGTAAAAAAGATAAGCCGCTATCGTCTATGCGCAAAAGACGATAACGGCTTATTTTTTTACGTATGCTGTTTGACTTCAGTTAACGGTTTGACGCGACCACCAATTTTATCTGCAAATGCTTCGGACTGCTTCCGATCTTCAAAGACCCATAACTTGTCTGGAATTTTTTCACGAGTGCGACGACCATCTTTGCCAATGTAACCATGCAAAACTTTAATCACGTACATCGCCATCATCCTTCCCTGAAATTACTTTTGATTATACGAAAGCCGTTTCAAAAAGCAAGAATTTTGACTTAAATGAGTGATCAGAATTGATTATTCCCCTGACAGGGCAGCATAATCAGCAAATCGTTGATGGATTTCAGGAAAACTACGCTTCAGCTGCACGATGCGATTGGTCTCTTTTGCTAAAAAACAATGCTTTGAAGTCCCCGTCGTTGCCAACTGACCATCACTAGTTTTGTAGATCTCATAGCGAAAATCCAAACGCGTGCCAGTATATTTGTCGACCAAAACATCGATTCGCACCTCATCTTCGTAACGAATCATCGTTTTGTATTGCGCACTGACTTCCAGCACGGGAACGATCAAGCCCGCTTCTTCGATGGTATGATACGGTAAATCCAAAAACGCGAGTAATTCCACGCGGGCTTCTTCAAACCAGCGGATATAATTGGCGTGATGGATGATCGCCATTTGATCGGTCTCATAGTAGTGTGGTTGACGGATATAGCCTGAATATAAAGACATAAAAACAGCTCCTTTCATAGAAACAAAACCTTCGTTATTCAGCATAACGCAAAAAGGAAGAAAAGCAAACAGAAGGAGAGCTTCTTTGCGTTGGCCACTAGAGAAAATGCTACTAGAGAGCAGCGGAGTGAAAAAGACAGTGAAACACCTTGACTTTTTCATAGCTTTCTTGTAGTTTATAGATAATATCAAAAATCAGTGAAGGATCGAGTACTTTATTCTATTCCTTAAAAGAGAAAACTGCCCCGGCTGAAAGCAGTTTAGGACGTGTAAAGGAAAGACAATCTGGAGATGAACAGAAGAAAAGCTGTTCCGTGACCGAGCGTTAATCGAGCGAAGGAGAAGAACATTTCTCGAATTTAGGTGGTACCGCGTGTAATCAAAACTCGCCCTTGTATAAAAAACAAGGGCGAGTTTTTTGCTGTGAATCACTGCGACTGGTCCGCAAAGCGGAACAGAGCAGATGATGAACAGTACTAGGCGACCACAGGGAGCGTAGTAACCGAACTAGAAATCACAATGATTGGCTTGCGGAGCAAGACAGAATAGATGATGAACAGTACTAGGCGACGGTAGGGAGCGTAGTAACCAAACTAGGAATCACGTTGATTGACGCAGGAAGTGAGAAATGAAAGCTGTACCTGGCATTTTTGCTTTGTTCAATTGCAGTCGAAGCCAACGAAACCATGACCAGCAACCAACGGCAAAGAGCGCAATAACCCAAAAGTCAAACACGAGAACAACCCACCCACATCAATGAGCAACAAGCAATAGGTGAATAAGCAAACAAGCAATGAAAGCAAAGAACATGGGCAACCATGAAACAAATAGGAGGATGCATACGATGAGTTACCAACGTCCAAAAGGAACCAACGATATTTTGCCAGGAGAATCCGAAAAATGGCAATTTGTGGAAGAAACAGCACGCTTAGTGTTTCGCGATTATCAATTCAACGAAATTCGGACACCGATTTTTGAGCACTTTGAAGTGATCGCCCGCAGTGTCGGGGACACAACGGATATCGTTTCAAAAGAAATGTATGATTTCTACGATAAAGGAGAGCGTCATGTGACGTTGCGTCCAGAAGGCACCGCACCGATCGCTCGTTCTTATGTCGAAAACAAACTATTCGGACCAGAACATACGAAGCCTTATAAAGTGTTTTACATGGGACCAATGTTCCGTTATGAACGTCCGCAAAAAGGCCGTTTGCGTCAATTCCACCAAATCGGTGTCGAAGTTTTCGGTTCAGCAAATCCAGCGACCGATGTTGAGACAATGGCGATGGCAATGGATTTTTATCGTCAATTAGGACTGAGTCAATTGCGCTTGGTCATCAATTCATTAGGCGATAAAGAAACACGCCAAAACTATCGGCAAGCGTTGATCGATTATCTAGCGCCCCATGAAGCGGAGCTTAGTGAGGATTCAAAACGCCGCTTGCATGAAAATCCTTTGCGGGTCCTTGACAGCAAGGACAAGCGAGACCAAAAATTCGTGGCGGATGCACCATCGATCCTAGACTACTTAACACCAGATGCCAAGGCACATTTTGAAACCGTAACGAGTATGCTGGATGCGTTGGAGATCCCTTATGAGATCGATTCAAATATGGTGCGCGGTCTGGATTATTATACCCACACGATTTTTGAGATCATGAGTGATGCACCAAAAATGGGGGCGCAAGCCACCATCTGTGCCGGCGGTCGTTACAATCATTTAGTGGAAGAGCTAGGCGGACCAGAAACACCTGGTTTTGGTTTTGCTTTAGGGATCGAACGTTTATTGATCACTATGGAAGCCGAAGAAGTTGTGATTCCTGCTTTGAATGAGTTAGATGCGTATGTGGTTGGTTTGGGACAAGAAACCAATTTAGAAGCGTTGAAAGTCGTGCAAGCGATTCGTAATTTCGGTTTTTCTGCCGATCGTGATTTCATGGATCGTAAAGCCAAAGCCCAGTTTAAATCTGCTGATAAACAAGGAGCACGGTTGGTTCTGACTCTAGGCGAAACAGAATTAGCAGAACAAGTGATCAATATCAAATCCATGGCAAGCCGTGAAGAAAAACAATTTTCGTTAGCGGATCTTTATGCCCGCTTCGATGAGATCTACGATGAAATGACAACCAAAATGTTTGAGTGAGGAGAAAAAGAATGACAAAACGTACAGTATATTGCGGGTTAGTAAATGAGACCCATTTAAACCAGACAGTAACTCTAAAAGGCTGGGTGCAAAAGCGCCGTGACTTAGGGGGCGTGATCTTTATTGACTTGCGCGACCGAGAAGGGATCGTGCAAATCGTCTTCAATCCTGAGGTTTCGAAAGAAGCCTGGGAAATCGCGGACAAATGCCGCAGTGAATATGTGTTAGAAGTAACAGGTCAAGTCATCAATCGTGCACCAGAAGCCATCAATCCGAAAATGGTGACAGGTGCCTATGAAGTGATGATCAGCGAAATCACGATTTTAAACACTGCAAAAACACCAGCCTTCTTGATTGAAGATGATCAAACCGTTGGCGATGAGATTCGCATGAAATACCGTTATTTAGACTTGCGTCGTCCAAAAATGACGAACAACATCGTGATGCGGGCGAAAACGACGCAAGCGATCCGAAATTTCTTAGATACGAACGACTTCTTGGATATCGAAACACCTTATCTAGGAAAATCAACACCAGAGGGTGCGCGGGATTATTTGGTTCCTTCACGGATCTATCCAGGTCATTTCTATGCGTTGCCGCAATCACCACAAATTTTTAAACAGTTATTGATGGGTGCTGGCTTCGATCGCTACTATCAAATCGTACGTTGCTTCCGTGACGAAGATTTGCGGGGCGACCGTCAACCAGAATTTACCCAAGTCGATATCGAAACCTCTTTCTTGACGGCAGAAGAAATCCAAACCTATACGGAAGAGCTGTTGGCAAAAGTGATGCGAGAAGTCAAAGGCATCGAAGTTACCTTGCCATTCCCACGGATGACCTATGATGAGGCAATGGGACGCTACGGCAGTGACAAACCAGATACACGGTTTGACATGGAGCTTATCGACTTATCAGAAGTTGTGAAAGACGTTGATTTTAAAGTCTTCCAAATGGCTCTTGAAAAAGGCGGCGTTGTGAAAGTCTTGAACGCCAAAGGGGCTGCAGACAAATACTCCAGAAAAGACATGGACAATCTAGGCCATTACGCTGGTCAATTTGGTGCCAAAGGATTGGCATGGGTCAAAGTTGAAGAAGATGGATTGAAAGGACCGATCGCTAAATTCTTGACAGAAGCGACCGACGCGATCATTGCAGCAGCCAATGCGGAAGTTGGCGATATTCTGATGTTTGGTGCCGATTCCTTTGAGATCGTTTCAGCAACATTGGGGGCGATCCGTAATAAATTAGGAAAAGAATTAGGCTTGATCGACGAGAGCAAATTCAACTTCCTATGGGTCACTGACTGGCCGCAATTTGAATACGATGAAGAAGCAGGCCGCTACGTTTCTGCTCACCATCCATTCACATTGCCAAAAGAAAGCGATCTGCCGTTGTTAACGACAGACCCTTCAAAAGTCTATGCGCAAGCCTACGATATCGTGCTAAACGGTTACGAGCTAGGTGGCGGATCATTGCGTATCCATACACGGGAAGTGCAAGAGCAAATGTTTGAAGCGCTAGGCTTCTCACGTCGCGAGATGCAAAATCAATTTGGCTTCTTATTGGATGCTTTGGATTATGGGTTCCCACCACATGGCGGCATCGCCCTTGGGTTAGACCGATTAGTGATGCTCTTGGCTGGCGAAGAAAACATTCGCGAAGTCATTGCTTTCCCTAAAAATGGGAAAGCAGCTGATCCAATGTCTCAAGCGCCAAGTACCGTTTCGCCAATGCAATTGTTTGACTTGAACATCGATGTAACAACGGTTGAAGAAAACGAATAAGCGTTAAACCATGATGAAATGAGTGATGAAATAGAAATTGGTGAATGAATGAAAAAAGTTCATGAGAATTCATCCATTTCTTTCATTGCTCGTTTCTTTTTTTATGAGCTGAAGTATAATAAAGGCAAATCAAAAAAGTGAGGCTATGAAATGCAATGACTCCTCTGTTTAAATGGCTCCCTCATCCAGAATACGCCAACAAACTTTCGTTTTCGATCGTCTATGCGCTGCTGGCATCGATTGCGGTCAATTTCTTCTATCAACCAGGTAATATTTATTCCAGCGGCATTACGGGTGTCGCTCAGATCATCACCACGATCTCAAGAGAAGGGCTCGGATTTTATATCCCCTTGTCCCTTGCGCTATTATTGTTGAATGTGCCATTATTTTTTCTAGGTTGGTTTAAGATCGGCCACAAGTTTACGATTTTTACTGGAATTACTGTTTTACTCACCTCCTTATTCGTGCAAATTTTGCCCGAAGAAACCGTTACGACGGACCCGATGATCTGTGCGATTTTCGGTGGTGCCATCAACGGGGTGGGGATCGGCTACGCCTTGAAGAATGGTCTTTCTTCAGGAGGGCTGGATTTTGTCAGCATTGCCATCCGCAAACGGACAGGGAAGACGATCGGCTCGATATCGATTTTCTTTAACATTGTTATTTTGTTCGCCGCAGGGATCTTGTTTGGCTGGCAATATGCGTTGTATAGTGCGATCGCGATTTTTGTCAGTGGAAAAGTGACGGATGCGGTCTTTACGAAGCAAAAGAAAATGCAGGTGACGATCATCACCCGCAACCCAGAAGAAGTCATTCAAACGATCCAAAAACATATGCGGCGAGGGATTACCATCATCAATGAAGCCGAAGGGGCGTACAAGCATGACAAACAAACGGTTTTGCTGACGGTAGTGACACGCTTTGAACTGCCGATGCTGCGCAGTGCCATGAAAGAAGCCGATCCAAAAGCCTTTGTCAGTATTGCAGAAAATGTCCAGATTTTGGGTCGCTTTTATGAAGAAGAACTGTGAAAAAGGAGTTGAAAAAAGTATTTCTTTATAGAAGTACTTTTTTTTCGCCAAAAATTAATTTTTTTGAAATATAGCAGATGTTGCTAGCTTTATATGGGGGATTTCTGGTAAATTATGAGAGTATGGAATCAATAGCGTTCATGCTGAAATTGTTTTTTTATGAAACAATTGGATCAATTAGAGAAAAGTGGTTGAAAAATGAATAAACGTTTAAGCACAAGCCGCTATATTACCGGGTTTGACGGCATTCGAACCTTGGCAGTCATCGGCGTTATTTTATATCATTTACTACCTACTCATATGCGAGGCGGGTATTTAGGAGTTCCAGTATTCTTTGTCGTATCAGGTTATTTAATCACTGACTTGCTGAGGCAAGAGTGGGATCAAAACGGCAAAATCAAAGTCAAAGATTTTTATGTTCGGCGGATGAAACGGCTCTATCCAGGAATGGTGGTGATGCTGCTTATCTCAGCAGCGTATATCACGTTGTTCCAGCGAAACCTGTTGAATAATTTGCGCGGGGTTTTTGTTAGCTCGTTGCTTTATTACAACAACTGGTGGCAGATCAATCATGGGTTATCCTATTTTGATCGGTTCGGTAATGAATCCCCCTTTACCCATCTGTGGTCGCTGGCTGTGGAGGGACAGAACTATCTGATTTGGCCTTTAGTATTTATTTTGCTGATGAAAATCGGCAAGCAGAGGCATCGCGCCTTTAAATTTACTGCCGCAGTCACGATTTTGTCGGCAATTCTGTTAGCAGTCCTTTACACACCAGGCGCTGATCCGACACGGGTCTATTATGGAACGGATACGCGGCTCTTTTCGATCTGGATGGGGAGTGCCTTAGCATTCATTTGGCCAAGTACCCATTTGAAGAAAGAGATACCGCAAAAAGCCAAACGGGTCTTGAATATCTCTGGCTTTGCTTCCTTGGCTGGTCTGATCGCAGCGTTCTTTTTCTTAGATGATCATTTGACTTTTGTCTATTATGGCGGCATGTTCTTGATCAGTATCCTATGTACGATTCTTGTGGCAGTCACCGCTCATCCCGGAGCCAGCTTGAATCGGGTATTGAGTAATCCGATTTTCAGTTATATCGGCAAGCGCAGTTATGGGATCTATTTGTATCAATTTCCAGTGATGATTTTTTACGAAGCAAAAGTGGGGAATATCGGGGAGAACGTGCTGATGCACACGTTAGTGGAACTATTCTTGATCTTGTTTATCAGTGAATTGTCCTATCGGTTTATCGAAAACCCAATGCGTAAATTCCAGTACAAAGACACATTCAGAACGGTCCGCGGTTGGTTCAGTAAACCGATTTTTAGTTGGAAAAAACCGTGGTTAGTGCCCAGCTTACTGATTACCCTCGTTGCTTTGTTTGGCGTCGTGACCGCACCGACGAATTATGTCGATGCCCAGCAGCAGCAGTTGAAAGACAACATTGCGGCCAATAAAAAAGCGGCAGAGCAATCGCAAAAAAATGCGAATGCTGAAGGCAATGAAGCAGACGATGAGGCGAACACAAGTGAAGATGAAAAAAATATCATGGAAAAATATGATTTAACAGCAGCCCAAGTGAAAAAAGCAGAATCTCTTGAAATCACGGCTTTTGGTGATTCCGTGATGCTGGATGCAACGGCTGACTTGAAAGAAGTCTTTACCCAAGCGGTAGTTGATGGGGATGTTGGGCGCCAGCTGTATGCGAGCCCTGAATTGATCAAAGACTTGAAAGAAAAAAATCTTTTGCGGGATACCGTCCTTGTGGGGCTAGGGACGAATGGTTCCTTTACAGAAGCCCAATTTGACAGCTTTATGAATGAGATCGGTGATCGCAAAGTCTACTGGATCAATGTGCGGGTACCGACACAGCGTTGGCAAAATGAAGTCAATCGGATGTTGGAGCGCATGGCGGAAAAATACGACAATATGACCTTGATCGATTGGTATGATTTGAGTAATGACCAAGAGTCATGGTTCTATGAAGATCGGGTCCATCCAAATCCAGATGGCATGGATCAATACGTGAAGCTAGTTGCCCAAACGATTTTACAAGAGGAATAAACAAGAAAAAGACAAACCTTACGCAATCATAAGGTTTGTCTTTTGTCTTAAACGGTGCTTTGTAAGAGCATCGTTTTTTAATTCTTTTCTATCACCGTTAATAGTGAGTCAAACAAAATCGCACTAGAAGCCGATCCGGGATCGATATGACCGATGGCACGTTCACCAACATAAGAGGCACGGCCTTTTTTAGCAACGAGTTCTTTGGTATGTTCTTTCGCTGCTTCGATCGTGTCTTTGGTCAATTCCCCTTTTTTCAAGGCTTCTGCGACAGGTTGCCAGACATCGACCATCGTTTTGTCTTCAAACTCAGCTTTTCCCCGCATTTTGATGCCCGTCAAACCTTCTTCAACGATCGTACCTAATTGTTCAAAGGAGTCGATCGTTTCTAGTTCCTTCGTTGCTTTGGTCATATTCATAAACGCCGAACCATAAAGGGGACCCGAAGCGCCGCCGACTTTTGAGATTATTGCCATCGAGAAGACTTTAAAGGTATCACTGATCGTCGTTGGCTGTTGTTTGGCATAAGCTTCTTGATAAGCAGCTACGCCGCGTGCCATATTGTTGCCATGGTCCCCGTCGCCGATCGGTGTATCTAAATCGCTCAAATAGGCTTTGTTTGCTTCGATTTCTTTTGTGAAGGTATCTAACCATGCTTGCACCATTTCTGTTGTCAATTGCATCTCTATTCGCTCCTTTACCAGGCTATTGTTGTGACGGCTTCATTTAACGCATCGGTGTGATCCGTTTCGCTGAAGTCGATCAAGGTCAGTGAAAGTCCCTGCATATCGATGGAAGTCATGAAATTGCCGACTTTATGGAAGGAGACAGGTATGTCTTTTTCTGCGAGTAATTTCGCGACATCATTGGCAAAAACGAACAGCTCCATTTGCGGCGTACCACCCATACCGTTGATCAAGACACCGACTTTTTCTGGGGTCTTTTCATAATCCGCTAAGATTTTTTCCACCAACTCTTGTGCTAGTTCACGTGAGGGTTTCAGTTTTTCACGACGGTAACCAGGTTCGCCGTGGATACCCACGCCATACTCGATCTCATCATCGGCTAAGTCAAAACCTGGTTTCCCAACTTCAGGAACTGTTGCCGCTTTTAATGCGACCCCAATGGTTTTGATCGATGCAACCAAGGCATCGCCCAGTGTTTTTAATTCGCTTAAGCTGGCACCATTACGAGCAGCTGCGCCTAAAATCTTGTGGACTAAGACCGTACCGGCAACTCCTCGTTTGCCAGCAGTATAGGTGCTATTTTCAACAGCGATATCATCATCCACGACCACGATCTCCGTCGTGATCTCTTCCATTTCTGCCATATCTTTGGCCATCTCAAAGTTCAAGATATCGCCAGTATAGTTTTTGACGATCAACAAGACGCCTTGTCCTTGATCAGAATCTTGGATAGCCGTCAAAATCTGGTCGGGGGTCGGGGAGGTGAAGACATCGCCTAAAACGGCGGCGCTAAGCATCCCATCACCGACAAAGCCAGCATGCGCCGGCTCATGTCCGCTCCCACCGCCAGAAACAAGACCGACTTGTTCTTTTTGATTATTCTTAGCGATCACCCGTGAGTCGGCGACTTGATGGACCAGTTCAGGATAACTGCCTACGATACCAGCCAACATTTCTTCTACGATCATTGAGGGATCATTAATGATTTTTTTCATGCTTCATGCCATCCTTTCTCGGCTGCTTTTTTTGCTTCTGCAACGATTTGTGCCAAATCATCACTGAAACCAGCGGTGATCGCTGCAGCAAAGGCACCTTCCACCAGCGGCGCGTCGATCAGGTGATAGCGTTCTTGTTGCTGAGGTTCCAGCATGTCGTATGCAAGTTCGGCATTCAAAACGGCACTGCCTAGATCGGCAAAGACTAAGATCAGTTCAGCGTCTGCGGATTCGTTGACGGCATCCACGATTTTCGTGGCGTCAGAACCCAGCTCTCCTTCTGCTGTCCCGCCTAAAGAATAGATCGTGACTGACTCGCCGTCAGCCATTTCTTCGATCATCTGTTTTAATCCTTCGGTGAGTTGCTGACTGTGAGAAACGAGTAAAATACTTTTTTTCATCCAATTTCACCAACACTTTCTGATTAAATTTGGCTGTTTGACAAGGGGGTTGCCTTTTCCAAAGAAACACCGTCCTTGTTGAAACCGCCTACAGGTTCAGTATACCAAATTTCTTTCTTCTTGTATGGTTGCACCTATGGAGAGGACAAAAAAACAGCATCGTCTTTCTGGACAAAGCAAGAAAGAGCGATGCGGTAAAATCAATTAGGATTGTTTAACGAGCACTTTGGCTGAAAAGCGCTTCGTTAGGAAAGAAAGCCCCACGTACAGGCAGATGTTCAATGCCATCATGCCAAGGAAGTAAGGCAATGTTACGGCGGTCAAGAAACCGACTTCCAGCAATCCGTGGAAAAGCATTGCTGCGACATAGATCCCCACGGTAGTGGTAATCGCTAAGAACAATCGCAATGGATTTAACGGCAAGCAAGCGCGAATCACAGCGATACAGCTGATCCCGATCAACAAATAGTACAACAAGGTCGTCGTATCAAATTGCGACCAACCGTAGTCGGTTTGTAAAAAGCGGATCGCAAAGTAATTGACTAACACCAACAAGGCATTTGGTAATGCATTGAGTAAGACCGTCGGCAAGTAGCGCCCCTTGATCGGTGCTTTGTTTTCTTCAAAGGAAAGGAAGAATGATGGATAGCCTTCAATTGCTAAGTCGATCAATGTGATTTGGATCGGCAAGAACGGAAAGGCGCTGGATGTCAGGATACAAACCAAAGAGAGCAAGAAGCTGTAAATCGTCTTGATAAAGAAGATCCCCGACGCTTTGGTGACGTTATTGACGACGCGGCGTCCTTCAAATAAAACATCTGGCAACGTAGTAAAGTCAGAATCCAATAAGACAAAGTTAGCGATTTGACGAGCCGCACTGTCGCCAGCAGCCATCGCAATACTAACGTCGGCTTCCCGCAGCGCCAACACGTCATTGACGCCATCGCCCGTCATAGCAACGGTCCGGTGATTGGCTTTTAATTCTTGGACAAGCAGTTTCTTTTGTTCAGGGGTCACACGACCAAAGACCGTATAGCGTGTCGCAGCTTCTCGGACTTCTGCTTCGGTCGTTAAGGTAGAAAGATCGATAGCTTGATCGGCATTCGCAAGACCTGCACGATGGGCGATCGCAGCGACAGCTATTGGATTATCGCCAGAGATTACCTTTAGATCGATGCCTTGATCGGCTAAGTAAGCCAAGGTTTCTTCAGCGTTTTGGCGGATGATATCAGATAAAATCAAGACTGCCACCGCTTGTGCATTGCTTGGGTCAAAGGATGCTGGCGCTTTTGGATCGGTCTCTACGGCTAAAATCAACACTCGCAGACCTGCTTCTTGCGCTTCTTTGACTTGCGGCAAGGCAGCAGAGCCAGCGACTTTTTCAGGTGCGCCAAGATAGACATTTCCTAGATGTTCAAAAGCTACAGCACCCCATTTGCGCTGTGAAGAAAAGGCAGCGACTTCGATCGGCTGATGATCCGTTAGCTCAGGGCAGCCTTGACGCAATGCTTGCATCGTCAAATTGTTATCTGTGCTGGCTGCCAAATAATTCCCTAAGAGCATGTTAGGGTCGCTGTCGGCTTGGAGAGGAACGATCGATTCGAGAACCATATGGCCTTCCGTCAACGTCCCCGTCTTATCCAGACAAAGGGTATCGACATGCGCTAAGGTTTCAACGGCATACATGTCTTGGACCAAAATCCGTTTTTTGGCCAATTTAATGACACCTGTCGTCAAGGCGATACTGATCAGCAGGACAAGTCCTTTTGGTAACATTCCTAATAAGGCAGCGGCAGAAACGACGACGGATTCCTTGATTCCAGCATCTCGCATCATAAAGGCTTGGAAGAACAAGATCACCCCTAAAGGAACGATCACATAGCTAGTGAATTTGGACACACTACGGATCGAAGCAAGCAGCTCAGAGCGGATCGGTTTGTGGACCTTCGCCTCATTGCTTAGTTTCGCTGCGTAGTTTTCAGCACCGACATGAATGACTTTTCCTGTCACTTCACCGCTGACGATGAAACTTCCTGAGAGTAAGGAAGCACCTGCTTCTTTGACAACCAGATCGGCTTCACCAGTCAGCATCGCTTCATTGACTTCGACTAGTCCAGAAAGCACCGTCATGTCAGCGGGGATTTGGTCCCCAGCACCAAGAATGACTGAGTCTTCTAAGACCAATTCTTTGGCTGAAATCTCATGGGTTTGACTATCTCGAATCACTCGTACCGTTTGCGGTGAAACAAGTGAGAGTTTTTTTACTAAATTACGTGCGTGCAATTCTTGGCTGATCCCAATGGTGATATTCACAAAAATAATCGCTAAGTAGAACATGTTGGAATAGGCGCCTACGGCAAATAAAAAAACGCCAATCAATAGGTTGAGAAAATTGAATAACGTCAGTAAATTGTCCTTGATGATCGCAGCAGTTGATTTACTGGTTTTGGTTTCATAATCATTGTGCAGCCCCTCTTGGGTTTTCTTGGCGACTTCTGCTGCAGTCAAGCCGGTGGGTAATTGAGTCATAAGCATCTCCATTTCATTTGTTCATTTCTTTCTGATTCCTTTATCTAGTCTAGCATTCGAAAAAGGCAATGCAATCGTTGCGAGGAAAATAGCGATAAAATTAATTAAAATCTTAAACAATCAACACGTGTTCTTTTAAAGAAAGAAAAAAATGGGGGAACAAACCGCACCATCGACTTTTTTCTGGTGCTTACGTATAATAGGGGAAGAGAAAAAGCCGAGAAGCAGATGCTTAGCGGACAAAAGAGGGTAGCGAGCATGTCTTTAAAAGAAAAAATTATTGCAGAAAGCAAGCGGCTTGGCATCGACAAGATCGGGTTTGCTTCAGCGGAGCCGTTTTTGGCATTGGAGCCTTCCTTGCGGGAACAAAAAGCCAAGGGCCATACCTCTGGTTTTGAGCATCCCGTGATCGAAGAGCGTATCTATCCTGAACGGACATTTGAAAATCCGCAAACGATCATTGCGATCGCTTTAGCTTATCCGACAAAAATCAAAGAGAAAGTCCCGCGGGATGAAAAACGTGGCATGTTTGCCCGTGCCTCGTGGGGCATCGATTACCATGATATTTTGCGAGAACGGTTGGATCGCTTGATCGCCTTTATCAAAGAACAAGCGCAAACGATGGAAGAACAAGTCGAATGGCGTTTCGCACCGCAAGTCGATACAGGGGAATTGGTGGATGTGGCGGCAGCGCAGCGGGCGGGTCTTGGCTTTATCGGTCGTAATGGCTTGCTGATCACAGAAGAGTTTGGTTCGTTTGTTTATCTCGGGGAGATCGTCACTAATATCTCTCTTGAACCAGATGAAGAAGTCCCGTTTGGTTGTGGGGATTGCATGCGTTGTGTGACGGCTTGCCCCACCAAAGCGTTATTGGGCGATGGTCGGATGAATGCCCAGCGCTGTTTGTCCTATCAAACCCAGACGAAGGGCATGATGCCAGAAGAGTACCGCAAAAAGATGCATAACGTGATTTACGGTTGCGATATTTGTCAGCTGGTCTGTCCTTATAATCGGGGGAAGGACTTCCATTTTCATCAAGAGATGGAGCCTGAAGTCGATACCGTTTATCCAAAACTGCAACCGATGCTGTCTTTATCAAACAAAGCCTTCAAAGAACAATTTGGCCATCTATCTGGCTCTTGGCGGGGGAAAAAACCGCTGCAGCGTAATGCCATCATCGCCTTAGCCAATGTGGGAGACCGCAGTGCCTTGCCAGCGATTTGGCGCTGTGCGACAGAAGACGTTCGCCCAGTGATTCGAGGAACGGCTTATTGGGCCATTGGTCAGTTGGGCGTCAAAGAACCAGAGATGTGGTTAGAGCGACTGCAACGATGCGCAGAGTTAGAACCCGAAGAAGAAGCACAGCAAGAATTGCAACCTGCCATCGAACGATTGCAAGCAGTCATTACCAAAAAGCAGGAAAAAGAGCTATAAAAAAAGCAAAACGTGCCCGTGGCCGTTTTGCTTTTTTGTTTAATCTAGTACGTCATCACTTTCAACGATTTCTTCTGAATCGAGTTCAAAATCTGGTGCTGGATGCACACGCTCAGGCAGCTCCATTTCTAACTCGCCTTCTTCGGTGTATTGGTTGTCGGTATCGGCAACGTCAACTAAAATTTCTTCAGGAAGCTCTTGTTCTAACCGATAGCCTTCTGCATGACGTGCATCGAGTAATTCCAAAAGATGTTGCCACTCGTCTTTCGAGATCACTACGACGTCAATGCCATCTTTGTTTTGTACCTCTACAACAGAGGAAAGATCGGTGCCGACCGTTTTAATGATCGATTCCAACGACCATTTACTCGTTTCTAAGTCAATTTTTTGTGCCATAAGAATTACTCCTTTTTTGAGAAAAATTTTGTCCTACCTTAATTGTAACGGGAAAGTTGCAGAAAACAAAATAGCTTGATTGGGAATCGTCCCTAATATGCGCAAGAACATTTGCACAGCGGCTTTAACCAAGGTAAGATAAGAGCAAGAAGGGAAGGAATAAAAATGACAGAAAAACAGACATTTCATGTGAATGGGTATTTAGCACTGGTTGTGCTGATCGGGTTATTAGTTGGCGGCGGTTATTTGTTTTATCATGGGTTCGTAAATGAGAGCGTTCTCGAAATCGTTCTCAGTATTCTTTTATGGATCGTTTCGTTTCTTTTCCTTAGTTCGTTAACGATCGTACAGCCCAACCAAGCCAAAGCGATCCTCTTTTTTGGGCAATATTTAGGGACCATTAAAGACAACGGCTTGTTCGTGACAACCCCCTTAACCCAAAAAATCAATGTTTCATTGAAAGTCCGTAACTTTAACAGTTCGCTGTTGAAGGTCAATGATTCAGACGGAAACCCGATCGAGATCTCGGCGGTGGTGGTTTTTAAAGTCGTAGATACGGCGAAAGCATTGTTTGATGTCGATTATTACCAAGATTTCATTGAGATCCAAAGTGAAACAGCGATTCGTCATATTGCGACGCAATACCCGTATGACACGTTCAATGACGATGATCTGACGTTGCGAGGCAATACCAATGAAGTTTCTGAAGAACTGGCAAAAGAATTGCAAGAACGATTGGCTGTTGCTGGGGTCGAAGTCATAGAGACCCGCTTAAATCACCTCGCGTATGCGACTGAGATCGCTAGTGCGATGTTGCAGCGCCAACAAGCTAAAGCAATTTTATCAGCACGGCAAATCATTGTTGAAGGGGCCGTCTCCATGACACAAATGGCGTTAGAACAAATCGAAGACGGACAGGACATCAATTTCACAGATGACCGCAAAGTCCAACTGATCAATAATTTATTGGTGTCGATCATTACCGATAAAGGCACGCAGCCGGTGATCAATACGGGCGATGTCAAAGAGAAAGGAGTGTAGCATTTGAAGAAACTTTACATCAAACAGAAGGTTTTCAGCATTGGCGAAAAATTTACCGTCACCGATGATTTACAAAACCCTCGCTATTATGTCGAAGGCAGTTTTTTTAAGATCCCGAAAAGTTTTACGATCTTCAATGAGCAGCAGCGACCGATCGCGGAGATCACCAAAAAAGTGTTCAGTTTATTACCGAAATTTTTTGTGGAAGTCCACGGCCAAGAAGCGATCGTTTTAGAAAAACATTTCACATTTTTTAAAGCCCGCTATTCCATCAGTGCAGAAGGCATCGATGTGGACGGCAATTGGTGGGATATGGATTTTGTGGTCAACCGCAACGGCAAACGGATCGCAGAGATCCACAAAAAATGGATCTCTTGGGGCGATACCTATGAAGTTGTGATCTATGAAGAAGATCTAGATGACCTGATCATTGCATTAGTGGTAGCCATCGATCGCGTCAAAGCAGATGATGCCGCAGCGTCAAGTTCAGCAAGTAGTTAGAAAAAAAGGAGCGATGTGCATGTTATACGGTTCGATTGAAGCAGGCGGCACAAAATTTGTGTGCGCCATTGGCGATGAAGAAATGACAATCAAGGAAAGAGTGAGCTTTCCGACAACGACACCTGAGGAAACAATGCCTTTAGTCATTGGTTTCTTCAAACAATACCAAGCAGATTTAGCAGGGATTGGGATTGGCTCATTTGGGCCCATCGATATCCATCGCGATTCTGCCACTTATGGGTACATTACCTCGACCCCGAAATTGGCATGGCAAAATTTTGATTTCATCGGTACCATGAAAAAAGAATTTCCGATCCCGATTTCTTGGACAACAGATGTCAATGCGGCCGCCTATGGTGAGTATGTCTTTGGCAGTGGCAAAGGATTGAGTAGTGTCGTTTATTACACGATCGGTACAGGTGTTGGCGGCGGTGCCTTACAAGAAGGGCGCTTTATCGAAGGCTTTAGTCATCCAGAAATGGGGCATATGCTGGTCGTCCCTCATCCAAAAGATGACTTTGCTGGCAGCTGTCCATTTCATGGCAACTGTTTAGAAGGGATGGCTGCTGGACCCGCCATCGAAAAACGCTTAGGGAAAAAAGGTCAAGAGGTTGCAGAAGATGATCCTTATTGGGAAATCGAAGCCTCCTATATTGCTCAATGTGCCTACAATACAACCTTGATGTTTTCTCCAGATGTGATCATTTTTGGTGGTGGTGTGATGAAACAACGCCATATGCTGCAAAACGTCCACGACGCATTTGCAAAATTGGTCAATGGGTATGTTGAAACACCTGAGTTAAGCAAATATATCGTGACCCCAGCATTAGAAGACAACGCTGGAACCCTCGGTTGTTTGGCATTGGCTCGAGAAGCGGTCTTACATTCATAAACGAAAAAGGGATCATACTCTTCGGGTATGATCTTTTTTACAGCGTATCAGTGGCGCTTTTGGCGACTTTTTGTATACTTAAGCTGAGGTGGAAAAGAATGAAATTAGCTGTTCGAAAAAGAAAAATCGGGAATATTCCGGTCTTAGAAGTCGTACCTGAAGAAATGATTTATGAGCCGCTGCCATTGATTATTTACTATCATGGCTGGCAGACGAGTAAAGAATTAGTGTTGACACAAGGCAGAAAGTTGGCTAGAGAAGGTTTTCGGGTGGTCTTGCCAGATGCAGCCAATCATGGGGAGCGCAAGACCCAGCTATCGGAGATTCCTTCTTTAACTTTTTGGCAAAGTATCCAAACCAATCTATTTGAGTTTTCTTACTTAGTCGATTTTTTTGAAAACCTTGGTTTGGTCAACGGTCAGATCGCAGTTGGTGGAGTCTCTATGGGAGGGATGACCACGTGCGGTTTATTGTGTCAGCATCCAGAAATCACAGCGGCAGCTTGTATCATGGGTTCTCCTTCCATGTTGAAATACCGTGACCGCATCCAAATGCACGCTGGCGCTGCTGGGTTCTTTGTACCCGAGGATTATGGTCAGCTTTTAAGCTGGATGGATGCTTACGACCTGTCTTCTCAACCAGAGAAATTGGGACAGCGTCCTCTTTTGTTTTGGCATGGTACCCAAGACGAGAAAATTCCTTATGGTGATGTGGAAGCCTTTGTGGCAGAAAATCCAGAAGCAAATTTGCAGTTTATCTCGCGAGAAGAACGCCATCTGGTACGTGGAGAAACGATGGATCAAGTCACAGCTTTTTTCGTGGCAGAGCTCAATCAAACCAATCCATGACACGGTTTGCGCAAGGAAAAAGATTGTGTGAAAAGGTACAAGCATAAAACTCGTTTTTTGTCACGTGATAACCTATACTGTAGGGTGCAAAAAAAGGAGGAATTGGTTTGACATACCGCGTTTTATTATTTTATAAATACACAACAATTGAAGATCCGGAAAGCTTCGCCAAGGAGCATTTAGCATTTGGAAAAGAAATTGGCATCAAGGGCCGTATTTTAGTAGCCAATGAAGGGATCAATGGCACACTTTCTGGAACGGTTGAAGCAACGGATCGCTATATGGAAAAAATGGAAGCTGATCCCCGTTTTAAAGGGATTTTTTATAAGATTGACGAAGTAGAAGAACATGCGTTTAAAAAGCTATTCGTTCGTCCGCGTAAAGAATTGGTTTCATTGAACCTTGAAGACGACATCGATCCATTAGAAATGACTGGAAAATATTTAGATCCTAAAGCGTTCAAAGAAGCGTTGTTAGATGAAGATACCGTGGTGATCGATGCCCGTAACGATTATGAATATGATTTAGGCCATTTCCGAGGAGCCGTTCGTCCCGATATCCGCAGCTTCCGTGAGTTGCCGCAATGGATCATCGATAATAAAGAAAAATTCATGGATAAAAAAGTCGTTACTTATTGTACTGGTGGTATCCGTTGTGAAAAATTCTCAGGCTGGCTGCTGCGAGAAGGCTTTGAAGATGTGGCCCAACTCCATGGCGGTATCTTTGCTTATGGGAATGACCCAGAAGTTCAAGGTGAGCTTTGGGATGGGAAAATGTACGTCTTTGATGAACGCATCAGTGTGGAAATCAATCATGTAGATAAAAAAGTCATCGGCCGCGACTGGTTTGATGGGACACCTTGCGAGCGCTATGTAAACTGTGCCAACCCAGAATGCAATCGCCAATTCTTAACTTCTGAGGAAAATCAGGCTGCCCATTTAGGTGCCTGCAGCTATGATTGTGCCATCCACGAACACAACCGTTACGTGGAGCAACATGGAATCACAGAAGCAGAAAAAGCTGAACGGTTAAAAAACTTTGCAACAAAAAATGAAACAGTCACTGCCTAAACCGACAACTGTTTCACAGGAAATGAAGGATTAAAAGAGTCGCACGTGAGTCCGAAAACTGGCTTAGCTCAGTCAGTTTTTCCACCTTCCGTGCGGCTTTTTTGAATGGACAGAATTGGAAACGATTGTTTTTTAATTATCTGAAAAATCTAACTATTCCAATTGTTCTTTTTTCTTTCCTATCGAGAAAAAACGCAAGGCTCTCGCATATTTAACGATTTTAGAGTAAACTATACCTAATTGTGGAAGAGGAAAGAGGAATTCAGATGAAAATTGTTATTGCTGGTGCAGGTGCTATGGGCAGCCGTTTTGCTATTATGCTAAAAAGAGGCGGAAATGACGTCACGTTAATCGACGGCTGGCCTGCGCATATCGAAGCGATCCGTGAACACGGATTACGAGCGAACTTAAACGGTGAAGAGATCGCAGTCCCTTTTTCGATCTATTCGCAAAATGAGATCCCAACGACTGTACAAGCAGACTTGATCCTGGTCTTTACTAAAGCGATGCAACTGGATCAAATGATGCAAACGATCAAACCGATGATCGGAGAGCAAACGAAAGTCTTATGCTTATTAAACGGGATCGGTCATGAGGACACGATTGAAAAATATGTCAGCACGGATAAAATCTTTTTAGGAAATACCATTTGGACGGCGGACTTGATTGGTCCTGGTAATGTTCGCTTGTTTGGGGATGGTTCTGTAGAACTGCAAAACATCGAACCGGGGAAAGAAGAAGATGCCCGTCAATTGGCGGCAGTCTTGGCTGATGCTGGGTTGAATGCGTCTTATTCTGAGAACATCCGTTACTCCATCTATCGCAAAGCCTGTGTCAACGGCACCCTAAATGGCTTGTGTTCGATTTTAAATGTGAATATTGCCCAATTCGGACAAACCTCAACGGCGCGTGCGATGGTCCAAACGATCGTGGAAGAATTTGCGGCAGTTGCTGCCCATGAATCTGTTGAACTGGATGTATCCGAAGTAGTCCACCATATTGAAGAAACCTATGATCCAGAAGGCATCGGAATGCACTATCCATCCATGTATCAAGATTTGATCAATAATCATCGCAAAACCGAGATCGATTATATCAATGGCGCAATCTCGCGAAAAGGCCGCAAGTACCAAGTGCCAACGCCTTATTGTGACTTTTTGACTCAAATGATCCATGCTAAGGAAGATATTTTAGCAGCAGAATAACCTAAGTAAATCTATTCTAAAAATGCAAAAACGGCGTATCCTTTTAGGGTTCGCCGTTTTTTTGTCCATTTATTGAAAATGTGTTGCTGTAGAGTGCATTCAAAGTTGACGCTATTGAGCAGGCAGATCCGCCATAAACCGTTCGCTACCTTGAAATACCGCTAATTGATTGACACCAAAGGAACGCAATAGATCGCTCATCGCTGCAAAATCTAACCGATAGTCACTGGCTTTATGGGCATCAGAGCCGAGGGTGAACAATTTACCACCGACACTTTGATACAGCGGGATAGCATATTGATAAAGGTGGGCATTTTGATAGGGGCCAAAGCTCTTCGCGTTGATTTCCATCGCTAAGTCACGGGCAACGATTTTTTTGAAGATCGTCGTTAACTCTGTTTCAAAATGGGCGGCCAATTCCTCAGCTGTAAATTGGAAACGACGCAAGCCATAATCAAAGTGGGTCACGATGTGCCCGTCAGAAAACGAGTCCAACACGTGGGCCATTTGGTCAAAGTATTGTTTGGCGACTGCAAATTTGTCCTTGTTCAACACGGCATCGTCCATATAATCAAAGGTACCGTTTTGATGGATACTGATCAATTTCAAGTCATAGGGATGGCTTTCAAGATAGCGCAAGATTTCTTGTTCTTGACCAGGCACGACACCAATCTCGATGCCTTTTAAGAGTTTCGTCGCTGTGGTCTCTTGCAGCTTCTGGTGGGTATTTACTAGTAATTCATAGTCAGGAATATCATCACGGAATCCCGAATAGGGGTTCTTCAAATCGAAATGATCTGTCGCAACGAAGTAGGCAGGCTGGTAAGCAAGATAATTCTCAAACTGTTCATCTGAATCAAAAGACAAAAATGTATGCAGATGTTGATCATAATAATTCATAAACAAGACTCCTTTTCTTGAATACGATACCACAAAAAAGCAGAAGAAACTATGATTGGCTGAGAAAAGGTTTTCTCTTGGACAATTTTTCGCTTATAATAAATAAGAATAGAGCGAAGGAGTCGGTCAGCCATGAGTATGTACCTTGAAATTCCTGAATTTGAAAGTGAATTTCGTTTTCGAACGTTTCTAAATGATGGGTTGACCATCGTTTACCCCCATGTCCATAAAGAAATCGAGATCATTTACGCTAAGCGCGGCACGGTCAATATTGGTGTTGACGATATGATCATTGAGTTGGAGGAAGGGGATCTGTATCTTTTTTCCAGCGGGCAACCCCACTATTTTCTAGCATCGCCTGAGAGTGAACGCTATGTCTATCAATTTGATATGAAGCTTTTTGAAGAGCCGTTGCTTCGAGAAAATGAAGTATCCTTGATGACACTCTTTGAAGAAGGGGAGCCCCACAGCAAAAATTGGCCAACGAGTTTTACGGAAAAAATAACAGGTCTCTTGATCGAGTTGTATCAGTTGGAAGAGGAAAATGTCGTTGGGAAGCGTTATTTGACTCTCGGGCTGCTTTACCAGTTGATTGGGGAGTGCTATCAAAGTTTGCCAAAGCGCAAACAAGCCGTCAATCCGCTAAAACGAACGGCCGCACAATACAAAGAAACCTTGCAGCGTCTGAATGATGTCTTTGAGTACATCGAATCTCATTACCAAGAAGTCTTGACGATGGAGGACACCGCAAGACATGTAGGGTTTAGTCCCCATTATTTCACGCGTTTCTTTAAAACCAATACTGGCAAGACCTTCATGCAGTTTTTGACGGAATACCGCATCAATCAAGCCAAATTTATCTTGGCAAATGAAAAGATCCCCATGGCAGAAGTCGCTGAAAAAGCAGGTTTTGCCAGTGTTAAAACATTTCACCATGTCTTTAAGGAAGCCGTTGGTCAATCACCGTTGCAGTACCAGAAACAACTGAATCAAAATTGAGAGAAACAGCCGATGAGCCTTTGCTTGTCGACTGTTTTTTTGTCAATTTGGCACTATTTTTTTCTCGATAGTGTTTTTTTAAGCGCTTTGCATAAATTGTGGAGTGGTTCTTTTTGTTAAAGTTTCATAAGATAATTTTCGGGAATTTTTTCAATGGAAACTGGGAAGAACTGCTTTCGATGTTTCGCTATAATGAGGGGGTAGAAAATAATAAGCGTTTTCAGGAGGAAAGATATGACAGTTAAAGTTGGAATCATTGGGTGCGGTGGGATCGCAAACGGCAAGCACATGCCTGCCTTGTCTCAAGTAGAAGAAGTAGAAATGGTTGCCTTTTGTGATCTGCTGGTTGAACGTGCAGTTGAAGCGAAATCAGCGTTTGGGACCGAAGATGCCCAAGTATTCAGCGATTATCAAGAAATGTTGGCACAAGCTGATCTAGATGTGATCCATGTGTGTACACCAAACGCCTCACATGCTGAGTTGACGATTGCCGCACTAGAAGCGGATTGTCATGTCATGTGTGAAAAACCAATGGCAAAAACAGCGGCAGAAGCCAAAGCAATGATCGAAGCAGCTAACCGAACAGGGAAAAAACTCACGATCGGCTACCAAAACCGTTTTAGAAAAGATTCTCGTTATCTTCATGAAGTGTGCGCCGAAGGACAGTTAGGAAACATTTATTTTGGGAAAGCTCATGCGATTCGTCGTCGGGCTGTGCCAACTTGGGGTGTTTTCCTTGATGAAGAAGCGCAAGGCGGCGGTCCGTTGATCGATATTGGTACCCACGCATTGGATCTGACCTTATGGATGATGAACAATTACAAACCAAAATTTGTTGTCGGAAAAGCGTATCATGAGTTGTCGCAAACCAAAAATGCCGCAAATGCTTGGGGCCCTTGGGATCCAGAGAAATTCTCAGTAGAAGATTCGGCCTTTGGTTTTGTGGTCATGGAAGATGGCGCAACGATTTTCTTAGAAGCTAGCTGGGCGCTCAACAGCTTGGATGTGAAAGAAGCCAAAACGACACTGATGGGCAGCAAAGCGGGTGCGGATATGAACAACGGTTTGACCATCAACGGAGAAGACCACAGCTTGCTGTATGAAAAAAATATCGAACTTGAAACAGGCGGCGTTGATTTTTATGAAGGAAACGGCGAGACGCCAGAAATTTTAGAAGCACAATCGTGGATCCATGCGATCATCAACGATACCGAACCAGTGGTCAAACCTGAAGAAGCAATGGTCGTGACGGAGATTTTAGAAGCGATCTACAAATCATCGCAAACCGGTGAGCCAGTCTACCTATAAGAACTGCTGGAAGAAAAGGAGCGAGCATAAATGACAAAACCGAAAATCGCTTTACAGCTTTGGAGTATTCAAGAGGACTGCAAGACAGACCTTTTTGAAGCGTTGAAAACAGTAAAACAAAACGGCTATGACGGTGTTGAATTTGCCGGTTATCATGGACACAGTGCTGCTCAGATCAAAGAAATGCTTGAGCAGTTGGATTTGGCGGTCGCGGCTTCCCATATCCCGTTTGAAGCATTGCGAGATCGTTTTGAAGAAACCGTCGCTTTTGAAAAAACGATTGGCAATCAACGGATCGTCATTCCGTATGCCAGTTTTGATTCTTTGAAAAAATGGCAAGCCTTTGCTGCGGAGCTGACCCAGATCACCCAAAAGTTGCAAGCAGAAGGGCTGACTTGCTACTACCACAACCATGCCCATGAATTTACTGAAGTTGCTGGAGAATCTATGATCGATGAACTGATCAAAGACAATCCGCAACTGCGTTTGGAAGCCGACCTTTACTGGTTAGCCTTTGCAAACGTGGCTGTTTTACCTTGGCTAAAGGAACGCGAAACGAAGGTCGGTTTGGTTCATATCAAAGATATGCAAGAGCAGCCGCAGGAAAGCACCGAGATCGGCAATGGGATTTTACCAATCAAGTCGTATGTAGAAGCAGCTAAAGCATTAGAACTACCATGGCTGATCGTCGAGCAGGAAGCGTTTCAAAAATTCGCTCCTTTAGAAGCCAGCGGGATTGATTATCTGCAATTAAAAAACATCGTAGAGGAGGTCTACCAATGATCCATGTTACGGTATGGAACGAGTTTCGTCATGAAAAAACGAATGAGACCGTCCAAAAAATGTATCCAGAAGGAATCCATGGTCAAATTGCCAAGTTTTTAGAAGAGGATGATTTCCAAGTGCGAACGGCGACCCTTGATGAACCAGAACACGGGTTGACGGAGCAAGTATTGGCTGATACGGATGTGTTGGTTTGGTGGGGCCATATGGCGCACGAAGAAGTCGATGATGCTATCGTTGCTCGTGTGCAGCAGCGTGTATGGGAAGGAATGGGACTGATCGTCTTGCATTCTGGTCATTTTTCGAAAATCTTTAAAAACTTGATGGGAACGTCGTGCGATTTGAAATGGCGGGTAGACGATCAGCATGCACGGATCTGGAATGTCAATCCAAGCCACCCAATTGTTGAAGGAGTCGGCGAATGGATCGAACTAGAGCAAGAGGAAATGTATGGCGAGCACTTTGATATTCCAGCGCCGGATGAATTGATCTTTGTCAGCTGGTTCCCTGGTGGTGAAGTTTTCCGTAGCGGCTGTACATTCCGCCGTGGGAATGGCAAGATCTTCTATTTCCAGCCTGGTCATGAGACATTCCCAAGCTATTACAATCCCAAAGTGCAAAAAGTGATCCAAAATGCGGCTCGCTGGTGTGCACCAACAGAAAATCGTTACCCAACATATGGGCATTTTCAAGCAATTGAGGAGGAAAGAAAATGAAATTAGGTGTTTTTACCCCGTTATTCAATCAACTTAGCTTCGAAGAAATGATCGATGAAGTAGCGAAAAAAGGGCTGCAAACCGTCGAGATCGGTACCGGTGGTTCTCCAGGCAATGCCCACTTAGACATTGACCGTTTACTAGCAAGTGAAGCAGAGCGAAAAGAATACTTAGCGAAATTAGCTGATAAAGGATTGGAAATCTCAGCTTTGAGCTGTCACAACAACCCAATCTCTCCATTAAAAGCAGAAGCGCAAGAAGCCGATGAACTTTTGCGCAAAACCATCAAATTAGCCAGCTTAATGAATGTACCTGTTGTGAACGGATTTTCAGGCGTTTCAGGCGGAAATGCAACAGATACACAAGTCAACTGGCCAGTATTGCCATGGCCAACGGAATACGATGACAATTATAATTATCAATGGGAACAAAAACTGATTCCTTATTGGAAAGGCATCAACACGGAAGCAGAAGCGGCTGGTGTTAAAATTGGGATCGAACTTCATGGCGGCTTTTTGGCACATACCCCTTATACGATGTTGAAACTGCGGGATGCTGCGGGGAAAGCCATCGGCTGTAACTTGGATCCAAGTCATTTATGGTGGCAAGGGATCGACCCAGTGGCAGCGGTCAAAATCTTAGGGGAAGCCGATGCGATCCATCACTTCCATGCCAAAGATACGTATTTGGATCAAGACAATATCAACATGCATGGCTTGACGGACATGCAGCCATATAGCAATGTCAAAACCCGAGCTTGGACCTTCCGTTCAGTCGGTTGCGGCCACAGCTTACAAGTCTGGTCAGATATTATTTCTGCGCTTAGAATTTATGGGTATGATTATGTCTTGAGTATTGAACATGAAGATCCAATCATGTCCATTGATGAAGGACTGACTCGTGCCATCAGTAACTTGAAGACGATTATGATCCGTGAAGAAGCTTCATCCATGTGGTGGGCATAAGAAGAAAACCGAGGAGTGTCAGACATGAGTGCAATCAATTTTGCAGTAATCGGATATGGCGGCATGGGTGCGTACCATGTCCACAATATCTTACCAAATGAAAACGAACGAATCCACATCGTAGGAACTTACGATATCAATGAAGAACGTCAAGCGATCTCCCAAGAAAAAGGCCATAAGATCTTTAAAAGCTATGATGAAGTCTTAGCCGATGAGACGATCGAAGCAGTATTGATCGCCACACCTAATGACTTGCACAAAGAGTTATCGATCGCTGCGTTGAAAGCAGGCAAACATGTTGTTTGCGAGAAGCCTGTTGCGCTGAATACTGCGGAACTAGATGAGATCGTGGCGGTTGCCCAAGAAACTGGCAATACCTTTATGGTTCACCAAAACCGCCGTTGGGATCCTGATTTTCTACTTGTACGCGAACTGTACCGTAATGGACAGATCGGTGATTTGTTCCAATTAGAGTCACGGGTCCAAGGGGCAAACGGCATCCCAGGAGACTGGCGCCATGTGAAAAAACAAGGTGGGGGAATGCTTTTAGACTGGGGCGTTCACTTGCTGGATCAAATGCTATGGCTGATCGACAGTCCAGTGAAAGATGTTAAAGCGGATCTTAGCTTTGTGTTGGGGGAAGAAGTCGATGATGGGTTCTTCGCTTTGATTACCTTTGAAAATGGGGTCAAAGCAATCGTGGAAGTTGGAACTTCCAATTACACGCAATTGCCTCGCTGGTACATCAAAGGCACAGAAGGAACAGCCACCATCACCGATTGGGATTTAAATGGGGAAATGGTGCAAGCAACAGGTCGCGAAGATGTGGCAGCACCAAAACCAGTCCAAGCAGGCGTCGGCTTGACGAAAACGATGGCACCCCCATCGGAATTGGCAGCCAAAGAAATTCCTTTCCCGAAAGCCGAAGCGGATTTTGAACCTTTCTACAAGAATTTTTACAACGTTGTACGCAACGGTGCCGAACCTATCGTTAAAAACGAAGAAGTCCGAGCAGTGATGCAGTTGATCGAACGCATTTTTGCTACAGCGTAAGAGATAGAGGAAGCAGCTCTTTATCCATGTAACCGAACGAGTGCGAGAAGCAAAAACTGGGAGAGAATGATGTTCATTCTGTCCCAGTTTTTTTATTTCTTGACATCATAAGTGACCCATAATCATGTGAAGGGGAAACAATTTTCAAAAGAAGCTTTGGTTAAGGTACTTGATGTTCAGTTAAAGAATACTGTTTTGAATGGTTTGGGTTAGTAGGATCACTCGAGGTACCTCGATCTATACGCTTATTGGTTAGATAAGCGAGGCGATAGCTAGGCAAGTTGTCGCTAACCCACACGCTTGGAAGTTGCAACAAGCGCACAATAGTCACTCTTACCGCAAATAGGGGTGGCTATTGTGCTACATATGTTTGAACTTCTCACGTTTTGCGTGGTTTTTTATCCTTGAAAATTCCCAACTCCTACCGCCATAGCCTAAAATTCCATGTATAATAAAGAAAACGACCGTTTTATTTGGCGAAGGGAAAAGAAAAAGCAAAAGAGGTGCGAACTATGAGGATGAATCAAGAAAAGCTGACTTCATCAAATGGGAAGGATCAGCTTTTTGTCAAAACGTGGCTGCCAGAAGAACAGCCGAAAGCAGTCGTGCAAATCGTTCACGGAATGATCGAACACATTGAACGTTACCACGAGTTTGCGGAATGTTTGACTGCGCAAGGCTATGCGGTGGTCGGTCATGATCACTTAGGGCATGGGCAATCCGTGAAAGAAACACAGGCCTATGGGCATTTTGGTGAAAAAGAGGGCGCCAACTATTTAGTGGCAGATGTGGGAGTGGTCCATCAGTACGCAGCTGCTTGCTACCCAGACCGACCATGCTTTATCTTAGGGCACAGTATGGGGTCTCTGGTGTTGCGGAATTATTTGTTTAGTCAGCCACATCCATTGTCAGGAGCGATCATCATGGGCACCACGATGGAAAAAGCCGTGCTGATGCAAGGAGGCAAACTTGTCACGAACTTGTTGCGCCCGTTTGCCGCTCAGCAATGGCCTTATCACGTAATGGAACAGCTGGTTTTTGGCCAGCACAACCGGCGTTTTCGTCCCAATCGGACCGCCAAGGATTGGTTGACCAGTGATCCGCAACAAGTGGATCGCTACTTGAAGGACCCTTACACGCAATTTCATTTTTCCTTAGCGGCTTACAAGGATCTCTTTACATTGACGCAAACTGCCAGTGATCCGGATCAACTGCGCAGGATTGATCCAGAATTGCCGCTGCTCTTGATTTCAGGTGCAGATGATCCTGTGGGGCACTATGGCAAAAGCGTCCGCCAATTGGCTCAGCAGCTGAAGCAAAATGCTGACGTGACGATGTATTTGCTTGAGCAGGGCCGGCATGAGATTTTGAATGAGCGCAATCGCGAGATCGTTTACAATGAAATTTCTCGCTGGCTGTTTGAAAAAATGCCGAAATGACGAACGTTAAGAAATTGGTAGTCTTTTCTGAAAATTCAAAATTATTTTCTCTTTTAAGGCTTTTTTCATTTTCGGCTATCTGTTATAATGATTTTCACATCTAACATAAAGGAGAGATTTTTTGTATGACAGTTTATAACTTTTCAGCTGGTCCTGCCGTATTGCCCCGTCCCGTATTGGAGAAAGCACAATCCGAACTTTTGAATTACCGCGGAAGTGGGATGTCCGTTATGGAGCTGAGTCATCGGTCCTCCTTGTTTGAAGCGATCATTAAAGATGCAGAAGCACTTTTACGAAAATTAATGGGAATTCCTGAAAACTATCAGGTACTGTTTTTACAAGGCGGCGCGAGTCTCCAATTCAGTATGATCCCTTTAAATCTTGCACAAAACAAAAAAGCCTTATACGTAAATACCGGTTCTTGGTCGAAAAAAGCTATTGAAGCAGCAAAAGCGCTTGGAAACGTGACGGTGGAAGTTGTTGCCTCTAGTGAGAATCAAAACTTTACCTATATTCCAGAAATTTCAGAAGATGCGATCGATCAAGAAGCGGCTTATTTGCATATCACCACGAACAACACCATTGAAGGGACGGCCTTTCAAACGATTCCGCAGGCTGGCGACGTGCCGATCGTAGCGGATATGTCCTCAAATATTTTAGCCAATGACTATCGCGTAGAAGACTTTGGTGTGATTTATGCTGGGGCCCAAAAGAATATTGGTCCTGCAGGGTTGACGGTAGTGATCATCCGAGAAGATTTACTCAATGATGATGCTGTCTTCGCTCCAATGCTGGATTATCGTCTACAGGCTAAAAATGACTCATTGTACAATACACCACCAACGTATGCTATCTATATTGCTAAATTGGTGTTTGAATGGTTGGAAGAATTAGGCGGCATTCCTGCCATTTTAGAACAAGACCGCCAAAAAGCGGCGCTTTTATACGAAACGATCGAAGCCTCTGCTCTTTACAGTAGTCCTGTGGCTGTTGATAGCCGTTCACTAACGAATATTCCTTTTGTGACAGGGGATAAAGCATTAGATCAGCGCTTCAATGAAGAAGCTGTCAAAGCTGGCTTTGAGAACTTGAAAGGGCATCGTTCCGTTGGAGGAATGCGAGCAAGCTTGTACAATGCCTTTCCATTAGCTGGCGTTCAAGCGTTAGTCGACTTTATGAAATCATTTGAAGCGGAGGTCAAATAAATGTTCCAAATCAAAACATTCAATGCGATCGCACCAGAAGGATTACAGCGTTTAGAAAAAGAAAAGTATGCCATCAACGAAAGCGACCAACCGCAAGGGATTTTGCTGCGCAGCCAGAAATTGCACGATTACGCTTTTCCTGAAAGTGTCTTAGGTATTGCCCGTGCAGGGGCTGGGACCAACAACATTCCCGTCAAAGCATGTACTGAAAAAGGGATCGTCGTCTTTAATACGCCAGGCGCCAATGCCAATGCGGTCAAAGAATTAGTGATCGCTAGTCTGCTCTTAAGTGTCCGTCCGATTTTACGAGGTGCCCAATGGGTCCAAACCTTGAGCGGTGATAATGTGGAAGAACAAGCAGAAGCGCAAAAAAGTCAATTTGCTGGAACAGAGTTAGAAGGCAAAAAGTTAGGAATCATCGGCCTTGGTTCTATTGGAGCGATGGTCGCCAACGATGCTTATCGTCTAGGGATGGAAGTAGTCGGTTATGATCCTTACGTGTCAGTGGATACTGCTTGGACGATCTCTCGTCGGGTCAAGCGTGCCAATGATATTGCGGAAGTCTTTTCAACCTGTGATTTTATTACGGTTCATGTGCCGCTAATGGAAAACACGCATCATCTCGTCGGGGAAGCCGAACTTGCGAAAATGAAACCAACAACGAAGCTATTCAACTTTTCTCGTAAAGAAATCGTCGATACAGATGCCGTTTTACGTGCGTTAAAAGCTGACCGTCTAGCGGGCTATACGACTGATTTTGCGGATGAACAATTGCTGCACAATGAAAAAGTCCTCGTCTTGCCGCATTTAGGTGCATCAACAGAAGAAGCCGAAGTCAACTGTGCCAAAATGGCAGCCCGAACATTGAAAAAATTCTTGGAATTTGGAACCATCAAGCGCTCAGTGAATTTTCCAACTGTTGAGATGGCTTTTCATTCGCCTTATCGTCTGACGATCATCAATCGCAATGTACCGAATATGTTAGGTCAGATTTCATCGATCATTGCGGAATCTGGAATCAATATCGACAATATGCTGAATCGTGGACGGGAAGACTTTGCTTACACCCTAGCCGATGTCGCTTCTGAAGATGAAGCCTTATTGAATCAATTAGCCGATAAACTGCGGGAGAACGAAAATATCGTTCGTGTACGGGTCATCAAGAATCAGGAGGTTGGGTATTAATGGTTCAAGTATTTCCGTTTAAAGCCATTCGTCCAGAAGCCTCATTGGCAGAAAAAGTGGCCGAGCTACCGTATGACGTGGTCAATTCACAAGAAGCCGCAGCGTTTGCGCAAGGCAATCCTTACAGCTATTTCCACATCGACCGTTCGGAGATCGACTTGCCAGGAATCGATCCTTATGATCCACAGGTGTATCAAAAAGCGGCGGAAAATCTTGCATCTTTTCAAGAAGAAGGCTGGTTGATTCAAGAAACGGCGCCCGCATATTATTTGTATGAATTGACGATGGCTGGTAGAAGCCAAACGGGGCTTGTCGCCTGTACCTCGATCGATGATTACGTCGCTGGGAAAATCAAGAAACACGAGTTTACCCGTCCAGAAAAAGAAATCGATCGGATCAATCATATTCTGGCATGTGATGCCAATACAAGTCCGATTTTCTTGAGCTATCGCCAACCAGCAGCAGTCAAAGAAGCGATCGATGCGTGGCAAGCAGAGCATGCGCCAATCTATGATTTTGTCAGCTATCATGAGGTGCAACATCGTGTTTGGCTGATCGATGATCCAGCGCTAGTCGCCTCTTTTGCCCAGCAGTTTCAAGCTGTAGATGCCCTTTATATTGCGGATGGGCATCACCGCACAGAGTCAGCAGTCAAAGTCGGCTTGCAAAAGCGAGCCGATGGCCAAAGCAGTCAAGAAAGCGACCGCTTTTTAGCGATTTTATTCCCAGAAAATGAATTAGCGATTTGGGAATACAATCGGGTTTTGCGGGTACCAGTGCCAGAAAACTTTTTTGAGCAGGCAGCCCAGCATTTTACGATTCGAGAAACTACAAGGAAGAAACCAGCGCAACGTGGTTCGATTCATCTGTACCTAAACCATGCGTGGTGGGAGTTGACCATCAAGCCGGAAGCTGTGCCGCAAGATGCGGTAGGACAGCTGGATGTGTCGCTTTTACAACAATACGTGCTGGCTGATATTTTCGCGATCCAAGATGTGCGGACAGACAAACGCATTGATTTTGTCGGCGGAATTCGTGGTCCAGAAGAATTGGAACGTTTGGTAGATAGCGGAGAATGGACATTGGCCTTTTCCATGTATCCAACGCAAATGGCCGATCTTTTGGCAGTCGCCGATGCGGGAGAAATTATGCCGCCAAAATCAACTTGGTTTGAACCAAAACTGTTGAGCGGTCTGTTTTTACATGATTTAGAAACGAATTAACCAAAAAAAGCTTACGAGGCTAGCTCGTAAGCTTTTTTTCTATTAGAAGTTGCCGAGTGTTTCGATGATCAAGCGGACATTCAAGACCGTCAGTGCAAGGGCACAGATCCAGCCTAAGGTAGAGACCCATAGCGGATTCTTGAAGCGTTCCCCCATGATTTTTTTTGAGCTGGTAAAAAGAACCAACGGAATCATCGAAACGGGTAAGGCGATGCTTAAAAAGACTTGCGAATAGATCAGCAGATCGTCCAAGGCTTGTTCGTTACCGCCAAAGTAAATCGTACAAAGCAAAACGGGGATCACCGATAAGCCACGGGTGATCAGACGTCGCGCCCAAGTAGGGATCTTCATATGGATAAATCCTTCCATCACGACTTGCCCCGTCAGTGTCCCAGTGATCGTTGAATTTTGACCAGATGCCAAGAGCGCCACGGCAAACAGAACGCTCAAGACTGGACTGGCGACAGCACCAGCAATGGAGGAATCTTGCAAAGCATCAAACAGCGCGGAGAAGGTGCCGACTTCTTCACTATGACCAAAGAACAAGGCACTTCCTAAGATCAAAAGCAGGCAATTGACCAAAAAGGCAGCGGATAATTGGATATTGGAATCCCAAGTAGCGAACCGCACGGCCGTTGCCACTTCTTGGGTATCGCTGCGATCGATTTTTCGTGACTGGGAGATCGAAGAATGCAGATAGAGATTATGCGGCATCACAGTCGCACCAACGATCCCCAACGCCATTGTCAGCTGCCCATGGTTCAAGACTTGCTTTTGGGGAATAAAGCCTTGCAAGACAGCAGGCAAATTTGGTTGAGCAATAATGACTTCGTAACAAAAGACCAGCATAATGACCAAAATCAGTGTCATGACGATCGCTTCGATTTTTCGGAAACCCAATTTCATTAAAAAGAGCAGAAGCAGTACATCGAAAATCGTTAAGATGACCCCAACTAATAAAGGTAAGCCGAATAGTAGATTGAGAGCGATCGCTCCTCCGATCACTTCCGCGATATCCGTTGCCATGATAGCCAATTCGGTGACGATCCACAAGACAAAGCCTAAGCCTTTGCTGGTGTGTTTACGAGTTGCTTGCGCAAGGTCCATCTGGGTCACGATCCCTAGCTTGGCTGCCATGTATTGCAGCAGCATAGCGATCAAACTGGAAATCAAGATCACAGAAAGTAAGAGATAGCCATATTCAGCACCGCCACCGATCGAGGTGATCCAGTTTCCTGGGTCCATATAGCCCACGGCTACCAATGCCCCAGGACCAGAAAACGCTAAAAGATTGCGCCAAAAGCTACCGTTTTTTGGAATGGCAACTGTATTATTTATTTCTTCCAAGCTAGGACCGTTGGCCGCTTGGATCAATTTTTTTTCTTCATTCATCGTTTCACGTCCTATCTTTTTAGGTATACCTAAAAACAAATCTATTGTATTCCTCATTTATGAATTTTTCAAGAGAAACCTTTTGGACGTCAGAAGGAAGGACAAAAAAACAGCAGCCAAAGGAATGGCTGCTGTCTGTTAGGTTTTTTATAAAATTAGTCGGCGCGTAAAGCGATCGCTGCATCTTTTTTCGCTGCCATTCGAGCTGGTATGTGGCCGCCGATCATCGTTAGGACGGTGCTGACGGCAATCAAGATCAGGCCGTGGACTGGATTTAATTGAGCAACATTTTCGAGATCAGTCATACTATATAAGATCGCGTTGATCGGGAATGTGGCTAACCAAGCAATCAGGACACCTAAAGCTCCTGAAGCGATCCCTAAAATACAGGTTTCGGCATCAAAGACGCGGGTGATGTCTTTTTTACGAGCACCTAATGCTTTTAAGACCCCAATTTCTTTCGTACGTTCTAGCACAGAGGTGTAGGTGATGATACCGATCATGATCATGCTAGTTACCAAGGAGATTCCTGCAAAAGCGATCAAGACGTAGGTGATGGCATCCATCAAGCCACCAGTCAATTGAGTCATCGTACCCGCTAAATCGGAATAAACGATTTGGTCTTCTTTGTCTTTGCCTTTGTTGAAGTCATCCAAGTAATCAAGGATTTTTTCTTTGGCACTGAAATCATTCGGATAGATCATAATGCTGTTTGGTAAATCACTGCCGCCAAGATAAGCGATCAATGAATCTTTGGCACTTTCGTCAACGGGTTCATTCGTCATCACGTTGGTGTCGCTGTCTTTTTGGGCTTGGACGATCGCTGAGTCTTGGTTTTCTTTGATGACTTCTTGCGCGAGGGCATCACTGTAGGCAATGCCAGTTGACAGCAAGTTCATCGTAGAGTTTTGCTTGATACGTAAGATTCCGCTGATCGTTAGTTCTTTGTTGCCGCTGTTATCGAAAACTTCATTTAAATCTTGATTTGGAATGAAGTTTCCAGTTGGTAATTCGGTGTAAAAGGCATCATTAGACGCCAATGTGATTTTTGTTCCCACGATATCGTCGAAGGACACCTTGTCGCCATCTTCAATGTCAAAACCGAGATTGATCAATGCATTGACATTCGTTACGTTGTTTTCATCGACGATCAAAACGACATCTGTGCTAGCACTTGGGTAGCTGCCTTCTAAAAGGTCGTAGTTGTCTTTTAAGAAATTGCCGTTATCCTCTGATAACTGCTCGGGGAAAGTCGAAACCCCAATCCCGGTGGAGGCACTCATGGCAGACATCATGGCATTGGTCTGTTCATTGTCAGGTGATGCATTGGAGAAGCTGACTTGTTCCACAGTATCATCGATCTTACGGAAAAGGTTCAAGGAAGTGGAACGAGTGTAGCCGATATTGTTGCTTAATTCAGGATCAATGTCGTTGATGTAATCGAGAAACTCTTGATCGATTTTATTGATATGGGTTGCACGATCCGCATCACTTAATTTGGCAGTGACCTCTTTATCTGAAGGGAAATCTTCAGATTTCTCCCGCGTTCCCATGGCTGATGGATCTTGTTCAGTGGCTACTTGCGAGATCGTGATCGGAAAACGAGCTAATGTTTCTGACTGGGTATTGTCGATTTGTTTTTGGAATCCCGTTGACAGTGACAAAACAATGGCGATTCCGATGATCCCGATACTAGAAGCAAAGGCTGTCAAGAAGGTGCGCCCTTTTTTGGTGCGGATATTGTTAAACGACAAACGTAAGGCAGTCATGAAACTCATTTTTGTGTGTTTTAATTCGAATTGGTCTTTCTTTTGTCCTTCGACATGAGGGTTCGAATCTTTAATGATTCGTCCGTCTTTGAACTCAATGATCCGTCCAGCGTATTTGTGCGCCAATTCAGGATTATGAGTAACCATGATGACCAATTTTTCTTTTGATAGTTCTTGGATCAGTTCCATGATTTGGACACTGGTCTCTGAATCCAAGGCACCTGTTGGTTCATCACAAAGAAGGATATCAGGATCATTTGCTAAGGCACGAGCGATCGCTACCCGCTGCATTTGACCACCAGAAAGCTGATTTGGTTTTTTGTGCATATGCTCAGCTAAGCCCACACGCGTCAAAGCATCGGTTGCTTTGGCGCGTTTTTCTTCTTTTGACACACCGCTCAAGGTCATCCCAAGCTCGACGTTGTCGATGATGCCTAAATGACTGATCAAATTGTAGCTTTGGAAGACAAAGCCGATCGAATTGTTCCGATACGCATCCCAGTCACGATCTTTAAAGGATTTCGTTGATTTGCCGTTGATGATCATATCACCAGAATCGTAATTATCTAAGCCGCCGATCACGTTCAACATGGTTGTTTTCCCAGAGCCGCTTGGCCCTAAAATGGCAACAAACTCTTGTTTACGAAAGGCGACGGAGACACCATCGAGGGCTTTTGTAGTACTGGCGCCAACCGTATAATACTTCTTGATATCTTTTAATTCTAACATGCTGTCACTCTTTTCTTGCCGTTTTCACGATTATTTTCATTATGTAACCACGCTATCATAATGGTTAACAAAAATCAACGATTATCATTGTTTAAACAAATAATTTATACTAAACTAAAGACAGAAAAGAGGGAGAGTATGGAAAAAGCGTTAGGAACATTCAATATGGCGGTATTTGCGGAAATCTTTTCGCTGATGGGAAACATATTGTTTGAAGAAATCGGTCTGGAAGATTTAAAATTGACCAAAATGGAAATCTTGGAACTCGTGGTGATCTCTAGTAATGAAGGAATCACGATGTCCGAGTTGGCCCAGCAAATCGGTACGTCAAAAGTCCAAATCAGTCGTTCGATCTCGGGGTTAGAAAAGGCTGGCTTTGTGGTCCGCAAAACCAACGGCGTCAATCGCCGCAACGTCAATGTTTATTTGGAAGAAGCTGGGAAGCAGTTGTTTGTCCAAAAGAAAAAACAAGTGGAAGACCGCTTGAATGCCAAAACCGCTCAAATGGCTGCAGAAGATATCCAGCAGTTGAGTCAGTCGTTGACGGAGGCAGTGGGGATCTTGCGGAAATATGACATTTTACGGACTGGCAATCAATGTGAGAAAAATACGCCGTTTGATTAAAAAAGGGCGAAGCAATCGTTTGCTTTTCAATTGCTGAATTAATTTCATATTAACTTATATTATCGATTTTTTAGATAAAGCAACCGATTGCGTTTTTCTCTTGTTTTGACTTCTGATTTGTGCGACAATGAGTATATCAAACAAGTCAAAGGAGTCTGCTATGAATACTACTGCCATTTATCATCGTCCCGAAAGTGAATTTGCGTATTTGTACGAGAAGGATAAAATGCATATCCGTTTGCGTACCGCCCGTCAAGACGTCCGCCATGTCCAGCTGCTTTGCGGTGATCCTTACACACTGTATAAAGAAGCTTGGTACCAGCAAAGAATTGAAATGAAAAAAATTCTTTCCACGGACTTGCATGATTATTGGCAAGTATCGGTCGGAGCAGAATTCCGCCGTTTGTCTTACGGCTTTTCCATCGAAAGTTACGATGGGTTGCATGTCTTTTATGGAGACCACGGGGTCTATCCTTTTGAGCAGCAATATTTAGAAATGAACAACAATTATTTTCGGATGCCTTACTTCCAAGAAGCCGATCGTTTCAAAATTCCCGAGTGGGCAAAAGAAACCGTTTGGTATCAAATCTTCCCTGAACGCTTTGCAAATGGGGACCCATCAAATGATCCAGAAGGTGTATTGCCCTGGGGCTCAAAAAATCCCGATCGCCAAGACTTTTTCGGCGGGGATCTGCAAGGGGTCATCGATCATTTGGATTACCTCGTCGATCTAGGCATCAATGGAATCTACTTCTGTCCGATTTTTGAGGCCTATTCGAATCACAAGTATGATACCATCGATTATTTAGCCATTGATCCAGCGTTTGGAGATAACGATACCTTTAAACGCTTAGTGGAGGAATGCCACAAACGCGGCATTAAAGTCATGCTAGATGCTGTGTTCAATCATATGGGGGATACTTCGCATCAATGGCTAGATGTCATCAAAAACGGCAAAGATTCGCCCTTTGCTGATTGGTTCCACATCAATGAGTTTCCTGTCAACTACAAAGAAGGGGAAAACTTTGAAGATGCTTATGACATCACCTATGATGTGTTTGCCTTTACGCCGCATATGCCAAAACTCAATACAGAAAATCCCGACGTGCAAGATTATTTGTTGAAGATCGCTCGTTATTGGATCGAAGAGTTTGATATCGATGCTTGGCGCTTGGACGTTGCCAATGAAGTCAGTCACCACTTCTGGAAAAAATTCCGCCAAGTGTGTGATGATGCCAAAGATGATTTTTATATCCTTGGGGAAATTTGGCACTCTTCTCAACGGTGGTTACAAGGCGACGAGTTTCATGCAGTCATGAATTACGCCTTTACGGATGCAATCATTGAATATTTTGTCAAAGACGAGATCTCCATGACGAAAATGGTCTCGGAATTAAATAACCAGCTGATGTTGTATCGGGAGCAAACCAACCAGGTACAGTTCAATATCTTGGATTCTCATGATACCCCACGCTTGTTAACTTTGGCTCGAGGAGACAAAGACTTGATGCGCCAAGTGATGGCCTTTACGTATCTGCAACAAGGCGTTCCTTGCCTGTATTACGGTGATGAGATCGGTTTGACCGGCGATATGGACCCGGATTGCCGCAAATGTATGATTTGGGAAGAAGAAAAGCAAGATCGTGATCTCCTGCATTTCACTCGCTCATTGATCAGCATTCGCAAAGACAACCAGAAAGCCTTATCAGAAGGTTCCTTGAGTTGGAACTGGGTTTCGGAAGAGGATGGACTGATCATTTTCGAACGAGAGTTAGGGGCACAGCGGATCATCGGTATTTTCAATACGGGCGATGACCAAATCACCCTTTCTCGTCCTGATTCGATCCTGATGGAACAGTTTGTCCAACTGGAAGATGAAACGATGATTATTGATAACAAAGGCTTTGCTATCGTGAAAGTAAACAACGAAGAATCGAATGAAGCATAAAAATGAGGCAAGAATTGCATATGCAATTCTTGCCTCATTCAATGTTTTGGGTATTTTTAATTTCCCCATGCACGTTGGAAAGAATCTTCCCCAAAATTCCTTCTGTCGGTATTATATCCTATAACACCTGAATGTGACAAATGATAACCCTTAAATATAGGTAGATTTTTTCTGCAAAGGGTAAAAAGATTAAAAATTTAGACAGTATAGCCTTCTTTTTGCGCTTCTTTCCACGAAAGGTCTTTTCTTTTTTACAAGATATGATAAACTAGTAAAAATGTATTTTTATTCGAGGAGTGATTTGATGAGTACAGGGTATCACGTAGCAGTTGTCGGGGCTACCGGCGCAGTAGGAACAAAAATGATTGAGATGTTGGAGAAGACCACGTTGCCGATCAAAAAAATAACGTTGTTGGCATCCAAACGTTCTGCTGGGAAGACCCTTGTGTTCAAAAATGAACCGCTCGTTATTCAAGAGCTGACCACAGATTCCTTTGCAGGCGTCGATATTGCATTGTTCAGTGCCGGTGGCGGCATTTCAAAACAATTTGCTCCAGAAGCAGTCAAACACGGTGCAGTCGTGATCGACAATACCAGTCATTTTCGGATGGACCCGAATGTTCCTCTAGTCGTTCCTGAGGTGAATCCTCATGCATTAGCGCAACATAAAGGAATCATTGCCAATCCGAATTGTTCAACGATTCAAATGATGGTGGCGTTAGAACCAATTCGTCAAAAAGTCGGTTTATCGAGGGTCTTGGTTTCAACGTATCAAGCAGTTTCAGGTGCTGGCGCCCAAGCCTTGGCTGAATTGACTCGTGAATCTCAAGAATTATTAGCTGGCAAAGCCGCTGATGAACTAAACCCTGAGATTTTACCAGCAGGCAGCGACAAGAAGCACTACCCGATCGCGTTTAACGCCTTGCCGCAAATCGATGTTTTCGCCGAAGAGGATTATACTTACGAAGAGTGGAAAATGATCAATGAAACGAAGAAGATCATGGAAGATACGCAGATCAAAGTAGCAGCTACGTGTGTTCGGATCCCTGTGTTTAGCGGTCATTCAGAGTCGATTTATATCGAGACCAAAGACCATGCTAGTGTTGAGGAAGTCAGACAGTGGATCAGCGAAGCGCCAGGAGCCGTCTTGCAAGATGATCCAAGTCAACAAGTGTACCCGCAAGCTTTGACCAGTGTGGACAAAACAGAAACCTTTGTTGGTCGGATTCGCAAAGATTTGGATGTCGAAAACGGCTTGCATTTATGGGTCGTTTCTGATAATTTGCTGAAAGGTGCGGCATGGAACTCCGTTCAAATCGCCGAAAGCCTGCATCAGCAAGGATTAGTTCATGTGTAAACCATAAGTTTTTCAGAAAAGTGTGGTGAATGCCACGCTTTTCTTTTTTTTGTTGTATAATAATAGGGACGGCTTATGCTTGGGAAATAATACAGTAGAAAAAAATTAAGAGGTGAATAAAAGTGGAAACGATAAAAATCATTCCTCTTGGCGGTGTACGCGAAAACGGAAAGAACATGTACATTGCTGAAGTTGGCGAGGATATATTTGTGCTGGATTGCGGTGTCCGTTATCCAGAAAATGAATTATTAGGGATCGATACAGTGATTCCAGACTTCACATATTTAGAAGAAAATGCCGACCGTGTGGCGGGTGTCTTCTTGACCCATGGGCATGCAGATGCGATTGGTGCATTGCCTTATTTCTTGGAGAATATCCAAGTACCAGTCTTTGGGACCGAGTTAACGATCGAACTAGCAAAATTGACCGTGAATAAAAATGAAGCTACCAAGCGCTTCAAAGATTTTCATGTGATCGATGAACATTCGGAGATCGACTTTGGTCATGCGACCATCAGCTTTTTCCGTACGACCCATTCTATCCCTGATTCTGTTGGGATCAGCGTCAAAACAGAAGCTGGCAATATCGTTTATACAGGAGATTTCAAGTTTGACCAAACAGCGATCCCTATGTATCAAACCGATTTTGGCCGCTTAGCGGAAATTGGAAAAGAAGGCGTCTTAGCATTGCTAAGCACGTCTTCAAATGCCGAAAATCCAACGCCGATCGCTTCTGAATTGACGATCCAAGATGAAGTTTACGACAATATCCGTTATTGGGAAGGTCGAATCATCGTTGCTAGTGTTGCCAGCAATTTGCAACGGGTGCAACAAGTATTAGATGCGGCGTTTCGTTCTGATCGCAAAGTCGTTTTGACCGGGCAAGATTTTGGTCGGATCATCAAAACGGCCATGAAGTTAGGGAAATTAAAATTACCTGCCGAAGACTTGCTGATCACCCAAAAAGAAATGAAAAAATACTCAGACGAACAGTTGCTGATTTTAGAAACAGGTCGTATGGGTGAACCAATCAAAGCGTTGCAAAAAATGGCCAACGGCTCTCACCGGACGCTGCGCATCAAAGAAGGAGATCTTGTTTACATCACAACGACGCCGACAACGGCAATGGAAACTGTGGTTGCGAAAACGGAAGATATCATCTATCGCGCTGGCGGTACCGTAAAACAGATCTCGGATAATTTCCGTGTTTCTGGTCATGCCAACCCGAATGATCTGCAGCTGATGTTGAATATGATGAAACCGAAGTACTTTATCCCTATTCAAGGCGAGTACCGCCAATTAGCCGCCCATGTGGACTTGGCGCAAGAAGTCGGGATTCCGATGAAAAATATCTTCATTACTGCTCGTGGAGATGTGTTAGAGTACAAAAAAGGCGAAATGCTTGCCGCAGGTGCGGTTCCAGCTGAAAACGTCATGATCGATGGGATCGGTGTCGGTGACATTGGGAATATTGTCTTGCGAGACCGCAAAGTCTTATCTGAAGACGGAATCTTCGTTGCGGTAGTGACGATCAATCGTCGTGAAAAGAAAATTATTTCTGCACCACAAATCACTTCTCGTGGATTCGTCTACGTGAAAGCCAGTCGCGATCTGATTCGTGAAAGTGGCGAGATCGTGGAAGAAATCGTAGAAAAACACCTTCATGATGAAGAGTTTGAATGGAGCAAATTGAAACAAGATATCCGTGATCGTTTGAGTCGTTTCTTGTTTGAACAAACCAAACGCCGTCCAGTCATCTTGCCGGTCATCATGGAATCAAGCCAAAGAAATCGCAACCGTAAATAATTCGTTTTGACCTACTGACAAAAGCAGGTGAAAGAATAGCCGTTTGACGGCCGATTTCTTCTCACCGAAGCTTTTGTCTTTTTTTATGTAAGAAAACAGGTGGCGTTTTTTTTACAAAATGACCCTTATTTTGGTCGTGATGAGCAGATAAGGATTGACGGCGAATGGATTTCGATCAATAATACAAAGTTGTCCCCCTAAGACTAGAGGAACAAAACAAGCAAAGAGAGGATGGTCGATTTGTGAATAGTTATCAAGAAAATCCCATAGTACAACAGAGAAAGTGGTGGATTCTCATTGCTGTTTCGATGTTTACCTTTATGTCAACACTGGATGGGAGTATCGTAAATATCGCTTTGCCGACGATCTCGGCAGATATGGGTGTCCCTATGAATCAAGCGGAGTGGGTCGTATCCGTCTACTTGATGATCGTTTGTGCCTGCCTTTTGTTATTCGGTAAGGTAGGGGATAGTTGGGGCAAGATCAAAGTATTCCGCTTGGGGATGCTAATTTTTATTATCGGTTCTCTGTTATGCGGGTTTAATCATTCCTTAGCATTTCTGCTATTTGCCCGAGTCGTGCAAGCGATCGGTGCCAGCATGACGATGGCGACAAATACCGGAATCATTACTGAAGTTTTTCCTATGAGTGAACGAGGACGTGCCTTAGGGATGATTGGTGCCTTTGTTTCGTTAGGCTCCATCGCCGGTCCTGGATTAGGCGGAGTGATTTTGGCGCATTTTTCTTGGCCGTTTATTTTTTGGATCAATGTTCCAGTCGGTATTCTGACGATGATTGCTGGAGAAAAGGTGTTGCCAAAAGATATCACCATGAGTCATGATTCCATCGATAAAACCGGGTTTGTGCTGTTTTCAATTGCAATTATCAGCTTCTTCGGCGGCATTTTTCTTGGACAAGAGCGTGGCTTTCTAACGTGGCTGCCGCTGCTGTTGGTGGGGATCGCCTTAGTGGCATTCATCGTCTTTTTGCGAGTAGAAGCGCGTGTGAGCAAACCGCTGATTACCTTTGGGATCTTTCGTAATAAAATTTTCACCATGAGCCTGATCACGGCGTTGCTGATCTTTTCTGCAAACTTTTTTGTCAATGTCGTGATTCCCTTTTACTTGCAAAGTGCCCGAGGCTTAACGCCGAGCGTGGCAGGAATGCTGATGATGGTCTTTCCTTTGATGATGGTCATCGGTTCACCACTTAGCGGCTATTTGACCGACCGTATAGGACCGGAGATCTTGGTCTTAGCTGGCTTAGCGTTGCTGTCCATCACTCAGCTGATGTATATGTTTATGAATCAGCATACGCCGATTTGGTACTATGTCGTCGCTACTGCCATCATGGGGTTAGGCAATTCGTTGTTCCAATCCCCCAACAATACGATGGTGATGAGCAGCGTCACCAAAGAAAATCTTGGGGTGGCAGGTAGTCTAAATTCCTTTGCCCGTAACTTGGGCATGGTCTTAGGGATATCCTTAGCAACGACGATTCTTTATGCCGCAATGAGTCAAGCCTATGGGAAGCATGTGACGACCTATATCGCAGGTCGGGCAGATATTTTTGCCTATGGCATGAAAATCACCTTCTTTGGGGCGTTCCTTCTTTGTATCACGGCGTTATTCTTAACAGTCTGGCGCATCTATAAACAAGGCGGACGTAAGAAAACGCTATGATCGCTTGAAGTCATCAGGTCGAACTGTTCTATTCCTTATTCAGAAAGGGTAGAACAGTTTTTTTATTTTTCTTGACAAGAACCAGAAAAAGGACGGATGTAATAAAGCTGCCAGAATTTGTGCTTTTGGATTTCTGGCGTTATCTGTTATAATGAAAAATATTAGACTGTATTACTTAGATGGAAAGGGGAATGTTGTATGAAACTTACGTATCACGGACACTCGGTGCTTGCTATCCAATTAGCGGATGGCCAAAAATTGTTGTTTGACCCTTTTATTACTGGAAATGCTCTGACTGATTTGGATGCAGACACAGTGGAAACCGATTGGCTTTTGATCACGCATGGTCATAGCGATCATATTGGGGACATGGTGCCGATCGCCAAAAGAAATGAAGCACCAGTGATCAGTGTCGTTGAAATTTGCCGCTATGCAGCCCGCAAAGGCGTTACTGAGACGCATGGCATGAATATGGGAGGCTCTTTTGAGTTCCCGTTTGGCAAAATCTCAATGGTGGAAGCGAAACACAGCTCTGGTCTTGAAGAAGACGGAACGATGATCTATATGGGCAATCCAGTGGGGATCATTCTAGAAGCAGAAGGCAAAACCATCTACCACGCTGGCGATACTGCCCTCTTTAGCGATATGGCGATGATCGGTGAACGTTTCGACATCGATGTGGCGTTTTTACCGATCGGGGATAATTTTACGATGGGCGTTCAAGATGCTGCAACAGCAGCGGCGCTTTTAAACGCGAGCAAAGTAGTACCAATCCATTACAATACGTTTCCAATGATCAAGCAAGATCCGCAAACCTTCGTGAATTTATTGCCGGCAGGTGTGGGCCAGATCCTTGCAGTCGGTGAGACATTAGAAGTTTAAGCAACAGGAAGATTCGTAGTAGGAATAGGGGATAATTATGGCGACAAAACACGACTTGATTTTAGCGCATATCGAGAATCTGCCTGTAGGCGATCGCATCTCGGTGCGGGGAATCGCAAAAGACTTGAATGTCAGTGAAGGAACAGCCTATCGGGCGATCAAAGATGCGGAAAATATCGGCTTGGTTTCAACGATCCAACGTGTGGGAACCATTCGGATTGAACGGAAACTAAAGAAACACATTGAAAAACTAACTTTCGGCGAAGTCGTCCAAATCATTGAAGGCGATGTTTTGGGCGGCGCAGCCGGTTTAGACAAAGACTTGAACAAATTTGTTATCGGCGCCATGAAGGAATCGGCAATGGAACGCTACATCACGCCTGGTTCCTTAGTGATCGTCGGAAACCGTAACGAAGTCCACAAGTTGGCACTGGAAGATGGCGCAGCCGTCTTGATCACGGGGGGCTTTGAAACCTCAGAGGAAATCTGTCGCTTAGCAGACGAATTGGAGCTGCCGATTTTACAAACGACCTATGACACCTTTACCGTGGCAACGATGATCAACCGTGCCTTGAGCGACCAGCTGATCAAAAAGGACATCATGCTGGTGAGTGACATTTATATGCCATTGGAAAAAACCAAGTATCTACACACCTTTGATACGGTCAAGGATTACAAACTGCTTTCGGAGTCTACCAACCACTCCCGCTATCCAGTCGTCAACAAGAATATGCGGGTCGTTGGGATCATCACAGCCAAAGATGTCCTAGAAAAGCCTGACACGCAGATCATCGAACGAATCATGACCCGGGAACCACGGGTCGTAAAAAAAGAGATGAGTGTGGCCTCTGCCAGCCATCAGATGATTTGGGATGGCTTAGAAGTGATGCCCGTCGTAGCAGATGACCTTTCTTTGATTGGGATCGTTACACGCCAAGACATCATGAAAGCGATGCAGATGGTCCAACGACAAACACAAATTTCAGATACGATTTCAGACCAAATCTCGGGACAGATGCAAGTCATCGAACAAGATTTTGAAGGGAATAAATTGCCGCAGCCACATTTCAGCTTTGCGGTGACGCCTCAAATGGTCAATGAAGTCGGAACGATCTCTTTTGGTGTCTTGAGTGAAGTGATCGCGAATACGGCAAAACGTACCATGCAGTTGAATCAACGGCGCAATAGTTGGATCGAGCAAGTCAATCTGCATTACTTCCGTTTGATCCAATTAGAAAGCGAGATCATCATTCAACCGAAGATTCTAGAACTGGGGCGACGTTCGGCGAAAATCGATATCGAAGTATCGATCGAAAATTCCTTAGTGGCAAAAGCGATCGTGGTATGCCAAGTAATGGAACGCCCATAAATCATCGAAAACGGCACTTATGGAAAAATTTTAGAGAGAAAGTTGAGACCATTCATGAAGGTACAAGAAGAAATACTTGCAACAATCAAAGCATTCGACCGAATCATTATCCATCGGCACCAACGCCCTGATCCAGATGCATTAGGATCACAAGTGGGCTTGGCAGAAATTTTACGAGCTAGTTTTCCCGAAAAAGAAATCTATCAAGTCGGCGGACCCGTTGAAGGATTGGATTACTTGGCGCTGATGCAGACGATCCCTGATGATTTGTATAAAGGAGCGTTGGTGATCGTTACAGATACGGCCAATGCACCACGGGTCAGTGACCAACGCTATGATCAAGGGGCGAAATTGATCAAAATCGATCATCACCCTAATGATGAGCCTTACGGAGAGCTGGTCTGGGTCAATACGAAAGCCAGCAGCTGTAGTGAGATGATCGTTTCGTTTTGGCAAATGTTTCAAAACGAACTGACGATGACACAAGAAGCGGCTCGTCTGCTATATGCAGGCATTGTTGGTGATACTGGACGGTTTTTATATCCGGCAACGACAGCGACAACGCTGCGCTTAGCGGCTGAACTATTGGATTACGGTTTTGATGCACCGAAGATCAATCGGCAATTGGATCAAGTCTCTCGCAGTGTTGCTCGCCTTTCAGGGTATGTCTACGAAAACATCGAGATCGATGAGATTGGTGCTGGCAAAGTGATCCTATCACAAGAATTGCAGCAGCGTTTTGGCGTAGTGGATTCTGAAACCTCAGCAGTCGTTTCCTTACCAGGGAAAATCGACGAAGTGATGGCTTGGGCGATCTTTGTCGAACAACCAGAAGGCTATTATCGGGTGCGGATGCGTTCGAAAGGTCCAGTGATCAATGAGATCGCCAAACGCCATCATGGCGGCGGACATCCCCTTGCCAGTGGAGCAAACGCAAAAGACCTTGAAGAAGTTGCCGTGATCTATCAAGAGATCCAAGCAGCGATTAAAAAATTTCAAGCAGAATAAACACTTTTACAAGAACATTTGCCAATAGAAAAAGGGCGTGCCAAAAGCTTTCGGCACGCCCTTTTTTAGACAAAACGCAGCGCAGGCTCATCACTGAACCCGCACTGCGTTTTTTTGTTTATTTTTGAGAAAAGCGCGGTTTAGCCCCGTAGATCGTCTAAAAATTCGGTTTTGCTTTTCGTTTTCTCGTCTTTCATTTTGATGACTTTGGCTGGTGAGCCAGCAACGACTGCTCCAGCAGGGACATCTTCAGTTACCACAGAACCGGCAGCGACGACTGCACCTTCGCCGACACGGACGCCTTCAAGGATGACAGCATTTGCACCGATCAAAACATTGTCTTCAATGATGACTGGGCTTGCTGAAGGTGGCTCAAGAACGCCAGCCAAGACAGCACCAGCGCCAATATGGGCTTTTTTCCCAACGGTTGCTCGGGCGCCTAAAATCGCACCCATGTCGATCATGGTTTCTTCACCAACGACGGCACCAATGTTGATCACGGCCCCCATCATGATAACGGCATTTTTTTCAATGATGGCTTGGTCACGGATAAAGGCACCTGGTTCGATACGGGCATCGACTTTCGTCAAGTCCAATAAAGGGATCGCTGAGTTGCGGCGATCATTTTCCAGATAGTGATCGGTGATTTTGTCTTGGTGCGCGGTTAAAAACTCAGCCACTTTTTGACTGTCACCAACCACGAAATAGAAGGTGCCGTTACCAAACAATTGGATGCCATCTGCTTGGACGTTACTAAGATCTCCATTGATATAGACTTTTACAGGTGTTTGTTTATTTGCTTCTTTGATGTATTTTGCTAATTGATAAGGATCGGAAAATTGTAATTCTGTCATGAGAGACCACCTTTACTTGTCGATTAGATTTTGCATGGAATAAAAACCAGCTGGTTGGTCGGCTAAAAATTCCGCTGCTTTTAGCGCACCATTGGCGAAGATTTCGCGGGAGAGCGCTGTGTGTTTTAATTCAATGATTTCATCCTGCCCAGCGTAGATGACAATGTGTTCTCCAGGAATCGTTCCGCCGCGAACGGCATGGATGCCCATCTGCTTGCGATCATTTACTAGATCACTGCCTTCACGCCCGTAGAGATACTCTTTTTTCGTTTCGCAGCTGTCATTGATACTATCTGCCAACAGCAAAGCTGTACCACTTGGTGCATCGAGTTTTTGATTATGATGCTTTTCGATGATCTCAATGTCAAAGTCAGCTTCTAATGCGGGGGTGATACTTTGTAGTGCTTTGATCAGTACATTGATCCCCAACGACATATTGGCAGAATAGAAAACTGGGATCACTTTAGCAGCTAACGGCAGCATCATCTGCGTGTCTTCCGTCAAACCAGTTGTAGCAACCACGATAGGCAGCTGCTGTTCGACACAATAGTTCAATAAGGCAGGGACATTGCTATAATGAGAAAAATCAATCACCAAATCGATCGGCTGCGTGATTTTTTCTGGACGATCATAGATCGGAAAGGGACCATCTAATTGCTCGGTACGATCCAAGCCGGCGGCCACTTCTAACTGAGGGTGCTTTGCGATCAGGCTTTGCAATACTTTGCCCATACGACCGTTTGCACCGCTTAATAAAATCTGTTTCACCAAAAACTCCTCCTTACAGCAATCCGTAATTGGTCATTTCTTCTTCTAAATGAACGAGGGTCGCATCTTCTGGGACACCCAAAGGCAAACGATAATGCAATTCGCATTTGCCTAGCAAGGAGACCGCTGCTTTGATCGGCACAGGATTTACTTCACTGAAAATCGCATCGATCAACGGTTTTTGTCGCAATTGCTCTTTGATGGCGGCTTTTACATCACCATTTAAGAAATCAGCAACGAGTTGTGCCGTTTGTTTCGGAGCGATATTGCCGATCGTTGAAATCACGCCAGAGCCACCTAAAGCTAGAATTGGGGTTACTTGATCGTCATTTCCTGAGTAGATCGCAAAGTCATCATCCGCAAGACGAGCGATTTCTGCGATTTGCGAAATGTCGCCGCTAGCTTCTTTGATGCCTTTGATATTAGGGATTTTTTTCAGTTCTGCCACAGCTTCAGGTGTTAAATTTAGGCCGGTTCTTGAGCTGACGGAGTATAAGATCACTGGCAGCTCAACGCTTTGACAGATTGCTTCATAGTGAGCGACTAAACTTTTCTTGGTCGCTTTGTTGTAGTAGGGTGTTACAACCAATAATGCGTCAGCACCAACGCGCTGTGCTTCTTTTGAAAGATGGATCCCATGTTGGGTGTTGTTGGAGCCTGTTCCGCCGATGACTGGGATTCGACCAGCAACTTGTTTTACCACCGCTTCGATCACCGCGATATGTTCTTCATCGTCTAACGTGGATGCTTCACCGGTCGTACCGCATGCAATGATTGCATTCGTTCCTTGCTGCACATGCCACTCCGCTAACTCCTTCAGCTTATCGAAATCCACCGAACCATCTTGAAGCATAGGGGTGATCAACGCAACGCCAGAACCTTTGAATATTGTCAAACTACGACACATCCTTTCAACCAATTTATTTTTCGTAACTCTACGTATAAGTGTACCAAAACGAGGGGTAAATTTTTCAATAAAAATCGAAACATTTCGACAATTTATACTATAGATTATTCGAATTATATACTATAATATTAAACAATATCAATGAAAAACTGAATATTCGTTGGTTTTTATGGATATTTTTAAAAGAAATGAATAGAAAGGTGTTTTAACATGCAAGTATCGCAAGCAGTCAAAGAATTAACCGAAGACGTGGTTCGTTTTCGTCGTGAATTACATACAATCCCTGAATTAGGGTTAACTGAGTTCAAAACAAAGGAATACTTGCTGCGTCAGTTGCAATCCTTTGGAATCAAAGAAATCTATCCAGTGATTGAAACCGGCTTGATTGCTGTCTTTCGCAGCGATCGTCCAGGAAAGACGCTGGCCTTTCGAACGGATATCGATGCACTGCCGATCAAAGAAGAGACAGGTGTTTCCTTTGTTTCCAAACATGAAGGGAAAATGCATGCCTGCGGTCATGACGGCCATATGGCAACGATGCTAGGGTTTGCTAAATATTTAGCAACACATCCTGAAGTGATTCGTGGAACGATCGTTTTGATTTTCCAACCAGCCGAGGAAAGCCCCGGTGGCGCTCAATTGATGATCGATGAAGGCATCTTACGAGATTTTGGCGTGGAAAAAATCGTGGGGCTGCATGTCTTCCCAGACTTTCCCGAAGGAGTCATTGCGAGTCGGAAAGGTCCGATGATGGCCCGTAACGGCGAGATCAATCTAACGATCAACGGCACGAGTGCCCATGGTGCCCAGCCTCATCAAGGACATGATGCCATTTTAGCCGCGGCTGCGATTATTCAAGGATTGCATTCGATCATTTCACGCAATATCAGCCCGCTTTCTGCTGGGGTCATCACTTTTGGGAAGATCTATGGGGGAGATGCGGAAAATATCATTCCCGGCAAGGTCGTTTTAAAAGGAACGATGCGGGCGTTTGAAGATGAAGTCTATGAAACGATGACGCGCAGAATCACCACCGTCGCACAAGAAATCGCCAAAGGATATGATTGCACGGCGGATGTCGAATTCGAACATCTTTATCGTGTCGTGGACAATGATCCTGAGATGGTGGAAGTGTTGGAAAAAGTGGTCGGGGAGAGCTACCGAGAAACACCACCATATATGTTGGCAGAGGATTTTTCGATGTACCAAAAGGAGATCCCAGGTGTCTTTTTCTTTGTGGGTACCCGAAATGAAGAAAAAGGCTATGTCCACCCTTTACACAGCAGCAAAATGAATTTTGACGAAAAAAATCTATTGCAAGGCATCGAATGCTACGTTCGTTTGATCGAGGCATTGAACGAGCCGACAGACAAGGAGTAAAGCGATGGCAAAAGAAATCAAGAACAATCACTTATACATTGACGGTTGTGATACTGTTGAGCTGGCAAAAACCTTCGGAACCCCCCTTTACGTGTATTCCGTTTCGGAGATTCGCGAAGAATGCCAAAAGATTCAGGCGCAGTTTTTGACGCGCTACAGCAAGACACGGGCAGCCTATGCCGCTAAAGCTTTCTGCACCACAGCAATGCTGCAAGTGATCAAGTCAGAAGGACTCTCATTAGACGTGGTTAGCGGTGGAGAGCTGTATACAGCAATCCAAGCTGATTTTCCAGCAGAACACATCGAGTTTAACGGGAATAATAAATCGATTGAAGAATTAGCAGCTGCCCTTGATTATGGCGTAGGACGGATCATCGTTGATGGCATTCAAGAAGTCGGCTTGATCCGCGCGTTATGTCAAGAAAAGCAAGTCGTTGCTAAAATTTTGTTGCGCATCACACCCGAGGTTTCGGTCAGCACCCATCAATTTATCTCGACCGGACAAAAAGATTCGAAATTCGGGATTCCTTTAGATGAAGAAATCTTATTTCCGTTAGTGGAAGAAGTGATTCAAGCTCCTGAATTGGATTTCTATGGCCTGCATTTTCATGTCGGCAGTCAATTGTCGGACAATCGCTCACATCTAGCGGCAGTTGATGCGGCTTTGGCCCTTGTCCAAACCATTCATGAACGCTTTGATTATTGGATCAAAGAACTAAATGTTGGCGGCGGCTTTGGCGTTCGATACACAGATGCAGATATTCGCCAACCCTACAGCTACTTTTTAGATCCTGTGATGGAAAAAATCGACGCCTTTTATGCGCAGCACCAGAGCGAACGCCCGACCATCGTTATTGAACCTGGGCGCAGTATCGTCGCAGAAGCAGGTATCAGTTTGCACACCATCGGCAGTATCAAGACATTGCCAGGAATCAGAACATACGCCAGCATTGACGGTGGCATGACAGACAATATTCGTCCTGGTCTTTATCAGGCAACTTACACTGGGATCTTAGCCAACCGCGCTTCCGAAGCTGCGACACAAAAGGTCACCATTTCTGGCAAAGCTTGTGAGAGCACGGACATCTTAGTAAAAGACCTTGCATTACCGCCCGTTGAAACTGGGGATCTGTTTGCTACGTTCGCAACAGGAGCTTATGGCTATTCGATGGCCAGCAGCTACAATAATTTACAGATTCCTGCAGTCGTCTTTGTGGAAAACGGCCAAGCGGAATTAGCCGTTAAACGCCAGTCCTACGAGCAAATGCTGCAAAATGAAGTGGTTCCTTCGTTTCTAAAAGAGGGAGCTTCCAGCAAGTAAAATTTTGAAAAGCAGGTGACAACATGACGATTCCTTATACAAAAATGCAAGGTGCAGGAAATGATTTTATCGTAATCGATAACCGCACATTGAAATTCTCCCATGAACAACTGTCGCAATTTGCTGCTCAGGTTTGCCATCGGAAATTTTCTGTTGGCGCGGATGCAGTCATGGCTGTGGATTTTCCCACAGGAACCGCTGATTTTCGGATGCGGTTTTACAATGCTGATGGGACCGAAGCAGAAATGTGCGGCAACGGCGCTCGCTGTATTGCCCGTTATGCCTTTGAGAAGGGAATTGCTGGCGAGCAGATGACCATCGAAACAGTTGCTGGCGATGTCCCCGCATGGCGCTTGTCGGCAAAACACTACAAAGTAACCTTGAATCCACCCACCGTGACTACATTTGATCAAGCGTACCCGAATCCAATGGTTTCATTCGTGGACTATGTGGAATTGGGTGATCCAGGAATCCCTCATGCGGTGGTTCACTATCCTGGTCTGGCAGAAACTGAGTTGGAACAGCTGGCTGAACTTGCCAAAGAGATACGCTATTGGGAGGTTTTTCCCAAAGGGGCGAATGTCAATTTCTATGAAGAAGATGACAAGGGTGATCTGATCGTTCGCACGTATGAACGAGGGGTGGAAGGTTTTACCTATGCGTGCGGCACAGGTTCTGGTGCCACTGCGTATGTCGTGACCAAACGTCACCAGCAATCGGCAGCGAATGTCTTGCTGCACGTGTTGGGTGGCGAGTTAACGGTAGAAGTTGATGTTGATCAGGGCGCATTAGAATTGATCGGCGATGCGGTTATGGTATCTGAAGGCTTGATTTTAGATGAGAATTTGGCTCTGTAAACACTGTGAAAATTATTGCAAAAAGATGATATTTTCGTGAAAAAAAGAATTGACATTCATTTGAGGCTATCGTATAGTTAAACACAACTTAAAAACACGCGATGATAAGAAGAGTAAGTCAGTTTCGATTGGATCAGAGAGCTCGGATTGGTGAGAAAGAGCACAGCCGTTTGACTGAAGATGGCCTTGGAGCGTTTGGACGTGAGCAAAAGCAAGCGTGCAGCGGGATTGCCCGTTACAGCAAAGCAGTTGATAAACTGATAAGGTTGGCAGCTTGTGCCAATGAATTAAAGGTGGTACCACGAACATGGTTGTTTCGTCCTTTCTCTATGATGGAGAAAGGACGTTTTTTTATTATAAAAAGGGGGAACTAAAAAATGAAACAGTTGAAAAAGGGAATCGTTGGGTTAGTTGCTGCTGCTGTCTTAATTACATTGGCAGCTTGTGGCAATACTAGCAGCACAGAGGATACACAGTCTGCTGAAAACAGTGTAGATGCAGTGGAAGAAAAAGTCGTTGGAGTGGCACCAGGACCATATGGCGATATGGTGACAGAGATGATCTCTCCATTACTGGAAGAAAAAGGGTATCAACTAACGACCAAAGTGTTTAATGATTATATTCAGCCGAACAATGCCTTGGCGAATGGCCAAATCGATGCCAATTTGTTTCAGCATACGGCCTATCTAGAAAAATTTTCGGCAGATAACCAGTTATCTCTTACGGCATTACAAAAAGTGCCAACATTGGGAATGGGCATCTATTCGAAGCAACTGTCCAGCTTGGATGAGTTAGCAGACGGGGCGACTGTTTCGATTGCCAATGATGCCTCAAATTTAGCTCGGACCTTGCAACTGTTAGCTGCCAATGAGTTGATCACCATCGCAGACAATATCGACGAAACGAAGTCAACGGTGAATGATATCGAAGAAAATCCGAAGAATCTGACATTTAAAGAATTAGACACAGCCCAATTGGCTCGTTCGTTAGATACAGTCGATTTAGCTTTAGTACCAGGAAACTTCGCTTGGGCAGCTTCTCTTGATCCTGCAGATGCTTTGGCGTTGGAGTCGTTGAAAGAAGAATATAAAAATGTCTTTGTGGTGTCCACCGAAGAAGAAGACAGTGATTTTGCTAAGGCAGTTACGGAAGTATTAGAAAGTGATGCATTTAAAGAAGCGATTGCCGAATCACCGTTCAGCAACTTTGATCAACCGAAATTTTGGACTGAGTAAGAAGGGCATATCTTATGGCAAAAATAGAAGTAAAACAAGTATCAGTGACATTCACTCATAAAAAACAAATCAAAAAAGCAGTGGATTCCGTTGATTTTTCCGTTCAAGCTGGAGAAGTATACGGGATCGTCGGATTGAGCGGGGCTGGGAAAAGTACCTTGGTTCGTACGTTGAATCTACTGCAGGTGCCCTCTAGCGGTCAAATTCTGATTGATGGTCAAGACATCACGCAAGCCAAAGGCAAACACTTGCGTGAAGTACGACAAAAAATCGGGATGATCTTTCAGCATTTCAATCTGATCCATAATCGAACCATCAAGGAAAATTTAGCCTTTGCTTTGCGCGCTGGTGATTATCCGAAAGATCAGCAAGAAGCGAGGATCAAGGAACTGTTGGAAATGGTGGATCTGCCTCACAAAATTCACGAGTATCCGAATAATTTGTCTGGGGGAGAAAAGCAACGAATCGGCATTGCACGAGCGATTGCCAACGAACCTGAGATTTTGTTGTGTGACGAAGCTACCAGTGCGTTAGATGTTGAAACGACTGAAGAAATTTTGAAATTATTGATCCGAATCAAGGAACAGACAGGCATCACCATCGTCTTTATCACTCATGAATTGGATGTTGCCCGTAAGTTTTTTGATCGGGTGGCAGTGATGGAAAAGGGGCGCATCGTTGAAGAACAAACGACCTATGGCTTGTTCAGTCAGCCTAAACAGCCTATTACGAAAAAACTGGTAGGCCGCTACTTGGATCTGACGCTTCCTGAAGAGATTCTAGCATCTTTCACGCAAGGCGACTTGCTGGAATTGCGCTACCAAGGTGAGTATACGTTAGAACCGCTGATTTCGACTGTAGCGAAAGCCTACGATGTGTCGATCAATATCATCCATGGGAAAATTGAGTATATCAAAAAAGATGTGATCGGTATTTTGTATATCTATTTGACGGGACCTGCCGAAGAAGCAGCAAAAGCCCAAGAACACTTAGCTGCGAACGTCTTTTCTCTAAGAAAGATAGGTGAGAAAAATGGCTGAAACGATTGAGATTTTAAAAACAAACCTGCCTCAAGCACTATGGGAAACATTCTTTATGGTGGGGACCTCAGCAATTATAGGAGTAGTTTTCGGCTTATTAATTGGATTAGTCCTGTTTTTAGTCGGCAGTAACCTTTTTCATAAAAATATTTTCTTGCATCATCTGGCCGATTTTGTCGTCAATGCAATCCGTTCGCTGCCATTTTTGATCTTATTGATTACGCTGATTCCGTTATCAGCGATGCTGATCGGTGATCCTTATACCCCAGCGGGTGGTGCGATTGCTTTATCGATTGCCGCGATTCCTTTTTACGCCCGAATCGCTGAATCCGCATTTGCCGAAATCGACTATGGCGTCCTTGAAGCCAGCGTCGCTTCTGGAGCATCGACGGGACAGATCGTTCGCGAAGTGATTTTACCAGAAAGTCTGCCAGCTTTGATTCGTGGATTTGTGCTAACTTTGATCAGTCTTTTAGGCTACTCAGCGATGGTGGGAACAATTGGCGCAGGCGGCATTGGCGATTTAGCAATTCAGTATGGTTATTATCGCTATGAAACGGCGATTTTGATTGTGGTGATTCTCCTGCTGATTCTTCTGGTACAAATCATCCAGTGGGTCGGCGATGCTTGTGCGAATCATTTCTCAAAATAATATCCAACGCTTTGTAGTTCCTTTTCGAATACACTTGAGTTATCGCTTCTGTTATTACTCTACAGAAGCGATTTTTTTTACTTACAGGTCACTGATTTTTGGTTGCACCTCTAATGGTTTTTCGGTATGCTGATGGTGAGTTGTTTTTTTACAGCGAAAATTATATTTTAAAGGAGCAACACTATGACTCAAATTCCTAACTGTCCAAATTGCCAATCTGAATACGCTTATGAAGACCGTGGGCTGTTTGTTTGTCCTGAATGCGGAAACGAATGGCAAGAGCAACAAGCGATGGAAGAAGCACCCGTATATAAAGATGCCAACGGCAATATTTTAGTCGATGGCGATACAGTAACGGTCATCAAAGACTTGAAAGTCAAAGGCGCATCTGACGCCATCAAACAAGGAATGAAAGTGAAAAACATCAAATTAGTCGAAGGCGACCACAACATTGATTGCAAGATCGATGGCTTCGGCGCAATGAAACTAAAATCAGAATTTGTAAAAAAAGGTTAAAAACAAAATCTTCCAGTCATCTTCATAATTTTTTCACCACTTTAATGGTAAAATAAGGTCAAAGATTAAAAGGGGGAATTTTATCGTGTATGGTATGGGCGGATACGGGTTCGGCTTTTTTTATGACCCGACTTTCATTCTTGTAATTATCGGTATGGTGATTTCGCTAGCAGCGTCAGCGTACGTCAAAAGTACCTTTAACAAATATGACAAAGTCAGAAGTAAAAATAATATTACCGGCACAAAAGCGGCGCAGTACATCTTGCAAAGCCAAGGAATCAATAATGTGGGTGTGCAAGCGATCGCTGGTGATTTGACGGATAATTACAATTCTGGCAACAAAATGCTGAGTTTATCGCAATCCACTGCACAATCAACTTCGGTAGCAGCAATCGGTGTTGCGGCCCATGAGTGTGGACACGCAGTCCAAGATGCCAAAGGTTATTTTCCTTTGCGTTTGCGTCATGCGATCGTACCGATCGCTAATATCGGAACCAGCATCTCGATCCCATTGATTTTGATTGGGGTCCTATTACGAGGATCGTTTCTGATCAACTTAGGCTTGTTGGCTTTCTCATTGGCGTTTATTTTCCAATTAGTGACCTTGCCAGTCGAGTTCGATGCCTCAAAACGGGCGATCCGTATTTTGGCAGATGGTGGCTTGTTAACAGAAGATGAAGTACCACAAGCAAGAAGAGTGCTCTTTGCCGCAGCGTTGACGTATGTCGCAGCTGCCGTAGCAACCTTATTGCAGCTCTTACGTTTGATTATTTTATTCGGTAATAACAACCGTCGGAATTAGAAAATGGAAACAAATAATAACAAAGTGGCTCAATCAAGATTTCTTGGTTGAGCCGCTTTTTGTATGGAATATTATGATTTAACGAAAACTTTTGACAGGTGCTCTGTCCAAAAATCAGTAAAATCTTTGATGGTTCCATCTTTATTTAGCTGTGCCTGTTCAAATACTGATTTATTCTTACCGAATGGATCAATTGCGATAATTGTTCCAATCCCAGCACGCTTGGCAGCAAGCAAACCTGAATAAGCATCTTCGATAACAAGACAATCTGCAGGAGCTAAGCCCAATTTGCCAGCCGCTTTAAGAAAAATATCCGGTTGCGGTTTTCCAGGAAAAGAGCCATCGTCATAGACGATCTTATCCCAATCAAACCAGCGAGCTAAATCGAAAGTATCAAAATAAAAAGCAACATTCTCTTTAACAGTAGCGGTGGCGATCGTTAATGGAATCTGCTGGTCAGTCAGCTGATCAAGAGTCGCTTCAAGCCCCTTTGTCAATTGGAGATCGTTCTTATTTTGCAAGCAAAGCATACGATAATAGCTTTCTTTTTCTTCTGACAATACGGCGATCTCAGAGGCGGTCAAATGTTCTGAAATGAAATGTTTTAAAATCTCCGTATTCGTTCGACCATGGATATTTTTTAAAATATCCTCATCTGATAAACCATCTTTTGTATGATCATGAATCATGTGCAGCCAAGCAGCTTCATGTAGATGAGAGTCCAAAAACATTGTTCCGTTGAAATCAAAAATAATCCCTTTCATAGTTACGCTCCTATAGTGGTATTTTCGGTTGAATCAGCAATTTGCAGATCGACATATTGTGCATAGTGCTCTTGAACCTCTCGCGAGATCTGGCGATCCGTAATGAGTAAATCGAAATCATGTAAATTATAAAACACATAAAAATCATCGCGATTGAACTTTTTGTTATCAACGAGCAGATATTTCTTGCGAGAATTATTTAATGCGATCTGCTGCGCTTCTCCTTCTTCTGTACTGTAAGTAGAAATTGCTTCGTTGTGAACGCCATTTGAACTGATAAATGCTTTTGTAAACTTTAGTCTTCTTAAATTGTCGTTGGTGATTGGTCCAACAAATGCGCCGGTATTTTTACGGAAATCACCACCAATTAGTAAAATTTCTGGTCCATCTGCTTGCGCAAGAATATCAAAAACCGGGTAATTGTTTGTAATAATCCGAATTTTCTTGTTCAGTAAATGGGTCGCCAAAAGTTCGATTGTTGTACCTGGTCCTAAAAAAATTGTTTCGCCTTCTTGAATTGAGGAGGCTGCTGCGGCAGCAATTTCTTTTTTTTCTTGAATCTGCAGAGTGGCTTTTTCGGTGTGAGAAAGTTCTTGATCTAAAGTGTAGGAAAGACTTTGCGCCCCTCCATGGACACGTAGCAGCTTGCCCGATTTTTCTAATTCATCTAAATCTCTGCGAACGGTCATATCAGAAACATCTAATTGATTGATGATTTCATTAACGGTAAGGATTCCTTTTTTATTGACCATTTCTACGATAGTAAACAATCTTTCTTTTTTCAGCATCGTCTTCACCTCTAATTTAAGGATAATCTACCATATAATCGGATAACAGTCAATCTGTTTCAAACAAAAACAAACAATTATTTGCGTGATACATGTTTATTTCAATGGTTTTTATCATTTTTTTCGATTTTTGTGATTATTTATGTTTGTTTTTGTTGACAAATGTTTTGGATGCGATTACAATTCAATCAGTTAGAAAGTGTGGAAACTGATTATAGATTTGAGGAGAGATGTACATGCTTAAATTACCAGAAGATTTTATTTTTGGTGGAGCCACAGCAGCCTATCAGGTTGAAGGAGCCACTAAGGAAGGCGGCAAAGGCGCTGTTGCTTGGGATGATTTTTTAGAGGAACAGGGTAGATTCAGTCCCGATCCGGCAAGTGATTTTTATCATCAATATGCAAAGGATATTGAATTGTGTGAACGATTTGGTGTGAATGGGCTAAGATTATCCATTGCATGGAGTCGAATTTTTCCTGATGGTGATGGGGAACCGAACCCAGAAGGAATCGCTTTTTATCATCGTGTGTTCGAAGAATGTGCGAAAAGAAACGTAACGCCGTTTGTGACATTGCATCATTTTGATACCCCTAAACGTTTGTTTGACCAGGGAGATTTTTTGAATCGAGAAACAATAGAAGCATTCGTTTCCTATGCCATTTTTTGTTTTCATGAATTCAAAGAAGTGAAAGTGTGGAGTACCTTTAATGAAATCTATCCTGTTGCGACCAATCAATATTTGTTAGGCGTTTTCCCGCCAGGAATCAAATATGATTTTACAAAAATCATCGCCTGTCTTCATAATATGATGGTTGCCCATGCACGTGTAGTGAACTATTTCAAAGAAAACGAACTTCCAGGCGAAATCGGTGTCGTTCACTCATTGGAGACGAAATATGCGGCAACAGATGCTCCAGAAGATAAGCATGCAGCCTTTTTAGACGATGCATTGTCGATCCGCTTCTTATTAGATGCTACTTATTTAGGCTATTATTCAACTGAAACCTTGACTGCTCTTGATGAGATATGTGAAGCAAATCAGGCCAGCTATCATTTTCCTGAAGAAGATTTTGTCGAATTGAAAAAAGCCTCCACGCGTAATGACTATTTAGGGATCAATCACTACCAATGCCATTTTGTCAAAGCTTACGATGGAGAAAACGCGATCCATCATAATGGCACGGGTGAAAAAGGGACCTCTGTTTATAAAGTGAAGGGGATCGGAGAACGCATTTATAAAGAAGGAATTCCTCGAACAGATTGGGACTGGCTGATTTATCCAGAAGGGCTTTATGACTTGTTGTTGCGAATTAAAAGCGATTACCCGCATTACAACAAAATCTATATCACTGAAAACGGCATGGGGTATAAAGACCAGTTTGAAGATGGCATCATTATGGATCAGCCGAGAATCGACTATTTGAGAGTCTATTTGGAATCCTTAAGCAAGGCGATAACAGCTGGGGTAAATGTGAAGGGATATTTTTTGTGGTCGCTTATGGATCTTTTCTCATGGACAAATGGGTATAACAAAAGGTATGGCTTGTTTTATGTTGATTTTGAAACCCAGAAGCGTTACCCGAAAGAGTCAGCATACTGGTACAAATTAGTTAGTGAAACCAAAACGATTATTTAATAAGTAATAATGGAGGAAGAAAAGATGAATAAAGAGGAATTACAAATGCTTGGTTTTGAGATCGTTGCTTATTCAGGGGACGCTCGCAGTACATTATTGAAATTATTGAAAGAAGTAAGACAAGGGAACTTTGAGCATGTTGATTCAGCACTGAAAGAAGCCGACGAAAATTTAACCCTTGCACACAATTCGCAAACGAAAATTTTAGCGGAAGAAGCATCGGGAAAAGAGATGGAGATGGGATTCATTTTTATCCATGGACAGGATCATTTAATGACCACTTTGTTGCTGAGAGATCTGATTCAAGACTTTATTGCACTGTACAAGCAGAATCAAGGATAGGAGAAGAACGCTATGGATGGAATCATTAAACAAATCGAAAAAGGGAAACCGTTTTTTGAAAAAATCTCACGCAATAGTTATCTGGGAGCCGTTCGTGACGGATTTTTAACAGCGATGCCGGCTATTTTATTCTCAAGCATATTCATTTTGATTGCTGCGGTTCCTGAGATTTTTGGTTACCAATGGCCTGAAGCTGTCTCCACTTGGTTGTGGAAAGTCTATAATTATTCGATGGGGGTTGTAGGGTTACTTGTTTCAGCAACCACTGCTCGCTGCTTGGCTGATTCGATGAATCGCCGCTTACCGAAAAACAAAGTAATCAACACGACTTCTGTGATGCTGGCTTCTGTGGTAAGTTTCCTGTTGTTAAGCGTCTCTCCAATCGAAGGCGGATTTTCAACGGAATACATGGGGACAAAGGGGCTTTTGGCGTCCTTTGTCGCTGCATTTTTAACAGTTAATTTATATAAGTTTTGTGTGCTGAAAGATATTACCATTAAGATGCCTAAAGAAGTTCCTGGTACGATTTCGCAAACCTTCCGAGATATTTTTCCTTTCTCTTTTTCAGTATTTGCGGCCGTTTTAATTGATTTAGGTATTCGGCAAATTTTCCAAATCTCATTTGCAGAAGCAATCATTACTGTGCTGCAGCCATTATTCACAGCAGCCGACGGTTATTTAGGAATCGCTATTATCTGGGGAGCGATGGCGCTATTTTGGTTTGTCGGTGTTCATGGACCGTCGATCGTGGAACCAGCAATTGCAGCAATTATCTATGCCAATGTGGAAACCAATCTGCAATTGTTCAATTCCGGTGAGCAAGCTTCAAAAGTACTGACAGTCGGTTTAGGAAATTTTGTAGGAACTATGGGAGGAACTGGGGCCACATTGGTCGTTCCTTTTATCTTCTTACTCTTTGCTAAGTCTAAACAATTGAAGGCAGTCGGGAAAGCTTCCTTTATTCCAGTAAGTTTTGCTGTCAATGAACCATTGTTGTTTGCAGCACCCATGATTTTGAATCCTTATTTTTTCATTCCGTTTTTGTTAACACCAGTTGTAAACGTTTGCTTGTTTAAGTTTTTTGTCGATGTGCTAGGCATGAACAGTTTTATGTACGTTTTACCTTGGGCAACTCCGGCACCGATCGGTTTGGTTCTAGGAACAGGCATGGGGGTGTTAGCCTTTGTTTTAGCAGCGGTTCTAATCGTCGTTGACTTCCTGATCTATCTACCATTTTGTAAAGCATACGATGCTGTTTTAGTAGAGCAAGAAGCACAAAAAGCGGAAGTGATCGCAACCGAAGAAGGTGCTTCTGCTGCTATACGTGAGGAAGTACCTGTGGCAGCGAGACAAATTATCAGCGATACAAATAAAGAAATCAATGTGTTGGTGCTTTGTGCTGGAGCAGGGACAAGTGCGATGTTAGCTAATGCTTTAAAAGAAGGTGCATCTGAATCGAAAGCACCGATCAGTGCAATGGCGGGTGCTTATGGTTCTCATTACGAAATGCTGAAGGATTTTGATATGGTGGTCTTAGCACCGCAAGTCAATTCTTACTATGATGATATCAAAGAAGATACCGATCGCTTAGGAATCAAGCTGGTTGCGACAAAAGGAGCAGAATATATCGGATTAACGAGAGATCCTGAAAAAGCCGTTCAATTTATTCTGAGCCAATTTCAATAAAGGAGGAGCAAATGAATGAAAAAGGGAGCTTGGTTGCGTAAAGTCGCTTTATTTGCAGCTGTGATAGGGACTTTGGGGGCTGTTTCAAAAACAGTTGAAGCATCTGCCAGCGAGTTTATTCGCGGAGCAGATATTTCAATCTTGTCAGATATGGAAAAATCTGGTGCAAAATATTATGAAGATGGTATTTCAAAAGATGCCTTAGAGATTCTAAAAAATAATGGTGTCAACTATGTTCGACTGCGTTTGTGGCAGGATCCTTATAATAGTAACGGAGAAAGTTATGGGGCAGGGACAAATGATCTGGAAACGACGATTGCCCTTGCAAAACGAGCAAAAAGTCTTGGACTCAACGTGTTGCTAGATTTCCATTACAGTGATTTTTGGGTTGATCCTGGGAAACAGAATGTTCCTAAAGCGTGGCAAGATCTGAACTTTGAAGAAATGAATACGGCATTGTATGACTATACAAAGAACGTTCTGTCGGAAATGAAGCAGCTAGACGTTTATCCTGATATGGTTCAGATCGGCAATGAACTGAATAGTGGCATGCTCTGGCCTTATGGCAAGTCTTGGGGAGAAGACGGGGGAGAGTTTGATCGATTGGCTACTTTTTTGAAGTCTGGTGTCCAAGCTGTTCGAGACACTCAACCTAAAACAACTCCAGTAATGCTCCACTTAGCTGATGGTGGCGATACAGGAGCATTTACTTGGTGGTTTGATGAAATCACCAGTCGGGGTGTGTCATTTGATTTAATTGGAGTATCGTATTATCCGTATTGGCACGGTTCAATGAATGAACTTCAAACCAATATGAATACGATCAGTCAACGGTATGGCAAAGAAGTGATCGTAGTTGAAACAGCTTATGGGCATACAACAGCGAATGCAGATACTATGCCAAATGCCTTTGGCGAAGCCGAAGCAGCGGCGGGGGGATATGAACCAACGCCGTCAGGACAAGCAGAGTATTTGCTGGATCTAGCCGATCGTATTCAAGCGGTGCCGAATGATCGCGGGGCGGGCTTCTTTTACTGGGAACCTCTTTGGTACAACGGAAACGTGAGTTGGGCAACACAAGCAGGTATGAATTATCTCGGTGTTCAATCCACTATGGGAAACGAATGGGACAACCAGGCGATGTTTGATTTTGCTGGAAACGCCTTGCCAAGCTTGCGTGCGTTTAAACAAGCAGGGACGCAAACAAATCTGGTTAAAAATGCAAGTTTCGAGAGCGATGGACCAACGACCAGTCCTTCTGATTGGCAAACGTGGTTTCAACAAGGAACAGCTGAAGGTACGATCAAAACGGAAGCAGGGACTTTTTTTGGAGACTACAAATTAACTTTTTGGAAGGACCAAGCTTACGAGGCATCAGCTTATCAAAATATTAGTGGCATCAGCGATGGAACTTACACATTGAGTGCCTACGTAATGTCTGGGGGAGAGTTTGATACCAATCAGTTATATATCAAAAATTATGGTGGAGCGGAACTAAATACTGCGGTTGATAAAACCAGTGAATGGACAAAAATTACAATCAAAGACATTCCAATTACAACAGGTGTTTGTGAAATCGGGGTTTATAGCAAGGCTTCAGCAAATGCTTGGACGAACGTTGATTTTGTTTCGTTGGTGAAACAATAGTCTAAGGATTGCTGCGATTGATCCTCAGAGCTCCCTTTCAACCGCATCACTAGCGTAGAAGGCAGGAATCGAACCTGCACCTCGTCTTTGCCAAAAATAACCAGAAATACGTTCCGATCATTTTTACCAAAACGAGTAAAGCGCCAGACTTCATCTACACTTTGTATTATGCCAAAGAGAGTTCAACGATTTCGTAAGAAGCAATGAAAAATTTGCAAAAAGTTGTGCAGAAAACATGAAGGTTGTTTAAGAAAGAATAACCATAGAATTTAGTCGAGAAAAAGAAGGAACCAGCTGTATCAATAAGTAAAGCGGTTTGTCTGGAAACTTCGTTTTTTTCTGAAAAAATCAAATAAAGTTTTCTTGACATTTGCTAGGTGAGAATGTATCATTCTGTTTGGGCACTCTTTACAAGAGTCAGAAAGTGATTTAGAATTTTCGCTCCCTATTCATTTATGGATAGGGAGCTTTTATTATTTTCTAAATGCTTTTCCTGTAAAATAGATTAAAGGAGTTTTTCAGTTTATGACAAAATATATTTTTGTAACCGGCGGTGTGGTTTCTTCTATTGGTAAAGGGATCGTAGCAGCATCATTAGGACGTCTGTTGAAAAATCGCGGCTTGAAAGTAACGATTCAAAAATTCGATCCGTACATCAACGTCGATCCAGGAACGATGAGCCCATACCAACATGGTGAAGTATTCGTAACCGATGATGGAGCAGAGACCGACTTAGACTTAGGTCACTATGAACGCTTTATCGATATCAATTTGAACAAATACTCAAATGTAACAACTGGAAAAATCTATTCAGAAGTTTTGCGGAAAGAGCGTAAAGGAGAATACTTAGGCGCGACTGTTCAAGTGATCCCGCATATCACCAACGAGATCAAAGAAAAAATCATGCGGGCAGCCAAAATGACTGATTCAGATGTGATCATTACAGAAGTCGGCGGTACAGTAGGGGATATTGAATCATTACCATTTCTAGAAGCTTTGCGTCAAATGAAGGCAGACGTAGGTTCAGACAATGTGATGTACATCCATACGACGCTGATTCCTTATTTGAAAGCAGCAGGCGAAATGAAAACCAAACCGACACAACATAGTGTGAAGGAACTGCGCGGCTTAGGGATTCAACCAAATATCTTGGTCGTTCGGACAGAACAACCCGTAGGACAATCAACGAAAAACAAATTGGCACAATTCTGTGACGTGGCACCAGAAGCCGTGATCGAATCTCGTGACGTTGAGACCCTTTATTCGATCCCATTGGCACTGCAAGCGCAAGGCATGGATCAAATCGTGTGTGATCATTTGAAACTGACTGCACCAGCTGCTGACATGACCGAGTGGCAAGCATTGGAAGAAAAGGTACTGAATTTGAAGAAAAAAGTACGCATCGCATTAGTCGGAAAATACGTGGAATTGCCAGATGCTTATCTATCAGTTGTCGAAGCTTTGAAACATTCTGGTTTTGCCTTTGATGCTGACATCGAGATCGATTGGATCAAAGCCCAAGAAATCACACGAGAAAACGTGGATTCTTACTTAGGTGAAGTAGACGGTATTCTCGTTCCTGGTGGATTCGGTGATCGCGGGATTGAAGGAAAAATCGAAGCGATCCGATATGCTCGGGAAAACGATGTGCCATTCTTAGGGATTTGTCTAGGGATGCAAATGGCTTGTGTGGAATATGCCCGCAATGTCGTTGGCTTGGAAAATGCCAATTCCGCAGAAACCGATCCTGAAACAGCCAACAACATCATTGATTTGATGGCTGACCAAGAAAACATCGAAAACTTAGGTGGGACATTGCGCTTAGGCTTGTACCCATGTAAAGTGAAAAAAGGCACCAAAACAGCTGCAGCTTATGACGGAGAAGAAGTTGTTCAAGAACGTCACCGTCATCGTTATGAATTCAACAACAAATACCGTGAAATCTTTGAAGCAAACGGGATGGTTTTCTCAGGTGTATCACCAGACAATCGTTTGGTTGAGATCGTTGAGATCCCAGAAAACAAATTCTTCGTGGGTTGCCAATTCCACCCAGAATTGATTTCTCGTCCAACTCGCCCACAACGCTTGATCAAAGCCTTTGTTGGAGCTTCATTGGATAACCGCCAACCATAATAATCGCTAGCGGCAAACCAAGCAATGAATGTGCGAAACTCCTCATCTCAAGATGGGGAGTTTTTTTGAGTTGCGCCATCCCAGTAGTCCGTAAAAGGTTGAAACTTGCATGAGCGTTGGTAGAAGGTATCCATTTCTGCACACAAAAAACTTCCGTCAAAACGACCGGAAGTTTTTGGCTGATGCATTATTTTTTTCGCTAGCAGTTTGAATGAAATCCGCCAGCGGGAAACCCATGTTGATTTGCTGGTGCCTAGAGAGGATTATTCTTTTAGCTTATACCCTTGATCTAAGAGCATTTCCTCTGTACGTTCCATGCTGATCCCATTTTCGGTGTTTCCTTCGAAACTAACCCCAGGCAATTGTTTCGCTGAATCATAATCCAACTCATCATAATTGATGGTCAATGATTCAGTCGCTTCACTATCTGTATAGTCGAGGGAATAGTCCAACCCTTTGACTTGCTGATACTGTTCTGCAATCGGATCAAGCACGGTTTGTGCTTCTTCTTTAGTCGTTACCCCGATCGCTGAATAAGGCATGACATTGTTCGCAGTCTGAGTTTTTACTTTATCGCCTTCATAAGTGAAGACCAGTTCCATCGAAACCCCATTTTGATCCATTGTGAATGTTTTGGTTTCTTCCTTGGCCCCCGAGCTACAGCTTGCCAAGAAAAGAACTCCGATGACTGCCAAAAATCCAATAAGCGCTTTTTTCATTTTATCCCTCCTTTTTTACATAATAATATAGCCGCTTTCACAAGGCTATTCTTATGCTCAAAAGAGAAGAAGAAAGGATTTGCTGGAAGATTATGATAAAATAACGAAAAAATATGTGAAATTTTTCTCGAATTTTCACATGCCGATTTGTTATCTAACGACCACAGACAGAAGAGCAAAACCTTACAGAATCCTAGACTTTCAGAAAAGATGATGAAAATGCTGGATTTTTATATTTGTGCAATCTTTTTTTGAAAAGAGAAATTCCTCTTTTTAGTAGCAAATACCGCAAATCTTTGCTAAAATAGCATTGTCGGTTAAGCATTGCTTAACAAATAAAGTTTTTCAAAACTTAGGAGGAATTTTTTATGCCAGTAGTATCAGGAGCTGAATTCTTAAAAGCTGCTCGTCAAGGCGGATATGCAGTCGGCGGATTCAACACAAACAACTTAGAATGGACACAAGCGATTTTAAAAGCTGCTGAAGCGAAAAAAGCGCCAGTTCTAATCCAAACTTCAATGGGTGCTGCCAAATATATGGGCGGATACAAAGTTGCTAAAGACATCGTTACAAACTTGGTTGATTCAATGAACATCACTGTTCCAGTTGCAATCCACTTAGACCACGGTGATTATGATGCAGCAATGGAATGTATCGAAGTTGGTTACACTTCTGTTATGTTTGATGGCTCTCACTTACCATTTGAAGAAAACTTGAAATTGGCTAAAGAAGTTGTCGAAAAAGCACACGCAAAAGGCGTTTCTGTTGAGTGTGAAGTTGGTTCAATCGGCGGAGAAGAAGATGGAATCATCGGTTCTGGCGAATTAGCTGACATCGAAGAATGTAAACAAATGGTTGCAACTGGTATTGATTACCTAGCTTGCGGAATTGGTAACATTCACGGTCAATACCCTGAAAACTGGAAAGGCCTTGCTTTTGACCACTTACAAGCAATCGCTGATGCAGTAGGTTCTGATGTACCATTAGTATTACACGGTGGTTCTGGTATTCCTCAAGACCAAATCGAAAAAGCAATCTCAATGGGTGTTTCTAAAGTAAACGTAAATACTGAATTCCAATTATCATTTGCTAAAGCAACTCGTGAATACATCGAAGCTGGCAAAGATAAAGAAGGTAAAGGATTCGACCCTCGTAAATTATTAGCACCAGGTGTTGCTGCAATCGTTAAAGATGCAGAAGAACACATCGACTGGTTCGGTTCAGCTGGTAAAGCTTAATCTTAATCAAAGATCAAAACTCTTAGAATCACCGATTCTAAGAGTTTTTTTGCTTTCCAAGAAAATATTCTTGATGCGGGGATCAAAAATATCCTGCATCTTTTTTCTTTGAGTGATCTGTGCTAAAATTGGAATGGTACACATAAATTAAAAAAGAGTATAGGTGGAATTCCATGAAAAAAATTGTCATCAACGGCAATCGTCCCTTAAAAGGTGAAGTCACCATTAGCGGCGCAAAAAACAGTGCTGTCGCATTGATCCCGGCAGCGATCTTAGCTGATTCACCGGTCATTTTAGAAGGAGTGCCTGACATTCAAGATGTGCACTCATTAATTGAGATTATCGAAATCATGGGTGTGAAGACCCATTTTGAAAACAATACGCTAGAGATCGATCCGACAAACATCGTTTCGATCCCGATGCCTAACGGAAAAATCAATAGTCTACGAGCTTCTTACTATTTCATGGGGGCATTGTTGGCGAAGTTTGGTGAAGGCGTCGTTGGATTGCCTGGCGGCTGCTTCTTAGGTCCGCGACCAATCGATTTGCATATCAAAGGCTTCGAAGCACTTGGCGCAAAAGTCACCAACGAACATGGTGCTATGTATTTGCGTACCGAAGAAGAAGGCTTGACTGGCGAACGGATCTTCCTAGATATGGTCTCCATCGGAGCAACCATCAATGTGATGCTGGCAGCAGTAAAAGCCAAAGGCAAAACGATCATTGAAAATGCCGCACGAGAACCTGAGATCATTGATGTTGCGACCCTTTTAAATAATATGGGGGCGAAAATCAGAGGTGCAGGTACCAATGAAATTCGTATCGAAGGCGTGGAAGAATTGCACGGTTGTCGCCATTCCATCATTCCAGACCGGATCGAAGCAGGAACCTACCTTTCTTTAGCCGCAGCAGCGGGGGAAGGCATTACTGTCAAAAATGTGATTTATGAGCATTTAGAAAGCTACATTGCGAAATTGGAAGAAATTGGCGTACGAATGGATATCAGCGAAGATGAAATCTATGTGCATCCCTCAAAAGACTTGAAACCAGCGACTGTGAAAACCTATCCTTATCCAGGATTTGCCACAGACCTGCAACAGCCGATCACACCATTATTGCTAAAAGCAAACGGAACATCGGAGATCATGGACACGATTTACGCCAAACGGGTCAACCATATTCCTGAATTAGCACGAATGGGCGCACAAGCAACGACAGAAGGCAACATGATTTTTGTTAGCGGACCGAGCCAATTGCACGGAGCAGAAGTTGTCGCTTCTGATTTACGAGCAGGAGCTTGCCTTGTCATTGCCGGATTGATGGCGACTGGCACGACCAGCGTCTTTAATGTCGAGTATATTTTGCGCGGCTATGATCATATCATCGAAAAACTAACGGCTCTTGGAGCTGATATTCAAATGATAGAGGAGTAATTATGAGCGATTATCTTACGATGGCAGAGTTGGAAAACAAAACCTTAAAAGAGATCTACACCTTTGCCAAAGAGTTTCGAATTCCTTATTACAGCCAGATGAATAAAAAAGAATTGTCATTGGCTGTGATACGGGCGCAGGCGGAAAAACAAGGCTTCTTTTATATGGAAGGAATCTTGGATATCGTAGGCCAAGAAGGCTACGGTTTTTTACGCCCAATCAACTACGGACCGAGTGCAGAAGATATCTATATTTCTTCATCACAGATTCGTCGGTTTAGTTTGCGTAATGGTGATAAAGTCGCCGGTAAGGCGCGCCCGCCCAAGGAATCTGAGCGCTATTATGGATTGATGCACGTTGAGTCTGTTAATGGCAAAGATCCAGAAGATGCCAAAGAGCGTCCGCATTTTCCAGCGCTGACGCCGCTTTATCCGAATCGTCATTTAAAATTAGAAACAACGTCAGGACGCCTTTCTACGCGGATGATCGACATGCTGTCGCCAGTGGGTTTTGGACAACGGGGACTGATCGTTGCTCCGCCTAAAGCTGGGAAAACCAGTATCTTGAAAGAAATTGCCAATGGGATCACTGACAACTATCCTGAGGTGGAATTGATCGTTCTTTTGATCGACGAGCGCCCAGAAGAAGTGACTGATCTGGAACGCAGTGTCAAAGGAGATGTTGTTTCTTCAACCTTTGACCTGCAGCCTAGCAACCATACCCGTGTTTCTGAATTGGTACTAGAACGGGCGATGCGTTTGGTAGAAGACAAGCGTGATGTCGTGATTCTGATGGATAGTATCACTCGTTTGGCAAGAGCCTACAACTTAGTGGTACCTCCAAGCGGACGTACACTAAGCGGCGGGATCGATCCAGCTGCTTTGTACAAACCAAAGAAATTTTTTGGTGCTGCCCGTAATATTGAAGAAGGCGGCAGTTTGACGATTCTTGCCACCGCACTGGTGGATACCGGCAGCCGCATGGATGATGTCATCTATGAAGAGTTTAAAGGAACCGGCAATATGGAGCTGCAGCTTTCTCGCAGCTTAGCAGAACGTCGGATCTTCCCAGCGATCGACATCAAGAAATCTGGTACCCGTAAAGAGGAATTGCTGATGAGCAGCGAGCAATTGGAAGAAACCTGGCGCTTACGCAACAACATGTTGGGGGATTCCTTGGAGTTCACAGAACAATTCATTCAATTCTTGCGTAAAACAAAGAACAATGAAGAGTTTTTAGCGGCTTTTCATGATGTCCATTTCGGAGACAAACGGCAAAAAAGAAATATAAAAAGATAATTGCATCTAAAAACCAAACATGGTAAGATAGTCATGTTGTAAAATCGACAAATCAACTCTGGTGAAGCAAATGAGCCAGGGCAAAGGAGAGAAGAAGAAATGAAACAAGATATCCATCCAGATTATCATCCAGTTGTATTCATGGACTCAACTACTGGTTTCAAATTCTTATCAGGTTCTACAAAGAATTCTCAAGAAACTGTTGAGTGGGAAGACGGCAACACGTATCCATTGATCCGTGTCGAAGTAACTTCTGATTCACATCCATTCTACACTGGACGTCAAAAATTCACACAAGCAGACGGACGTGTGGACCGTTTCAACAAAAAATACGGTCTCAAAGACACAAACGCTGCAGAATAAGACAAATAACTGCAAATGTTGTTTCGACAACATTTCAGAGGTTTCCCTTTTACGAGGGAAACCTTTTTTGTTTTTATAGGTAATAGACACGCAACTGCTAAAGCGAAAGAAACCATTCAGAATCTGTTACAAGTAAAGTAAGAGGACTCAATAGATCAGTAAGACAAGAATGTGGAAATTAGCACTATAACGAATCCTATCTAAAAATTTTCTTAAATGAAGCAGTGATCAAGAGTGATTTGTTTTAACCTTCGATTGTTATTGAATATTCAAGCTTCAATTGACTTTTAGCTTAAATAAAATTATCATTAAATTAATAATATCCCTATATAAGTTTATTATTTTGACTTATTTCACCGAATTCAAACGATTTTTTGAGAAAAGTAGATTTTTCCTCTCTTAAGAACCAGTTTTATTCTACATAATTAAAGACCACTTACTAGCTAAGCTTTAACTAATCACATCCAAAACAATCAAGAAAGGAAGAGACATGTTTTCATTTAAGAAAAAGAAGGAAGTTATTAATTTACCAGAACTAAGCAACTTTAATGAACGTACATACCCGAAAAAATTGAAAAAGATTGTGGCTCAATTAGAAACCTGTAAATCTGAGGATTTGAATTATATTGCTGAATGTATTTTATAAAAGATGGGATATACCGTCCAAAACATCGATGGTTACAAAGATGGTGGTATTGATGTGTATGCTTTTTCTAATAATAAAAAGGCAATAGCGGTCCAATGTAAAGCTTGGAATCCGCAAAAGACAACGGAGCGGATCAGTAAGCCACTCGTTGCCGCATTTAAATGGATTTTTCCAGACAAAGGGTTTCCCAATGGGCTTTTCATCACTACACATTTTTTTACAGATCAAGCATTAGAAATAGCCGGTGATAATCTACTGTTGGTTGACAGAAAAAAGCTGATTGAGCTGCTTGCGCATTTTTATCCAGAAATGATCAGTGAGTTATTTTATTATAAAACCTTGACTGAATTAGAAGAATGCAAGAGTTGTAAAAATGGGAAGAAGTTGAAACTTTATAATAAGAAGAAACGCAACTATTACTATATCTGTGAAACATGTGGAGAGTATAGCTCGTTTAATTATTCATCATGAAAAAAAACAAGAGAAAAGCGTAATGAATGAACGGATATCCGTTATTCATTACGCTTTTTTCGCGACTTATGTCACAGTCATTTTTTTTCTCAAATTAATTTTAACAAATGTGTCCTATACGTCGGGTGTAATGACTAAAACAGCCTCGTTTGTTTCGGTAGGTTCGTAGCCAGCTTCCCGTGTTTTTGACGACTTAAAGTGTATTTGAATAGAAGAAAACGTAAGAAATGGCAATCAAGCAAACCAACAATAAACCAGAGAGTGACAGAAAAAGCAGCATGATTCGTTTCTTCTTCAATCCAAGTACAAGTATCACTACATTCAATAGAAAGAAAACAAGTAAAATCGCTAAATATTCCATAACTGGTCCTCTTTTACGTTTTTATTTATCTTACCAGAGATTGGCTGCTTTTCCTAGCAGAAATTGGCTGAAAATGGCTTATTCAAGCGTCTTTCAAAATACTGTAAGTTAAATGAATTAAGGAAAACCAAGAGAACTTTTATGGCTCTGAGACGCTTGCGGCTTGTTTTTGCCAAGCATCATATTTTAACAATAAGTACTCGATCACAAAGAAAAGTGTGGCGGTCGTTTCAAAGGGAGCGATCGCATTTTCGGTTGACTGGATCTCTGGATTTAAAAAGAAAATCGTTTCAGAACAGAGTTTAGAAACCGTTGAGTTTCTCAGCTTCGTGATCCCGATCGTGTTGATGTTGCGCTGTTTCAGTTGCTTTGCTAGTTTGACAACGGTGGGTGACTCACCATTTAAAGTAATCAAAATCACTAAATCATCTGGCTCGATGATGCGATAAAATTGTTCATTGACTGAGATCGCACCAAAATCGTAGACAAGTAGTCCATTAGGCAAAAATAAGAGTTTCATATAATTGGAAACAAGGTTTTGAATGTCCCCTGAACCATAGACAAAGATTCGTTTGGCATGAGCCATCATCTTGCACAATGCTGTAAAATCTTTCTTTTTTAAATTTTCAATCGTTTGAATATGATTGTCGAGAATTTCGCCTTCAATCTCAGAGAGTAGGGCATTTTCTTGTTGTACCTCGTTCTTTAAATGGTATTTGAATTCTGAAAAGCCATCAAAGCCGATTTTTTGACAAAAGCGCATAATCGTCGTCCTAGAAACGATGCACTCCTTGGCTAAATCATTGATGGACATTGCCAAGCAGTGCTTTTTGTGAGTTGTGATGTAGGACCAGATCAAAAAGTCATTCTCGGTTAATCTTGACTGGTAGGTAGTGATACGGTCTTGCAGCATAGGCTATCTCCTCATTTTATCTCTCCATTGATTCTGTGTGACAATTCACATTTTATGTGAAAAAAACCTTTCAAATGTGAGAAACTTTTAAACAACGGAAAAGGGTTTCATAGCATCATTTTAATAGTAAAATGAGAATCAGTAAAGCGCTTAACTAAAAAACGTGAAGGACGAAAAACTATGATGAAAAAAATACAAAGGTTCGGCGGAGCGATGCTGGCACCGGTCATGCTGTTTTCCTTTTTTGGGATCGTTATCGGCTTTTCTCTGCTGTTTTCGAATCAAACGATCATGGGGGACATCGCAGCACCGGATACCCTCTGGTTCAAATTTTGGAATGTGATTGCAGCAGGAGGCTGGACACCCTTCTTCCAATTGCCACTTCTATTTGTAGTAGGGCTGCCGATCAGTCTAGCTAAAAAATACGCCGCCCGTGCTACGATGGAAGCACTCGTTACTTATATCGCTTTTAATTATTTTGTAAATGCAATTTTAACTTTGTGGCCAGAATCATTTGCGGTGGATTTAGCTCAAGGGGCAACTGCTGGTTCTGGGTTGACATCGATTGCGGGAATCATCACCTTAGATACCGGCATGATGGGCGGCTTGCTGATTTCGGGAATCGTTGTCTATCTCCACAATCGCTTTTATGAAAAAGAATTGCCAGAAATGCTGTCGAATTTCAGTGGCTCAGTCTTTGTAACCATGATTTCCTTATTTGCCATGGTTCCTTTGGCAGTACTCATGTGTTTTGTCTGGCCAGTTATCCAAGAGGGAATGAGAAGCATGCAAGGCTTTTTCATTGAATCAGGAAACTTCGGTGTCTTTATTTATCAGTTCTTGCAAAAAATACTGATTCCAACAGGCTTGCATCACTTTGTTTATGCACCGTTTGCCTATGACAGTACGGTTGTCGAAGGGGGAATGGCCGTTTATTGGGCCTCCCACATTGGCGAGTTCCAAACTACTGCGTTTTCGCTGAAAGAGCTCTATCCGTTTGGTGGTTTCTCACTATCAGGAATGTCGAAAGTCTTTGGAACGGCAGGTCTGAGTTTAGCGATGATCCAAGCGGCTCGGCCTGATAAAAAGAAAAAAGTGATCGCATTGATTGCACCGGCAGCATTGACGGCTATTTTGACCGGAATCACTGAACCAATCGAGTTTACTTTCTTGTTTGTTGCACCAGCATTATGGTTTGTTCATGCTTTACTGGATGCTTCGATCGCCACAATCTCCTATGCTTTCGGGGTTGTCGGGGACTTTGGCGGCGGATTGATCAACTGGTTAGGTCTAAATTGGCTGCCCTTGTGGAAATTTCACAGTTCAACTTATATTACCCAAATCATTATCGGGCTGATTTTTACCGCTATCTGGTATTTTGTGTTCTCCTTTATGATCAAGAAGTTCAACTTAAAAACGCCTGGACGTGAGGATGATACTGCAGCAATGCAGTTGTATACAAAAGCAGATTATGACAACAAAAAGCAAGATGAAAAATTACCAAAACATGTGCGGCAAGCACAGGCCTACATGCACTTGGTAGGTGGAAAAGACAATGTCATTGATGTAACGAATTGTGCGACACGCCTGCGTTTGACTGTTAAGGATGCCGCCAAAGTTGCAGATAGTACGCAGTTTCAAGAAGCAGGTGCCTCAGGACTGGTCAACCCGGGAAATGGCGGCATTCAAATCATTGTAGGATTAACGGTACCAACGGTTAGAGAATCATTCGAAGAACTAATGGCCGAATAAAACAGAATCACAAGGAGGAACAAGTACCATGAGTAAGAAAAAAAGTTCAATTTTAATTGCAGGTGGCGGAAGTACCTATACACCATCGCTGGTTATGATGTTATTAGAAAGTCAAGAGCGCTTTCCAGTTAGAAAAATCAAATTCTATGACAACGATGAAAAGCGTCAAGAAACCGTAGCAAAAGCTTGTGCAATCATTATTGCTGAGCGAGCGCCAGAAGTGCAGTTCGAATATTCAACCGATCCAAAGGAAGCTTTTACGGATGTGGATATCGTGATGGCACAGCTTCGTGTCGGCAAATATGCTATGCGGGAACAAGATGAGAAAATTCCTTTCAGGCATAATGTTGTCGGACAAGAGACCTGCGGACCTGGTGGTTTAGCTTATGGCCTGCGCTCGATTGGACCGATCTTAGAACTAGTCGACTACATGGAAAAATACTCGCCAGATGCCTGGCTTTTGAACTATTCTAACCCAGCAGCAGTCGTTGCCGAAGCGACCAGAAGATTCCGACCAAATTCAAGAATCATCAATATTTGTGATATGCCAGTTTGTTTGGAAGATATCATGGCGCGAGTGATTGGGTTGAAGGATCGGAAAGAATTTGAGACGAGCTATTTCGGCTTGAATCATTTTGGTTGGTGGACCAGCATCAAAGACCATGACGGCAATGACTTAATGCCACAGATCAGTGCGCATGTTCAAAAGTACGGCTACACCGAACAAACACAAAAAGGCCAGCATAAAGAAAGCAGTTGGCTGGAAACGATGTGGGCGGCTAAAGATCTGCACGAAATTGAACCAGAATTTTTATCGAATACCTATCTGAAATATTATTTGATGGCTGATGAAACGGTGGCTCATGCGGACAAAGAGTATACCCGTGCCAATGAGATTATTGACGGACGAGAGAAGTATGTGTTTGATGAATGCCGACGAATCGTTGCAAACAACACAGCAGTTGATACAACATTTGCCTCAAACGAACATGCGTCCTTTATTACAGACCTTGCTTGCGCACTAACCTTTAATACGAAAGAACGCATGATTCTTATTGTTGAAAACAACGGCGCAATTGCCAACTTTGCCCATGATGCAATGGTGGAACTACCTTGTCTAGTTGGAAAAGATGGCTACGAAGTCTTGTCGATCGGTGATATTCCAACATTCCAAAAGGGATTGATGGAGCAGCAGATCGCATCTGAAAAATTGGCAGTTGATGCTTGGGAACAAGAGTCTTACCAAAAATTATGGCAGTCCTTTACTATGAACAAAACTGTACCAAGTGCGAAAGTCGCCAAAGAAATATTAGATGAAATGATTGTGGCGAACGAACCATATTGGCCAGAACTAAAATAGGTCCAGCAGGTAAAAGGAAAGGGATCGGCTGAAGGAATTTCCTTCAGCCGATCATAAACAAAGAATGGAAATCAAACACAAATTTCAAGTAATCTATTTTGTTCAATATGCAACGATGGCGATTTTGATGACACAAATCGTTCCTTTTTTAACTGAGCAAGGCTATGATGCGCTTGAAAGAGGCTGGTTTTTAGCCTCCTACAGCATCACGACAATTCTTTTTCAGTTAGTGATCGGCTATTATTCGGACAAGAGCAAACGATTAAAACGTATTTCGATGCTTCTGATGATCTTTCTGGTTTTCTTCTCCATTAGTTTTTATTGGTTAGGAAAAGACCACTGGCTGATCCATCTTCTGGTATTGGCTATTGCGGGTGGATTAGCCAATACAACAGCAACGGTGCTCGATAACTGGGTATTATCGGAGTCCAGTACTTCAAAAAGAATTGCTTCAATCAAAGCAAACGGCTCTTTAGGGTGGAGTATGATGAGTGTCTGCGTGCCATTCTTTTTATTTTCCAATAATTATCGCTGGTTTAGTTTGCCGCTGCTCCTCTTTTTGCTTATCAATTATACATTTTCACGAACGATCCCAGAGAAAAACGCCTTACCGCAAAAGCAAGGAACAGCAACAAACAGCGGTGTCTCGCTGGCAGACATTCTTCTGTTATGCAAAGACCGACGCTTTTTGGTTTATACGGGACTGTTCTTTCTCTTGTACTTGACAATCGTTGCGAACAATACGGTCGTTATCGACAAGCTGATTACAATGGAAAGAGGCAGTGAATTTGTTGGTCTGAAATGGTCGATCCAATCCTTTTGTGAAATTCCAGCGTACCTTTTGCTGAATCGCATGATTGCTAAATGGAAAAATGAGCGCTTGATTTTGATTGCAGGCATATTTTTAACCTTACAATTTTTTGTCTATTGGCTTGCTAGTAGCCCATTCTTACTTTTGGCAGCCAGTTTTCTGCAGTTTTTCACTGTACCGGCATTTACCATCGGCAGTCGAATGATTATCAGTGCTATTACACCGCCAGCTGTTTTTTCTTCTGGACAACTGATATCGATCAGTGTGTACATTGGTGCGGCATCGTTTCTTTCGCCATTAGCTGGCGGCTTTCTTTCGCAGGTGCTGTCCCTCGATACTGCCATCTTTATCTTTGGTTTATTGCCCTTCGTAGCTTTTCTTATCTATTCTAGCTGTCAGAGAACACTGTCGGCAATCTAAGGAGGAATTACGGATGCTTTTTAAAAGAAAAATAGAAATTTGTGCACCGGCAACAGGCCGACTGCTACCGATCGAAGAAGTACCAGATGAGGTATTTTCGTCTAAAATGATGGGAAATGGATTTGCCGTTTCTCATCATCACGGAAAAATCTATGCACCAGCAGCCGGGACGGTTCGAACGATTTTTCCAACACAGCATGCCTTAGCCGTTGAGTTGGTGGATGGCCGTTCCCTTTTGATCCATATGGGAATTGAAACAGTGGCGTTAGCAGGGGAGCCCTTCACGATCGCGGTCCAAGAAAACCAGTCAGTCACGACAGGTGAGTTGCTGGCAGAAATGGATGTAGCAGCAGTTGAGGAAATGGGCAAAGAGACCATGGTGATCGTTGTCTTCATGGAGGAACAAGGCGGGAATTGCCTGCGAACAGATGGCGATATTCAGCAAGGAGAGGCTGTTTTTCACTTGAAATAACCGAATAAAAAAGGAGCGCATTCTCTTAGTTTCAAAGAGAGGCGCTCCTTTTTCTTTACGAACCCGTAGAAATATAATTCTTCAAACCTACTCGCCAAAAGAAGAAGGCGGGAAAGGCAAAGAGTAGACAAACCAAGGGTGATAAGATCCACCAAGGATTAGTTACGCGACCAATGACATACAGAAACGGATAATACTGAAACCAAGCCATCGGCACGACGTAGGTCAATAAACGCAAGACGTGTTTTCCGTAGATACTGAAGGGGTAGCGGCCGAACTCGCGGGCACCATCGGTAAAAATATTCATAAATTCAAGTCCTTGGATCGTAAAGAAGGAAATGGCGGCATACACTAAGAACAATAGGGCGAAAAAGAGGGCGCCGCAGACGATCATCAGAAAAAGAGTCAGGACATTTCCAAAATGCCAAGCAATTCCACTATTAGGAATCGCATAAGCAAACAACAGCAAGGCTTGAATAAAACGGCCGAGACGCGAGAATTCCATTTTGGAAGCTAAGACTTGAAAAATCAAGGAGCGAGGGCGCACGAGTGCTCGATCGAACTCGCCATTACTGATCATTTGCGGAAAAAGATCGAACCCGCGAAAGAAGCATTCCGCAATCGAAAAGGCAAACAAAACCGTTGCAAAGGAAAGTAGGACTTCCTCAAAGGTAAAGCCATCCACTTGATGAAACCGGGTAAACATAAACCAAATGCCTAAAAAAGCAGTAAAGGAGCCTAGAAATTGTCCCAAAGCGGTTAACACAAAGGAAACTTTATACTGCATCTGACTTTTGAGATGGATACAAAAATAATGCCAATAAACCATATTCCTTAACCTCCTTGCACAACGACACGTTTGAGCGCCTGCTGCAGCCAAATTTTTCCGATCACGATCAAAAGTACGAGCCAAAAGGCTTGTAAGAGCAATGCTGAAACCAGCGCCAAGTCAGTCAGATCCCCGTTGTAAATTCGCAGCGGGACGTTTTGCATGGAAGCAAAAGGCAGTAGTTCCACGAATTGGCGAAAAGGCTGCGGAAAGAAAGGCAGAGGAATGACCCCACCAGCTAAAAATTCACCGATGGAGCTGATGACGACCCGCACCCCGATGGAGGATAATGTATAAAAAGTCGAGATGTAGACCAGCTGCGACATAGCGATCACTACACCTAAACTCAGCGCCATGGACAAAAGAAACAAGAACAAGGCAACGATGTTTGCTGGCAGAATTAAACGATAAGGTGCTGGCAGTAAAAAGGCAATCACAAAAATCGGTCCGCAACGCAAGACGGCTTTTGCTAAGCGATTGGCAGCCGATTGGCAAAACCAGCGATTGTATAGATCCATCGGCCGCACAAGTTCATAGGCAATCGACCCTGTGGTGATGGTGTTGAAAATTTCTGCCTCAAAGAACCACAACATAAATAAAGACAAGAAGGCTTGCTGGAGCCAAACATAGGAGACGGTTTGTTGAAAGGTCATGGGAAAGGCACTAGGATCTGCTTGGTAAAAGGCGTGGAATGCCAGAATTTCCATCAAGCCCCAAGCTAGTTGCGTAGCCATCCCGGCAATCGCCGCCGAGCGGTATTGCAAGGTGTTGATAAAGCGGATGCGGAAAAATGCCTGATACTTCCTCATATCTGATACTCCTGATACAGCTTGGCGACCATTTCTTCGGCGGTGATACTGGCAACGGCCAAATCGGTGATCTCGACTTGATTGCTGAGCAGACTGAGCAGCTGAGCGACTGACACTTCTTTGGGATCAAGTTTCAGAACAAGGCGACCAACGTCTTTTTGAAGCAGCTGGACGTTTTCTGGCAGATGAGGTTCATTCCCTTGATAGTCGATCTCCAGCGTTTTGACATCAGAAAAACGATGCTTTAGTTCATCGAGGCGACCATCCAGCAAAATTTGCCCTTTGCCGATTAACAGAATTCGCTGTGTCAGCGCCTCGATATCTTGCATATCGTGGGTCGTCAGGATGACTGTGGTGCCTTTTTCTTGGTTTCTTTTTTTAATAAACTGACGCACGGCAATCTTTGATACAGCATCTAAACCGATGGTGGGTTCATCAAGAAATAAGATTTTGGGGTCATGGAGTAAGGAGGCGGCGATCTCACAGCGCATACGCTGACCGAGACTCAAGGACCGAGCAGGGGTTTTTAAGATCTCACCTAAATCTAGTAAGGTGACTAATTCTTCTAGGTTGCGCTGATAACTAGCAGCGTCGACTTTGTAGATATCACGGATCAAATCAAAGCTATCATTGACGGGGACATCCCACCAGAGTTGACTGCGCTGCCCGAAGACGACGCCGATGTCTTTGACATGTTGAATACGTTCTTGCCAAGGCGTACGACCATTGATGTGACAAATGCCTTGATCAGGGGTCAAAATCCCGCACATGATTTTTATGGTGGTACTTTTTCCAGCACCATTAGGCCCGATGTAGCCAACCATTTCGCCTTCATTGATGGTAAAGCTGATGTCTTGCAACGCATGGACGGTGGTGGTTTCACGAGAAAGAAAGGCTTTGGCTGCTTGGCGAAAGCCGCTTTTTCGCTTGGATACTTGGAAGGTCTTGCTGAGGTGTTCTACTTGGATCATTTGGATTCACTCACTTTCTTTTGACAAACGCGACAAAAAGAGCATTCGAAATCGAATACTCGCAACGAGTTGGTCCAAACGAACATGGTTGGGGCAGCGGTTCGTCAGCCAAACAAAAGTAGGAACAGTGTAGCATAAGAGAGCGCTTTTTTCAAATACTACTTATATTTTTTTGAGAGCAGCGAAAGAAAAAACGTGGTTTGTTGGATAAAATACGCAAAATAACTGTTTTTATTTTTTATTTGTTGTAAATACTGAGGAAACTCAGTATCATTAGAAACAAGCCGATAGCGGCTAAGCAGTTTCTGGATATATGGGGAACCAAGTGATGGGCTGTGTCATGGTTTGTCGTAACCCAATCCTGCAAAATGCAATGAGCAAACGATGGAGGAGAGCATGAAAGCAGTAAAGAACTTATTTATTTTGATTGGCTTATTCTTACTAAGTCAAGTAGGGATGACCGTATTCAGTGTGGTAAAAATCTATTATTTGGAAGCCGGAGAACCGAGGATTCCTGCGATGATGAGCTATGGGTTGATTGCCTTGCTTTTGGCAAACATTGGCCTACTGATGTATTTGGCTCGGAAGCTAGGACTTGCCACCTTTGACTTTGGCTGGTCAACGAAGCGCAACTGGCTATGGATCATCGGTGGTTTTGTTTTAGGTCGAGTCGTTGCTGTTGGTGGTACCATGTATCTGCAGTATATATCGGATCAAGAGGCGACCGCGAATGATGCATTGTTAGGGGAACTGTTTACAGGCGAAAATCCGCTTTTGATCTTCCTATTGATCGCTGTGGCGGCGCCAATCATGGAAGAAATCGTTTTCCGTGGTGGGTTTATCGGCCTTTTATTCAAGAAATACCCGATAGTCGGGATCATTTCAAGTGTAGCCGTTTTTAGTATCATCCATTCCGTCACCAATCTGGTCGAGTTTTTGATTTATGGTGCTATGGGACTGATAATGGCGTTGATTTATGTAAAAACTAAGCGTCTAGAAACAGCCATCGCCATGCATTTTCTCAATAACGCCTTGGCGGCGATCGCAATGATCTTGCTAGGATAAGAAAGTCAGCAAAAACCACCAAATCAAAACGATTCGGTGGTTTTTGTTTACTCTGGCAGCTGTCCTTGTTCAAAGGGCAATTGCGCCAGTTCTTCTGCAGTAAAGAGGAGGTCGCCTTCATCTTCGATAGAAAATGCGACACCAGCTGCTGATTTTTGATAGACGCGCGCTTTATTCATATTACGAAGATAAAGATCCTTGCCTGCATTTAATTCTGGTGCAGCTAAATTGTCTTCGCGATTACTGCGAATGACGATTTTGCTTGTTTGCGTGCCAAAATGAAAACCGCGATGACCAAAAGCCGTTAATTGACTGGCATTTTCGCTGCTGTATTCTTTATAACCCGACAGACGGCCCGTTTTTACCAGCGGCCGATCGATCGTATAAGTGATCAAGTATTCCGTATCTTCAGGCAGCTGAATCACTTGTCCGGTTTCCTGATTCGTTATCTCAGTGGCAGGCAAGTGGTACTTTTTAATAGAAGTGATCGCTAGGTCTTCTTTTGTGAAAAAGACTGGATCGATCCAAAATCCTGCCAGCAAAATCGTACTTAAGCTAATACTGAGAACAGTCAAAAGGGCGATCAATACGAGGCCAATTCGTTTGCGGTGGGTGGTCAGATTGAGTTCTTGGACCATCTGTTTGTCTTCTTTTAATAAATAGTCCAAGGTCAATTCAAAATAGTTGCTCAGCTTGACTACTTGATCTAGATCAGGATAGCTCTTGCCGTTTTCCCATTTTGAAATCAGTTGCCGAGTGACAAAAAATTCCTGCGCCAATTGTTCTTGCGTGAGATTTCGTTTGGTGCGTTCTTCTTTAATAATTTTCCCAATATCCATGTGTCTGTTTTGCCTCCATCATTCTTCTTATATATTATAGCAAACTCTTTTCTATGCGAACGAGGATCTATGAAATTAACGATGCAACAAAGGGTAACATCCTTTATTTATCAATGTTTCTACTTGTTGCACTGTCTTTCTATTCTGGAAGCTTTCAGTGCTGGTCATAAAAAGAAAGGGCCAGTAAAGTGAAGGATGTTTGATCAAATTTGACAGAGAAAGGAGAAACGATTGAATGAAGACAAAACAACCTATGGTTCCAATTGCTACATCCAATTCATCGCTTCCTTACTGGTGATTCTCGTTCACTGTGGTCGACTGGCAGAAAACAACGGGCTTCATTTTTTGTTAAAGAGTCTCTTATGTCGTTTGGCAGTTCCTTTTTTTCTGCTGCTGAATGGCTATTTTTTTCAAAAGAGTACCTGTTCATGGCAGCAATGGTGCAAACGACAACTCAAGCTTTACTTGCGTTGGTCGATCGTGTATCTTCCCTTAGGCTGGTTTTATTTAGGGCAGCAAAATCTTGCTGATTCATTACGGGTCATCGGTTTGGCTACTGGCTTTTTTACAGTAGGGGTCTGGTACCATCTTTGGTATTTTCCAGCGTTGCTCTTTGGCATGTGGTTAGTACGAAAAACTCGCTTTCTTGGCTATCGGCGGCAGTTTTTACTGGCGATCAGTTTGTATGTGATTGGCTGTCTTGAAACGTACAGCAGTTATTTAAGTGGACCTTTATTGGTATGCTATCAAAGCTATCGGACACTATTTTTTACAACGAGAAACGGACTCTTTTATGGGTTTTTATTTTTACTGTGTGGGGTTTGTTTAAGAGAACACCAAAAACACCCTTTTTTTACGAAGCATCTTGGCAGAAAACTCGCGGTCTCTCTTTGCTTATTAGGCATTGAAGGTCGACTGGTGTATCTCAATCAGGGGGACGATAAGAATTTCATGCTGTTTTTTGTGCCGACGACTCTTTTTTTCCTTGCTTGGCTGATCAAGCAGCAACCCCCAAAGCGGACTTGGCAAGCAAAACAAGCAGCTGAGGCTAGTCGATTGATCTTTCTGAGTCACCCGCTGTTTCTAGAAACCGGGAAGGTCTTTTTTCACTCGCAGGGTTTCCGTTGTTCTTTTATACGATAGCATTAACGGGAGCCTTTCTTGGTTTGAGGAAAGTGGGCAGCCGTTTGAAATCCTATACTGTTGGTTTTGCTAAAAAAACAGTTGATGAAAAGAAAAGCGTCTAAAGTATTGCTGTACCAAGGATAATACCAAATTACGCCTTTTTTAAATAGCAGTAGAGTTCTAAGTTTTTCTTCATTTCAGACCCTAGACGTAGGCTTTGCAAGAAAACCTATAGTACAATTACAGCAGTCAGAGGGAAAAAATCCCTGAAAAAGAGATCAACACTTGGAGGATATAGTGATGAAAAAACAGACTCGAAAACCAGCGATGATTTTAGCGACTCTCTTGGTATCTAGCCAAGTTTTATTAGCAGCACCACAAGTTTTTGCTGACGAAACCAATTCAACGACCAGCAGTTCCACTGCAACGAGCAATTCTACCGCAACGACAGCCACTACCGATAGTCAAACAAGTACTTCTGACAGCAGTTCAGATCGTTTGCAAGTCAATGCCGTGGCGATCGGAAATGCCTTGACGAAAGCACAAGAAGACTACACACTTGAACGTCTGGGCATTCAAGGCGAAACACCGATTTATACGACAAACGGTGCTGACTTGATGAAATACATTCCCGATGGTGGCTTTACCGCAGATTGGGCGGTCTATAGCTCGGTCAGAATGCAGACGCTAGAAAGCGGGGCAGGAATCACTGTCGATATCGCGACACCAGATAACATTACCCGCATCACCGCAGCCCAGTATCAAAATGCGGCGCTGACGGCAGGGATCACTGATGCGAAGTTAACGGTTGCTTCTGCTGTACCGATCGACGGTTCCGGTGCGTTAGCTGGGGTTTACAAAATCGTTGAAGAATCAGGCGGCGTCATCAATCAGAATCGAGTAGCTGTAGCTCAAGATGAGATGGATGTGCTTTCTACGATCACCGAAGAGAACAAAGACAAAGAAGGCTATTCCGATGAAGCTTTGAATGCTGCGCAAGAACAAGCGAAAACCGATTTGGCTGCTCAAACCGCAGATGGTACGGAATTGACTCAAGCAGACATTCAAGAGACAGTAGAAAAAGCCTTGAAGGACAACGGACTTGAAGGAATCGTTACGGAAAATCAAATTTCTGAATTGACCTCTTTAATGAGCGACATGCGAGACAACAATATCTTCGATGACTTCATCAAAGAATTGGATCTGTCAGAAGCTCGCAAGCAAATCGAAGAAACCTCTAAGGGCCTTTGGGAAAATATCAAGAGCTTCTTTAGCGGCATCTGGTCTTCGATCACCGGTGTCTTCGGCAATGACTCAAATGAATCAAATAACAGCAGCGAATCAACCGTTGATTCTGGACAATAAGCATTTTACAAAATAACGTATTTCGCTTGTATTAAGAAAAAAGAGAAGCGCGCAGGGGAAGGTGCAGGGACGCTAGTGCACATCTGAGTGCTAACGATGTCCTCTGCTTTCTTTGCTAAAACAGGAGCAGTCTTTATTAAAAAAAGAAGGAGGGCAATCAGATGAATTTTTTAGGCAACGTGATTTGGTTTGTCTTTGGCGGCTTGATCGGTGCGATCTCATGGTTTTTGGCTGGGTGTTTATGGTGTATCACCATCATCGGCATTCCCATTGGTCTGCAATGTTTTAAGTTTGCGACGTTGTCACTCGCACCATTTGGGAAAGACATCGTTTACCGTGGCGGTGGCGTGTCCGTGATTCTAAATATTTTATGGTTGATTTTTTCTGGTATACCACTGGCTTTAGGCCATTTAGCTAGCGCAGTCATTCTAGCCATCACGATCATCGGCATTCCATTTGCGGCGCAATCATTGAAAATGGCGCGCTTAGCGTTGATGCCCTTTGGAGCAGAGATTGTGTCTAGTCGTTATTGATTTACCTAAAAAAAGATAGTCTTAAAAAACCACAAGTTTTTTTGCATATCAACTGTGATTCACAAAAGAATTAGCGAAACGCAGAAAAATTTAAGTTTTTTCTTCCCTTCTCAGGGTTCTTTGATTTTTGAAATGGAGCGCCGAATTTTGGCAATCGATTGTTGTGCTTTGTCTCGATTAATAAACATTAAGATGACATAGAGGGAATCCATGATGCTCAGTTGAGCGATTCTGGATGCCAATGCCTCTGAGCGAAACTCAGTTTCTTCGGAAATAGAGATGAAAACCACGTCGCCGAGTTTGGCTAAAGGGGAAGCAGCATGGCTAGTAATGACGATAATTTTGGCACCATTGTTTTTGGCAACTTGAGCTAGTTCAATGGTTTCTCTTGATTTTCCAGTATGAGAGATAAAAATGCCGCAATCATCTGGCGTCAACAATGAAGCCTCCATCAGTTGGATGTGATAATCACTGCTGTGAAAAACAGTGATCGGCGAGCGCAAAAATTTGTGATAGGCATCGGTTGCCACGATCTCTGAACCACCAACGCCGAAGAAAAAAAGTCGTTTAGATTGATTGATCATTGCAGCAGCAAGCTTTAAATCTTCTTCTTTCAAAAGATTTTTGGTATCAGTCAATGTGGTCATATTGGAATCAAATACTTTTTGAGCCATAGTCAATTCATTATCAGACTTCTGGATATTTTCATGGATCGAAATGGCAGAAAAATCATTTTCCTGCATCAGCATTGCCATTTTGAAGTCTTTAAATCCGTTGTAACCGAGTTTTTTTGTGAATTGAAAAAAGGTCGAATCAGCGATGCCTAATTCATTGGATAAATCACTGATTGAACTGTGGCTGACTTTACTAGGATTTTCCAAAATGTAGTCGGCAATCGCTTGTTCTTTGAGACTTAAGTCTTTATAAAGCGTTTTTATTTGCAGGCGAATCGAAACAGTCAAAGACGGTTACCTCCTTTATATGAACATTATTATCTTTGTATTGTTACGTTACCTCTTTTAAAGAAAAAAAGCAAATAAAAATTATTTTTATTTTTTATATTTACAAAAAAATATTTTTTTGTATAATGAAAGTATGAAATGGAGGCGCTGTCATGGAGATAGGAATTATCGGACTTGGAAAAATGGGATTGAACTTGGCCCTCAATTTAAAAGATCAAGGTTATCAAGTAAAAGGGCTGGATCTTTCGATACATGCGCAGAAAACAGCGCAAGAAGCTGGAATTACACTCTATCAAACGCTAGCTGATTTGACGAATTCTTTTAGCGGCCGACGGGTTTTATGGTTGATGCTTCCTGCGGGAACTGTGACTGAGGGGATTCTTGAAGAACTATGGCCCCTTGTATCAGCGAAAGACATCGTGATTGAAGGCGGAAATTCTAATTACAAAGATTCGATTCGCCGAGCAGCCTGGTTTAAAGAAAAAGAGGTGCATTACTTTGATTGTGGGACTTCTGGTGGGGTTTCCGGAGCTAGAAAAGATGCATGTTTGATGATTGGCGGGAATGAAATCGCTTTTTCAGAGGTGGAATCTTTGTTTGCAGATGTGGCTGTTTTAGGAGGCTACCTTTATGCAGGGGAATCAGGAAGCGGTCATTTTCTAAAGATGGTCCATAACGGTATCGAATACGGAATGATGCAAGCCATCGGTGAAGGCTTTCAATTGATTGAACAAAGTGCCTATGACTTTGATTTGGCTTCCGTCGCAGAGGTATGGAATCATGGATCGGTTATTCGCAGCTGGCTGATGGAAATCGCAGCGGCCCAATTTAATGAGAGCCCTAAGTTGGAGGAATATCGCGGGGTTGTTGCAGCTTCTGGTGAAGCTAGGTGGACTGTGGAAACGGCTTTGGAGATGAATGTTGCTGTACCGACGATCGCTATGAGTTTGTTTATGAGAAATTTGTCCCAAGAAGAAGACAGTTTCTCAGCAAAAGTCGTCTCTGCGCTAAGGAATGGTTTTGGTGGTCACGAGATTGTTGCAAAAGAGTAAGGAGGAAGAATATGGAACAGTTTAAGATCGCTATAGTGAATTCCAGCAGCTTTGGAAAAATCTTTCCGCAACATATCGAGCGGTTGAAAGCAATCGGAACTGTCAGTCATTTCACGTTCGATAGCGAAATCAATGGGAAAGAATTAGCAGAAAAGCTTAAGGGATACAACATCATTATAGCAAGTGTTACCCCATTTTTTACCAAAGAGTTTTTTGAGTATAAAGATGAATTGCTACTGATCACACGCCACGGGATCGGCTATAACAATATTGATTTAGAAGCAGCGAAGGACCACCAAACGATTGTTTCGATCATTCCAGCTTTGGTCGAGCGAGATGCAGTAGCAGAAAATAATGTGACCAATCTATTGGCGCTTCTGCGCTGTACAGTTGAATCGAATACAAAGGTCCGCGAAGATCAATGGGAAAAACGAGCGAACTTTGTCGGACGCGCATTATTTAACAAGACGGTAGGGGTGATCGGTGTCGGCAATACTGGAAGTTGTGTAGTAGAAATATTGAGAAATGGTTTCCGCTGCGAGGTTTTGGCATACGATCCATATAAGTCCGCTTTGCATATTCAAAGCTATGGCGGAAAAAAAGTCGAGCTAGACGAGCTGCTAGCAAAATCAGATATTATTTGTCTATGTGCTAACTTGACGGAGGAAAATTATCATATGATTTCCTTTGAAGAAATTTCAAAAATGAAAGATCAAGTATATCTCTCCAATAGTGCCCGTGGCGCACTTTTGAATGAAGAGGCAATTGTAAGCGGATTAAAAAGTGGGAAAATCGCTGGTCTTGCCACCGATGTCTTAGAGGAAGAGCCTGGTCATAAAGATCATCCGTATTTAGCTTTTGAAAATGTAGTTATGACACCGCATACATCGGCTTATACTATGGAATGCTTAGAAGAGATGGGAAACAAATGTGTAACGGATATTGAACGAATCGTTAAGGGGCTGCTGCCAGACCGTGCTGTTCAAGCGGAAAGTCGGTTTTTGGCTGTATAAAGGAGAGTGAAACTCGTGCTAACGGATTTAAAAGTAAAGGTTGGACCGCAAGTTTATCGTTACCATGAAGGCGCGATCGACTATGTGCCGGAAGTATTAAAAGAGTACAAAGTAAAACGACTGCTGCTCGTACATGGAACGGTTTCATGGGAAAAAGCAAAACCAAAATTACTCTTTTTAGAAGATGCGCATTTGGAAATTTTTTATCATTGCTACACGGGAGAATGCAGCTATTATGGCGCTGGGCTGATTGCTGATCTTGTTGAAGAACTGGCGATAGATTTTATTCTGGGGGTTGGCGGCGGGAAGTTAGCCGACTTAGTGGGATATGCAGCACATGTAGTCAATCGACCCTTTGGACTGATCCCAACATTGGCCAGTAATTGTGCACCATGGACACCCTTGTCTGTCATGTATAAAGAGTCGGGAGAATCTGAAGGAAAGTCGGAACACTATTTAAGACAGGCTGCTTTTTTGATTACCGATCCGACGTTAGTGATCGATGCACCAGTCTCCTACTTCATCGCCGGTTTAGCAGATACGTTGGCAAAGTGGATTGAATCGGAAGCAATCTTAGCCCAACCACATTTGAAAAATGAGCCCTTCTTGCAAATGGCAGGCTATACAGCAAAATTATGCGAAACAGCTATTTTGACACAATCGAAACAAGCGATTGAAGATATGAAGCGGCAGGAAGTGACAGACGCCTTTTGTCACTTGTCGGAGATCGTTATTGCAGTTGCTGGAATGGTAGGCGGGCTAGGCGATAAATATGCCCGCAATGCAGCGGCGCATGCGATGCATGATGCCATCAGTAAATATCTGCCTGAAAGTCATCGTTTTCTTCACGGGGAAAAGGTTGCCTATGGGATGTTTTATCAATTAGCCCTTGAAGAAAAATGGACGGTCATCGATCAGTTGATCCCCTTTTATCAAGAATTGCACTTACCAATGAGTTTACATCAAATGGGTATTTTTCCTGAAGATGCACAAGTCATCGATCAGTTGGTGCAGTTCATAGATTCGAAAGAAAAAGTACACTTGATTCCAGTCTTAATCACCAAAGAACGCTTGAAAGAAGCTGTTCTTGATTTAGAAAACTATTTGAAAGAAGTTTAGGAGGAGGAAAAATGGATACATTAAGTGTTACACAAAGTTTACTGATTGCGCTATGGGTTGCAGCAGTCATGTCTCGTTGGCTCGGCGGAGGCGCCACACTGACTTTACGTTTTTCACCATTGATGACGGGATTAGTTGTCGGACTGGTGATGGGAAATGTGGCTCAAGCCATGATCGTTACTGCCGCTTTACAAATGATTTACATGGGGGTATTTTCTCCTGGCGGATCCATGCCGGCGGAACCTTCGATTGCTGCGGCGATTGCTGTACCGGTAGCTTTGCTAGGAAATCTGCAACCAGAAGCAGCGATTGCTGTTGCCGTTCCTGTTGGGTTGCTAGGGAGTTATTTGTATCAGTTCCGTTTCTTTATCAATACCTTCTTAGGAAAGTATACGGATAAAGCAGTAGAAGATCTTAATGCCAAGGCAATGACGCGTTCAATTATTTTATACCCAACGCTGGCTTCATTTATTTTATTTGTTCCGCTGGTATTTATTGCACTTTATTTAGGCGCTCCACTGATTGCTGATGTCATCAATGCTCTTGAGGGGACAGTCGTTATTCATATTTTAGAAGTAGTCGGCGGCGGATTGGCAGCGATCGGGATTGCAACTACCGTCTATGTGATCGGTCGAAAAGATTATATGGTCTTTTTCTTCTTGGCCTATTTCATGAGTGTAGTTTTCAGTTCGCTGGAAATTACCATGGTCACCTATGCGATTTTTGGCATTTTGATCGCGTTGATTTTTGTTCAGTCACAAAAAGGAAAATTGGTCCCAGCCCCAGAAACGAATACAGCATCACCATCCTTTGATGATGACGATGACTATGATGACGGGTTCTAATCGATAAGGAGGAGCAGTAATGACCGAAACAATTCAAAAAGCGCAAGGCGCACCAGAAGAAATCACGAAGAAAGATGTCACAAAAGCATACCTAAGATGGCATTTCGCCAATGAGATCCCGCATTCATTTGAACGGTATTTATCACCCTCGCTTTTATACGCCATGATGCCGATTTTGCGCAAACTTTACAAAGACGATGAGGCACTGAAAGCTGCCTACAAACGCCAACTGCTGTTTTTCAATACCCAGCTGAGTTGGGGGGGCGGAGTCATCACTGGATTAATGTCTTCGATGGAACAGCAGCGAGCCGAAGAAGAGTATGAGAAAAAAGAAATTTTGATGCAAGATGATTTGATGTACAACACGAAAGCTGGTTTGATGGGTGCTTTAGCAGGAATCGGGGATGCCATCGACTCAGGAACCGTTCAATATATCTTTATTGCGATTGCTGTTCCTTGGGCACAGCAAGGAAGTCCACTAGGTGCGTTGTTCCCATTCATTTGCTTTGCACTGTATCAAGTTTCTCTAGGAATGTTTTTCGCCCGTCAAGCATTTTCGATGGGGCGCAATGCAACTGGTTTGATGCAGAGTACAGGCGTCCAAACCGCAATTGAAACACTGTCGGTTCTCGGTTTATTTATGATGGGGGTTCTGGCTGGAAACTATGTCAAAGTCAGTTCTTCGCTACAGTTTGATATTTCTGGACGAGAATTTATTATCCAAGATATCCTTGATCAGATTGTACCAGGGATCTTGCCGTTAGCAGTTGTAATGGGCGTCTACTGGTTCTATACAAAGAAAGGATTAAAAGTCACGCAAGCATTACTATGGCTGACCTTGATTCTGATTATTTTAGCCGGTGTCGGTATTTTATAAGAAAAGGAAGTGGAAAAAATGGGTGTAGTAAATTTAGCACGAGTAGATGAACGATTGATCCATGGGCAGGTCATGATGACCTTGTCACAAAAAAGCGGAGTCAACTCGATTTTTGTAGTGGATGAGGTAGTAGCTAAGGATAAGTTCATGCGGGAATTATACAAAAATGCCGGTAGCCGCACAGGGCAAAAAACGATCGTCGTTACACCAGAAAAAGCCAAATTTTACTGGGATGAATACAACTTCAAAGATTACAACTGTATTTTGATCGCTAAAACCGTCAGTGTGATGTACGACTTAGTCAAACACGGCGTGCCAATGAAAGAATTGAACATAGGCGGTATCGCCCAAAAAGATCCCGAGAAAGATCTCTTGGTAACGAAATCTGTTTATTTAAATCAAGCTGATGCGCAAAAACTCAAAGAAATGAACGAAGCGTACGGTGTGGAATCAATCTATTTTCAAGCAACACCTTCTGCACCGAAATCAACCCTTAAAGATGTGTTGAAGCAGTTCAATTTGTAATCATTGAGCGCGTTCGTCATCTGTTGAAGAGGAAGGCGGAGGATCTTATAAAAATAGAGTTCCTCCGTCCTTGTCAGTAATTTGTGAATAGGAGAATTCGCCATGAATCAAACAGAAACATTTCGTGATTGGCTTTTTCGTTATCGGTATGTCTACCGATCGCGTTCCACGGATAAAAGCAAACAAAGATTTTTGAAGGCACTCATCGCAGATATCATTCCGTTTCGCAAAGATCTTCAGGTGATTGAGTATGATCACACGAAAAAAAACGCCTCACGCAATTTGTATGTTGGCGATCTGACCAAAGCAAAACGGATCATCTGCACATATTATGATACACCGCCACAGCATTTTGGCGATTACCATTTTTTTGATCGGCAGGAGCAAGGGCGCAAAACAAATCAATTTATTCTGACTGCTTCAGCAGTGATGATTCTTTTTGGGTTGTTGGGTACCTGGCTTTATATCCACTTTGCATCAGGGAGATTTCCCTTGTTGTCATGGCAAACAGCGCTTTTTGCTTTAGGAGTCGGTATTTATTTTCTGCTATTAAATCGCGTAAGCCGCGGGGCAGGATTTGAGCAAAATCTGACCCGCAATACGTCCTCTATCTTAGCGCTGCTGTCACTGATCAGTCAAAACAGTCAAACAGCGACTGCTTTTGCGTTTCTTGATGAAGGAAGTTTTGGAGAACGCGGGTTGGAAGTGTTACGTGATTCAGTAGGGCCGAATGCGAAGATTTATTATTTAGATTCTATCGGCGCCGATGCTCCGATTCGAGCTATCGGCAAGCAATTCAATGAAGGGCAACTGCAGCAGCTGGCGATCGAACACAGTAGTGAAGCGATGGGCAGCATCAACTATCTGTTTTGTGCAGAAAAGCAGCAGGATCAGACGTATGTGTTGCCTAGAAAACAATTAAAGCAAAAAGAGCTGAATAGTAGGAATATGCAAAAAGTCCTTGCGTTATTTGGTTAGGAAGCGAAAAAAGGAGGAACAACATTTGTTAGGAATCGTATTGGCAACTCACGGACAGCTGAGTACTGGTTTTAAAGATGCTGCAGAGGTGATCATGGGCAGTGTCGAAAATATTGCGGTCGTTAATTTGAACCACGGAGAGGATATTCAACTTCTGGGAAACAAAATCCATGAAGCGATCCACGAAACAGATCAAGGGGACGGTGTAGTGGTGTTTGCTGATCTATTGAGTGCGAGTCCCTACAATCAGTCGGTTGTAACGATCAATCAATTAGAAGAACCTCTTCAGGAAAAGACGTATGTGATCGGCGGAGTGAATCTGCCGATGGTATTAGAAGCGATCAATCACCAATTTTTGGCAACACCGATTGAACAGGCGGTGGCAGCAGTGATCGAGCAAGGAGAAAATAGTGTAGCGCTTTGGCACAATTCTTCAGCAGGTGATAGTAGCGAAGAAACTGATGAGGACGATGATTTTTAAAAACGAAAGGATGACAGCAAATGCAATGGGGGTTTCGATGGTACGGGGAAGGGGATACGATCCCGTTAACGAATATTCGACAAATTCCAGGAATGCACGGCATTGTAGGAACACTTCTGAATAAAATGCCCGGAGATGTCTGGGAGATTTCCGAAATCAACGCACTAAAAGCATCAATTGAAAAAGAGCATCTTTCGCTTTTAGGGATTGAGAGTGTGGCGATCCACGATGCGATCAAAGCTGGAACAGAGGAACGGGATCACTACATTGATCAATATATTCAAACGATTCGGAATTTAGCAGCTTGTGATGTACATATGATCTGCTATAGCTTCAAACCAATCTTCGGCTGGGCCAAAACAAATCTATTTTATCAAAACGAGGATGGTAGCTTCTCCTTGCTCTATGATCAAGCCGTTGTGGATGATATGGAACCTAGTGAGATGTATACGCTGATCCATAGCCAATCAAAAGGCTTTCAATTGCCAGGTTGGGAAGAAGAACGACTGAAAAAGTTCCAGCGTTTGATGGCAACTTATGAAGGGGTCACTCAAGAGATCCTCTTTGATAACTTAAGCTATTTCTTAAAGCGGATCATTCCTGTGTGTGAAGAAGTAGATGTGAAAATGGCGATCCATCCCGACGATCCACCTTGGGAAATTTTTGGCTTGCCACGAATCACCAAAAATTTAGAGGACTTGAAAAAAATCATGGCCATCGTGGATTCGCCTTATAACGGGGTAACGTTGTGCACCGGTTCGTTAGGTGCCGATCCAGAAAACGACATGGTGGAGATCGTTCATGCCTTAAAAGGACGCATCAACTTTGTTCATTTCCGCAATGTGTTGTTTATGGGGGAACGTAAATTTAAAGAGTCCGCCCATCTGTCCACCGAAGGATCATTAGATATGTATGCCATCATGAAAGCCTTGGTTGAGGTCGGTTTTGATGGCGTCATCCGTCCAGATCACGGGCGGACGATCTGGGGGGAAGTGGCGATGCCAGGCTATGGTCTATATGATCGCGCGATTGGGATCAGTTATCTTCAAGGGCTTCATGAAGCCGTCTTGAAAGAGCAAATGCAATCGAAGGAAACGAAGGGAGGAAAGAGTGTATGACACTCGATGAACAATTGGCAAAAACAAGGGTATTGCCTCTTTACACTGCAACGGATCTTACCTATTTGCCAGTAGTAGAATCACTGTTGATCGAACATGAACTACCCTTTATTGAAGTGACCTTCCGCAGTGACCTTGCTTTAGCAGCGATTGAAAAACTCTCTCAATCGGGCAAATTGATCGTAGGCGCAGGCACGGTACGCACCTTAGAACAAGCGAAAGCAGCAGTTGAGAAAGGGGCGCGCTTTATTGTTTCCCCTGCTCTTGTACCTGATGTGGTAGAATTTTGTCTTGCCGAAAACATTCCAGTGTTTCCAGGAACAGCTACCCCAAATGACATTCAACGAGCAGCGGCTTATGGCTTATCAGTTGTGAAATTTTTCCCCGCAGATATCTACGGGGGCTTGCCGGCAATCAAAGCCCTCAGCGGTCCGTTTTATGATATTCGATTTGTCCCAACTGGTGGAATCAACCTCGAAAATATGCAAGACTATTTATCTGATCCACAAGTGCTAGCAGTTGGCGGCTCCTTCATTCTTTCAGAATCACTAGTAAAAGAAGGTCGGGAAAAGGCTGACAGCCATTTGGCGCATATAAAATCATTGCTAAGTTGAGCAGTCAGCTGAAAATAAACAAGGTAAAGCAATGGGTGCCAAAGGATTTTGGTACCATTGCTTTTTTATTCGCAGAAAAGTAAAGGAGGTTATAGGATGAAAAAGATAAAACTGGTGATTTTTGATATGGACGGTTTGATGTTTGAAACAGGTCGTCTAGCTTACCGCGCCTATTTAAGAGCCGCGGAGGAATATGATTTTGAAGTTTGCCAAGAAGTTTATTATTACCTGACTGGCAGAACGGAAGCAGATATTCGTAAAGGGATGCAGGATCTTTATGGCAGTACGGTACCAACGGATCGGTGGCGAGCAGCGATGAATCGTCAGAAAGAAGTGATTTTAGCTGAAGAAAAACGGGTATTCAAAAAGCCCGGCCTTCTTGAACTGTTGGAAGCATTAAAAAAACAAGATTGCTTGATAGCCGTGGCATCCTCTTCATCGAAAGAAAAAATCAAGGCGTACTTTGAAATGGAACAGATGCCAGATTGGTTTGATACGGTGGTTTCTGGGGATCAAGTGCGAAAGGGCAAACCTGATCCAGAAATCTTTCTAACAGCTTGCCAACATTTAGGCGTAAAGCCTGAAGAAGCCTTGGTATTAGAAGATTCTCTAGCTGGCATAAAAGCCGCAAAACAAGCCGAGATCCCAACTTTTCTGATTGCGGATGATTTGAGTGCTTTGCCAGTCAAGAAAAATGGGAAGTATCCTTTGCTTAAACAGCCAAAACTTGAGCAAGAAGTAGCTGCACAGGTGAAAACTTTTTCTGATCTGACGGAAGTCAAAGACTGGCTCGTCGTGAATCATTTTTCTTGGGATTGATCGATATTCCAAGAAGTATCAACAAAGCAAAAGGGTATGAAGCAAGAAAGTACGGTGTTTTAAAACAGGCATAGTTTTGTGGAATCAGTAAAACAACAAAGGTTCATTTTGACAATTGGTTTTTTCCTGCTCATTTCTCTATGAAGAAGGGGGAGTTAGAGCGTTTTTCACTAGTTTCTAGGAATGAGGCAAAAGGCTGGCTAGATAAACGAGTAAGATTGTAGCAGCTCACTTTACAGCTAAGTGAAGCTGCTTTTTTTACGCTATTCCTTCAGCAACGAAAAATGAGCATTGTGTTTTAAACGGTATTCTTTTGGCGTCAGTGAGGTCAATGCTTTGAAATTTCGATTGAAGGTTCGCACATTTTGAAAGCCTGCTTGTTCTGCTACTTCCGTAATCGGCAAGAGACTATGGGTCAGCAAAAAAGAGGCATGGCGTATTCTTGCTTGATTCAAAAGCCGAGGAAAGGTGCTTTTCAATTTATCGGTGATCATTCTGGAAACGTAGACGCTGCTATAACCGATACTGCCGCTTAGTTTTTCGAGCGTCAGTTCTTCTTTGAAATGGGATTCGATGTAAACAAGTAGCTGGATCAGGATATCCTCTTGATTTTTGGCTGGTAATAAAGTCGTTTGGTGTTCAAAAAGGTAAAGGACTTGATACAGTGCCGATTTTCGTAAATAGAGGGAATCCGTTTCAAATAAAGGATAGTAGAGCTGCTTGGCAACAGAGGAATCAATGGTGATCACTGGATCTGACAAAGCGAAATCTTTCGTTTTGGCGTAAAAATCTGGAATATACTCAGGTGAAAACACAAGAATATGCAATTGTGATTCCTTAGGGGTTTCAATCGCATGAGTCTGATAAGGCATGACTAATAACACTTGGCCTGTCGTAAGGACATAGGGACTTTCTTCGATTTTGACAACCGCTTCGCCGTCACTACAAAAAAGCAATTCAAAGGAACGATGAAAATGTTCCATGTAATTAAGCGAGTAGGGATGGTAACTGGAAACGCCTAGGTATTCGCCGAAATGGTATTCTTCTAAAATGGTCACGCGATCTATCCTCCATTTTTTGTCTATCGATGTGTGGAAATCGTCCTGCGAATGATAGCGATTTCATTCTATAATTATGACAGTTCAGCTGAAGAAAGTAAATAGAACAATGATTAGTGAATATTTTTAAAATGAGCTGCAGCAGCAAATTTCTTTTTTTTTGTTAGGTATATTAGTAAAGAAAACTTACTAACTGAATGAAGCTCATTCCTACTGACACTCAGTTGAATCACAAAATGCCAAAAAGGGAAAGAGGAGGAAATTTTTTTGATTACCAATCCGATACTAACAGGCTTTCATCCAGACCCGAGTATTTGTCGTGCAGGTGAAGATTATTACATTGCTACGTCGACCTTTGAATGGTTTCCAGGTGTGCGCATCTTCCATTCGAAGGATTTGAAGAACTGGCGCTTGATCAGTACACCAGTCAATCGTGTCAGTCAGTTGAATATGCTGGGAAACCCTGATTCTGGGGGCGTTTGGGCGCCAAACTTAAGTTACAGTGATGGTCGTTTTTGGTTGATTTATTCAGATGTCAAAACACAATCTAATAGTTGGAAAGATGTGAACAATTATTTGATCACCTGTGAAACCATTGATGGGGATTGGTCAGAACCAATTTATATGAATTCTTCTGGTTTCGATCCCTCGTTATTTCATGACGACGACGGCAAAAAATATTTTCTGAACATGGTTTGGGATTATCGCCCGACAAACCATTCCTTTTACGGGATCGCTCTCCAAGAGTTTGATTGGCAAGCCAAGAAATTGGTGGGGCAGCCCAAAATCATCTTCAACGGAACAGAGCGCAAATTGACTGAAGCACCGGTTATGTATAAAGTGAACGGCTATTATTATTTATTGACGGCAGAAGGCGGCACCAAGTTTGAACATGCAAGTACCATCGCTCGTGGGACGCACATCGAAGGGCCTTATGAAGTTCATCCTCAAAACCCTCTGATCAGTTCCTGGGGACAGCCAGAGATCCTGCTACAAAAAGCTGGCCATGGTTCATTTGTGAAAACGCAGACCGATGAATGGTATTTTGTTCACTTAACAGGGCGAGCGCTGAAGTATCCCGAAACGCCCCTCTTAGAAAATCGCGGCTATTGCCCGCTCGGACGAGAAACAGCGATCCAGTCTGTTTATTGGGAAAATGATTGGCCGTATATCACAGGCGGAAACTTTCCAAAAGAGGAAGTCCCACAGCCACAGCTTCCCGAACATCCGTGGGAAACAGAATCAGGCTTTGATGATTTTGAAGAGGCGTCGTTGGCACCAGTGTTTCAAACCTTGCGGATTCCTTTTTCTGAGGAAATCGGTAGTTTGACCGCACGACCAGGGTACTTGCGCTTGTATGGGCGAGAGTCGTTCAATTCCTTGTTCCATCAAGCACTGGTGGCAAGAAGATGGAGCGATTTTCGTTTCGAAGCAACGACTGCCGTCGAATTTTCACCGACCTCGTTTCTACAGTTGGCAGGCATGACGAATTACTACAATACACAAAACTGGTCGGCGATCTACATCACTCATGATGAGACGAAAGGAAGAATCATCACTGTATTGGCAAGCGAGAAGGGCCAACTGAAGAGTCAAAAAGCACCAGAAGTTGTGATACCAGCCGATGTACAAACAGTCTACTTCAAAACGATCGTTAATTATGACCACTATCAATACGCGTACTCGTTTGATCAAAAAGAGTGGCAGGTCATAGATCAGCTATTTGACAGCTTGCAATTGTCTGACGACTATGTAGCAGAACATTACGGTGGGTTCTTTACAGGGGCTTTTGTAGGGATGTTTGCGATCGATACGACCGGCAATCGTTTGGCGGCTGATTTTGATTCATTTGACTATCAAAAAATCGAGGAGGAAGAAAGATGAAAAATTGGAAACGGGTCTTACAAACAATGTCATTGGCGGGCTTAGCAGCTTTTATGCTTAGTGGCTGCGGGAATGGTTCTGGAAACAGCAGCTCAGATAATAGCGCAACGGGAAGTAGTGGCAAGGATGAACTTGTGGTTTGGACCTTTACTTCAGAATTATCAACGATGATCAATGATTACTATTTGCCGGCGCATGACGACTTGGCCTATGACATTCGGATCGTGGAGATTCCGTCTGACCAATTCGAGACCAAGCTCGATCCGATTCTCGGTTCCAAAGATGCACCAGATGTGATTGCTTTAGAATCTGCCTTTGTCAAAAAATATGTGGAATCAGGCATGATGGCAGACCTTGGTTCACTGGGGCTTGATGAAGCCGCGGCAGATACGTATCAATATGTCAAAGACGTAGGGACTTCAAAAGACGGGGTTCTTCATGCCTTGGCTTGGCAAGCTGCTCCTGGCGGGTTTTATTACCGGGAATCGATGGCAGAAGAGCTGCTAGGGATCGATGATCCAGCGGCTGCGCAAGCGGCATTGTCAGACTATGACAAGTTCTATGAGCAAGCCAAAGCAGTCAAAGAAAAAAGTGGTGGAACCACCTATATGATCTCTAGTGTCCAAGATTTGGCAAAGCCTTTTTATGGACAACGCGAACATGGCTGGGTTGAAGACGGCAAATTAGTGATCGACGACAGTTTGTATGACTTGTTGGATGTATCACGAAAATTTGTAGGAGAAGGCCTGACACAAGATACAGAAGGACAATCAGAAGCTTGGTTTGCTGGAATGAATGGCGACAATGTATTCGGTTATAGTTTGCCGACATGGGGGCTGCACTATTGGTTAAAACCAAATGCGACAGCTGCCGATAACTCCAGCTCAACAGAAGGGGACTGGCGCATGATCCAAGGACCGTCGTCGTGGTTCTGGGGCGGCACATGGATCGGTGCTACGGCAAATTCTGAGATGCAAGAAGAAGCTGCGCAATTGGTGGCTTACTTGACCACAGATCAAGCATTTTTAAAACAATGGGCTGAAGATACCGGTGATTTTGTATCAAATGAGCGAGTCGTTGAAGAAATTAAAGGCGAATATGAAGAGGAATTTTTAGGCGGTCAAAACCACTATGCAGAATTTGCCGATATGGTTCAAGACATCAACGCGAAAATTCTGACCGAGTATGACCAAACGATTGAAACCCTCTTTACGGATAGTTGTTTGACACCATATTCAAAAGGTGAAGTGGATCAGGAAACGGCAATCCAAAACTTTAAAGATGCGGTCGTCAATGCTTATCCAGATGTTCAAGTAGATTAGGTGTTGTTGAAACCGGCACCGAAGACGGGGTCGGTTTCAACCTTTTCTAGGTACTATGCGCTGCTTAAAGGGCTTGTCTTTACAGGCAGAAGTTGGCAGTAGAAGAAAAAAATATCAGGGGGATTACGATGCAGAATAAGAGAAGATTTGAACAGTATCATCGCTATGGGCTATTATTTATCGCACCATTTTTTCTAGCATTCTTGGTTTTTCAGCTTTATCCAATTCTCTATACGATTTACCTAAGCTTTACGGATCTAAAAGGGTGGAATCCAGCTGCCAATCTTGTCGGACTGGATAACTATTTTGCGATTTTTCGCAACCCGTTATTTTTAAAATCGATCAGCAATACCTTTATTTTGTGGGGCGTAAACTTTGTCCCTCAAATTGGCTTGGCTCTGTTGCTGGCGGCATGGTTTACCAATATCAAGTTGCGCTTGCGGGGGAAAGGCTTCTTCAAAGTCGCTTTTTACTTACCCAACATCATTACTGCCGCTTCAGTAGCAATCTTATTTTTCGTTTTGTTCAGTTTTCCGTTAGGTCCGATCAACCTAGTCTTGCAGCATTTCGGTGTTTTGGACCAGCCCTATGACTTTTTCCGTAGTGAAACGGGCACTCGGCTGATCGTTTCCTTTATCCAATTTTGGATGTGGTATGGTCAGACCACGATCGTTTTGGTTTCGGGCATTTTGAGCATTGATGATGCTCTTTTTGAATCAGCAATGGTCGATGGAGCCAATGATGGTCAAATTTTCCGCAAAATCACGCTGCCTTTGTTAAAACCAATCTTGCTTTATACATTGGTGACATCTTTGATTGGCGGCTTGCAAATGTTCGACATTCCTTTTTTGCTGACAAACGGCAATCCCAACAATAGTGTCTTAACGATCACGATGTTTATCTACAACCAAGCCTTTACCGGGAGTCGGAATTTCAACGTTGCCGCAACCGCGTCGGTGCTATTACTGGTACTTTCAATCGTATTAAGCACGTTATTGTTTCAATTTTTCAAAGAAAACAGCAAAGTGGGGCGAAAATAAATGGAAAATAGCTATCGAGCAAAACGATTGTTGATCTATGTCTTTTTGGTGTTGCTGACCATCTTAAGTATTCTGCCCTTTTGGGTCGTCTTAGTCAATGCGACCCGTTCAGCAGAACAGATCCAGCAAGGGCTGTCCTTGTGGCCAGGCGGTAATCTCCAATACAACTGGTCCGTCTTAATGGGCAGAGGCTTCAATGTTTTCAATGGGTTTAAAAATAGTTTCTTGATTGCGGCTGGCGCTACCGTTCTCAATGTATATTTTTCGGCATTGACAGCATATGGCGTGATCGCCTATGAGTTTCGTGGCAAGAAAGTCCTGTTTGCTGTCATTCTTGGGCTGATCATGATTCCTCAGCAAATCAGCATGATCGGTTTTTATCAATTTATGAATCGCTTAGGGCTCTTAAATAATTTTCTGCCATTGATTTTACCAGCGATCGCATCACCTGCTACCGTTTTTTTCTTAAAGCAATACTTAGAAACGATCTATCATCCTGATTTGGCAGATTCTGCTCGTTTGGACGGAGCCGGCGAAATCAAAATTTTCCATCGCATCATGTTGCCCTTGATGAAACCGGGCTTAGCCACCATGGCGATTTTCTCGTTCGTGACCTCGTGGAATAATTTCTTGATGCCCTTGATCTTGATCAACGATACGGAAAAGTATACGTTGCCGATGCTGGTCCAATTGCTGAAAACTGATGTTTACCGTACTGAATTTGGCAGTATGTATCTAGGGATCTCATTAAGTATTATTCCTTTATTGCTGATTTACCTGTTTCTATCGAAATACATCGTGGGCGGTGTGACGGCTGGCGGAATCAAAGGATAGCGAGACCTTTTTACCAAAAGAAAACGCTGGACTGAGTCTTCAGTCCAGCATTCATTTAATGGATCACACGGGAGAGATCAAGTGCCGCAAAGCGCAAATTGTTGATATTCAAGAAATGTTTCGCCACTAAAACATTGCCGCCAAATAGCGGGGCCTGATCGCCTAATCGACTGTTTTTGATCTTCGTGTTTTTGGTGAACTGGCTGGTCAATTTTTGTTGCAGCGCCAGTAATAAATCAGGAATTTTGCGATAGACCGAGCTGTTGATATAGACTTCTTCGGGATCAGAAAAAGTGATGACATTGTTTAGCCCAATACTAAGAAACTCAACATTTTGTTGCGCCAATTCGACTGCTGATTTTTCTCCGGCATGATAGGCTTGTGCAAAGGTATCCGAATTAACGAACGCAGTTTTTGTATAGTGACTGTAGGTGTCAAACAAGACTTTGTTCGACGCGTATTGCTCTAAGCAGCCTCGATTGCCGCAAGGGCACAAGTTGCCGTGAGGAAAGAGCGTAGAATGGCCAACTTCCCCCGCCATGCCGTGAGTACCGGTTTGTAGCTGCCCATCAACGATGATTCCGACACCGATCCCACTATGGACGCTGACGCTCAGTAAATTCGTGGAATCAGAAGAAAAACAGTACTCGCCTAAAGCCGTTAGGTTGGCTTCGTTTTCTATATAGACCGCCGTATTGTATTTTTGGCTCAAAGGGGCGATCAAATCAAAGTGTTCCAAGTCGTAGTAGGGGGCAAAGGTGACCGTCTGATTATGAACGATGCCGTGGATCGCCAAACAGATTCCTACTAATCCATGAGTGGTTTGCGGCATTTGCGGCCAAAACTCTTTCATCATGGAATCGATCGTCGCTAGTACATTTTCTTTGGTGATCAATTCATGGGAATGGTCGGCAGAGGCGATCATCTCGCCATTGATATAAGAGAGCATCCCTCGAACATAGTTATAGCCGATGTCAAAGGTAACAGCTAAGCTGCTACGGTGATTGAATTGCAATTGAATCGGTTTGCGACCACCGATCGAAGTGGAATCACCAATGCCGACTTCGCGCACGAAGTCCGTGTCGATCAGTTTTTTGGTTATTTGAGAAACAGACGCTTTATTGAGATGGGTCAAATTTGACACTTCCGCTCGTGACACATTTTCATTGTCAATGATCGTCTTCAATACAGCCGCTTCATTTTGTTCGCGTATGCCCATTTTATTGATAATCATGTGTTCTCCTCTTCGTAGATGTGATTAGTGTTAGTTTACCGTGCAAATTAATATTGTGCAAGCTGAAGAATAAAGAAAAGACGCAGAATGTAGGAGCAGCAGTTTGAGAAGGAAAAACCATGAAAGATTCGTTGAAAGCGCTTGACAGGAATGCGAGAATCGTTTACTATCCAATTAGTTAGTTTTGAATGCTAATTAACCGTTTGAGAGTCAATGGTTAACTGCTTCAAACAGAGGAAGGAGTGAAGAGATGGCTTATTTTTTAGGGTTGGATCTAGGAACAAGTGCGTTAAAAGGCTTAGTTTTTGATCAAACCGGGGAACTCCAAGGAACAGCAAGTGCTGATTATCCATTGTCCTCCCCTAGACCGGGGTTCAGTGAGCAAGAGCCGGTGCATTGGCAAGAGGCGGCAGATAAGGTGATCAAAACCTTGATCCAGCAGATTCCAACGCTGCAAAAGGAATTGATCGGCGTCAGCTTTTCTGGGCAAATGCATAGTCTTGTTTTATTGGATGAAGAAAACCGAGTCATTCGTCCGGCAATATTATGGAATGACGTTCGGACCACCAAACAATGCCAAGCGATCATGGCATCCTTTGGAGAGGAAATAAAAGCAATCACCAAGAATGTTGCTTTGGAAGGGTTCACCTTACCAAAAATTTTATGGGTCCAAGAACACGAGCCTGAACATTGGCAACAAGTTCGTCACATGATGCTGCCAAAAGATTACTTGGCTTTTTGGCTGACTGGGAACTATTCGATGGATTATTCCGATGCAGCAGGTACGTTACTGCTGGATATCGAAAAGAAGTGCTGGTCTGAAGCCATTCTAGAAAAATTCGTAATCGCATCGGATTTACTGCCGCCGCTTTTTGAATCAGCAGCGCCTGTAGGGCAAATGCGAAAAGAGCTGCAAGAAGCCTTTGGGTTTGAACAAGAGGTGACGATCTATGCAGGTGGCGCAGACAATGCCTGTGCTGCATTAGGTTCAGGGATCATCGCCGAAGGTGTCGGCATGGTGTCGATTGGCACGAGCGGTGTGTTCTTATCCTTTGAAGAAGCGCAAGAGGTTGATTATCAAGGAGATCTACACCTCTTCCGTCATGCGATCAAAGACAAGTTGTATTCAATGGGGGTCACGTTAGCCGCTGGTAATTCCTTAAGCTGGTATCGTGATACGTTTGCCCCTAACCAATCGTTTCAGGAATTGCTTTCAGCGATCAGTGAGGTAAACCCAGGGGCAGAAGGCCTGCTGTTTACGCCTTATATCGTGGGCGAACGCACACCGCATACCGACAGCCAAATCAGGGGTAGTTTTATCGGCATCGACACACGGCATCGCGAAAAGCATTTCAGTCGTGCGGTCTTAGAAGGGATCACCTTCTCTTTGAAAGATTCCCAAATGATCATGGAAGAACGGGCACAGCGGAAATTCACCCAGATCGTTTCTGTGGGGGGCGGTGCGAAAAATGCCGAATGGCTGCAAATGCAAGCCGATATTTTTAATGCAGAAATGCTGACTTTGTCTACTGAGCAGGGTCCAGGTATGGGAGCAGCAATGCTGGCAGCAATCGGCAGCGGCATTTATCCAGATGCAGGTGCCTGTGTTAACGCCTTTGTCAAATACGGCAAGGCCATTGCACCGATTCCTGAAAATGTCGCCAAATACCAAGAAATTTATGCGATCTACCGCACCGTCTACCAACAAACCGCACCTATCTGCCATGCATTGGCGCAAATCGAGTAGCGTAATGGCAGCAGGCAATCTACATGATCAAAGCGAGGAATCGTTTTTGGTTCTAAATGATTGGAAACAAGTAAGTTAGTTTATTACACTAAAAAATATAAAATGGAGGCAACAACAATGACTTATTTCCCAGAGATCGAAAAAATCCGCTACGAAGGTCCTAAAACAGACAATATGTTTGCATTTCGCCACTACGATGCCGAAGAAGTTGTTTTAGGCAAGAAAATGAAAGATCATCTACGTTTTGCAATCGCCTATTGGCATACGATGACGCAAGACGGCTCTGATCCTTTCGGCGCACCAGTCAACAAACGGACGTGGATTGGTGACACCGAAATGGAAACGGCGAAAAATCGAGTAGAAGCCTTCTTCGAGATTTGCGAAAAATTAGGGGCAGAGTTCTTCTGTTTCCATGATGTTGACGTGGCACCTGCAGGAGAAACGTTAGAAGAATTTTTCCAAAACTTAGACGAAATCACCGATTTGATCAAAGAAAAAATGGAACAAACGGGAATCAAACTATTATGGAATACAGCAAATATGTTCTCACATCCTCGTTTCAATAACGGCGCTGCTTCCACCAATAATGCGGAAGTTTATGCGTATGCGGCAGCCCAAGTCAAAAAAGGCTTAGACATCTCGAAAAAATTAGGCGGCGAAAACTATGTCTTCTGGGGTGGCCGTGAAGGTTATGAAACCTTGTTGAATACAGACATGAAATTTGAACAAGACAATATCGCCCGTCTATTCAAAATGGCGATCGCTTATGGCGAAAAAATTGGTCATAAACCGCAGTTCTTATTAGAGCCGAAACCAAAAGAACCATCAAAACATCAATATGATTTTGATGCAGCGACAACGATGGCCTTCATTCAGCACTACGGCTTAGAAGGAGATTTCAAATTAAACCTAGAAGCCAATCATGCAACATTAGCTGGCCATACCTTTGAACATGAAATCGCCGTTGCCCGTAGCTATAACGCATTAGGCTCACTGGATGCCAACCAAGGAGATATGCTGTTAGGGTGGGATACGGATGAATTCCCAACCAACGTCTTTGACTCGACACTTGCTTTATACGAAGTCTTAGAAAACGGCGGCATCGCACCGGGAGGAATCAATTTCGATTCTAAAGTCCGTCGTTCGTCATTTGAAATGGAAGATCTGTTGTTAGCCCACATCGCTGGTATGGATACGTATGCCCGAGCGTTGAAAGCAGCAGCGAAACTAAAAGAAGACCGCTTCTTAGACGAGTTGAAGGAAAAACGGTACGCCTCTTTCCAAGAAGGTATCGGAGCGAAGATCGTTGCTGATGAGGAAAGCTTAGAAACACTGACAGATTACGCATTGGCACATGATCAAATCGAATTAGAATCCAGCCACATTGAATATGTGAAATCTCGTTTGAATGATTACCTGTTTTAATAAGAAACGACTGTCGTTCTGAGGAGCGGCAGTTTTTTCACCAAAAAAATATCTTTTGGCAATTGTTACGAATCAACCAACTTATGATACGATAAAATGTAACCGATTTATTTCGGTTTAGGAAATGAAGGAGGCAACTTGATGTTTCACACAAACTTAGATCCTTTCCCAGAAAACTTCTTATGGGGGGCAGCTTCGGCGGCCTATCAAATTGAAGGAGCATGGGCAGAAGACGGTAAAGGTCCGTCGATTTGGGACACCTATGCCCAAATTCCTGGCAATACTTTTGAGGAAACCAACGGCAAAGTGGCGATCGATCATTACCATCGGTACAAAGAAGATGTTGCTTTGATGAAGCAAATGGGCTTGAAAGCCTATCGCTTCAGCGTGGCGTGGTCGCGAATCTTGCCTGATGGCGAAGGCGCGGTCAATGAAGCGGGTGTGGCGTTTTACGAAAAGCTGGTGGACGAATTGCTTCGGCAAGGAGTAGAGCCGATTTTGACGCTGTATCATTGGGACCTTCCCCAGGCTTTGCAAGACAAATACCAAGGATGGGAAGGCCGAGAAACAGCAGAAGCATTTGAACGGTATTGCCGGATCCTTTTTGAACGCCTAGGAAAGAAAGTCACCTATTGGGTCACCATGAATGAACAAAATGTCTTCACTTCTCTTGGGTACCGTTGGGCGGCACATCCGCCAGGCTTGAAGGACTTAAAACGGATGTATGCAGCCAATCATATCATCAACCTTGCCAATGCTAAGGCGATCAATTTGTTCCATGAGCTGGTTCCTCAGGGCAAGATCGGTCCAAGTTTTGGCTATGGCCCGATGTATCCGTTTAGCTGTGACCCAGAAGATGTGCTGGCAGCAGAAAATGGCGAAGCCTTCAACAACGCATGGTTTTTAGATGTCTATTGCAAAGGTGAATACCCGAAATTTGTGTACAAGCAATTAGCCAAAGTTGGCTTGGCTCCTGAAGTCACTCCAGAAGATCAAGCACTATTAAAACAGGCAAAACCTGATTTCTTAGGAATCAATTACTATCACGGTGGGACGTCCCAGCAAAACAATTTGCAAAAGCAGTCAGCTGAAAAGAAAGAATTTTCTAAAGTCGATCCGTATTTGATGCAAGCGGCAGCTGGTGAGTTCTCACCCGAAGAAACCATGTTTGCGACAGCAGAAAATCCTCACTTGAAAAAAACGGATTGGGGCTGGGAGATCGATCCCGTTGGTTTCCGTGTAGCTTTGCGGCGCATCCAAGCCAATTATGACTTGCCGATTTTTATTACTGAAAATGGGTTAGGTGCTATCGATCAATTGACAGAAGACAAACAGATCCATGACCCCTACCGCATCACCTATTTGCAGGAACATCTGGTTGAACTGCAAAAGGCCATCACGGATGGGGTTGAGTTGATCGGCTATTGTGCTTGGTCCTTTACAGATCTACTGAGTTGGTTGAATGGATACAAAAAACGCTATGGGTTTGTTTATGTCGATCGCGACAATCAAAGCGAACGTCAGTTGGCGCGCATCCCGAAAGATAGTTTTTATTGGTATCAAGAGGTGATTCGCACCAACGGGGCAAGTTTGACAAGTGAAACATGATGTAACGAAGGAGTAGCTGAAAATGGAGGTTGGAAAATGCGTAAAGTGTTGATCGTTGACGATGAAGCATCGATCCGAAATGGGCTACCTCTGATCATCGATTGGGAACGTCTGGGGTATCAAATCGTCGGGTCGGCGGAAAACGGCGAAGCTGGCTTGGCAATGATCCGCGAATTGAAGCCAGATGTTGTGATCGCTGATATCCGTATGCCGGGAAAAAATGGTCTTGAGATGGTGCAAGCAGCATCGGAGGAAGGACTTTTGTTTTTTGCCATTATTTTATCCGGCTACTCAGATTTTGACTATGCCAAGCAAGCGTTGCAACTGGGCGCTGTGACCTATTTGCTGAAACCAGTTGATGAAGAAGAGCTGATCGGTATTTTGACGAAAATCGATCAAAAAGCTAAGACCGATCAGCAGAAAAATCAGAAGAGTCAGTTGATGGAGAAATTGTTTGGCGGGGATCAAACGGGAATCAAAGACGCACAAGCCATCAAGCTATTGCGTCTTTCCGAGGAGGCAGATGCCCAAAAGCTGGTTGAGAAATTGCAGGAGCAAGTGGCGCAAGTCGTCACCTTGATCCATCGACATCATCGGTATTTGGTTTTGTTAAACGAGGAGCGCTTTCCCGACGAGGCGATCGATGCGTGGTGCCGTAAAAAAATGGCTCACCAAGAAATCTTGATCTCCCGCTGGTTTGCGGCGCAAGATAACTTGAAGCCATTGATGATCGATATCCAGACATTAAGTAAATTGATTTTCTTATTTCCCAATCAAGTCATTTCTCACCATGTTTTGGATACGACGCAAGAAGCAGAAGAACGAAGTGATTTGCGTGAAGAATTAGTTAAGGCGATTTTGGCAAACGATCCGTTAGAACAGCCGTTATCCCGCTATTATCAAACCTTTTATCATTCATTGGCATTGGAAGAAGAGATCAAATGGCAAATCAATGGTGACATCGAATGGCTGCAGCATCAAATCAGTGAAAAAGTAGCCTTAGCAATCGAATGGTCGACAGACGAAGTGCATCAGCAGATTTTTCTCGCCCAGACGTTTCCAATGCTGCAAGAGGTGATCACCGCAAAACTAGCAGACTTGCAAGCAACAGTCGCCAGCAGTTTGAACCAAATCGATATCATTGCAGAATTGATCCAATACACGAAAAAGCATTATCAAGAAGATTTGACCTTGAAAAAAATCGGGGAACGTTTCAATTACAATAGTGCCTATCTAGGCAAGAAGTTTCGCAAAGAAACTGGGAAAAATTATTTGGCGTTCTTGGATGAAGTACGAATGGAAAAAGCGGTGGAAATCTTGCGTCATTCCAATCTAATGGTCTACGAAGTTGCTGAATTGGTGGGCTACAGCAATGTTGATTATTTCTACAAAAAGTTCAAACAATACCATCAGGTTTCACCGAATGAGTTTCGGAAAAATGAATAACCACAAAGATGTCCGTGATTTTCTACGGACATCTATTTTTTAGGGTAACGATGACTAAATTGCTTGGTAGGCGTTCTTTTTTTTCTTTTATATAATTTAAATGAAACTGTAAGCGCTTTTCGAACGGAGGAGGAGAAATGACAGATGTACGCCTGTGCTTTGATGTAGGGGGGACCTATATCAAATTCGGGGTTTTTACCGAGAAGAATCAATGGCTGGACCGAGGCAAAATCAAAACCCCGAGTAATACGCGGGATGAATTTTTTGCTGCCTTAGCTGCCAAAATAAAAGAAGTCGAGCAAGTGCATGTCATCGAAGGGATCGGGCTGAGTTTTCCTGGTTTCATTGATTCAGTCAATGGCCGAGCGATCATGGCGGGGGCGTTGGCTCCTTTACACGGCTGTGCTGTTGTACAAGAGCTGCAGCAGCGTTTAAACAAGTCCTATCCGATCTGGATCGAAAATGATGCGAAATGTGCTGCTTTAGCAGAACTTTCTACCGGCAATGCTGCTGACGTACAAGATTTTGTCATGATCACATTAGGCACCGGTATTGGTGGCGCGCTCGTTCATCAGCGCCAGTTGATTCACGGACATGGGTTTCGGGCAGGAGAATTTGGAATGATGATCACTGATTTTCAAGCATCTTCTTTTGCGACCCTCCATGATCTAGCTTCAACGAGAGGACTGATTGCTGCCTATCGGCGGGCAAAAGCGATTCCTGAATCAGAGGAGATTTTAGGCGAAACCATCATGCAGCAGTGGTCGAGTGATCCTGAAACGCAGGAGATCCTGAAACAGTGGGCACGTTATGTCGCACTTGCGATTTACAACCTAGCTGTCACGATGAATCCCGAAAAAATACTGATCGGCGGCGGCATCAGCCAACACCCTGATCTATTAGCTATAATCAAACAAGCAATCAATGAGAACCCCCATTGGCCAGATTTCCAAGTGCCGATCGAGACTTGTCGTTACTATAATGATTCTGGTCTGTTAGGGGCGTTGACATTGATCCAACAAGGAGGAAAAAAATGAAATTTTCAGATGGCGGTTGGTTATTTCGTGAAGGATTTGATGTGAAATTTGCGGTACATGTCTACGATGCCCGTAAAGAAGAAAACAAATTGGTTTTATATCTGCCTTATAGCTATGTTGGGCATAAAGGGGCAACGCTGGATGGCGGATTGTTAACGATGGAAGTCACTACCCCTAGAAGCAATATCATTGGGATCACCCTCTATAACTATAAAGGGGTCCAAGCCAAAGCCCCCGATTTTGAATTGATGACAGAAGCGATCACTCCTGATATTTCAGAAGACGAGCAATCCTATGTTTTTCGCTCGGGAGACTTGCAAGTCGTAATCACCAAAGAGGAAAATGTGACAGCTTCGTTTTATTACAAAGAACAGCTGATTACCCAAAGCAAGCCTCGCAGCAAAGCCTTAGTGATCGATCCGCAAGCAAATACCCATATCAGCGAGCAGTTGACTCTGGATGTGGGAGAAACGATCTATGGTTTAGGGGAACGCTTTACTAATTTCGTGAAGAATGGCCAAAGTGTTGATATTTGGAATGCCGATGGGGGGACTGGTACAGAGCAAGCTTATAAAAATATTCCTTTTTATGTAAGTAATAAAGGGTATGGCGTCTTTGTCAATTCACCAGATCGGGTGCAATTCGAAGTGGGGAGTGAAAAAGTTTCGCGTGTTCAATTCAGCAATCCAGGACAATCGCTGCAATACTTTGTGATTGCCGGTGATGAGTTAAAACAAGTGATTCAGCGCTACACTGATTTGACGGGGAAACCGTCGCTGCCGCCTGCATGGTCCTTTGGTTTGTGGCTAAGTACCTCGTTCTTGACGGATTATGATGAACAAACCGTGACGTCTTTTGTAGACGGTATGGCAGAACGTGATATCCCTCTTGAGGTCTTTCATTTTGACTGCTTATGGATGAAAGAATACGAGTGGTGCAACTTCACATGGGATGAACGAACTTTCCCAGAACCTGAAAAAATGCTGCAGCGCTTGAAAGCCAAAGGATTGAAAATCTGTGTCTGGATCAATCCTTACATTGGGCAAAAATCACCCTTGTTTGATGAAGGGATGGCGAATGGCTACTTTTTGAAACGCGCCAATGGAGATGTCTGGCAATGGGACAAATGGCAAGCTGGTTTGGCGGTCGTCGACTTCACCAACCCTGAAGCGATCGCTTGGTACAACAGCAAGCTGCGTGCCTTATTAGACATGGGGGTGGATTGCTTCAAAACGGATTTTGGTGAACGGATTCCCACCGATGCGGTGTACTATGATGGCTCTGATCCAGAAAAAATGCACAATTATTATGCCTATCTATACAATAAGGTCGTCTTTGACTTGCTGAAAGAAGTCAAGGGAGCAGAAGAAGCCATCGTTTTTGCGCGGGCAGCTTCGGTTGGTTCGCAACGTTTGCCTGTACACTGGGGCGGTGACAGTACCTCGGATTATCCATCGATGGCAGAGTCGCTGCGAGCAGGTCTATCCTTTGGATTAGGCGGCTTTGGGTATTGGAGCCACGATATCTCAGGGTTTGAAGCTGGCTCAACTCCAGACCTCTACAAGCGCTGGACACAATTTGGACTGCTGTCTTCCCATAGCCGTTACCATGGCAGCTGGGAATACAAAGTGCCATGGGTCTATGATGACGAAGCCGTGGCGGTAGCTAAAGCCTTTACCAAGTTAAAACTGTCATTGATGCCTTACTTGCAAGCCCAATCGGTGCTAACCGCTCAAACGGGGATTCCGATGATGCGGGCAATGGTCTTAGAGTTTCCTGAAGACGAGATGACCCATCATTTGGATCGCCAATACATGCTGGGGGAACACCTTTTAGTGGCACCCATTTTTAATGATCAAGGAACAGTCTCCTTTTACGTACCGAAAACGAAGGGGCATTGGATCGACTATTTATCTGGCAAAGCATACGAGGGCGGACGCTGGTACCAAGAAACCTATGACTATTTCCACTTGCCACTGTTAGTCCGACCAAATCAAGTCATTATCGAAGGCCATGAACAAACCAAAGCAGTCTATGACTATGCCCAACAGCCAACGATCCATCTTTTTGATCCGCAAGACAAGACCGCTGCCGCTATCTATGATCACCACGGTGAGTGGCTTGGCGAGGTGGCTGTCGAAAGAGTCGATCAAGAACTGATTGTCAAGCTGACTGGCATCCAGCAAGCATTCTTGCAGATACACACGACTGCTGGAAAAACGAGCCATGAGCTGACGGCTGACCTAACCACGATAAAGGAGTTCTAGATGCCCATGCGAACCATCACGAATCCAATTTTACCTGGATTTCATCCAGATCCCAGTATTTGCCGTGTCGGTGAAGACTTTTATCTGGTGACGAGTACCTTTGAATATTTTCCTGGATTACCAATCTATCACAGTAAAAACTTGGTAGACTGGCAGCTGATTGGTCATGGACTTTCGCGACCTGAGCAGTTGCAGCTACCGACGAAAAACCCCAATGCTTTTGGTCTATATGCCCCAACCTTGCGTTTCATCAAGGACCGCTTTTACCTCGTTTGTACCAACGTTGGCGCAAACGAAGGAGGAGAAGGCAATTTTCTGATTTGGACGGATGACATCGCTGGTGAATGGTCTGACCCGATTTGGCTGGACACCCCTGGGATCGACCCAACAATTTTCGCAGATGACGATGGACAGACCTATTACTTAGGCACCCATAAGGAGATCTATCTGCGGACGATCGATTTGGCTTCTGGAGATCTAGGCCCGCGGCAAAACATTTGGACGGGCAGCGGAGCGGCTGATCCAGAAGGCCCCCACTTGTATAAAAAAGACGGTTATTACTACCTGTTGATCTCCGAAGGCGGAACGTCCTATGGGCATATGCTGACCATGGCCCGCAGCCGTTCCTTGACGGGACCCTATGAAGCATGCCCCAACAATCCAGTGATGACCAATCGCAGTACGAATCTGCCACTGCAAGCCGCAGGGCATGCGGATCTCGTGCAAGATACTAAAGGCAACTGGTGGGCAGTCTGTCTAGCAGTACGCCCCATCAGCTATCCTTTGAGGCATTTGTTAGGGCGGGAAACATGCCTACTGCCAGTAGACTGGTCAAACCCATGGCCGGTGTTTGGCGAAGAAGGTCATTTACCAGAAACCATTCAGGTAGACACAGCGGCGGCACCAAAGGAAACACAAAAGAAGAGCAGCAAGCCTGATTACGTGACTTTATTCGAATGGGACCCGACGTTGATTGAAGAAGAGCCGCATGGCTTCTTGCTGCATCCTAATCAGACGGGTCTGTCTGATCAAGGCAAACTCGCGGCTGTGTTCCAACGGCAAACCGCCTTTGATCAACAATTTCAAGCAACCTTTGATTGTCGGCAACTAACGGATGGACAAGCGGGATTGACGGTTTTCTTAAATGCCACCCATCACTATGAGGGCTACTTGGAAAAAACGGCGTCCAGTCAGCAGCTAGTTTTCCGCCGACAAATCGGTTCCCTATGGAAAGTGGAAAAGAAACTGCCTTATGCAGCAGATACAGTCACCTTGCAGCTGAGCGCCGATAAAGAAACTTATCGTTTTTCTGTTGTTGATGAGCAAGGACAAGCACAGCCTTTAGGTAGGGGAGAAACAAAATATCTGACTACTGAAGTTGGTGGTGTCTTTACTGGGATCATGGTAGGCTGCTATGCTAGCGCCTCTTCATCACAACAAACCCTTCGTGTGCGGGATTTCTAATCAATCAAAAGCCCCCCTTCGATTTCTGAAACAGGAATCGAAGGGGGGCTTTGCTGTTTTAGTGAGGAGAAGATGAATCTTGGCTTAGATCGTGGATCCGCAAGGTGACTTGTGTGCCGCTACCCAACACACTCTCGATCGTCAAGCCGTATTCAGGTCCATAAAACATTTTGACCCGATGATTGACGTTGGCTAGCCCAATGTTCTTTTTGGCATGGGTGGAGGGCGTCTTGATTTTTTGCTGCAAGTGTTCGAGTTTTTCTGGCGGTATCCCGGTACCGTTGTCTTGTACCACGATCACCAGATCATGGCCGTCTTTGGTGATCGTCAAACGAACAAACCCTGGATAGGTGATGCCTTCCAAGCCATGGGAGATGGCATTTTCCACCAATGGTTGAATCAGGAGGGGCAATATTTGGACTTCTTTTTGGTCGATCTCATTGGAGACTGAATAAGAAAAGTTGACTCGATCGCCAAAGCGCATCCGCTGGATCTTGACATACACGTGAACCGCATCTAAGGACTCTTCTAAGCTCGTTCGCTTGGTTCCGTGGGTTTCTAGCGTATAGCGCATCGATTTTGCCAGTAACTTGATGGCATAAACGACGTCAGAATTGCCAGAAGTCAGCGCCATCATACGAATCGTTTCTAATGTATTGAACAAGAAGTGGGGGTTGATCTGTCCCGCTAAGATATTAAATTCCATTTGCTGCTGCTGAGTCAACAGCTCTTGCTGTGCCAAACGTGAACGGTAGATCTCTTCTTCTTTTTTCTTGATTCGTTGAATGATCTTATGGAAATCAAGAGAGATCTGAGAAATTTCGTCTTCGCCGCTAATATTTTGAAAGAAATCATAATCCTCGATCGAGGCAAAGTAGACCGCCTGCTGCAGTTGAGAGATTCGCTTGGTAAAGAATCGAGTAAAGAGAAAGACGATGATGAAAGTAGTGATCAAAATCACCAAAACGATCGTGCTCCACCGGATCAGATTGGCGCGTAGATTGCTGTAGGCATTGGTATCCGCACTATAAATCGTGATGATATCTTCTTTGTTACTCATGGGTAAGGTGCTTTTGGTGAGCATCACCTTGGTACCATCATTTTTTAAAAAGGCAGCACTCGTTTGCGGCTCAGAAAGAGCTGTCAGCTGTCCCGGTTCCCCAACTTGATTGATTTTGTCGCTATAAAAGATGACATCATCATTTAACTGTAATTCCAATTCATAGGATGAATTACGAAGTCGGTTACTGAGATAATTGTAATCGACTTGGATCTCCAAAACGGCTGTTTCTTTTGATAAAGGCAAAGGCAACGTTTTATAAAGACTCAAACGATTTGCTTTGTAATCCTCTGGCATCGTCATCAAAAAAGCATCGGGTTGCTTGAGCGCTCGTTGGTACCAGGCGGTCGCTTGAATCGTGTCATCTGCCTGTTGAAAATATTTATAGTTCGGAATGGTTTGATTCGTCGTATAGATAGTTAATTTCGCAATCGAGGTTTGAAGATTTCTGATCTCATCTAGCTGATCATAGCTATTGATGTCCACGATCGCTTCTTGGTCGTCAAGGTAATTGGCAGTTAAAAGCTGACGTAGATGGGTATCATTTGATAAGGAACTCGCCGTGTTTGTCAGCGTGTTTGTTGTATCAAAAAGAACAGATTTGACACGCTGAGCATTCAACTCTGCCAAGTGTTGGTAATTGCCTGTCAGCTGTTTAGTTGAATCGTAGACCAATAAGAGACCTATAGTCACTGTGGATAAAAAAACAACAGGTAGATAAAGAATGAACAATTGTCGCCGAATGGAAAACTGACTCAGACGACGAAAAAGTGAGAGATGACTGATTCTTTTCATGCTTGTTGATTACGAAAGATAGAAAGCAACAGGAACGAACTACAATAAATAACAAAAGAAAAGCCAAAAATCAACAAGAGAAATTTAAACAACGGAAATAAAACAACAAAACAAAACGCAGCGATAGGAATAAGTGCGAGGGCTAACGAACGGATAGGGTCCGCGATCGGTAACAGAAACGCATTTTTTAGTGTTTGCCTAAAGCTGTTTTCATAACGTCCAATTAAGGCAAGGCAATAGACTAACACAATAAACAGATAAATAGCTGTAACAATTAGAACGAAAGCAAAAATACTGGCAAGAATGGTTTTTGAGGAAAACCAAAACAAGCTACTATACAGTAGTGCTACCATGGGGAGCCCAAGAAGGAGAAAACTACCGGTGGCTTTCATAAAGTTTGCTCGTAGCGCTCGCACATAGCCTACAATCAATTCACCACGCTCCTCATCCGCATAACGAATCGTCACTTCATAAAGGGCAGCTGTCGCAGCACCAATCGTAATAATTGGCAAACAGCTAATGATATATAGTAAATTTAACAATGTGAATTGTGAAAAAACGGTGGTTATTTTGTACAGTTGACCATCAGGATTGTACTTCATTTTTATCCCTCCAAAATTGATATATTCCTATAGTACTCGCAAAAAACAAATTTTGAAAGCCTTACCATTCGAGCGGTTTCTAGCGAAAACATTGATATATCAACGTTCTTTATAAATAAAAGAAAAATGAAGTCTAAAATGTACGGATTGACCTCTATTTTTCACAGGTGGCAAATAAGTATTCAGGTGCTAGTATTAAAAATGTAAAAGCGGTTACAAAAAAAGGGGGAGGAAAATGGAAAGTAAACTAAGCAGTGTCCCAAGAAAAAATAAGCGGGTGACACGAGAAGGGAAGATTTTGTTTTTATGTATCGTTCCCTTTCTGATTCTCGTGTTTTTGTTCTCTTATTTTCCTTTGCATGGATGGATTTATTCACTTTATGATTACAAACCAGCATTAGGTTTAGCGCGCAGCGAGTTCGTAGGCTTCAAATGGTTTCGACTTCTTGTCTCTAGTCCAACACAAGTGGATCAGATCGTACAAGTAATGAAAAACACCTTTGCCATGAGTTTTTTAGGGATCGCCACTTCGATCCTACCAGTAGGCTTCGCCATTTTACTGAACGAAATCAAGTGCAAATGGTTTAAAAATTTGGTCCAAACGCTGACCACGCTGCCGAATTTTATCAGTTGGGTTTTGGTGTATACGATTGCCTTTAGCTTGTTTTCTTCAACAGGGCTGGTAAACACGTTGCTGCAAGAATGGGGCTTCGTTACCGATCCAGTCAAATTTTTGGATAGCGGCAATCATACGTGGCTGATGATGTGTCTTTGGAATATTTGGAAAGGCTTGGGCTGGGGTGCCATCATGTATCTTGCAGGCATTTCAGGAATTGACCCCGAATTGTATGAATCGGCACGAATCGATGGGGCGAATCGTTTCCACCTGATGCGTCATATCACACTACCTGCCTTGATGCCGACGTTCCTTGTGATGCTGATGCTGTCTATCGCCAACTTGCTGAACAACGGAATGGATCAGTACTTTGTCTTCCAAAATGCATTCAATCGAAATACGATCCAAGTCCTCGATTTGTATGTCTACAATTTAGGGATGGGCGGAAATAGTCTATCGCTAGCGACAGCGATCAGTATGCTAAAAAGTGTCATTTCTGTTGCCTTGTTAGCCATCGTCAATATTGCTTCGAAAAAAATTCGGGGGACATCCATTATTTAGAAGAGGAGGATATCAATGGAACTATCGATTAGTGAAAAGAAAAAGGCGAAAAAAGTACGCAAACGTGAAAATCTGACGTTTAGTATTCTCAACTATACCTTTTTCTTTTTGATTACGTTGATTTGCGCGTATCCCTTTTACTACTTGATCATTAATTCAATCAGTAATAATGAGTTGAGTGCGTTAGGCCAAATTCGCTTTTTTCCACAAGAGATCCATTTTGAAAACTATAGTCAAGTGTTACAGCTAAAAGGATTGCCTCTAGCCGCAACGGTTTCGGTGGCTAGAACGGTGATTGGTACCGCCGCGACTGTCTTAGCTTCAGCCTTCTTAGGCTTCATGTTTACCCAAGAAAAAATGTGGAAACGAAAATTTTGGTATCGCTTTGTCGTGATTACAATGTATTTCAATGCAGGGTTGATTCCATTATTCATCACGATGAAGACATTAGGTTTAACGAATAACTTTTGGGTCTATATTTTGCCGGCTGTCGTTCAGCCCTTTAATATCATCTTGGTGAAAACCTATATTGAGTCGATCCCCAAATCATTGCAAGAAGCAGCTGAAATGGATGGAGCTGGCATCATTCAAGTATTCTTTCGGGTAATTTTACCCAACTGTACACCGATTTTAGCAACAGTAGCGATTTTCTCGGCAGTGGGTCAATGGAATTCCTTCCAGGATACACTGATTTACATTACGGATCAAAGTCTCTACTCCTTGCAATACCTTCTTTATACGTATATCAATCAAGCCAATTCGTTGGCACAAATGGTCAAAAATACCTCGGGATCACTTTCCAGCATCGCTTCAGCAGCAACAACGCAGACGCCGACGTCGATCCGCATGACCGTTTCAGTCATTGTTGTTTTACCAATCATGTTCATTTATCCGCTATTCCAGAAGTATTTTGTTAAAGGAATTATGTTGGGTGCGGTGAAAGGCTAATAAAAAGAAAGAGGAAAGAAAATGAAAAAAATGTCCAAATATGTAGCAACAGGTTTGTTAGGCATGACATTGCTAGGTAGTTTAGCCGGCTGTGGAGGAGCAGCTGAATCTGAGACAGATGCTGCTTCCAGTGAAAGTGGCTACGATGAAACGATCACGATCGATGTCTATAATGGGCTAGCCAACTATATGGGAATGCAAGAAGGGTGGTTTGCCAAAATCGTGCGGGATAAATTCAATATGGAATTGAACATCATCGCACCAAACGTTGCTGGAAACGGTGATACCCTTTATCAAACGAGAACGGCAGCAGGCGATTTGGGTGATTTGATCATTGTTGATAATGGCCAACAATACAACGAATTGGTTGAAGCAGGTTTGTTGACCGATGCGAGCGAGTATTATGAAACTATGGAAAACGTTCAGCGCTTCGATGCGGCTGTTCAAAATCTAAACAAAGATGCCGATGGGCTGTATGGCTTTCCAACTTCTGTTTCTACCTTAAAGGCCACCGATCCTTCAGAAGGATTAGACCCTACATTTGGTGCTTACGTGCGTTGGGATCTTTATGGGGAGCAAGGATATCCAGAAATCGGGACATTGGAAGACCTGCTTCCTGTGATTCAAAAAATGCAAGAAGACAATCCAACAACAGATTCTGGCAAAAAAGTGTATGGGTTTTCTCTATTCAGCGATTGGGACGGCAACATGATGAATGCAGGCAAACAGCTTGTCACCTACTATGGGTACGATGAATCAGGATTTGTCTTGGCAAAAGCCGATGGATCTGATTATCAAAGCATTCTCGATAGTGACTCTGAATATATTCGTGCACTTAAGTTTTACTTCGAAGCCAATCAAATGGGCTTAGTTGACCCAGAATCAACGACGCAAAATTACGATACACTTTTTGCAAAATTCCAAGAAGGACAAGTGTTATTCTCATGGTGGCCTTGGTTAGGTCAAGCGGCCTTTAATACGACCACGAACTTGACTGAAGGAAAAGGCTTTATGTTGGCACCGATCCAAGATCAAAAAATCTTCTCTTATGGTGCGGAAGTATACGGTGGCAAACAATTTATCGGGATCGGTTCTAATGCCGAAGACCCAGAGCGAATCGCAGCCTTCATTGACTGGCTCTACTCATCAGAAGGTGTGTTAGCAAATTCTTCTCAAACAAGCGGCAGTAGTGGTCCAGAAGGGTTGACTTGGGAAATGAAAGACGGCGAGCCTGTCTTAACTGAGTTCGGAAAACAAGCATTGCTAGATGGTGATGGGGATGTGCCAGAAGAATACGGTGGCGGAAGTTACAAAGATGGCGTATCTGCACTCAACGTCAATACGGTATTACCGATCGATATCAATCCTGATACAGGCTTCCCTTATGCTTATACGATGTGGGAAAGCTACCAAAATGAAACAACCGATCCTGTAAAAGAAGATTGGTCAAAAAATATGGGTGGTGCAGAATCCACCATTGGCTATTTAGAGGAGAACGACCAATTGTTAGTTGCCCCTGGTGCCAGCTATGTAGCGCCAGAAGATAGTTCAGAGATCTCTACGTTGCGTAACCAAGCCAAAGCGACGATCATCGAGTACTCTTGGCGAATGGTTTTTGCCAAAGATGAAGCAGAATTTGATCAATTGCTAAAAGAAATGCAAGAAACAGCAGATGGTCTTGGCTATCAAACCGTTTTGGAATTTGACATGAACAATGCAAAAGATCAAAACGAAAAACGGATAGAAGTAGCGAAAGAATTTGGGGACTAATCAAAAACAAACAAAGAATCGCTCGAGTGATTTGCCAACGGTTCCTTGGCAAAAGTGAGTATACAGCCTTTGGATAAGCAATCACTTAAGAAGATTGATCCAGCACCAGCGGATCAGTCTTCTTTCTTTAAGGAGGAAAACAATGATAGTGGATAAAAAAGATCGTTTGCTTTTTATGGGGGATTCGATCACAGATAGCAATCGAAATTATCAAGCGATACCCGCAGGTTGGTCTTCATGGGGGGACGGCTATGTTCATCTGATCAACGCCTATACCACAGCATTACTCCCGCAAATGGAATTAATGATCGTCAACCGGGGTGTCAGTGGGGATACGGTTGTCGATTTGAAGAAGCGCTGGAAGGATGATGTGTTGGCATTTCATCCAGATTGGGTAACGATCATGATCGGTGTGAATGATGTGTGGCGGCATTTTGATGGAACCTTTGCTCAAACGGAACTAGTGGGGATCGAGAGATTTGAATCAGAGCTGCGTGATTTGATCGAGCAGACCTTGCCAAATGTCAAAGGTATGATTCTTTTGAGCCCGTTTATGGTTGAAGCCAACAAAGAAGATCCATTAAGAAAAATGCTTGCCAATTACCAACAAGTGCTTGCCAAAGTAGCGCAAGAGTATGGTATCCTTTTAGGGGATACGCAGGAAAAGTTTGATGATTTTTTGCTTTATCAATCATCCTATGTCTTAAGCAGTGATCGCGTGCACCCCTCGACTGCAGGACATGTGTTGATTGCAAAAACATGGCTGGAAACAGTCGGTATTTTGGAGGAAAAACAATGATCACAGTAGAAACGATCCAGCAAGTCGCACATCAAGGCCCCTTTTTTCCAAATTGGCAGTCATTGGGCGCTTTTGTTCTACCGGAATGGTTCCGCAAAGCAAAATTTGGGGTCTTCATTCATTGGGGACTGTACAGTGTTCCAGCCTTTCACAATGAATGGTATTCAAGAAATATGTACATCAAAGGCCATCCAGAATATGATCACCATATTGAAACCTATGGTCCACAAAAAAACTTTGGCTACAAAGACTTTATTCCGATGTTTACCGCAGATAAATTTGATGCAAATGAATGGATTCGCTTGATCAAACAAGCCGGTGCCAATTATCTTTTTCCCGTTGCAGAACATCACGACGGGTTTCAGATGTATAAAAGCGAACTGTCTGAATGGAATGCGTCAGTTATGGGGCCGAAAAAAGATATTCTTGAGGAACTAAAAGAAGCAGCAGAGGAGCAAGGCCTGCATTTTTGTACCTCATCTCATCGTGCCGAACATTGGTTTTTTATGGGACACGGTAAGGATTTTGACAGTGATATCAAGGAGCCGTTGGCAAAAGGCGACTTTTACTGGCCAGCGATGCCCGAGCCAGACCATGAAAGTCTCTTTAGCGAGCCATACCCGTCAAAAGAATTTTTAGATGATTGGCTGCTTAGAACCTGTGAACTCGTCGACAACTATCAACCAGAGCTGCTGTATTTTGATTGGTGGATCCAACATGAAGCCTTCAAGGAGCATTTGCAACTTTTCGCTGCTTACTATTACAATCGTGGGGCTGAATGGGGCAAACAAGTTGGTATTTGCTACAAGCACGATGCCATGATGTTTGGTAGCGGTATCGTGGAGATTGAACGGGGGAAATTTGCCGAACCACAACCTTTTTACTGGCAAACAGACACAGCAATCGCTCGTAATTCATGGTGCTATACCACGACATTGGATTATAAAACAACACGTGAGATTTTACAGGATTTGATCGAAGTCGTCAGTAAAAACGGCAATCTCCTTTTGAATATCGGGCCGAAAGGGGATGGTTCGATCCCAGAAAAAGATCAAGCGATCTTAAAAGAAATCGGTGCGTGGCTGGATGTAAATGGTGAAGCCATTTATGAAGCGAAACCATGGCGCAAAGCAGGGGAAGGGCCCACGACCGTAGTTTCGGGCCAATTTCAAGAAGCACAGGCGACGACATACACGAGCCAGGATTTCCGCTTTACGGTTCAGGGGGATTCGTTGTATGCGATTGGCATGGCAAGTCCTGAGAATGGCCACGCAAGGATCCAAGCACTGGCACAATCCAAAGACCAAAATTTGCCAGAATTTCACGGCATCATCAAAACCGTCACGATTCTAGGATACGAAGAACAGCCTGTTGATTGGCAAGTGACCGATGAAGGCTTGCAACTAACTTTTGAACCAATTGAAACCGACCAACCAATTGTCTATAAAATTACAATGAAATGAGGCGCAACCCGTGATACATGAAAAAAGATCTGCACTTTTACCAGAAAGCCAAGCAAGTTTAACTACCTATGTCATCGAAAATTCTCCTGAAATGGAACCAGATCGTGTCCGACCAGCGGTCATCATCTGTCCTGGCGGCGGCTATGAAATGTTGTCGGATCGTGAAGCGGAACCTATCGCCATCAAAATGATGAGCTTTGGTTTCCAAGCCTTTGTGTTGCATTATAGTATCAAACCGGCTGTCTATCCGTTAGCCTTAAAGGAATTGGCTGCTGCCGTTCGTCTTGTCCGCACCAATCATGACACCTGGCACGTCGATCCTGAAAAAATCATCGTTGCTGGTTTTTCAGCTGGTGGCCATTTAGCTGCTAACTTGGGTGTGTCTTGGCAGCAACCTTTTCTAGCAGAGGCTTTACAAGGAGCCAATGAAGAATGGCGGCCTAACGGGTTACTGTTGAGCTACCCAGTATTATCTAGTGGAGAACTTGGGCACCAAGATTCCTTCCGTTCATTATTAGCAGATCGTTACGAAACAGAAAAAGCCGCCTTGTCTTTAGAGACTTTAGTCAATGAACAGACACCACCAACGTTTCTTTGGCATACGTTAGAAGATGGATTAGTCTTGGCAGAAAACAGCCTCCTTTTTGCCGAACAGCTGCGCAAATTTAATATACCTTATGAGCTACACATTTTCCCTCGGGGCGGTCACGGGTTAAGTTTAGGAACGCCAGAAACCGCCAACAGCGATCAACACGGGATCGAAGCGTCGGTTGTCCGTTGGCCAGAATTATTTGCTGATTGGGTAAATTGGAATTTTTGAGAAACGTTTAATGATCGAAAGAAATAAGCCATTGTCTGCTCAGTTCAGACAATGGCTTTTCTTTTCGTTGTTATCAGATAGTTTATTCAGCTGAAAAGACAACCGTTCCTTGATAAAAACTTTTGCTGACGAAGCCTTTGCGGGCAACGAATTCTGCCGTACAAGCAGCTGGTGTCAGCAAGAAATCAGCCGAATCACCAACCTTAGGCCATTGCTGCGTACCGTTTTTATCTAAGGGCACTTTGCCATCAGTAACCAGACCTAGGGCTTGCGTCAAGTCTTCCTGACTTTTGACGGCAAAAATCTCTAAATAGCGCGCCAGCTTTTCTTGTAAAGAACCGTCGCCAAGAGAAGACCAAGAATCATAGACATTGTCGCAACCGATATGAACAGCCACGCCATAGCTTTGCAATTCCTTCAGTGGCGGGATCGTTCCTGGGCTGATGGGAATACTTGAAATGATATGGATTTCTAAGTCTGCTAAGGCTTGAAAGACTTCTTTGCGTTCTTCTCCCTCAAAGTCATTTAGACCAAAGGCGTGACTGATCGCTACTTTTCCTTGCATATTGAATTCCTTCGTCAAACGAATCATTTCTTTGACGGTCGCTCTGCCAGCTTCTTGCCGATCATGAAGATGGAGGTCAATACCGACATGCCCTTTTTGAGCAAGTTCAAAAGTTGTCCGTAAGGAAGTTTTATAATCTTGATCGAGTGTATAAGGATCAACACCGCCAATATAAGAAGCTTTGCCCGTTGCTAAGGCTTCTTCAATCAAAGAAGCTGCATTTGAGCGCAATAAGCCATGTTGTGGGAATAAGACCAACTCCGAGCCAAAAGGTTGTTCGGCGACTAATTCAGTGATCGCATCAAAATAACGCAGCTGAGTCATTGGTTCAATATCGATATGTGAGCGGAACATCACCGCACCGTGAGGTAGTTCTAAATCAATCAGCGCTTGTCCGCGTTCTTTGATTGATAACGGTAAGGCATCTAATTGGGGAATCTCAGTTTCAAATCGTTCCACCAAGCTAGCTGCTGGCGTTACTGGACGCCAAGGAGTACCTAATTTACTTTTGTCCAAATGACAATGTTTTTCGATCAATCCTGGCAACAATAACTGATTTTCCCCATCAATGATCGTCGCCTCACTTGATGCCTGCCATTCAGTCATCGGCACGATCTCCGCTATTTTTCCATCATTGATCCCGATTGCTGTATTTTCTGTTTTGGTTCCATAAGACCAGTCGCCTTCTTTTAAATAACTCGTCTCAAGTTGAACATTTGTAAGCCATAAATCCAAGAAATCGCCTTCTTTCGTGTTTGCTTCATGGTATCATACATTCGCTGCTCGGCTCTAAAGAGATGCTTGTGGCAAAAGGACTAAGAGCTGAGCCTTGCAATCATTGGCTAGAAGTGTAGGATAGAAACTAAGTGAAGATAACGAGGAATAAACCAAAAGACTTGGAGGATAAAGGATGAAGAAAAACGACTTTCTATTGACAGCTGATGAGCTGTCCCATCAGAAAATGGAGTATCTAGAAACATTGTTCGCTTTAGGAAATGGGCAAATCGGCGTCCGTGCAGGGCATCCTTTGAAGGTCAATCAACTGTATCCAGGAAATCCTGGGGCGTTTGTCAACGGCTTTTTTGACAGCGAGCCGATTCAGTATGGCGAATGGGCTTATGGGTATGCAAAAGAACATCAAACGATTTGCAAATTGCCAAACTTGCGTGGAGTTATTTTGAAAATCGGCGAGGAGGATTCTTCGGTTGAGGAATGGCAAGTCGAACGCACTCAAATGAGTCTTGCATTAGCTGACGGGATTCTGACGGAAAGTTATCGGATCACTACTCCGACCGGAAAGTCTTTTGAGTTGGGGTTAACTTCGTTTGCGTCAATGACGCGTAGTGAACTCTATGTTTGCCGCTATGAAGTGATAACAGCCGATTTTTCAGAACCGATCGAACTATCCCACACATTAAATCAGCAATTCTCTGTCAATAAAACAGATGATCCTCGAGTTGCCAGTAAGAATCATCAATTGGAAAAAGAACAAATGGGCGCATACCAAGTATGGACAGCACCAAATAGTCAAAAGCAAATCGCTATTCGGCTGCATCAAGAAAAGCAGTATTTGACAGTTGGAGAACCGTCAACTTCGATTTTTCAGGTCAAATTGCTGCAAATTATTGGTGAGACACCATTTGAGCAGAGAGTCGACGAGTTTTCTGTCTTATTAAAAGAACAAGCGGATTACTATCGATCTTTCTGGCAAGCCAGCGATATTCAAATCGTGGGGGATGACTATTTGCAAAAAGGGATCCGTTTCAATTTGTTTCATTTGAACCAAGGTGCAGGGCGTGATGGGAAAACGAATTTCGCCGCAAAAGGGCTGACGGGTGAAGGATATGAAGGACATTATTTTTGGGATACAGAAATGTATCTACTGCCTTTCTTCATTTATACGAACCCCGAGATAGCCAAAAGCTTGCTTTCCTATCGTGCAAGTATTTTGCCGCAAGCCAAAAAACGAGCAAAAGAATTGAATCAAGCTGGGGCATTGTTTGCTTGGCGTACGATTGACGGTAATGAAACGAGTGCCTATTATCCAGCAGGTACAGCACAACTGCATATCAATGCCGATATCGTTTATGGCTTTCAATTATATGAACGTATCACGGGTGATCAACCCTTTATTGAAGAAATTGGTAAAGAAGTCGTTTTTGAAACAGCGAAATTCTGGTTTCATTATGGCACGTTTGTTGTAAAAGAAGGACAAGAGCGGTTTTGTATTCATGGAGTGACAGGACCAGACGAATACAGCGCTTTGGTAAACAACAATTTTTATACAAACAAAATGGTACAAAATAACTTACGCTATGCGGTCGAATTAGCCAAACGATACCATGTCTATCAAGAATTGATTGCCGATTGGGAAAAAGCAGCTGACTTGATGTACTTCGGTTACGATGAAGAACGGCAGCTAACGAAACAAGATGATTCCTTCTTAGATCAAGCGCTGTGGCCATTTGAGGAAACACCTGCTGAGAATTATCCGCTTCTGCTTCACTATCATCCAATGATCATTTATAAGTATCAAGTATGCAAGCAAGCAGATACTGTTTTAGCAGAGATGCTGTTTACCCATGAATTTTCAGCAGATCAATTAACAAGAGACTATGACTATTACGAGCAGGTGACGACCCATGACTCCTCGTTGTCTCGTTCCATCTTTAGTGTGATGGCTAGCCGAATCGGCGACACTGAAAAAGCGTATCGCTACTTCATGGATACCGCACTGATGGATCTCAATGATTTGCAAAAGAATGTTGTAGATGGTGTTCATGCAGCCAATATGGGTGGCAGCTGGTTGAGTTTGATTTATGGTTTTGCTGGTCTGGCCTATGATCGCGGACTTCACTTGGCGAATCATTTGCCACAGAAAATCGAATCACTGACATTTACGATCACTTATCAGCAAGAAGCAATCAGAGTGAAGCTTCAAGGGGGAGAAATCGAATGCCAGTTACAGCCGAATAGTAAATTAAAGGTGGTGGAGGATAAGAATGGCCTTTGGATTAAATAGAGGACTTGCTTATAATGATTACCTACTATCAAGAATAGAAAAAATAATAAGACTACAATCAATAGTAGAGGAATTTAGATGATATACAAAAAATCCCATACCGCACTTTTGATCATCAGCAATACGATCACGATCATCCCTTATCTTTATTTTTTATCTTTGAGCAAAGAGCAGTCGCTAAGTGCAGCATTAGCCTTTGCGCTCTTTTATACCTTTCGCATGACAGGGGTCTTTTTCTTACAGACGCTTACGGCGCTTTTTGCACCATCGCTGTTAGCAGCAAGTGTCTTGATCGGCGGCGCCGGCGCATTGGTGGGTATCTTGAGCACTTGGTGGAGCGTGGCACTCTTGCCAGCTGCTGGTTTGTTGGGGATCAGTGCTTCTTGGCTGCCCCCAGCTGACCTGATGGTACGCCAAAAAGCCAAGCTCACTGAACAGCCGCTGAAAAATGATTGGAAGGAGGCGCTGTTCTATCTTTTGGTTTTACTCTTTGCCTTACGGTTGCCTGATGACCTTCAAGGCATTGGTCTATTTGGCAGTTATTTTGCACTCTTTGTGCTGGCAGCTAAGAGTAGTCAAACCTTCAACAACCTTCCAAAAAGACCGTTGATGCAGCGCAACCAGTTATTCAACAAGCAGTTTTTGTTGTATTTCTTTTTCTTTCTCTTACTGTTTGGCTTGCGAGCAGCAAGATTGATCAAGTCGAATGCCCTGTTTGAGTGGGCGATCACTGGCTTCTTGTTTCTCTTTGCTTTGCTGCTGATCACTTTAACGAAACGCAGCCGCTCGTGGAAACAGCCACTTCATCTAAATGTGCTCACCTTCATTCGTGGGGTGATTGGAAACTTTCTTTTTCTTTTCGGCTCGGTGTATGTTACCGGTCGATTTGGAGCACAAGCGCTAAGCACGCACGTTTACTTACCATATGCACTGGGCCTTTTTGGCGCGATGTTTCTCGGAGGAAAACTCGCTCATCGTTTAGAAAAACAGCTGGTACCAACATATTTACTTGGGCTGATGGCAGGTGTTCTTCTGTTCAGCAGCGACACACTGATTCCAATAAGTTTATTCGTCATTAGCTTCTTTAATGCGGGATTGAATCAATGGCTTACGAAACAGTATTTGGCGGCAAAACCGGAAGCAATCGAGCAGCAGAGTTTAGCCAAGTATGCCACACAAAGCAAAGGGAGTCTGGTACATCAATTTCTTTTGATGACACTCCTGTTTGTCATTCTTCGTTTTGAACATCAGCCGCTGGCTTTCTTGTTTCAGCTATCAGGAACGACGGCAACGAATCAGACCTCAAGGATTCAAAGCTTTTTAGAGCCAGCAAAATGGGGCTCGATTGCAGGAGTACTCTGTTTGCTAGTAGGCGGACTGGTGGTATTTCGCCGACAATCAAAGAAAACAAAAGAATAAGCGTCTTTAGCAGTCACTATCTTGATTCAAGACAGTGGCTGCTTTTTTTGAAATCGCATAAAAACCGAACGTTCAGCGTTTTATCTTCCTTTATGATAGTGAATTTTATTGCACTATTTTCGAATAGCGTTAAAATAAGAACATCGTGTTAGTGAAAAAGGAACATTAAATGAACGGCTTTTTCCTGACAATGTCTTAGAGAACGGGGGAAATCAAACAAATGGCAACCATTCGCTATTTTAAAGGAGATGTTTTCCATACGCCAACTGATGGAAAACTAGAATATATAGAAGAAGCTTTGATTCAAGTCGATGACGCAGGGATCATCACGAAAGTTACTGCCAAAACAGATCAAGAGTATGAGGCAGAGCTGGCAAAAGCATCAGAGAATCTTCAGGCTTTATCCGAAGGCCAGTGCTTTTTACCAGGATTTATCGATCTGCATGTCCACGCACCACAATGGCCGCAAGCAGGGATCGCGTTAGATGAACCGTTAAATGTCTGGTTAGATGAATGCACGTTTCCACTGGAGGCAAAATATGCCGATCCAGCATTTGCCAAAGCTGTCTATCAAGATTTGGTGGCACAGCTATTGGCAAGAGGAACGACAACGGTTCTTTATTTTGCAACGATCCATCTAGAAGCGAGTCTTCAATTGGCGAAGACTTGTGCCGCTCTTGGTCAACGGGGATTAGTCGGAAAAGTCGTTATGGACGATCCTCAAGCCAATCCTGCTTTTTATCGGGATGCGTCAACAGAAGAGGCATTAGCGGATACAGAACGTTTTATTCAAGAAGTACAAGCAATCGCAAAGACCGCACCTCAAGGCGTTTATCCTGTGGTCACTCCGCGATTTGTCCCCAGCTGTACCGATGAAGGCTTGGCAGGGTTAGGCGCATTGGCTCAAAAATATGATGTCCATGTTCAGACCCACTGCAGTGAAGGGCAATGGGAACATGACTTTGTCCAAGAACGATTTGGCAAAACGGATACCGAAGTGCTGCAAGATTTTGGCTTGTTGCGTGAAAAAGCAGTGATGGCTCATGGCAATTTCATCAGCCCAGCTGACGGCGCCCGTTTTGTCAAAACCGGCGCCGCAGTTGCGCACTGTCCCATTTCAAATGCCTACTTTGCCAATGGCGTGATCCCAATCAAGCGCTTGAAAGAACAAGGAGTCACGATTGGTTTAGGAACGGATATCTCCGGCGGTTTTTCACCGAGTTTGTATGACAACATCAAACAAGCTGTGATGTCTTCGAGAATGTTAGAAGATGGCGTGGATGTCACGCTTCCTCAAAACACACGAGGAATAGCAGATTCTCGTATATCCGTGATCGATGCGTTCTCATTGGCGACAAAAGGCGGCGGTGAGGCACTGAAATTACCAGTAGGTGTCATCAAAGAAGGGTATGCGTTTGATGTGCAAGTGATCGATACGCGACAAAAAGAAAATCCTTTGCCTGACTTCGGTGTGTTCACCTCACCCGAAGCAAGATTACAAAAAATCCTGTACTTAGCAACGATGCAAAATATTCGCCAAGTCTGGGTCCAAGGAAAAAAAGTACACGAAAAATGAGGAGAATGAGACAGTGGAATCAACGAAAAACAAACATTTAACGATCGGAATGAACGAAGACATTCCCTTTGGTCAAGCAGTACTTTTAGGATTACAGCATGTGTTGGCAATGGACGTGTATGTGCCGCCATTTATTATCGCAACCGCGGTGGCGATGTCCTCTTCAGACGCATCAGGTTTGATCCAATCGACCTTTTTAGGAGCAGGGATCGCTTCTTTGATCCAAGTCCTCTTTTTCTTGAAATTACCCGTATGTCAAGGACCATCCTTTGTACCCGTTGGAGCGATCATCGGTATTTATTTTGGTGCCAACGGCATGGACACGGTGTTAGGTGCCAGCATTGTTGGTGCCGCAGCAGTCATTTTACTAGGTTTTACTGGCATCTATAAGTATATCGTTCGTCATTTTATTCCTACGATCGTCAGTGGAACGATCATCATGATCGTTGGTTTGACGCTGCTGCCAACGGCATTTACTAGCAATATCTATCCTGCCACTGAAACACTAAGTGCCAATCAAAACATGTTGTTAGCTGCGATTACTGCTGCGATTTTGATCTTGTTTTCCATGTTAGGCGATTATTTTCCAGGAATGGGAAAATACTTCCGAATCAGTTCGGTCATTATTGCTTTGGTTATCGGTACCGTGATTGCTTCCTTTATGGGAGGCGTTGATTTTCAGTCGGTGGCGGATGCTTCTTTCTTTAGTCTGCCAAAACTGGTATTTCTAAACTATGGCCTGCATTTTGATGTTTCAGCGATCTTAACGATGCTAGTGATCTATATGGTTCTCCTAGCAGAAACAACAGGAACTTGGTATGCGGTCAGTTCTGTGACAGAAGAACCTGTTACGGATGAACAGATCAATAAAGGCGTGATCGGTGAAGGGTTAGGCTGCTTGGTTGCCGCCTTAGTTGGAACGACCCCTGTAACTGGTTATTCTACCAATGCAGGAATCATTTCGATCACAGGGGTTGCTAGTAAAAAAGTCTTTGTGATGGCGTCCATTTGGTTTATCCTATTGTCCTTCATGGGAAAACTTTCAGCCTTGATTCACGCAGTACCTTCTGCTGTCATCGGCGGCGTGTTCGCGGTCGTCTGCGTCATTATTTTGTTGAGCGGCTTTCGGGTCATTAAGAATGAAGAGTTTTCCGAGCGGGAGTTGTATATTATCGGGGTACCGTTGATTATTGCCATCGGCTTGTTGTTTATGCCAGCAGAAATCAAAGAATCCGCGCCTCAATTCTTACAATATTTATTAGATTCACCGATTGCTTTAAGCGCTATTGCGGCGATCGTCATGAATAAATTGATCCCAGTGAAGAAAAAATAAGAAGTAAATGAGGAATGAGACCTTGTCTCGTTCCTTCTTTTGTTACAATCCTGTGTAAAAAGAGGGTTTTTTGTAATATAGGAAAGGTTTTCTAAGGTTAACTGGTTTACCTGAAAATAAAATAACTGTAATGTTAAAAATTACAGCAGAGTAAAGCTTGATATGATAGGATTCTCAAATTCTTACGAAACGTAAGGCAACTGTCGTTTTCGTAATCATCTGTAATGAATTCTTTACCTATGAAATATTCTTCGATGTTAGACTTGTTTATGCGCTTGAGTCATCTCAAATGACGCAAAATGAGTTTCAAAGAAGGAGATTTAATTATATGAAGTCTTTAAAAACTGTTTTACTTAGTACAGCTGTCCTTGCCGGTTTCGGCCTTTTCTTAGGTGGGAAAGACGCCTTTGCAGACGAACAATACACTGTTCAATCTGGTGATACTTTATCAACAATCGCTACTAACTTTTATGGTTATAGCTCTGATGATACGATCAATGCGATCGTTGAAGCAAACGAGATTGCTGATAAAAACTTGATTTTTGTTGGGGAAGCATTGATCATCCCTACAGATGGCACTGCAACTTATACAGAATCTGCAAGCACGACTGCTGCAGCAAGTGTACAACAACCAAGTGAACCAGCAGCTTCACAATCAAGCAACACACAATCTGCTGCAAGCACACAAAGCAGCTCAAGCTACAGCTCTTCAGCTAGCGGCTCAGAAGCTTCAGCAAAAGAATGGATTGCAAACAAAGAATCTGGTGGTTCTTACACAGCGACAAACGGACAATACTATGGCCGTTACCAATTAACCAACTCTTACTTAAATGGTGACTATTCAGCTGCTAACCAAGAAAAGGTTGCCGATGAATATGTAGCATCACGTTATGGTTCTTGGTCTGCTGCCAAAGCATTCTGGGAAGCAAATGGTTGGTACTAAGATTCTCAAATGAATCTTGTCCATGACATCTAGTAATCAATTGCCCTTATTGGCGAGTACAACTTACTCGCTGATGAGGGCTTTTTTGTGTCTTCTGAGAAAGGTGAATGAGTGTAACGCCGCTTTCAGCTGCATGTAACGTCATTATCAGTCGACATGCCACTGATAAAAAATCCCTTTTTCCACGACAACCATGTATAATAGTAGGAAATAGAGCAGCAAGCGATTCAATCTGTCAAAATTGAGACAGAAAATGGCGATTTTGATAACAGAAAGTGGGGGACACACAATGAGTACATCGATTGAAGAAAAAATTGCACAAAAAATGCAGCGATTTCAAGCATTTTGGGAAGGCTTGCCGGGAGCCAAAGTCTATTATCGCGAAGATTGGGATGCAATCTACTTTGATTTAGTAGGAAAGCAGTTTGGAATCATGAGTCCACAACCAGAAGAAACAGCGTTTTTGACTTTGAAAAATCTGCCCGAGGTCAACGAAACGCTGCGAGAGCAATTTCCTGACGTCATCATTCCAGGGTATTATGCCAATAAGACCCATTGGAATACCATCAAGTTGGCATCTGATGCCTTGATGGAAGAAAACATCGAACAAATGATTTTGGTTTCCTACGATTTAGTCAAACAAAAACTGACAAAAAAACAAAAAAGTGAGCTGGAAAACAGCGAATCGTAAGTCAAAGATTTAGCGACAAAAAATAATGAAACCAGTATCGAGGATCATCATAATCCCTTTACTATTCGTTATTTTCGACAACATTTATGCAATATTTTCAAAGAGCTTTCATGAAAGCTCTTTTTGTTTTATTTGTTCGCTTGTTTCCCGTCGGGATCCATGGTAAATTGTTGTGCAACCGAAATTTTTTGGCAGTCTTTTCTGCTAAACACAAAGGAGTGGTACGTATATGGATCTGGTCTTACGCCATGTCAAAAAGTACAAAGCGGCAACCGGCATTGCCTTATTATCGGTCATTTTAATGGTCGTTGCTGCATTATGGCAGCCGAAGCTCTTGCAGCAAGTGCTAGAATCAATTATTACCGAAAACAATGATGAAATGAAAAAAATTGGTGTGCAGCTGATTGGGCTAGCATTGCTAGGCCTTGTTGCAGGGATCATCAACACGATTTTTTCTGCGAAAGTGGCGCAAGGCGTTAGTGCCGATATTCGGGAAGAGATGTTTCGGAAAATCCAGACATTCTCATTTGGTAATATCGAAACCTTCACGGCAGGAAACCTAGTGGTGCGCTTGACCAATGACATCACGCAAATTCAAAACTTAGTGATGATCTCGCTGCAATCGTTGTTTCGCATCCCGTTCTTATTTATCGGTGCCTTCATTTTGGCGATGACAACCATGCCACAACTTTGGTGGATCATCGTCTTACTAATTATCGCTGTCCTAGTGATTACGGCACTCTCCTTTACACGGATGGGCAAACACTTTATGATCATCCAGAACTTGATCGACAAAATCAATGGGATTGCCAAAGAAAATTTGATGGGGATTCGTGTGGTGAAATCTTTTGTTCAAGAAGAAAACCAGCTACAAGGCTTTTCCAAAGTCAGTGAAACGTTAACGAAGCATAATATTATCGTAGGAACCCTGTTCTCTGTAATGATCCCCTCCTTTATGCTGGCAGCCAACTTAGCCGTCGTCGGCGCGATCTTCTTTGTCAGTGATCTAGCGAAAGATGATCCAACCTTGATTGGGGGAATTGCCTCATTCATGAATTATTTGATGCAAATTATGATGGCGATCATTATCGGCGGCATGATGATGATGATGACATCGCGGGCTGCAGTTTCGCTTAAACGGATCAAAGAGATTCTAGATACCGAACCGGATCTGCAATACCAAGATGTCCCAGAACAAGAGTTGTCTGGAAGTGTCGCTTTTGAAAACGTCAGCTTCCGTTACCCTGGGGATGAAAAAAATGCCCTAACGGCTATCAGTTTTACCATCAAACCTGGAGAAATGATTGGGATCGTAGGGGCGACTGGTGCCGGCAAATCAACACTGGCGCAGCTGATTCCTCGTTTGTTTGACCCAACGGAAGGTGTCGTGCGAGTTGGCGGCGTTGACTTGAAAGAAGTCAATGAACAAAGCTTGCGTAAAACGGTCGCTTTTGTCTTGCAAAAAGCGATCCTCTTTTCAGGAACGATTGCCCAAAACTTGCGGCAAGGGAAAAAAGACGCCTCAGAATCTGAGATGTCTCGCGCAACGGAAATCGCCCAAGCCAGTGAATTTATTCAAAAATTGACCGCTGGGTTTGAAGCGCCGGTCTCCGAGCGCAGCAGCAATTTTTCTGGAGGGCAAAAGCAACGCTTATCGATTTCTCGAGGGGTGATCGGTGAACCGAAAATTTTGATTTTGGATGATAGTACGAGTGCATTAGACGCTCGTTCGGAAAAATTGGTTCGCGAAGCGTTTGAAAAACAATTAAAAGACACGACAACGATCATCATCGCGCAAAAGATTGCCTCTGTTGTGAAAGCCGACCGCATCTTCGTTTTAGATAATGGACGTCTGGTTGGTGAAGGAAGCCATGAATTTTTAGCCAATAACAATGCCATCTATCAAGAAATCTTCGCAACACAGAAAGGAGAGGAGTAACCATGACAGATTTGTTCAAAGCGAGTAAATTTTTCTACCATTACTTAAAACAATACAAGTGGTCGTTTCTATTCATTTTTGTGACGGTGATTCTGGCAACGTATCTGCAAGTGCAAGCGCCAGTCTTTGTCGGAGAAGCGTTCCAAGAGTTGGCGAATTATGTTGGCGGTTTGATGCAAGGGGTCGATGATAAATCAGCTTTTCTATCGATCATTTGGAAATTGTTGATTTTTTATGTCTTAGCCAGTGCAGCCAATTTTGTTTATAGTATCTTGTTCACGCAAGTGGTGGGGAAATCAACCAACAGAATGCGGATCGGTTTATTTAATAAACTGGAAAAATTGACGATCAAATTCTTTGATTCTCATCAAGACGGTGATATTTTGAGCCGTTTTACCAGTGACTTGGATAACATCCAAAACAGTCTGAACCAAGCATTGTTGCAAGTGCTGACCAATGTAGTCTTAATGGTGGGAATCTTGATCATGATGTTCCGTCAAAACGTGGAATTGGCATGGGCAACGATTGCTTCTACCCCGATTGCGGTGTTGATTGCGGTGATCGTAATCCAAAAAGCCCGCAAATATGTCGATCTGCAACAAGATGGAGTCGGAAAATTAAACGGCTATATCGATGAAAAAATCAGTGGTCAACGAATCATCATCACCAATGGACTGCAAGAAGAAACCATTGATGGTTTTCTGGTCCACAACCAACAAGTCCGCGAAGCTACCTACAAAGGGCAAGTGTACTCTGGGCTGCTTTTCCCCTTGATGCAAGGGATGTCCTTGTTGAACACGGCAATCGTGATTTTCTTTGGTGGCTGGTTAGCATTAAACGGTGACTTAGAACGTTCCGTTGCTTTAGGATTGGTTGTGACCTTTGTCCAGTATTCGCAGCAGTATTATCAACCATTAATGCAGATCTCTTCTGGTTACAGCATGATTCAGTTGGCGATCACCGGTGCGCGCAGAATCAATGAAATGTTTGATGAACCTGATGAAGTCAAACCAAAAGACGGGATCAAAGTGAAGGGCATCAAAGAGGCGGTTGCTTTGAATCATGTGGACTTTGGGTATGACAGTCAAAAATTGGTCCTAAAAGATGTCTCGATCACGGTCAACAAAGGCGAAATGGTCGCATTAGTCGGGCCGACGGGTTCAGGAAAAACGACCATCATGAACCTGTTGAATCGCTTCTATGATGTGAATGGTGGTTCTGTGACCTTTGACGGCATCGACATCCGGGAGCTAGACTTGGATCTGCTGCGTTCTCAAGTGGGAATCGTTTTGCAAGAATCCGTGTTGTTCTCAGGGACGATTCGCGAAAACATTGCTTTTGGGAAACCAGAAGCGACTGAAGCCGAAGTCATTGCAGCAGCGAAACAAGCCAATATCCATGAGTTTGTTATGACGTTGGAAAAAGGCTATGACACGGAGATCACCGAAGAGAATAATCTTTTCAGTACTGGTCAAAAACAATTGATGAGTATTGCCCGAACGATTTTGACCAATCCAGAATTGTTGATTTTGGATGAAGCCACCAGTAACGTTGATACCGTGACCGAAGCGAAAATTCAACGAGCAATGGATGAAGCAATCAAAGGACGAACAAGTTTTGTGATCGCCCATCGCTTGAAGACGATTTTGAATGCCGACCGCATCGTTGTCTTGAAGGATGGCAAAGTCATTGAAGAAGGCAATCACCATCAATTGGTGGCGGCTGACGGCTTTTATGCAGAACTGTATCACAATCAATTCGTTTTTGAATAAGCGCAAACCAACGTAAAATTATCAAGAAGACACTAGCAGGACAGCCCGCAATTTCGTCAACCAATCGACGAAACAGCGGGCTGTTTTTTTTAGGTTAAAGCAAGCGCTTCTTATGACGACAATGTTTATGAGCAGTTAGTGGTATAAGGGGTCCGTTATTCTGATAAACAAAAAAGACCAGCCTTAAGCATGGTCTTCTTTTGTTTTTAGTGATACGCAGCGGTTTGAGTCAACCACTCAATAAAATGGTCTGGCTGTTGCGTATCCTGTGCCACGATATTCCACTGCTGGTTTTTGCAGCGGGTGCATTCATGCAGCAGCTGATAGCCTTTTTTGGAATGTTGGCGATAGTCAATCGGTCGCATCAAGCCATGGCAAGTATTTTGACGATCACCCGGGCGAATATCCACGTGTAACGAGTAGAGACACTGGGGACAATGGTTGCGGTAAGAACCATTGGTCAAGGGTGCCACAGGCGTACTGCAGTTTTTACAAACAAAGGTCGTATTTTCATCTTTTCTCATTTTGCTTTCCTCCAAAAGAATGATTTCTTTTGAGAGAAAAGGGTTCCGTTCGTTCTTCATCAGGCTTCTTTGGCTAGGGACACATTCACCGTTCGTAACGATTACTTCTGCTTCCAGCTTCATGCGATTTCGCAATCCGTACCACGCTTAGTTTTTTCGTTTTGTGCTAAGCACTGTGTTGCGGCAGCCCACAACCCAGCAGTAAGTGTAGTCCAAAGTCACTGTCATTGGCGTCGTCCCCTAGAAAGCAATTGAGGAATGCTTTTTCATCGAGTACCTCCTATGTGTTTATGAGGGTATTATAGCAGAAATAAAGTTGGAATTCTAAGAAAGATAAAACCTGATCGTAATCCCTTCTTTGTTAATTTTATCTTTAAAAACAATAATGTGCAGATAACAATGCTGTTTTATGACAAAATATTTCGTATAGGTTTCGCTCGATTTTATTTTGGTCACTGAAGAAGAGACACGGAATCACAAAATGAAGGAAGGATGACCTAACGAAAGGAGAACAAAAATGTTTGGTACGAACAAGAAATCCGAAAATTCGAATGGCACACAAGGCAAGAAACGAAAAAAGCGTTTGACTGTAGAAAATCTGATCAACCAATATCTTGAAGAAAAAGAGATCCATGAATTGAGTGATGATCTGTCTGTCCAAATCTTTAATGACTTATCTGCACACCGAATACATTTCATGGAGATCCCCAACCTTAGTTACAAAAATCTCGGAGCAGCTATCCAAATCGATCAAAACTGGATTAAAATCAAGCAACAAGATACGATCATCAAACAGCAGGCAGAGATCATTCAGCTTTTGAAAGAAACACGATAGAAGAAAAGTATTTTTTCAATTAAAAAACCGAAGAACGAGCTGAGCGGTTCTCCTTGAAAAGGAGGGCAGCTAGCTGGTTCTTCGGTTCCTTGTTGACAATGAAAGATCAATAGTACTCCCCGTGGCGATAGTCCCATGAGTTGAAGTGATCAGAAAGGTACATTTGGATTTTTTCAACATCGAGTCCTTTACGGATCAAGACAGGTGCGGGAGTGATGGAGCGTTGGTCTCCTTGCTCAGGAATCAAGTTGCCGTCTTTATCAACGAAAGAAACCATGACTCCTTGCTCATAGCGGGTTTCCAGCGTTTTGTCTGGTTGGATCGATGCAACATAGTCATTGCCTTCAATGATTAGATCGGCTTCTTGCGCGATTTGTTCGCCGATTCCTTCAACAAGTCCGCGGTTTCCTTTGCCTGAAGGGTTCGCTGAGCTGGCGAAAAGCAATTTCTTTTTCTGATCCCAAAGTTCTTTTGAAATCTGCTCACCAGGGACACCGAATTTGATCACAAAACAGCTGGTTCCCCGAACGTCCGTCATCAATTCTTCTGAACCATCGTTTGGGATATAGGCTTTTCCTGATTCTTTCCAAGGCAAAATCGCGCCGAATAACACGTCATTGTTCCAGCAAGTTTCGTAAACGGCGGCGGTTTCCGCATTTAATTCGGCTAATTCATGTAGCTGTTCCAATGAGCTGCAAAGAACGACGCCTGGTTTGTTACGCTTGCGATTCTTTGCTGAAAACTTGCGTTCCAGCCCTTTTTTATCAGAGACGGCAATGATATAGCCGACTTTGGTTGGGCAAACGATCACTTTGCCTTCTTCATTCAAATAGTTGATCGCACGTTGATTTGGTTCTCCTGTCCATGGGACTTGTTTTGTTTCTTTCACTCTCTTCATCCTCCCTGTCTTCCAATGAATCGCCGTCATGAAAAATATAACGGAATATTCTGAAAATTCTGATTGAATATGGTTACCCTTGATGATAAGGGAATCAATCTGTGTAGTCAAGGGGATTTACACCAGAATGTAAAAAGAGAGGAAGAGGAAAACCGTATATACGTCATTAGAGAATAGAGTGAATGATTGACAGCGACACTATTTTTTTCCGCTTTGTATGAAAAAATTGACTGTTTTTCATGTTATTTATATGGGAAGATAGGCTTATAGATAGAAGAACGCAATCAAAAGAATAGTTTTTTTGTGAAAGATGAGGAATATCATGAGTGAAAAGAAAAAAATACGCAAGCTTTTGTTGGCATCGATTGTCGCTGGGAGTATCTATGGTGGCGGTGCCTTGCTTTTTGGGTTGCTGGTCAGTTATAACGTCCTCTTGTTAGATGGGGTCTATACATTGATTGGTGCAGTGATGTCACTGATTGCTTTGTACGTGGCAAAATATATCCAAGCCCAAGATTTTGAACGTTTCCCATTCGGTAAAGAGGCATTGATGCCATTAGTGGTATTTATTCAATATAGTATCATCCTGCTGATCTCAATTTATGGGATCATTGAGTCTGCCTTTAGTTTGTTACACGTCAGTGATGGCATGATTGATCCAATCGGTTTGTATTTCTCGCTGGTTGGTACGATCTACTGTTTCTCTTTTTACTTGTACTTAAAAAAGAAACCACTGACCCATCCCTTTTATTGGGTGGAACTAGAACAATGGCGTTTCGGCTTTTTCTTTAGTCTGGGTGTCGTCGGTTCATTTCTTGTGTCCTGGCTGATCCAAGCCAGTCCCTATGGGGATTTTGCGATGTATGTCGACCCAATCATCTCCATCGGGATCACCTTGTTCTTTATCCAGCTTTCGATAAAAGAGTTGAAAGCAGCGATTTTAGAATTGACTTCTTCTACTCCAAAAGAAGAACTGCGGGAGACTATCATGACGATCGTTGAAAAAGAATTGCGCGCAGAAGAAGTGGTGGACTTTGTGTTACGTACCGCCAAAGTCGGTAATCAAGTCATTGTGGAATTAGATGTAGTGATTTTACCTGCAACTCCTCTCGATACAGTAGGTCAGCAAGATCTCTTGCGAGAACGATTGAATCAGGCAATCAGCCAACAGATTTCCGGTTATTCCCTCTGGCTAAACATAAATTTTGTCGGTGACATCAAATGGGCGTATAGTGAGGAGTAAGAATGGCTGCAAAGCAGCTTGAATAAACCGTTTAAATGACAGAGAAAAGAGGAAACAAATGACAATTCTGAAAACCTATGGAAAAATCACCGCAGCACTTTTCTTGTTAGCGGCAAGCATCAATTTATTTTTAGGACCGCATCATGTGGCAGCTGGCGGTGTCAGCGGAATCGGTATTTTATTAGAGTCAGCACTCGGTTGGGATCGAGCGGCTGTGATCATGGTCTTGAATATTCTCATGCTTATTCTTGCCTATGCCTTTTTAGGGAAGGGGCCTTTTTTGAAAGTCCTCTATGGTAGTTTTGCTTTTCCAGTAGCAATTGCTTTAGTCCCAGAATATATGGTGGCTGAAGACCGGTTGCTTTCCGTGATTTTTGGCAGTGCGATTTTTGCTTTAGGGGTAGCGATTTTGTACAAAAATCAGTCTTCCAGCGGTGGCACAACGATTCCACCGCTGATTTTCAAGAAATACTTTAATTTGAATCCAGCGATTGGCTTGCTGGCGACCGATGCGATCGTTGTTTCCATGAATTTGTTCGTTTTCGGGTTTGAAGAGTTCTTGTTTGCGATCTTATCGATCGTGATCACCTCTGGTGTGATGACCTACATTGAAACCGGCTTTAACCGAAAGAAATCTATTATGATCTTAAGTGAGAACCACGTGAATGAGATTCGAGAAGCGGTCTTTGATAAAACAGCTCGGGGTGCGACCTTGTTGGCTGCCCAAGGCGGCTACCAGCAAGCCGACAAGCAAGTGCTGCTGATCGTTGCCAGCGACCAAGAGTTTATGCAGATCAGACAAATCATTGAGACTATTGACCCAAAAGCGTTTGTGATCGTCAATAATGTCTCAGAAGTACTGGGGCAAGGTTTTAGTTATCACCCGATCGAATGATCGTATTCTCGCTTGTTCAGCGTACGAAACCACCCTCGTCAAGTAGGCTATCTACTCGACGAGGGTGGTTTTTAAGGTCCATGGTTTTCAAATAGCTTTACTCCGTAAAGTAATCGGGAAAGGCTTTTTCCACAAAAATCAGATCGTTATCAATGACATCAATGTGTTGTCCGACCAAGGGAGCAATTTTGGCTTGGTCTTTTTCTTTTAAGGTTGCTAAGATTTCTTCATGATCTCGCAAAATAATTTCCCAAGACAATTCCTCCACCTCTAAACGTAAGAAGCGGAAGCGATTTAATGGAAGATTGATCGTTTGCAGCCAATTCCAGACATTTTCTTTGTCGGCGATTTTATAAATCAACTGATGGAAGGCCTCGTCGAGTTGGAAAAACTCGATTTCATCCTTCAATTGGGCATAGGTCCGCTGCAAAATAACGAGTTTTTCTAGTTCTTTCAGCTGTTCTTCTGTAACGGCTTGGCAGGCCGCTACGAATACTTCTTTTTCAAGCGTCTCTCTGACAAAACGGGCTTCTTCAATTTGTTTGATGCTGATTTTAGAAATATAGGTGCCACTTTGGGGAACGACATGGATCAGTGCTTCACGGCGCAGACGAATAATTGCTTCACGGATCGGCGTCCTACCGATGGTTAGCCGTTGCTCCAATTCCTTTTCAGATATTTTTTGACCGGGAATCAGTTTGGCGGTTAAGATCAACTCTTTGATTGATTCATAAGCTTGTGATTGAAAATTTGTAGGGTTCAACATAAACGCTTCTTTCTGTATCAGGCATTCAATTCCCTTCGAAAGAATAACTCTGAAGAAATATGCCTAGGGATAGTTTTGAGTAATAAAACTAGTATATAAGTTGAATAACCTTTTGTAAAGGCTTGCAATTCAGTATGGAATTAACTAGAATACTAATATATCAGTTTTATGAAAAAGGAGGAAGTAGGATGTTTGATTTTGCTGCCTTGAAGCAGGCAGGAGTTACGATGCCGGTCGTTCCCAAAGAAGTGAGGGATCAATCAGATACTCAATTTCAATGGCTACACTTTGGTGGGGGAAATTTGTATCGGGCATTTCACGCAGAAGTAGCCCAAACGTTGATCGATCAACAAGCGTTGTCAAAAGGAATCGTAGTGTGTGAAACCTTTGATGAACAAGTGATCGATCAAGTGTACGCGCCATACGAGAATGACATTTTAGAAGTGATCATGCACGAAGGGGGACGGTTGGAGAAAAAATTGCTCCAGTCAACGGCGGCTAGTTATTATTGCCATCCTTCCCACACTGCGAGTTATGAGCATATACGCAAAGTATTTCGTGAGCCGTCACTACAATTGGTCACCGTAACAATCACAGAAAAAGGCTATGGTTTAAAAGACAGTCAGGGGAATTTTTTACCTGTCGTCCAAGCGGATCTCGCTGCGGGTCCTCATCAGGTCAACCATACAATGAGCATTTTGGCTAGCTTTTTATGGGATCGTTTTCAATCAGGGGCTCTTCCGATCGCTATGGTCTCTACCGACAATTTTTCGCAAAATGGGCTCCGTTTCCAAGCGGCGATTGTCACCATCGCAAAAGAGTGGCAAAAGCTGGGGCATATTTCAGAAGCGTTTGTCCGATACTTAGAAAACAACGCGCAAGTGACGTTTCCGTGGTCAATGATCGATCGGATCACGCCAAATCCTTCAACAGCAGTTGCAGAAGAATTAGCAGCAGCTGGCATTCAGCAGCTGCCAGTCATTCGGACCGATAAAGGAACGATGATCGCTCCGTTTGCTAATACAGAGGCGACTCATTATTTAGTGATTGAAGATGATTTCCCGAACGGTCGCCCGAATTTAGACAAAGCGGGGGTGATCTTGACGAGTCGAGAGATCGTAGACAAAACCGATAGTATGAAAGTCACAACTTGTTTGAATCCACTGCATACGGCAATGAGTTTGTTCGGCTGTTTACTCGGCTATACATCCATTGCTGCGGAAATGACCGATCCAGATATTGTCGCTTTGATCAAAGGAATCGGCTATCGTGAAGGCTTGCCGGTAGTGGAAGATCCTGAGATCATTCAGCCAAAGAAATTTATCGATGAGGTGGTCGGTCTTCGTTTACCGAATCCGCTGATTCCTGACACCCCACAGCGCATCGCCGCAGACACCTCACAGAAAATCGCCATCCGTTTTGGTGAAACCATCAAAAAGTATGTGGAGAAAGAAGGCTCGGCTTCTGAGCTGACTTTTATTCCTTTAGCGATTGCTGGCTGGTTGCGCTATCTCTTAGCGATCGATGATGAAGGCCATCCATTTGTCCCAAGTCCTGATCCCCTCTTAGCAGAATTGCAAGAGATTTTACATGAGTGTCAGTTGGGGTCAGCCGCCGATGTTCAAGAGATCATTCGACCAATCTTAGCAAATCCGCAGATTTTTGGTTTGGATCTCTATCGAGCAGGAATCGCTGAAAACGTGGGTCACTTGTTCACTAAGATGCTAACAGGAACCGGCGCAGTTCGTAAAACATTACATGAAACAGTAGAAGGGATCGAATAAAAAATGGAAATGACATTTCGTTGGTATGGAAAAGAATACGATAAAATCAAGTTAGCAGATATCCGTCAAATTCCTGGGATGAAAGGCATCGTCGGCACACTTTTTGATTTGCCTGCTGGGGCAGTTTGGCCCAAAGAACGGATCAAGGCGCTCGTTGAAGAAGTCGAAGCAGCTGGACTTTCTCTGAAGGTGATCGAAAGTGTCAATATTCATGATGACATCAAGATTGGCTTGCCTTCGAGAGACCTGTATATCGAAAACTACAAAGAAACGATTCGTAATTTGGCAGCATACGGGATCGAAGTGATCTGCTATAATTTTATGCCGATTTTTGATTGGATCAAAACGGATCTCGATTATCGTTTAGCCGATGGTTCTTCTACGATGGCATTTGAAAAAGCAGGGATCGACAAAGACCCAGAAGAGATCGTCAAAGAAGTTGAGGAGTCAAGCTCTGGCTATACCTTGCCAGGCTGGGAACCAGAACGTTTGGCACATGTCAAAGAATTGTTTGCTGCGTATAAGGATGTCGATGATGACAAATTAAGAGAAAACTTTGCTTATTTCCTAAAAGCCATCATTCCCACCTGTGAAGAGGTCGGCATCAAGATGGCTGTTCATCCAGATGATCCTCCCTATTCGATTTTTGGTCTGCCGCGTATCGTTAAAAACCGTGATGATCTGGATTGGGTCTGCAACGTGATCGACAGTCCGTCAAATGGTATCACACTTTGTACTGGCAGTATCGCCGAAGACCCAGCCAATAATGTCTATGAGATTTTGGCTGAGTTTTGTCGCCGGGATCGGATTCCTTTTGCCCATGTTCGTAACATTCAATACTTGGGCAATGACAAAGACTTTTATGAAGCACCGCATCTCTCCTCTGAAGGCTCGTTAGACATGTATCAGATCCTAGAAGCGATGTACAAAAATGGCTTTGACGGCTATATTCGACCAGATCATGGGCGAATGATCTGGGGAGAAACGGGACGTCCAGGCTATGGCTTATATGATCGGGCGATCGGCGCTTCTTACTTATTAGGGTTGTGGGAAGCCATCGACAAGAGCGTGGGGCGTTAAGAAAAGGAGCGAAGAAATGTTTTTAACTGACGATTTTATTTTGAAAAACAGCTTTGCCAAAGAGTTATACCATGGGTATGCAAAAAAGCAGCCGATCATTGATTACCATTGTCATTTAGATCCGAAAGAGATTTTCGAAGACCAAAACTTCACCAATCTGACCCAAGCGTGGCTGGCGGGGGACCATTACAAATGGCGCTTGATGCGAGCCAATGGTGTTGCAGAATCTTTGATCACTGGCGATGCTGACGACTACGAAAAATTCTGTGCTTGGGCGCAGACCTTGGAGGCTTGCATTGGCAATCCATTATATGTCTGGACCAATTTGGAATTGAAGCGAATCTTTGGTATTGATGAGCGGTTGACACTAGCCAATGCAGCAAGCATTTGGGAAAAAGCCAATCAACAGTTGCAGACGAAGGAATTTTCACCACGAGGGCTGATCAAAAAGATGGCCGTTGAGGTGATCTGTACGACGGATGATCCCATTGATTCGTTGACGTATCATCAAAAGCTGGCAGAAGAATCCTTTGCTGTGTATCCTACCTTTCGTCCTGACAAAGCAATCAATCTGCAGAATTCAGAATTTCCAGCATACCTTAAGCAATTGGCTGCAGCTGCGAGCAAAGAAATCACTAGCTATCAAACGCTGGTTGAAGCATTGACCGTACGTATTTTTTACTTCCAGCAACTGGGCTGTCGTTTAGCAGATCACAGTCTATCACGTCTTGGAGAGGAAGCCTACGATACCGCTGCACTTGAAGCGATTTTTCAGAAGCGTTTGACCACTGGGACACTGACTAATGAAGAAATCAGACAGTTTCAAACCGGCTTGCTGATTGACTTGATGCGCCAATACGAGAAGCAAGGCTGGACCGCGCAATTGCATCTGATGGCGACTCGCAACAACAATCAAAAACTTTTCCAACAACTAGGACCTGATAGCGGCGGTGATGCAATGGGGGACGACCGTCTAGCGAGCGGCTTAAGTCGGACATTGGCGCAGCTTCAGGCGGAAAGCTTACTGCCGAAGACGATTTTGTATTCACTGAACCCCAAAGATTATCCAGTGTTGACTGCGCTGATGGGGGCGTTCCAAGAAGAGAGCAAAGGCAAGCTGCAATTAGGCTCTGCTTGGTGGTTCAATGATACGTATTCTGGTATGCGGCATCAGTTGACGACCCTAGCAGAAGGCGGGATTCTTGGAAACTTCGTCGGCATGCTGACGGATTCTCGCAGCTTTTTGTCTTATCCACGCCACGAGTATTTCCGGCGGATTTTGTGTCAGGTGATCAGTGAATGGGTAGAAGACGGACAACTGCCAGCAGATGAAATATATTTAGGGCAGATCGTCGCAGATATCTCTTATCACAATGCGAAAACCTACTTTGATTTTCCAAACTAATGACTACTCGATTCGTTTTTGGCTTGCTAGAGAAGGAATCGAGTGTTTGTATGGCTATTGCTAAAGTTGCGTCTGTTCATTTACTATTGGCAGGGAATCCAGTACTATGATAGAAAGAATCAAAGAAGGAGCGAACAGTATGAATCCATTCTATGAAGAAGTCTATGCGCTGGCGCGGCAGATCCCTTTTGGTAAAGTCGTCTCCTATAGTCAGATTGCGTGGAAATTGGGACAAATCAACGGCGCGCGAGCAGTCGGTCGAGCGATGCGCTTGAGCCCTCAGGATGTCCCTGCCCATCGAGTCGTGCGGGCAGATGGCGTCTTAGTTGGTCCCTCCGCCAATGGGCGAAAAGCAGCACTCGTCGATGAAGGGGTGGTCTTCAAAGCCAGTGGTCGTATCGATATGAAGGCTTGCAGTTGGTCCATGAGCGAGATCGCTCCCGCTCAAATGAAGGAGCCATTATGAAAAAACGTGAATTTATCGTGCAAGATCTGTTGAGTAAAATCTATCAGGAAGAATTTTCTGCCGGCAAATTACCCAACCAAAGAACCCTTGCGCAAACCTATGGTGTTTCGCGGTTTACGATCCAGCAAGCAATCAAAAACCTTGAAGAGATCGGGATCGTCAAAGTGGTACAAGGTTCAGGGATTTTTATCCATGAAAAATGGGTCAAAAACCCAATGATATTTAATTCCTTGACCCGCACCCCTTATGACCGCATCCATTCCAAAATGATTTCCTTGAATAAGGCGGCAGCAACGTTGGATGAACAGCAGATTTTCCAAATAGGCCCAGACGAGGAAGTCTGGACCTTTGAACGAGTGCGGATCGTCAATTACAAAATCGAACAGCTGGAAACGTCTAAATTGCCCGTCAGCCTATTTCCCGAATTGACACAAGAAATCGTGGAGCACTCGATCCAACGCTATGTCGAAAGCTGCGGATACCGCATTTCCCACTACATCACAAGCTATACCCCCATCACCACATCGACCGCGCAATCGGGCATTTTATTGTGCAAGCGGGGGACACCGGCAATGCAGATCAGCAATCGGGCGATTTTAGAAGACGGACGCGTGTATGAGTTCAGCAATATCGTTGCCATTGATTATGCCGTGACCTACATCCGTCCCTTTGACCGTGAGATCCATCGCTCACGCATCGATTGATTTTTAGGAAAGCAAATGTGCTAGTTGCGTCGTCTTTACCCAGAGAGAACAAAGACATCCCCTGTCGATTGGACAGGGGATGTCTTTTGTTGTGTTTAAGGAGTGATCAAAGTGCCGTCTGGTGTACGGCTCTGGGTCCATTCATGAGGACGGTAAACCACGGGAAATTCCGAAGCTACTGCTTCATCGAACGTGATTCCGATCCCACTTTTCTCGATGGGATAAAAATAGCCGTTTTCAGGTTGTGGACTACCACCAAAGACCGACTGGGTATTTGCTGGGATCGCAATCGTTTCTTGGATCGCGGCATTGTGGAGATGGATATTTAGATGGGTGTTGACGGCTAAGCCGACAGGGCTGATATCAGACGGCGTATGCCAAGCGATCCGAATGCCCATTGCATCGCAGAAGTGAGCCAATTTCAATGCTGGCGTGATCCCACCGATTTGTGAGACATGGGCACGCATAAAGTCAATCTGTTGATTTTTGACTAGCTCTTGCCATTCCATCGGATTATTGAACAATTCGCCGGTCGCGATCGGGGTCGCCGACTGGCTGCGGAGTTGCTGCAACCACTTGTTTTGATCCGGCGGCAAAATATCTTCTAGGAAAAAGAGATTGAAAGGCTCAGCGGCTTTTGCAAATTGAATCGCTTGGTTTGGATGCAACCGTTCATGCACGTCATGCAGCATTTGAAATTGATTGCCGTATCGTTCTTGGATCGCAGCAAACATTTTCAGTGTTGTGTCCATGTAGTCTGTTTGATCAAAATAGGAACCAGCGATGGGCTGATCGGGTGTTTGCAGTTGGCTAGGATTTCCACCATAAAAGCCTAATTGGCAACGGATATAGCGATAGCCCTCAGCCAAGAAGCGATCGATTTCTTGATAAAGGTCTTCGAGATTATCTGCCACGGCATGGGTATAGGCGGGAATCGCCGTACGCGCTTTTCCACCTAACAGTTGATACAATGGCATATCGGCTAATTGTCCCTTGATGTCCCATAAAGCCATGTCGACTCCTGAGATGGCATTGTTGGTGATCGGACCATTCCGCCAGTAAGAATTGACATTCATCACTTGCCAAAGATCTTCGATTTGATTGGCATCGCGGCCAAGTAAGAGGGGGCGTAAATACTCGTCAACGACGGTTTTTACGGCTAGTGGGCGAAACTGGAAGGTTGCACAACCTAACCCAGATACGCCTTTGTTCGTTTCTACTTTAACGACAACAAGGTTATGACGATCAGGTTTGATCGCAAAGGCTTTGACGTCGGTGATGATCGTTGGTGTCATTTCATTCACTCCAATTTTTGTCTCTAGTTGCTATAGCCATTGAAACATGCTTGGCAACCGCTGTCAATTTGGTCTAATAAAAACTGGATATACACCATAAAACCAGTCCAATTTTTGCCTATTTTATAATAAAACGTTGATATATAGCGTTTTTATTCTGGTTTTATCAAAAAAGGACTGGTTTTACAAGTCTGTGTGAGCATGCTACTATGTGTGTGAAAACGGAAACACCTGAAAGGGCGCCCGTCAAAAGGATCAGGACCGTTAGCAAACAACAGGGGGAAAAAAAGATGACCAAAGAAGACATCGTAAAACAGATCATTAAAGATGTTGGCGGATCAGACAATATCAACAATGCATGGCACTGTATGACTCGCTTGCGTTTTGATTTAAAGGATGAGAAAAAAGTCGACTATGCGGCGTTAGAAAAAACACCCAAAGTCGTAGGAACAAAATATCAAAGCAATCAGCTGCAAGTAGTGATAGGAACGGATGTTGCTGATTATTATGCACCTTTAGCCAAAGAATTAGGACTTGATGAAGCGAACCAAGGGGAAACATCAGAGAAAAAAGGAGCCGTTTCCTTATTTATGGATACCGTTTCTGGCGTTTTTGGTCCGATCGTTCCAGCTATCGCTGGCGCAGGAATGATCAAAGGATTGATGGCTGGATTGGTGGCATTGAATGTCATCTCTAATCAAACAGATACCTATTTAGTGATCGACATGATTGCGAGCGGCGTATTCACATTCTTGCCATTTTTTGTTGCTGCTTCTGCCGCTCGGATTTTTAAAACCAATCAATATTTAGCGATCGCAATCGCGGCAACGCTGCAATTTCCAACGATGACCAATGCGGTAGCCGAAGGGAGCATTTCCGCCTTTCGTTTGTTCGGCGTATTGCCAGTACCCGTCTTTAACTATGCAGGGACAGTGATTCCGATTATCTTTGCCGTGCTGGCGCTCAGCTATATTTACCGTTGGGTCGATAAACTCTTACCACAAGTGCTGCGTACTGTGTTTACACCGACGATTTCGTTGTTTGTCGCTGGTATCTTGACATTAACGGTCATTGGCCCAATCAGTATCCATCTAGGAAACTTATTGGCTGCTGGCGTGGCTGGATTATTCACTATCTCGCCTGTCTTAGCAGGAATCGTGGTAGGGGCGATTCGACCAATCGCAATCTTCACGGGACTGCATCATGCCATGACCCCGATCGCTTTGCAAAACTTTGCCAATCAAGGATATGATATGCTGATGCCAATGATGTTTATGGCAAATATGGCAATCACCGGCGCAACAGCAGCTATTTATTTCAAAGTTAAAACCAAAGAAGAAAAATCGATCATTCTATCGTCGGCGGTTTCAGGCTTGTTAGGGATCACAGAACCTGCGTTATTCGGGATTTTGTCGAAGTATAAAAAAGCCTTTATCGCAGCAACAGTTGGTAGTTCTGTAGCTTCTGCCTTCATCAGTTTCTTCGGTGTTCGTATTTATGGGTACATTCTTTCAAGTATCTTTAGTTTGCCAGCCTATATCGGGGAATACTTTATCTACGCCGTTTTGGGGATCATCTTGGCGATCGGCTTATCCTTTGCCATGAGCTGGTTCTTGGTACCAAATCAAGCAGCAGAAGGCGATCGTTACACCAACGAAGTGGATCTGCATGCCGTGACCCATGGTGAATACGTCCCATTAGAAGATGTACCAGATGAAGTTTTTTCAACGAAAATGATGGGAGAAGGCTATGCCATCGAGTCACAAGATGGCCAAATCTTTGCACCAGTCAATGGCGAAGTCACCACTGTGTTCCCTTCAAAACATGCCGTCGGGATCAAGACCCAAAACGGCGTTGAAGTTCTTGTGCATATGGGGATCGATACAGTTTCCCTTGGCGGTCAAGGCTTTGAAGTCTTTGTCAAAGCTGGGGAGCAAGTCACTCCGCAAACCAAACTGGCACAAATGGATCTGCCGTTTATCAAACAGCAAGGCAAAGAAACCATGGTGATCGTTTTGATCACCAACATGGATCGCGTGCAGCAATTTTCTGGAAGTACTGATTTAGAAGGCAGACACCAAGCCGGTGCATTACTGGAAAAAGTCGTTTTGAATGCCTAATAAAAGAAAAAAGATGAGCTTCGTTAACGAAGTTCATCTTTTTTTCTTTGCAATTAACTACGCAGCCCGTGGCCTTTTTGGATCAAGTACCAGCATACGCTGTATAAGACGACAATGAACAAGACTAAAATACCGATGGATAGGAAAATCGGGACATCGATGGTGCCCAAAAAGCCGTAACGGAAACCAGAGATCATATACACGATCGGGTTGACTTTGGAGATCGTTTGCCAAATTGGCGGCAGCATGCTGATGGAGTAAAAGACGCCTCCAAGATAGGTCAATGGTTGTAAAACAAAGGTTGGCACGATGGAAACATCGTCAAAGGATTGGGCGAAGATCCCATTTAGCAACCCTGCTAATGAAAATAAGATGGCGGTCATGACAAGGGTTAGGACAACGATGACCCAAGAATAAACATGTAATGGGACGAAGAAAAGGGAAATGATGGTCACCAATGTGCCCACCAAGATACTACGTCCAAGTCCGCCAAAGACAAAGCCCCAAATGATGACGTGGGTAGGGACCGGCGCCACTAAGAGTTCCTCAATGTTTTTTTGAAACTTCTGTGAAAAGAAGGAAGAAGACACATTGGAGTATGAACTGGTGATCGTCGACATCATGATCAGCCCAGGAACGATAAATTCCATATAAGAAAAGCCGCCCATTTCGCCGATACGGCTGCCGATCATTTTCCCAAAGATAATAAAGTATAAGGAAGTAGTGATGACGGGTGGGACGAGGGTCTGCACCCAAATCCGTAAATAGCGGTTGGTCTCTTTGACCGCTAAACTTTTTAAGGCTGTAAAATAAAGACTAAACATGGTTTTCCTCCGCTTCGTGTGATTCTTCGGTGATTTTCAAAAATAGTTCTTCCAAGCGATTGGATTTGTTGCGCATGGAGAGGACATTGATCCCTTGCTGGCTGAATTGAGCAAAAAGATCGTTGACGCCTTGATCTCGAGCGACTTCAACAGCGATGGTCTGTTCATCTTCCATTTGGATCGGATACCCAGTGATCGTTGGTGCTTGTTTGATCGGTGCGATATCAAAAAGAAAGGTTTCAAATTGCAGTTTTGCCAATAAGGACTTCATGCTGGTGTTTTCGATCAGTTCACCAGATTGGATGATCCCGATGTTGCGGCAAAGCATTTCCGCCTCTTCTAAATAATGGGTCGTCAAAATGATCGTTGTGCCCTTTTGGTTCAATTCCCGCAAAAAGCTCCACATTTCTCGCCGTAATTCGATATCGACACCTGCCGTCGGTTCATCCAAAATCAATAGCCGTGGTTCATGCATCAGGGCACGAGCAATCATCAAACGGCGTTTCATCCCGCCCGACAGCATCCGCGCACGAACATTGCGTTTTTCCCACAAATTCGACTGCTTCAAGTATTTTTCGCTGCGCTTGATGGCTTCGTTGCGAGGGACACCATAATACCCAGCTTGATTGACAACGATCTGCTGGACCGTTTCAAAGGGATTGAAATTGAATTCTTGGGGAACCAGACCAATCTGTTGTTTGACTTGGACCAATTCTTTGTCTAAATCGTAGCCGAAGACTTTGACGCTTCCCGAAGATTTATTGACAAGAGAGGTGATAATGCCGATGGTGGTGGACTTTCCAGCGCCGTTTGGGCCTAACAAGGCATAAAAGTCGCCTTCTTCCACCGTCAAATTTATGCCCCGCAACGCTTCAACGCCGGTAGCATAGACTTTGCGTAAATCGGTTAGTTCTAGTGCATAGGTCATGTTTGTTTGAACTCCTTCTATGTATGATGGTTTATTCTATCATTTTTTTTCAAGAAGAACCGCATGATTTGATTTTTTTCATTTGATTAGATAACAATTGTTGCTAATCGATGAAAAGTGGGAAAGAGGCAAAAGAAAAAACGACCATTTGATCGTTTTTTCGATAAAGTCGATTGTTAGCATAAATACCGTTCTGGTCGTTCTGTCTGACCTAATAAGTAATCGACAGAAACATTATAGAGGGAAGCTGCATGTAGCAGCGTCAATACATCGGGTAAGCGATCGCCTGCTTCGTATAAGGTGTAATCGGGGTAAGACACATCGAGATGCTGGCATACTTCTTTTGGGCTCAATCCGCGTTCTTCTCTTAAAAATTTGAAGCGGCAACGCAAGGTGTCTAATAAAAAAGCTTCTTCTAATGTCACTTTGCGGTCCTCCTTAAAAAATAGCGCTTTTTTTCGCACTGTTCTCTTTTTATTGTACCAACAAAAGCAAAATATGCGAAGTGATTCACATGAAGGGCGATCAGTTTTTGTCAAAAAGTGAAACAAATGACTTGCTCTGAGACGCGTTTCATACAGTATGCTTGATTTATAAAAAGGAAGGCGGGATGGAAACATGAATACATACATGAAGAAAAATGGTGCAGAATGTTGTTATGTGACGTTGGCATTTGATGGACAACAACTGGTATTGACGAAGCCAAAAGGGTTCTTTCAAGAACGGTTAGTAGAAATTCCTGTGGATGAGATCAGTCACTTGACGTGTGATGAACACTTCGGGTCTCAGCGCATCGGATTTATCCATCACAACGATTACTATGAATTTTATACATGTGGGCTAAGTGTGATAGACTATATGAAAGAACAATTATTCGTTTAAGGAGCAGTGAGTCATGGCAAACATTCGGGATATTGCACGCTTGACCGGCTATTCGGTCTCAACGGTTTCACGAGTCATTAATAACAATCCTTATGTCAGTGAAGAAAAGCGTCGTAAGATCCTGGCTGTCATGGAAGAGGTCAACTATATTCCGAATTACACGGCGCGGGCATTAAGTGTCGGCAAAACCAAAAATATCGGTGTGATCCTGCCGTTTGTCAATCATCCCTATTTTGATCGATTATTGAGCGGCATCACGACAGCAGCGTTTGCTCGTGGCTATAAGGTGACGCTTTTAGCCACGAGCTATGATCCGCAAGTAGAGGAAGCGTATTTGCAAGAATTTGCGGCGAAAAGTTTTGATGCTTTGATCATTACTTCGCGGGCGAATCCGATCGAAACCTTATTGCCTTATCGTTCTTACGGACGCATCGTCTTTTGTGAAAATATCTCGTATTTGACTGACGGCTGCACCTATATCGATCGAGAGGAATCGATCAAGGAGGTCTTCACGTATTTTAAGGAAAAAGGCATCCAGAAAATCGGCGTGACATTGGGACGTAGCCGCAAGCTCAGCAGCAATTCAAAAATCACGGTCCGTTTGGCTCACGACTATTTTTCGACCTTTTCCGAAGACTTGATTTTTTGGGATTGTTTGACGGAAGAAGATGGCAAAGAAGCGGCTGCTTATTTTGCAGATAAAGGGGTCGAAGCGATTTTCACCAATGGGGATCATGTTGCTGCTGGGATCCAGTCGCAGGCGCCGGGAGAATGGCTCGTGATTGGACGGGACAATCTATACATCAGCGAGCTGCTGCAGCTTTCAACGATCGATCATCACTTGCAAGCTTGCGGGGAGACTGCCGTCCAATTGGCGGTAATGGAAAAAAGCGGCAACTATCGCATGCCTTATGAGTTCATCAAACGATAGCTACAGACGAAACGATGCGCAAACAGTGCCCCTGAGCGGGCAGTGCTTGCGCATCGTTTTTTTAATGGGATTTGGTGTAATGGTCAATGATCTGTTTCAACAGCTGCGCGCTGCCGACGCCTGCTTTTTGATCGTAATAGGCGGTAAAACGCTCGTCTTGAACGTACATTTCCCCTAAAGATCGGTGATATTCTGCTGAGTAAAAGGGCGCTGCTTGTTTAAGCCATGCTTGATGCGCAGCAAAAGCCTTTTCGGCTTTGTCAGAAGGGATTCGTTTCCCTTCCTTTTCATTCAATAGCTCTTTTATCAGCTGCAATAAGCGGTTTTCGTTGTCGGTCAGTGCTTGATAATCGACTTGGGTCATCTGCTGCCACTTTTGGTTGCTTTGTTCGATGATTTCCTCACCGTAGGCTTCTCGTAATTCGGCACCGTAGTTCGCTTCGTTTTCACGAATTTTTTGTTCCTTAAAATAACTGAATTTCTCTTGATCGGTCATCGTCTTTTCTCCTTCATAATAATCAATTGTTTGCGCTAAGGTGGTCAAAAGACTGTCCAGGGCTGCTCGCTCTTGTAAAAGCTGTTGGTAATGCTGCAACAAGACCGTTTGGATCGATTCTTGTGGCTCATCCAAGATTCCGCGGATCGTTTCTAATGACAGCCCAAAAGACTTAAAATATAAAATCTGCTGTAGGCGATCGACTTCCTGTCTCCCGTAGATACGGTAACCAGCTGAGTTGGTGCGTTGCGGTTGTAACAACTTGATCTGATCATAATACCGCAGGGTACGGCTGCTGACTCCTGACAGTTTAGCTAAGGCACTGATCGTATATTCCATCGGCTTTTCCCTCCTTACACCTGTATCCTAAAGGTTGACGTAACGACAAAGTCAAGAAAATTTTTTTGCGTTTTTTAAAATGTGCTATAATTATAACAAAGAAAGGAAGATAAGATGCAAATAGTTTTTTCTGATATTGATGGGACGTTCCAAGAAATGGGGCACCCGATTCATGAGATCAATAAAGAAGCCATCCGTTGTTTGCAAGACCAAGGGGATCACTTTGTGTTTGTCACAGGGCGAGGATTTGAGCTTGTTCAAGATATGATGGCGGAAGAAGGCCTTTCCTGCGATGTGATTTTTGGAAACGGCGCTGGTCTGATGGTAAAAGGAGAAGCGCCTGTTTTGACGCATACTTTGCCCTATAAAACATTGGCGCAAGTGATTGGTATCTTAGAAACAGAAGAGGTTTTTTATTTCTTACATACTGACCATGGCATCATTTCCCCACAAGCGCATTTGTATGAAGCGCAGTTTCAAGAAAGCCGCAAGCAGTTACTCGCGGAGTTAGGGGAGCGAGGACAAATCATCGCTGACTACAAATATGAGTTCTTTTACAACGAATGTCTTCATAAAGACGACGTGCTGCAGTTTATGAAGGAACATCCAGAGATAAAGGTCATCAAAATCGAACTGATGGAAGCGTCAGACGAAAAAAGAGAACGGCTGCGGGAGATGATCCAATCAGAAACGGCTGCGATTTTTCAATCCTTTGTCCAAACACTGGAGATCGTTGATCCATTGGCGACCAAAGGTGCCGCGATCCGTTCCTTTTTAGAAGCTTTTCCCGCTGCCAAAAGCTACGGGATCGGTGATGGTGAAAATGACCTTGCGATGTTTGAAGCGGTGGATGTTTCTTTGGCTGTAGCAAATGCCAGCCCAGCGATCAAAGCAGTTTGTGATCGAACCATTGAGCGCGCGGAAGACGGCGGTGTTGGCCGCTTTATTTTAACAGAATTAGTTTCGAGAGAGGATGTTGTGCATGAAGTTGATTGAAACCCCAGTAAACCAAAATCTAAATATGGAAACTTTTTACCCGAACATCTCCAAGTATCTATTCGACAAAATAGCGATCAAATACTATAAATTGTACTCGCTTGATCGGACGCAGATTCTCTATGTGGATAGTTTTGATACGATTTCTTTAGTATTGATCAATAATAAAAAGAAAATCAGTCGGGAAGAAGTCGACACAGCGATTCATCGTTTGCTGAAGGTCGATCGCAAAGACGTGACCGTCAATGTTAATATTCGTAAAGAAATGGAAGCAAGAGGCATCACCTTTTCTAAACCGAGGAAAGATGTCATTCTTGTTCAATTGCCTGTGAAAGAATAGTAGTTGAAAGAAGTTGGGACATGCACGTTGCAAGAGCAATCAAACGTTGAACAAAGGGGCGACCTTACACGCGCGCAGGAATGATGCGCCAATAAGTAGGAGGCTGACCCATGCTTTTGAGCAATTTGTTCTCAGGTGGATTGCCTTGTACTAGCAAAAACCCAACTTTTTTTTGAAAAAAACAAGATTTTCTGTCTTTTGTGTTTTTTTTGCTATAATGAGAAGAAGTAAGCTAGAGGGAGTAAGAACATGCAGAAATTATTTAAAGATGACAGCTTGACGCTGCACACCGATCTCTACCAAATCAACATGATGCAAACCTATTGGGAGTTAGGCAGAGCCGATCGTAATGCGGTGTTTGAATGCTATTTCCGTGACATGCCTTTTGAAAACGGCTATGCGATCTTTGCCGGTCTGGAACGATTGATCGACTATTTGAACGATTTATCCTTTTCAGAAACGGATATTGCCTACTTGCGAGAAATCGGCGGCTATCCAGAAGCCTTTTTAGAGTATCTAAAGGAGTTCAAGTTTGCTTGTACCGTTCGTTCTGCGTTAGAAGGCGATTTAGTCTTCAACAATGAACCGATCATTCAAGTAGAAGGGCCGTTGGCACAAGCACAGTTGATCGAAACGGCGTTACTGAATATGGTCAATTTCCAAACACTGATCGCCACGAAAGCGGCCCGCATCAAATCCGTGATCGGCACGGATCCCTTGTTGGAATTTGGTTCACGGCGGGCACAAGAATTGGATGCAGCCATTTGGGGGACCCGAGCGGCTTATATTGGTGGAGCAGATGCGACGAGTAATGTGCGGGCAGGGAAGATTTTTGGCATCCCAGCCAGCGGAACCCACGCCCATTCCCTCGTGCAATCCTACGGCAATGACTATGATGCATTTATGGCGTATGCCCAAACCCACAAAGATTGCGTATTCTTAGTCGATACCTATGATACATTGCGCTTAGGTGTGCCAAATGCGATTCGTGTGGCCAAAGAGATGGGGGATAAGATCAATTTCTTAGGTGTGCGGATCGACAGCGGCGATATGGCGTATATCTCGAAAAAAGTCCGTGAACAGCTGGATGAAGCGGGATTCACGGAAGCCAAAGTCTATGCTTCCAATGATCTAGACGAAAATACGATTCTAAGCTTGAAAATGCAAAAGGCGAAAATCGATGTGTGGGGTGTTGGCACCAAGCTGATCACCGCTTACGATCAACCGGCATTAGGCGCGGTTTATAAACTGGTGGCCATCGAAAATGAGCAGGGTGAAATGATCGACACCATCAAATTATCCAGCAATGCTGAAAAGGTTTCGACCCCTGGGAAAAAACAAGTTTGGCGGATCACCCGTAAATCTGACGGCAAGTCAGAAGGCGATTATGTCACGCTATGGGAAGAAAATCCACAAGCAGCAGACGAACTGTTCATGTTCCATCCTGTTCATACCTTTATCAACAAAACAGTGACGAACTTTGATGCGCGACCATTATTGCAAGACATCTTTGTGGATGGCCAGCAAGTGTATCAAGTGCCTGACTTAGAACACATCAAAGCCTATGCGACGAATTGCTTGGATTCCCTTTGGGACGAGTACAAACGTGACTTGAATCCACAGAAATACCCAGTCGATCTTTCGCAAGAATGCTGGGATCATAAAATGCGCACGATTGAAAAAGTACGCAAACAAACCAATGGCGCGATTTTGTAATCCGCAACTGCGCTGGTCCTAGGATCAGTCAGCTGCTTCAAAAAATAAGAGGAGGCGTTTCTATGACCATGCAACAAGAAATTATCAAAGAATTAGGAGTCTTACCGACCATCGACCCGAAAGAAGAAGTTCGTAAGAGTATTGATTTTTTAAAGGCGTATCTGCAAAAGAATCCGTTCTTGCATACGTTTGTCTTGGGGATCAGTGGTGGACAAGATTCGACGTTAGCTGGACGGCTTGCGCAATTGACGATGGAGGAAATGCGCAGCGAAACTGGGAATCCCAACTATCAGTTCATAGGGGTACGCTTACCTTATGGGGAACAAGCAGACGAAGAAGATGCCAAAAAAGCGCTAGCGTTTATCCAACCAGACATTGAGCTGCGGGTAAACATCAAAGCCGCCGTCGATGCGCAAGTACAAGCGGTGGAAGAAGCAGGGTTAGCGGTTTCCGACTTTAACAAAGGCAATATCAAAGCCCGTCAACGGATGATCACGCAATATGCCATTGCGGGTGAAAAAGCAGGGGCTGTTCTGGGAACAGATCATGCTGCGGAAAACATCACCGGCTTCTTTACGAAGTATGGGGATGGCGGAGCCGATATTTTACCACTATTTCGTTTGAATAAACGCCAAGGCCGTCAACTCTTGCAATACTTAGGCGCGCCAGAAGCGTTGTATACAAAAGTCCCAACTGCGGACTTGGAAGATGGCAAACCTTTAGTGGCAGATGAAGCAGCTTTAGGAGTGACCTACAACGACATCGATGACTATTTAGAAGGCAAGGAAATTTCGGCTGAAGCCCAACAAACCATTGAAAACTGGTGGAACAAAACGCAACACAAACGCCACTTGCCAGTCACGATTTTTGATGATTTTTGGAAATAAACGAAACCAGTGATTGAGTTCCATTCGGATAGAAAGAAGAGTCTAGGGGGCAAGAAACCTTAGACTCTTTTTTTATGAGGCTTGCTTTCTTTAAAAATAACAAAAGCTTCTTACCTCGGCTTTACTTTCTTGCCTCAAAAGCATAAAATACGAGGGTACCTAGAATGTGTAGAAAAGGAGGAATGTTCCTTCGTGAAAATAAATAGCCATCCTTATCTGAAGATCGCATTAAAAGGCATCGCCATCGTCCTGTTGATCATTTTCAGTAATTTATATTTGCAATGGTGTCAAAACAATCTTTCCGTTGAATTAGCTCTGAAATTTGCCTTTTCGTGGCATACAGCAAAGTTTTTCTTGGCTTGTGGGGTGCTACTGCTGGTGTATGGGGTGTTTGCCAGCTTGGCAGGTTCGGTACTGATCGGGGGCATCTTTTATAGTGTTGTCATCGGAATTTTAGGGTATGCCAACCACACGAAGATGGTCTATCGCCAAGAACCAATCTATCCCGATGATTTAAAGATGGTCACTCAATTCGACCTTCTTCGAACCATGATCGGCAATGGCGCCTTTTTCTTAGCCATCCTCTTCGCTCTGGCGGCGATCGGAGCGATCGGCTGGAGTATCTATCGCAGCCGCAAATTAAACCTGCGTTTGCAAGTGATGCGAGGAGCGGTGCTGGTCGTATGCTCGCTGGGCTTAGTCTATGTTTCTCACTTCAATGACAGCAACAACCTTTTACGCAAAGCCTACAATCAGACGGCGCTCTGGATTCCGTATTCACAAAAAATGAACTACTACAATACGGGATTTATCGGTGGGTTTTTGTACAACCTGCGGGTAGATGCCATGACGAAGCCTGAGGGGTATTCAAAAGAAGCGATCCAAGCGATTGCGGACACCTACAATGCACAGGCTGCGGAGAAAAATCAAGACCGTGAAAGTGAAGCACCAAATATCGTCTATGTGATGAGCGAGAGCTTTTCCGACCCGAGCCATTTAAATGGCTTGTCGATCACCGGCGATCCGTTGAAAGACTATTACCACGTCGCCGATCAAACCATCAGTGGAAAAATGCTTTCGCAAAATTATGGAGGCGGTACGGCAAACATCGAGTTTGAAGCGTTGACTGGTTTTGCCATGGGCCTATTGAATCCACAGATGACAACGCCTTACACGATGCTGGTGCCGAAATTGACGCAACTGCCATCCTTGGTTTCTTTCTTGGAACAGTCCGGGTATACGGAAACGTCGATCCATCCTTACGATACATCGATGTACAAACGCAAGGATGTCTATGGCGTGATGGGGTTTGAACAGTTTATCGATCAAGAGACGATGACCTATACCGACAAAATCGAAAATAATCCTTATATTTCTGATGAGGCGGCCTACAAAGAAGTGCTGGCATTGTTGGAAAACGATCAGCAACCGCAATTTGTCCATTTAGTGACGATGCAGACCCATATGCCGTATGCTGGTAAATACGATACCTTGAATTACCAAGCAAGCGGTCCGGGCAATATGGCTTCTTTGGAAAACTACCTGCAGGATATCTCCTACAGCAGTACAGCATTGAAAAACTTTGTAGCTGAATTAGAACAGCTGGATCGGCGAACGCTGGTCGTCTTTTGGGGGGATCATTTACCAGGCATTTATGCCGATGAGATCAAGGAGCAAAATGAAACGGCTGCCCTGCATGAAACGGAGTTTTTGATGGTCGATTCGCAAGGGAATTTTGCACCAGAAGATGTACCAGTAACAAGTCCCTTTTACTTTGCGCCGAACCTATTAGAAGCCAGTGACCAACCAACGAGCGGGTTTTACCAGTTGTTATTGGCCTTGCAAGATGAGCTGCCAGCTTTTGAAATGGGTCAATATTATCAAGGCGGGCAATGGCAAACGACCCTTGCATTGGACCAAGAGGCCCAAGAAATCTATGATGCCTACAATTTGATCCAATACGATGTGTTACAAGGAGAGCAATACAGTTTAGCTACTGGTTTGTTTGACTAACTGAAATGTAAAATAGCACCTTATCCCAGTGTTAGTCACAGGATAAGGCGCTTTTGTTTGTATGAAGTTATAAATCCTGCCATTTACGGTTTTGATCAAAATCATTGGCGGCGGCATAGGCGTCTTGAACGATCGTTTCAGGGTAGCCCATGACTTTTAAGAGGGCGATTGCATTGCGGCTCAAGGCAGGACCGGATTTGACCTTGTAATCAAAGGAGATGCCGTCATCTTCCGTGACTTGTTCAGAAAAATGGATGTTGCAGCAGTCATTTTTCAATATTTCAGTCAGCTCAATATCATGAGTGGCGACAAATGCCAATGATGGGTAGGCTCGCAGCCAATGGATGATGCTGGCAGAAGCAGCGATCCGTTCCACCGTATTGGTTCCTTTTAAAATCTCATCAACAAAACAATAGCAGCGCTGGTTCGTGGCAACGGTGTCTAGCAGGCGTTTGATGGATTTGATCTCTGCTACGAAATAGCTGTCGCCTTCAAATAAATCATCTTCGACAGCCATCGAGGTAATGACGTGACCGGGAACCATCGTAAAGGTTTCGGCAACTGCTGTCTGGATCGTTTGTGCCAAGACGCAATTGATGGCGATGCTTTTGACATACGTCGATTTGCCCGAGGCATTGGAGCCAGTCACGAGGGTATTGTGGGTCCAAGCAACATCATTCATGACTGCTTCACTTAGAAGCGGGTGATACGTACCCGTTGCTTGTACACCTCCGCTTGTTTGGAAGGTCGGTAGGCAAGTGATGGGCATATACGTGCGAAAATTTAAAATGGCGGCTGCGACTTCCAATTTTCCCAGCAAATTCCACAGATCGATGGCTGCTTGTTGGTGCTTTGCCAGGGTAGTAGTGACCGTTTGATAGAAAATAAACGGCAGCATAAAAATGATATTGATGTATTCAAACAACATGTCTCCTTCGCTGCCGTTTTTGGCACGAAACGAAAAGGCGAAACGAGTGATCTTTTTTAATGGTGCCAAGGATTGTTTGATCTCATCTTGGAGGGGCGTGTTGATTTTAGCGATCTGACTGCCACAGGCAATCGTTTGAACCAAATAGCGCATGCTGTTCAGTTCTGTTTCCAGCTTGGCTTTTTTGATGGAGTAATAGATCGTATTGAAAACGACACTGACCAACGTCAACAGGATGCCTTGGACAAACCCCAGCAGGAGCAGCAAGATGCCGACTAACGGCAGCACACCTAAAAAGACAAAGAACGGCAGAGAGCCGATCGATTGCGCAGCTTCATTGGCCAAGTAGGCTTTTGAGAAATTATCATCTTGTTTTCCTAAACGAGCAAACGTATATTGGGATTGTTCGCGTGCGGCACTGTCAGCAGCAAAAAAGTCGATCAATTTGGTCAGCTGTTTGTCCGTCTTGAAGCGAAAATTGCGTAATTGCTGGTACAATGCTTCTGAACCAACACTGGAAAACGTCAGATTAATGGACTCAAACAACGAAAAGCCATCCAAGTCATACCAAGTGATGTCATCGACCTCGCTATCAAAATCGTGAAACTTCTTCTCAGTCAGCCAAGCCTTTTTCAAACTCGCTTCTTTATCAAAGCGGGGCTGACGGGGAAGCTTTCCCCAAGCAAGCCGAACGTAACGGCGTACTTTGTATCGATTCCAGATATCTAATGCGGTCAAGATGAGAGTGCTGGCGAGTATGATCAAAATGACCATCGTTTGTGGTTCCATATGCAAAAGTCCTCCTAATGGCTAATGAATGCTGGCTAAAGTTAAGTGTTGCTGTGGGCAGGATCGATTTCTTTCAAACAAGCATAGATCCGTTCAATATCTTGGGTCGTGCCTCGCAGCTCGAAATCCGCTAAGAACGGGATCGAAAATTGCTCCGCATATTGCTTTGCGGTCAAGCAATATTGATAATTGAAGTTTTTGTTGCCACTGCCGATCACGCCTAAGCAAAGAGCTGCGTTGTTTTCATAGTCAATGTATTCCCGCATGGTTTCTGTGAGAATCTCCTGATTGCCGTTATCGACGCCATTTCCACCTTCTAAATAGGTAGGGACAAAAACCACATAAGGTTCGTCTTCTTGTTCAAAGAAACTATTGTCATGAATTTCTTTGGCTTCCCAAGTACTCGGAGTGTCTTGCTGATCCGCATAGGCCAACAAGCGGTTGACGAATGCACGGGTATTTCCAGAGATTGAAATATAAAGTAGTTTCATTTTTTTCATCACCTTCCGCTTTCTAGTATAACAGAAACCATTTATGAAAAGAGGAGAACTTCGGCAGTCTTTTCTAGTAAAATGCAGCCAAAGGCTTTAAACTGAGAGAGGAGTCCAATACAAAGGAGTGGCAATAATGTTTTCAAAAATGCATCATGTGGCGATCATCGCCAGTGATTACCAGCAGACCAAAGAATTTTATGTAGAGAAATTAGGCTTTGAAGTGATTCGTGAACATGCGCGCCCAGAAAAGAAAGATGTAAAAATCGACCTGCGCTTTGGGGAATCAGAAATAGAACTGTTTGTGGTGGAAAACCCACCAGCAAGACCAAGTTTCCCCGAAGCAGCTGGCTTGCGGCATTTGGCATTTGCGGTGGAAAATATTGAAGCAGTCGTGGCAAAGTTAGCCGCCAAAGGAATTGCGTGTGAACCGATTCGTTTCGATAACTTTACGAATAAGAAAATGACCTTTTTCCAAGATCCAGACGGCTTGCCGTTGGAATTGCATGAATAAATAAGGAAAACTTTGTGTGGATCCTTTGTCGATTCAACTTGGTTTTTCTTGAGAGAATTGTTATTCTATGTATAGAAGTAAGGAGGAGAAAACGTGATAAGATTTGCAAAAAAAGAAGATCGCTTTGTCATGGCTGAACTCGTTTTAGTCATTTTAAAGGATATGGAATTGCCGTTTGTCAAAGAGATCGGTGAAGCAAAGACCTTAGAGATCTTGGCAGATGCCATGCTAGAACCCGACTATCGTTACGGCTTTCGCCGTGCGTTGGTCAATGAGATCGACGGGGAGGTTGCTGGGGTCGCCTTTGGATACCCAGACAAAGAAGAGGCGACGATCGATCAGCCTCTAGATAAAGTGCTGGAACAGTACGGTTTGAGTAAAGACATGAAGCTGTTTATCGATGAAGAAACCTTACCAAATGAATGGTACTTAGATACCATCTGTGTGGCTGAGAAATTTCGCGGCAAAGGTGTCGGCTCAGCCTTATTAGAAGCGTTGCCGAAAATTGCTTCTAGAGATGGCTATGAGGTGATCGGCTTGAGTGTTGACCGAGCAAATCCCCATGCGAAGCGGCTCTATGAAAAGCATGGCTTTGAAGTCGTGGCCCAAAGAGAGATCAGTGGCCACCTATACGACCATATGCAAAAAAGAACCAGCTGATTTTTCAGCTGGTTCCATTTGTTAGTCGAAGCTCAAGAGGATGGTCTTTCTTGCGGTGCCGATTGTACAGCCAGTAATCCATGACGGCAGCGATACAGATGCAGACCGGTGCATCCCGATCATCAACGACATCCAGTACATAATAATCCCCCGTCAATAAGGTCGCCTTATCCATTTCCATGATCTTTTTATTGAAATGATGGATCCCATAGCGATGATTGTAGATATCGCCGTGGACCGCCCAGTGAAGCTGCTGGATATAGTAGAAATCACCCGGCCAGTTAAAGATTTTCTGCAGTGTACCGACTTTCTCAAAGTCTTTGTAGATCTCAAAGCGCGTACCAAAAGTAAAACTGATTTGTTTGATACTAGCAACCATTTGCCCATTCAAGCGGTAAAGGGAAAGAGCATCGCCCTTAGTTCCCCAACGGCCCACCATTAAAAACAGTGATTTGCCTGTTTTATCTTTGACAATGGTGCGTGTGACTCTGCTAAGTTGTCTGTCTTGGATGAAAAATTCTGACATACTTACGCCTCCTCATGTATCCCCAAAAAGCTGCGTGATTTAAAGATTTTCATCAATTGCCCGAACGATCGCTTTGCCGACACCAGACTCAATATTGGTGTCCGTCAAATACTTCGCGGCTTCTTTTACCTCTAACTCGCCATTTCCCATTGCAAAACTAACGCCTGCCAGTTGCAGCATACTTACGTCATTTAAGTTGTCACCGATCGTCATCACTTCCTCCAGTGAGATCATCCGATCCTTAGCGACATGCGCCACTGCGATTCCTTTTTGCGCGTTTCGGTGGTTGATCTCAATATTGTTTTGTCCAGAAGAAGTCACCACTAGATCGCCGTACCCATCGATGATTTTCGTGATAGGACCCAATACCCGCGCACCATCTTGATGGAAGCAGATCACTTTCAAAAATTCTAATTCTTCGATCGAAAACAACTCACTGAAATCATCGACATAATTGATCGGTAAAAATTCCAAACGGGCTGCTGTCATAGCAATCGCCATCTTATGGGTTAAATGGGGCATTGCTTCTGCCGTGTGGATCGCAAAATTTTCGATCCGACGTGTTTGGCTTTCCGAATAGATCCCGTTGCTCGTGGAGATCTCAAAATAGATGTCGTTTTCTTTTAGTAGGTCGATCAACGAACGAGTTTGTTCATGGCTGATCGGCACAGTGAATAATGAATTGCCCGCTTCGTCGTAGACTTGGGCACCATTCAAGGTGATCATTGCACAGTCGATCCCGGCTTCTTGCAGCGGCGGCAAAGCCTCTTTGCGGTTACGGCCAGTTGCGACCATAAATTCGATTCCTTTGGATTGGGCATATTTGATTGCTTGGATATTTTCTTCTGAAATCTGCATACTAGCATTTAAAAGCGTACCATCCATATCAGAAGCAATTAATTTGATCATTGTCAGCGTCCTTTCTTAATCGTTTCTACAAATAGTGTACCATAAATCGCGCATTTTTTTTCTTTCGAAGAGTAATTCTTGTTTCTAAGGGGAGGGATTTGTTATCCTAGAAGAAAACAAAGGAGATTCGCCATGAAACGAATATTGGACAATGATTGGCAAGAACAATTGCAGGAATCATTTGAGCAGCCGTACTACCAACAACTGCGGACTTTCTTGAAACAAGAATATGCCCAGCAAACGATCCATCCAGCAATGGATCATATTTATGAAGCCTTAAAACTGACACCATACCATGACGTAAAAGTTGTCATCTTAGGTCAAGATCCTTATCATGGCCCTCACCAAGCCCACGGACTGTCGTTTTCCGTACAGCCGGGGGTCAAAATACCGCCTTCGTTGCGGAATATTTACAAAGAATTAGCTGATGACTTAGGGATTCCACCTGTGTCCCACGGTTATCTCGTACCTTGGGCGCAACAAGGGGTCTTATTGTTGAATACCGTGTTGACAGTACGCGAAGGGCAAGCCTATTCACATCACGGGCATGGCTGGGAGCAGCTGACTGATACGATCATCGAAAAATTGAATCAACGAGAAGAACCGGTCATTTTTGTGCTTTGGGGCAAACCCGCCCAAAAGAAAGCCGCTTTGCTAGATACTAGCAAACATATTATTATAACAGCGCCTCATCCAAGTCCGTTATCAGCGCATCGAGGATTCTTTGGTTCGAAGCCTTTTTCTAAGATCAATCAAGCATTGCTGGCGTTAGGGGAAGAACCGATTTCCTGGGCGTTGCCAGAAAAAATAACACAGTTGTAAAACTGTGTTATTTAGAATGAGCGGATGTGTGAAAAAGGTAACGATATTTAAAATAATCGACTAATACAGGATTTTTATCTGTTCTTTTTTTCGCAATTATTGTACAATGGAAGGGTATAAAAAAACTGGAGGTCTTTACCCGTGGAATTATTCGAAAGTTTAAAATTTAAAATCGTGCGTCGTCATATCAAAATCGTTTTTCCTGAAGCAACAGATCCTCGTATCCTAGGTGCTGCTAGCCGTTTACGTTCAGAAGAATTAATTGAACCTGTTTTGATCGGTAACCCGGTTGAAATCGAAAAAGCAGCGGAAGCTCGCGGAATCAACGTATCAAACTTTGAAATTTTAGATCCTGAAAATTATGATCGTTGGGATGAAATGGTTGAAGCTTTTGTGGAACGCCGCAACGGCAAAGCAACGAAAGAACAAGCAGAAGAAATCTTAAAAGATGTCAACTATTTCGGAACAATGTTGACTTACATGGGCATTACTGAAGGAATGGTTTCAGGAGCGATCCATTCTACGGGTGATACAGTAAGACCCGCTTTACAAATCATCAAAACAAAACCAGGTGTGAGCCGTACAAGTGGTGCTTTCTTAATGGTTCGTGGTCGTGACCAAGAAAAATACTTGTTCTCAGACTGTGCCATCAATGTAAACCCAACTGCACAAGAATTGGCAGAAATCGCTGTTGACTCAGCGAAAACCGCTGAATTATTTGAAATCGATCCAAAAGTTGCTATGTTAAGCTTCTCAACGAAAGGGTCTGCGAAAGCACCAGAAGTAGATAAAGTCGTTGAAGCAACAAAAATCGCCAAAGAATTGGCACCAGAATACCAAATCGATGGAGAATTGCAATTCGATGCTGCGTATATCTCAGCAGTTGCGCAATTGAAAGCTCCTGAATCTGAAGTAGCAGGTAAAGCAACCGTCTTTGTTTTCCCAGATTTACAATCAGGAAACATTGGTTACAAGATCGCCCAACGTTTCGGTAACTTTGAAGCGATTGGACCAATCTTACAAGGATTGAACAAACCAATCTCTGATTTGTCTCGTGGTTCAAATGAAGAAGATGTCTACAAATTATCAATCATTACTGCGGCACAAACACTAATGGAAAAATAAGCAGCCAATCGCTGCACTTATGAAAAACTGATCCCTTGAGGGTCAGTTTTTTGTTTTGCTCTTGGAAAGTTGAGGGCAGCAAAGGAGGAAGTGTGCGCAATAGCAACGATCCAGTGATCGTCGGGAAATTTTCCCTAAGCTCCTTCTTTACAATTCCTTGAAAAACAAGCTATACTAGCAACTAGTAAATTAGATTGATCAAAGGATGGGGACTATGTTTACCATTAACGACTTAGAAGCAACCGCAGCATTTGCAAAAATCATTGGAGAGGCAGCCGAGCCAGGGGATAATCTGGTATTGACGGGCGATTTAGGTGCTGGCAAAACAACCTTGACGAAAGGCATCGCCTTGGGGCTAGGGATCGAGCAACTGATCAAAAGTCCGACCTATACGATCATTCGTGAATATACCAATGGACGGCTACCGCTGTACCATATGGATGTCTATCGGGTGGAATACGGTGCAGATGATTTAGGACTGGATGATTATTTCGAAGGGGATGGCTTGTGTGTGATCGAGTGGGGCAATCTCTTAGAAGCCTCCCTGCCAGAGGATTATTTAGAACTGATTTTGGAAAAAGATGATACAGATGAACAAAAACGTCTTGTGAAATGTCATGCATATGGCACCAAAGCAACCGCCTTTTTGCAACGGATCACAACAAAATGGCAGGCAGCCCATGAGTGAGATCCAATTACAGATCAAAGAAGCCACGGGTGCTGATGCCAAAGCTGTGTTAGCAGTCAGTCAACAGCTAGGAGAAGAAACGGATTTTCTCTTGATGGACGAAAGCGGCTTGGCGTTGCCAGAAGCCCTATTGGCAGAACAACTGGACGCTATCTATGAACGGGACGACTATTTGCTGTTGTTGGCATTTGATCAAGAACAATTGATCGCCATGGCATCAGTCAAAGGCCATGAAGAGTGGCAATTAGCCCATGTCGGGGAGATCGGTATCTCGATTTTAAAAGACTATTGGGGCTTAGGCTTAGGTTCGCTCCTGATTGAAGAATTACTGGACTGGGTAGTAGAAGTTGGCGAATTGACCCGCATCGAGTTGACCGTCCAAGCGAGAAATCTACGGGCGATCCATCTGTATCAAAAATTTGGTTTTTTAACAGAAGGCTGTATGAAAGAAGCGGTGCAAACCCGCGAGGGGCAAAAAGTTGACGTCTTGATGATGGCACGTCTTTTTGAATCATAAAAAGGAGTGAAGGAAATGGAGTTTCGGGAACCGACGATCGCAGACTGCGATCAAATCGAAGCGTATCGGCAAGCCTTCGAGAAGAATCAAGAAGTCATCCATGGTGGGGCAGGACTTGTAGAAAGTCCGACAGCCAAAGACTGGCTAGAGGGATTGGTGGATTTTAAAACAGCAGAAACGGTACCAGAAGGATTCGTTCCCGCCCGTACCTATCTGGCTATCCAAGATCAAAAAGTGGTCGGTCTCTTGAATCTGCGTCTGACACTTAATGCGTATTTGCGCCAAATTGGCGGACACATCGGGTATTCAGTGCACCCAGACCATCGAAAGCAAGGCATCGGCTCGGCAATGTTGGCACAGTCATTGGTAAAGGCCAAACAATTTGGCTTGAACAACGTGTTAGTAACCTGTGAAGAAGCCAATCGCGCCTCCGCCAAAGTCATTGAAAACAACGGTGGTAAATTGACAGAAAAAGTCATTGATCCTGAAGATGGCGCTATAATCTGTCATTATTGGATCGATCTGACTTAAAATGAATCCTTCCTTAAATGAAAACGTGCGTCCTAAAGGCTAGCGCAATGCTGACTTTAGGACGCACGTTCTTATTTATTTGACTAAAACCAATTTTTTTAATGGATCGATACCAAATTCTTCTTCTTGACGCAATAAGATTTGGGCACATGCCCGACTATCTTCTAGTGCATCATGGTGGTTTAGTAAAGGAATCTGTAATTGCTCACAAACCGTGTTTAATTTGTGGTTCGTAAATTCTGGATACAGCTTGCGGCTCGTTCGCACCGTGCATAAGGAAAGATAATTTGGTTGTGACAACCCATAATAATCAAGACATCCCGCCAAAACTCCAGTATCAAAACCAGCGTTATGCGCAACGATCAAACTGTTCAGTTGATAATATTGTTGGATTTGTTTCCATACGTCAGGAAACTTAGGCGCTTCTTTTACATCTTCTGGCCGGATGCCATGAATTTGAATGTTTTTCCAAAAAAATTCCGTTTCCGGTTGGATCAATGTGTAATATTCGCCCACGATTTTGCTATCTTGTACCATGACTAGTGCAAGGGAACAGGCACTATGCTTTTGATAATTTGCTGTTTCAAAGTCCATTGCGATAAAATTCATCAGACTCACCTCATTGCCATTCTAGCACAAAATCAAAGAATGAAAAGCGAACAAACGTTAAGAAAAACTGAAGTTTTCTTACGGTTAGTTGAGATCCAGTTCCACCGGACAATGGTCACTGCCAATGATATCTGTATGGATCTTGGCGTCTAGCAAGCGCTCATTTAAGTCATCCGAAACGACAAAGTAATCGATGCGCCAGCCAGCATTGTTTTTGCGAGCGTTGAAACGGTAGCTCCACCAAGAATAAATACCTTCTGCATCTGGATAGAAATAGCGGAACGTATCGGTAAAGCCAGCAGCCAAAAGAGTCGAAAACTTTTCCCGTTCTTCAGGTGTAAACCCAGCACTTTTTTGATTGGTTTTCCAATTTTTGATGTCGATATTTTTATGGGCAACATTCAAATCACCGCAGAGAATCACTGGCTTTTGTTGTTTCAATTCAGTCAAGTAAGCCAAAAAGGCATCTTCCCAAGTCATGCGATAATCCAAGCGGCGCAATTCATTTTGGGAATTCGGTGTGTAGCAAGTAATCAAGAAAAATTCAGGATACTCCAGCGTGATGACGCGACCTTCCGTATCATGTTCTTCGATTCCTAATCCATAACAGACCGATAGTGCAGGTTCTTTTGCGAAAATTGCTGTGCCAGAATAGCCTTTCTTCTCCGCATAATTCCAGTATTGATGATAGCCTGGTAAATCCAATTCGATCTGACCTTCTTGCAGCTTTGTTTCTTGTAAACAAAAGAAATCAGCATCGAGGGCTTCAAACACTTCAGAAAAATTTTTTTTAACGATGGCCCGTAAACCATTCACATTCCAAGAAATAAATTTCATTGAGACTCCTCCTTGTTTTCCACTACGCCTCCCATTTTACCTAAAAAAGCCAGAAGCGCAAAGCAAGTGAGCGGAATGAGGAAAACAAGGAGGAAGAATGAGGATTAAATTTGGATGCTAGAGAAAATTCGTTTGTAGTACGGAAAAGGAACGATGGCTCCTTACGTTTACTTCCATTTTATGATACAGTCATTTTGAAAAGGGGGCAGTTTCATGACGATCAAAGCGCAAGTTTCAGCGAAAATGACTTCGAAAAATCAAATAACTATTCCAAAAAGTGTGCGGCAAATACTAGGCTTAAAAGAGAATCACTGGGTAATTTTTGAATTTACCCCAGAAGGTGAGATCAAGGTAAGAGGCGAAAAAGCAGCACCTTCTTTTGAAGATTTTTGGAAACAAGAATTAGCGATCATAGAAGAAATGGGAAAATTTGACACAGGTGAGATGTTTTTTGAAAAAGATTTAGGTGAGGAGAACATTGAATGGTAAGGCAAGGAGATATTCTTTTATTGACTTAAATCCCACCAAAGGAAATGAAATGGCAAAAAAAGACCGTGTGTAGTGGTTAGTAATGATTATTATAACAAGAGTTTCAATACCATCTTAGTGATGCCACTCAGTAGCTCAAATAAATATGTAGAAGAAAAATTTGCTCGATCGAATGCGTTTCAAACAGTTACCGAAACACAATAAAGTAAAGTTCAAGGGACGATTCTTTGTCAGCATATTTGCAGTGTGGACTTCTTGCATCGCAGCAACTTAGAAGTAGTCGATAAAGTCACTACCGTGATGAAAGAACGATTATCTGAAATAACAAAACACTTTTTTTGAAGCTTACTCTTTATTAATCAGGTCATTCGACCATTAAGCTTTTCTTTGATTCACCAGAGGTAGCAACTTTTCCTTGAACATGCTAAAATAAGTGAGATGTTTATTGTGAAAGGAAACCTTCTCGTGAATAAAGACTTGATGATTGCGCAATTCCCTGAAATTGCCTTATTAAAAGATGAACCCTTATTGAACTATACGTATACAAAAACTGGTGGACCGGCAGACATTTTGGCTTTTCCCAAAACAGCAGATGAAGCCAAACAGCTGCTTGATTATTGCCGAGAACAAGCGATTCCTTGGATCGTCTTAGGAAATGCCAGCAACTTGATCGTCCGTGATGGTGGTATTCGCGGCGTGGTGATCATGCTATCAGAAATGAACCAAATCGTGGTGGACGGCACTTCTTTGATCGTCGATGCTGGAGCAAAGTTGATCGATACCACCTATGTCGCTTTGCATGAATCGTTGACTGGTTTTGAATTTGCCTGCGGGATTCCTGGCAGTGTCGGCGGTGCCGTCTTTATGAATGCTGGCGCCTATGATGGCGAAATCCAAGATGTCTTTGCGTCCTGCGACGTTTTGCTGGCTAATGGTCAAATCGTGACTTATACCAAGGAAGAAATGGAATTTGCTTATCGTCATAGCAAATTACAAGAGCAAAAGATGATCATTTTAAGCAGTCGCTTTGATTTAGCAAAAGGCGATCAAGAGCAAATTAAAAAGCGGATGGATGAACTGACAGAATTGCGGCAATTGAAGCAACCGCTAGAATACCCCTCTTGTGGGAGTGTCTTTAAACGTCCAGTCGGTCATTTTACCGGCAAGCTGATCCAAGATGCAGGCTTACAAGGATTGAAATGGGGCGGAGCCCAAATTTCGGAAAAACATGCGGGCTTTATCGTGAATGTCGATCAAGCCACTGCAACGGATTACGTTGAACTGATCGCTCATATCCAACAAGTCATCAAAGAAACCTTTGATGTCACCTTAGAAACAGAAGTCCGAATCATCGGCGAAGAATAGAATAGCAAAAAGATTGTCCTGAGGGGCAGTCTTTTTTTTATGAGAGCTGATAAAAAAGAGCTTAGGTTTGTAAGCTTTCTCAGTCTTCGGTACAATAAACGAAAAGGAGTGAGCAGGATGAAAAAGTGGGGACGCGTCATTTTGTTTGTTGGGTTCGCCTTTCTTTTCGGCGGTTGTACGAAATTACCGCAAGAACAGTTTGCCGAACAGTTGACGAATCAGCAAGCAGCGAATGCTGGTGAATTCCAAGCGACGATCGATACCTTTGAGATGGGCAGCAGCAGCGAATACGGTCGAGAAGCCGATAGGTATGCCTCCATGTTGATGTCACAGTTAGTCGGTTCGTCATTTAAAGGGGACTTCGTCCAGGACAAAGAAACCAAAGCGATTTTACTCAATCTGGCAGTCGCTTTTGGGGGGCAGGAGCTGCCGATCAAGCTGATCGTCGATCCAGAAAAACAAGAAGCGTATGTGTCAGCTGAAATCTATGAAACACTGCAAGGGTATATCAGCGCATTTGGTAGTGACAGTTATGGGACAAAACCAGACGCTGCGGAATATGAAGGCAAATACCTGCGCATCGATCAAGAAACCTTAGATTCTTACTTTGGCGAAGGAACTTTTGCAGAGGACGGCGAGGGGACAACCGAAGCAGAAAAAGAACCTGAAAACCTCTTTACCATGAACAGTCTTTTTCATAATGAGACATTTGCAGACTATCTGAAAACCTTTGAACCGGATGCTTTCAAAAGAGATGGAGATACGATCAGCCACACGTTTACCAAAGAAGAATTGGCAGATTATGCAGATTATTCCCAAGAACACGGCGCCGATCAAAAGCAAGTCGCCGAATTAGAAACGATGTTGGAAGAAGTCGAGCAGTTTGACTTAACCATGACCGTCAATACGAAAACAAATCAGCAGAAAATGGCTTTTCACTTCGTGCAAGCGGATGAGCTGCAAACCACTATCGGAGCCACGGTGACTTTTACAGGGAAGAAAAGTGATACTGCTGTTGCAATCCCTACAGCGGAAGAATTGATTGACCCAGAAGAATTGTTTTCTCCCTATGATTATGGTTGGGATGACAGCTATGACGATGGGTATGAAAATGATTATGATGATGAGTACTGGGATAGCTATGATGAAACCGATGATTGGTCTTCTTATATGCTGACGGATGAGGAGTTTGAAGAACTGCTGCTGCAAATCAAGCAAGAGCTGCCTTATTTGACCCAAGCAGATATCGATGATTATCTGACATTTTATGAAGAGTATTTGACCCAAGAGCAGTATCAAGAGCTTGTCGAAGCACTCCAAGTGACACAAAGTTTATAAGACACTCAAAAGGGAAGCGACCGCCTAAGTTAGCCAAAAAGCTAACTTTGGGCGGTCGCTATTTTTTTAGATACGATTTTTTTTGCGGTTCATGACTAAGCGCAAAAGGACGGTTCCAACTGCCATCGTGGCGATTCCCGCTACAATGGCTTCAGGTACACCTTGGGCGAAGATTACACCCAAAATCGCTGCATAGACAGCATTGCCAGCTTTCCCCACAACCTCCGCATATTCTTGCTGGAACAAGAAGTAGATCAAGTTCATTACCAGGATCGTATTCGTCAAGCCTCCAGCAACACCAGCAATCAGTAGCGAAAGACTTTGCTGTTTGTTTTTCCAGATTTTTTGACAGCCTTTGTACACAAAGTAAGGAACGACACCAATCAAAATACGAGGAATCAACGCTACGAGGATCGCTTTCCAGCTTCCTTGATCACTCCCATAAATCGGTACGAAAGGGGAGAAGACAAAAGAAAGCGGGGTGATGATCCAGGTCGAACGCACCATACTGATGATCCCAAAGGCGCCGCCTAAAAAGCCGCCGATCCGAGGGCCCAATACAATAGAAGCGATGATCACAGGAATATGCATCGTTGTCGCATTGATTGGTCCTAAGGGAATAAACCCAAGAAAGGGAACCGATGCTAAAAGAATCAAGATTCCCAAAAAGAAAGCTGTTAAGACAAGTTCAAAAGTTGATATTTTTTTCATTGTTAGACACTCCGTACTTCCAAAGCAGTCAATGCTTTTTCGAGAATCGTTTCTGTTGCTGCTAATGCGCCTCTGCCGAAATCACCGCAAGCCAGTAACGCTTCACGGGGTTCAATCTCTTGGAAGCCGACTTCTTTCAAAATCCCCAAATTTCTTTGAACAATCGGGTTTTCGTACATGACGGTATTCATGGCTGGCGCAATCAAGCGGGGAACGGATAACGGCAACGCTAAGGCAACTGTTGAGATCAAATCATCGGCTATCCCATGCGCCAGCTTGCCAATACTGTTGGCACTGGCTGGGGCGAGCAAGAAAAGATCGGCTTGTTTGGCTAGTTCAATATGATTGATCCGATCTGGTTGACGTTCTTGCATAACATCGACATGGATCGGGCGTTTGGATAATGACTGTAACGTCAAAGGCGTAATAAATTGTGTGCTGTTTTGAGTCATTAAGACATCCACTGCATAGCCCTTTTTGGTTAATTCATTGGTTAGGTCGGCTGCTTTGTATGCAGAGATACTGCCGCTGACGCCAAGCAGAACGTGTTTTTGTTTCATGTTTTTTTCTCCTTTTCTAAAAAACATCTAGCTAAGCACGCAGGTCATTGCGTAATGTGTCAACGATCAAGGTTGCGATCTCAGCTTTTGTGCGGCCAGTCCCGATTTGTCCTTCTTGTGTCAAAAGGTGTCCGACATGCTGGTTTCCAGAAATTTGCGTCAAGTCGTTGGCCAACACATAATCCGCTTGGCTAGCTAGCAGACTTTTTCGTGCGACCGCAAACAACTCGACTTCCGCTACGTCTACTAATAATTTGAATCCGACTAATAAGGTTGTCGGCTGTAATGCTTTGATGGTTTGGATCACTTTTGGGGTTTTCTTCAACACTAAAAACAAATGATCAGTATTGGAAGAAACTTTGCCTGCCGTTGATTCAGATTGTGAGAGCACGTGTGCCATCAATGCCGGAGTGACCTGGTTGTCATAAGCTGGTAGGGCATCGTTGATTGCTTCATAAAACGCTGCTTCTGAAAAATGAGCAGCAGGGGTGAAATCACTGACTGCCATACTGTGGATCACAGCAGCATACGAATGGGTCGTCAATAAATCGGTCAACTGCGTCAACAAGTCCGTGGTCCCTTCAATGAAATGACAGGTAACGCGTGGATCGGTCGGCGGTTGTTTGGCAGTTTTCGTCGTAACGTAATCGATGGCCACCTCAGGGTATTGCAGCCATTCCTTGGCAATGGCTTGACCAAGTGAGCCCGTGGAATGATTCGTGATTGCACGGACATCATCGATTTTTTCAGAAGTACCGCCAGCCGTAATCAAAATTCTCATTGCGCTTGTGACACCTCAACGATCGTCCGTCCTTGGTGCGTACCAGCTAATAAAGCTGCCAATGTTTCTGGCAAGTCTTCCAAAGTGATGGCTTTCGTGTAAAGCTGATCGATCACATTCCACTCACCCGCTAATTTCTCCCATAATGCCGAGCGGATCTCATGGGAAACATTGACCGAATCGATCCCAATTACGCGAATCCCACGCAAAATAAATGGTAAGACAGTCGTTTCGATTTTGATTCCACCAGCATTGCCGCATAAGAAGGCACCGCCCCCATACGCGATTTGCGGAAGCACTGCCGCAAGCAATGGACCGCCAACTGTATCGATGACCGCTGCAAACGTTTGTTTTGCTAATGGTTTGACCTTTTCTGGTACCACGTCATCAGGACTGACGATTTTCGCTGCGCCTAGGTCCAACAACCATTGCGCATCGTTTTTCCGAGATAGCGCCACTATATTTGTATAGCCCAGTTTTTTCAATAAAGCAATGCTGACACTGCCGACGCCACCGCTAGCGCCTGTCACCAAAATAGCAGCGTCTTTTGCTAAGTGCAGCTGTTCTAATTCTTGCACCGCTAAAGCTGCTGTGAACCCAGCAGTGCCATAGGTCATACTGTCTTTTGCTGAAAAACCAGCAGAACGTTTCACGAGCCACTCGGCTGGGACCCGTTGAAATTGACTGTAACCGCCTGGGTGAGAAACCCCTAAGCCATAACCTGTCACTAAGACTTGGTCGCCTGGGGCAAAATCAGCAGACTGACTGTCCACGACTTCCCCTGCTAAATCGATTCCCGGGGTCATCGGATACGTGCGGATCACGCCGCCATTTTCTTTTGCTGCCAAGGCATCTTTGTAATTGACATCTGAGTAATCAACACGGACAAGCACATCGCCTGCTGGCAGCTCGTCAAGGGTTGCAGTTGTGAGTGAAGCAGTAAAATTTGGTTCATTCATGACACGAAAGGTAGAGAAATTCGTCATTTCAGACACTCCTTTGATGGTTTGTACTCATAATACCATAAGTTTTATTTTTTTAACCAGTGAAGCAAGAAAAGGCAGGTCTTCTTATCAAAAAATCAGCAAAAACAGATCATTATTAAATCTACCTTTTCTTCGTTAAAATAGAAGTTGTTCTTTTAAACCTTTAAAAAGCGAAAATGCCGGGACCACCAATCGTTTCCTTTATAACACAAGCGTTTAGCGTCACTCCTTTTTTTGATCAGGGAGAAAAGAATTCAAAAAAATGAAGAAAAAAGGCTTGTGTTTTTTGCAATTATTTGTATACTAGAAAAAGTGAAATTAAACATGAAGTTTACTTATAGCAAACTTTTTTATTTGAAGTTGTGTCAATCAAAGGGGGAATGAACATGGAGATTGGCGAGAAGCTGCGCAATTTGCGCGTTCAAAAGAATTTGACCCAAGAAGAATTAGGCGAGCGGACCGATTTGACGAAAGGCTATATCTCACAGTTGGAACGTGATTTGAGTTCGCCTTCTATGGAAACTTTTTTTACGATCTTAGAAGTTTTAGGCGTGACACCAGAGGAATTTTTCCGAGAAGAAAATGCGCAGCATCAAGTGGTTTATCGCGAAGAAGACAGCACGCTTTATTATGATGAAGAAAATGGCTATGAATTGAAGTGGCTGATTCCCGATTCCAATGAAAAAGAAATGGAGCCAGTCTTGCTGACCTTTGATAAAGCGGGCGAATACAAGACCTTTGAACCATCGTTAGCAGAAACATTTATCTATGTCTTAGAGGGCAGTGTGGCCTTGACACTAGGAGAAACGCAGTACAAGGCTCGTAAAGGCCAATCGATTTATTATCAGGCGACTGAGCCGCATCAATTAAAAAATATTGCGGGCAAAAAAAGCCGTGTGCTTGTAGTCGTGACAGATTCTTATTTATAGTACAGGAGGAAAGAGTGTGGGAAAAACAATAATTTCATTCAACAATGTGGTGAAGCGATTTGATGATGATGAAACAGTTTTGAAAAAAGTGAGTTTTGATATTGAAGAAGGTCGCTTTTATACATTGTTAGGTCCTTCAGGTTGTGGAAAAACAACCATCTTACGCATCATTGCGGGTTTTTCGGACGCAACAGAAGGCGACGTTTATTTTGATGGACAAAGAATCAATGACGTTCCTGCCAATCAACGGCAAGTGAATACTGTCTTTCAAGATTACGCCTTATTCCCACATATGAACGTTTTTGAAAATGTGGCATTTGGTCTGCGAATCAAAAAATTACCAAAAGATGAAGTGAATAAAAAAGTCTTAGAAGCGTTGCGGCTAGTACAACTTCCTGGTTATGAGAATCGTGAAATCAGCGAAATGTCTGGAGGTCAACGCCAACGGGTCGCAATCGCACGAGCGATCGTCAATGAACCCAAAGTATTGCTCCTGGATGAACCATTGTCCGCATTGGATTTGAAATTGCGAACCGACATGCAATACGAGCTGCGGGAATTGCAGCAGCGACTAGGCATCACCTTTATTTTTGTCACCCATGACCAAGAAGAAGCGTTGGCGATGAGTGATGAGATTTTCGTTATGAATAAAGGGAAGATCGTCCAAAGCGGCACACCGGTGGATATTTACGATGAACCAATCAACCATTTTGTGGCGGATTTTGTCGGTGAAAGCAACATCGTCACAGGTACGATGATCGAAGACAACTTAGTGGAATTTGTCGGCAAGCAATTTGAATGTGTCGATGGCGGGATGCGGCCGAATGAAGCCGTTGAGATCGTGATCCGTCCAGAAGATTTGAATTTGACGACGGCGGAAAAAGGCAAGCTGGTCGTTGAAGTAGACACGCAATTGTTCCGAGGCGTGCATTACGAAATCATTTGTTACGATGAACAAGGCAACGAATGGATGGTTCACTCTACAAGAAAAGCCACTGAAGGAAGCAAGATCGGTCTTTCCTTTGAACCAGAAGATATCCACGTCATGCGTTTCAATGAGTCCGAAGAAGATTTTGATGCTCGTTTAGAGAGCTACGAAGATTAGGAGGGAAAGCTAATGACGAAAATGCGTCGTTTTTATGCGATACCTTATGTCTTTTGGTTATTGCTATTTGTTATTGCACCAGTCTTATTGATCATCTACCAATCCTTTTTTGATATGAACGGCAACTTTTCGCTGGTCAATTATCAAAGCTACTTAGGTTCTGGCAAATATTTGATCATGACTTTAAACTCGGTTTGGTATGCCTTTTTGATCACCGTGATTACCTTAGTGATCAGCTACCCGACAGCGTATTTCTTAACTAAGCTGCGTCACAAAGATTTGTGGCTGCTGTTGATCATCTTACCAACGTGGGTCAACTTATTGTTAAAAGCCTATGCGTTTATTGGGATTTTCGGCATTCATGGCAGTGTCAACAACTTCCTAGAAATCATGGGTGTTGGACCAAAGCAGATTTTGTTTACCGACTTTAGCTTTTTGACGGTTGCCGTCTATATCGAACTGCCCTTTATGATTATGCCGATTTTTAATGCCTTAGAAGAAATGAATCCCTCTTTGATCAGTGCCAGTCGCGATTTAGGGGCAAACAGCTATGATACGTTTCGACGAGTGATTTTCCCTCTGTCGTTAAACGGTGTGAAAAGCGGCGTCCAAGCCGTCTTCATTCCGTCGCTCTCCCTCTTCATGTTGACCCGTTTGATTGGGGGCAATCGCGTAATCACGCTTGGTACGGCGATCGAGCAGCACTTTCTCGTTACCCAAAACTGGGGCATGGGTTCGACCATCGGCGTCATTTTGATCATCGCTATGTTCCTCGTGATGCTGTTTACGGGAGAAAAGAAAAAAGGAGGGCAACGTAAATGAAAAAATTTCGCTGGTCGAATCTTTATCTGATCGTCGTCTTTATTCTTTTGTACGTGCCGATCTTTTATTTGATTTTCTATTCCTTCAATGAAGGAGGCACCATGAATGCTTTTACGGGTTTCACTTTTGAACATTACCAATCCGTCTTTCAAGATACCCGCTTGATGATCATCGTGTTGAACACCTTTATGCTGGCATTTTTATCAGCATTACTGGCAACGATCATCGGCACATTTGGTGCGATGGGCATCTACTATACCCGTAAACGCCGAACGAGAACGGCATTGTTGAGTTTGAATAATATTTTGTTGGTTTCACCAGATGTCATCATTGGTGCCAGCTTCTTGATTTTCTTTACGATGATCGGCAACTTGTTCCGTGGGTTTAGCTTAGGCTTTTTCAGCGTATTGCTTTCGCATATCGCCTTTAGTATCCCGATCGTGGTGTTGATGGTCTTGCCGAAACTGCAAGAGATGAACGATTCAATGATCGATGCTGCCCGTGATTTAGGCGCGAATAATTTTCAAGTCATTAAAAATATCATTTTGCCTTTCTTGACACCGGGCATCATCGCCGGCTATTTCATGGCCTTTACTTATTCACTCGATGATTTTGCCGTGACATTCTTTGTGACAGGCAATGGCTTTAGTACCTTATCGGTAGAGATCTATTCTAGAGCACGTCAAGGAATCAGTTTAGAAATCAATGCATTAAGTACACTTGTCTTCTTATTCTCCATGATCCTGGTGGTAGGCTATTACTTTATCAGTAAAGAAAACGGCGCGAAGAAATTGCGTAAAAACCGCCGTGTGGAGGTGGCAAATCTGCGATGAAACGACTACAATCTCTGATTATCGGTATTGTTGCGATCGTCCTGATCTTGCTCTTTGGTGTCCGTGAATTGGAACGCTCCTCTGGTATGGCAGGCGCTGAGGTCGTCAACATCTACAACTGGGGCGACTACATCGACCCTGATTTGATCAGTAAGTTTGAAGAAGAGACAGGCTACAAAGTCAATTATGAAACCTTTGACTCAAATGAAGCGATGTTCACGAAGATCCAACAAGGCGGTACGTCCTATGACATCGCCATACCGAGTGAATACATGATTGAGAAAATGATGGAACAAAATCTTTTAAAACCATTGGATCACAGTAAAATCAAAGGGTTAGACAATATCGACCCTCGCTTTTTGGACCTGAGTTTTGATCCTGGCAATCAATATTCCATCCCTTATTTCTGGGGAACACTGGGGATCGTCTATAACGATAAATTCTTTGATGAAGGTGAGATCACCCAATGGGACGATCTTTGGAAACCCGAATTAGCAAATAGCATCATGCTGATCGATGGCGCGCGTGAAGTGATGGGATTAGGTTTGGACAGCTTAGGCTATTCTCTTAACAGCAAAGACGATGATCAGCTGCAAGAGGCATTCAATAAGCTACGGATCATGACCCCAAACATCAAAGCCATCGTCGCAGATGAAATCAAGATGTACATGGCAAATGAAGAAGCATCGGTTGCGGTCACATTTTCTGGGGAAGCAGCCGACATGATGTACGAAAACGAGCACATTCATTACGTGATCCCTTCGGAAGGCTCCAACCTGTGGTTCGATAATATGGTCATTCCTAAGACCTCACAAAACGAAGCCGGTGCTTACGCCTTCTTGAACTTTATGCTAGAACCCGAGAACGCTGCACAAAACGCAGAATACATCGGCTATTCCACACCTAACCAAGAAGCCATGGCATTACTGCCTGACGAGATCACCGAAGACGAACAATTCTATCCATCCGATGAATTAATGGAACACCTCGAAGTCTATGAAAACTTAGGTGCTGAGTATCTGGGCATCTATAATGATTTGTTCTTGGAATTGAAGATGTATAGGAGATAATGGCAAAACTCAGTAAGAATGGGGACTTATCAACGTTCTAAAGAGCTAAAAATCGTCCTTTTTCTATCTGAGTTTTCCAATCTTCTACCAAAAGCGGATGAAACGCCGCTTTTTTTGTGTTATTTTATTTTTTCTACCACGTTTTTCTACCAGAGAAAAGTGGACAAAACCATTGTAAAATAGGGCCCGAGACGGGCTAGTAAATCTAAGATTGAAAAAGTTACAGAAGGATAAAGTAATTGGAAACTATGCAAATATACTTAACCCTTCTGTAATCTATTAATAAAACTAATATATGAATCCAGTTCAATATTTGTAGCTATGAAAAAACATAAAAATCATATTAGATAAAAACTAAATTGGTAGATAAATTATTTTGTCAGATATCTGAGGCAAATATTCGACTATTTGTGTTTCAAAGTAAAAATTGGAATACAAATATAGAATAGACATATTGCAGCCGATAGTTTATTATGCTTTTAGACACATTAAACTGGAGGAAAAAATGAAAAAGAGCGCTAAAGATCGAGTTTTTGATGAGCTGATACGACTAACAGGGAATATGTCTTCTGTCACTGCCGAGAAAATTTCGAAGAATCTAGGTATCTCTCGTCAGAATGCCAGCCATTATTTGACGAGATTAGTGGAAGATAAAAAGGTCGAGAAATTACCGGGAAAGCCTGTTTTGTGGAAGCCTTTAGATGAATATGCGGTTGTAGATAATACGGAGCAAATAAACGAAGCCTTTCATTCTGTAGTTGGTCATGACGGAAGTCTGAGAGAGGTCATTCAAAAATGTATAGCCGCTGTCAAATATCCGCCTAACGGACTCAGTGTATTAATAAATGGAGCCACGGGTGTTGGAAAAAGTTTTTTAGCCACAAAAATTTTTGAATACGCTATCCATGAGCAAATTATTGAAAAAGATGCACCATTTGCTATCTTAAACTGTGCCGATTATGCGGACAATCCCGAACTGCTTTCGGCAACACTGTTTGGATACAAGAAGGGGGCCTTTACGGGGGCTGAAAAGGATACCGATGGTTTATTGGCAACGGCCAACAACGGCTATCTTTTTCTCGATGAGGTCCATCGCCTATCGAAAGAAAATCAAGAAAAGCTCTTTCTATTTATTGATACTGGAAACTATCGTCCAGTCGGTGAAAATGTAAATTGGCATTCTGCTAAGGTTCGTTTTATTTTCGCCACGACGGAAAAAGGTGAAAATTATTTATTAGACACCTTTGATCGGCGTATTCAAATTAGTGTTATGTTGCCAACTTTTGAAGATCGCCCCATTCGAGAACGATTAGAGCTGATTCAATTATTTTTTCAAAATGAAGCGGATGTTTTACAAAAAGATATTATTGTTTCAAGAGAAGCCTTGTCTTTAATGTTATCTCATCCCTTTAGTGGGAATATTGGTAAGCTGAAGAATATCATTAAAATCAGTTGTGCGGATGTGTATAGTCGAACACAAGAAGAACCATTAACGATTGGGAAAAATGAGATCTTGATTCAGTTAAATATGCTGGAATCCGAAGTAGAAAGCTTGCCGATTGCTAGTTTATTGATAAAGAAAAATCAAAAGATAAAAACGGATCGAATCAAACCGTTTGATTATGATTCGATTTTGGAAAAAATTACTCAGCTGATAAATGAAGGTAATTTCAATGAAAATTTTTCTTCGATAAAGAATGAAGTACAGCATTTGGTGCATCACATTGATAAGGATTCTTTTTTATCAATGAGTAGAAAATTGATGATTCAGATGTTTAGAAAGGTCTGGGTATCCGTTTTAGGAAAAACGTACGGATTGACGACGAGTGGACCTGTTGCAGAAATTATTAGCAGATCCTATGTCATTTCCCCAAGCTATAAGACAGACTTAACCGGGATAAATCGTACATTAGCTGCAAATCTACCTCGGACGACTTACTTATGTAATCAGTTCTTGGAGCATTTACCACCGCTCTCAGAAAAGGACGAGAACTTTCTAAGACTGCTTATTGTCGTGACTTTATCTGATTATGTAGATGAATCCATCGAGCTGAAGGGCCTGTTGCTTGCTCACGGAGATAGTACGGCTAGCAGCATTCAAGCAGTAGTGAATCAATTATGCGGCAATTATGTTTTTGAAGCGTTGGATATGCCAGTAGAGAGTAATGTGTCAGAGATTGTCGAATCGACAAGGAATTTCGTGAAACGGCAAGTGAATACAGATAGTCTAGTGCTGATCGTAGATATGGGCTCTTTAAATCAAATTTACACACAGATCAAGAACGATTTAAAAGGGGAGTTACTTCTTCTGAATAATTTGACGACTTCCATTGCACTTGATATTGGCTTGAAGATGACGATGAATGCGCCATTTAAACAGATTGCGGAGGATGCAGCAGACAAGTATTCAATCAATGTTCAATACTTTGAAGGCTTTTCTCAAAGTAGCAACATTATCATTTCCTGTATGTCGGGTTTGGGGATTTCGGACAAATTGAAAGATGTTTTTCGTCATCATTTATCGGATGAATCCATCGAAGTTTTCACGAAGGACTACAGAGAACTACGTGAATTAATCGACCAAAATGATGAAACTTATTTTGACAAGACAAAATTGGTCATCACGACTTCGGATCTTCCACGTTCCTTTTCAATTCCTAATATTAATGTTTATGACATCTTAGACGGTGATGGAGCAGCCAATTTGGAGCATATTTTGAGTCCTGAAATGAAGCCGGCAGAATTTAACCGCTTGATTCAGGAGCTAGTAAAATTCTTTTCGTTGGAAGGAATTGCGGACCGTTTGAACTTTCTGAACCCAACGATCGTGATGAGTGAAGTGGAAACAGTCATTTCTAAATATGAAAATTACTATCATTTCACTTTAAATGGCCGTGTAAAACTAAATCTCTATATGCATACGGCATTGATGATGGAACGTTTATTCTTGGCTCGGACAGAAAAATCTGAAGAACCGAATTATGATTTGAAACCAGATGAAGATGAATTTTATTATGTTTCTAGAAGTATTTTTCAATCAATGGAGATGAAATATAATTTTAAAGTCAATGCTTATGAGCTTTCGCTGCTCTATGAATTATTAGGACCGTATATTCAAAAATAAAGTGTCTAAAAAAGTGTCTAATCTGTTTTTTTTAGGTTAGACACTTTTTTTAATGTGAATTAACGTGATTAAACCAATGTTTTTAAAAGTTGGCACAGGAATTGCTTATATAAAAGTGAACAGAAAGAAAGGAATTAACCATATGAAGAAAATTCTAATAGCGACTCACGGTCACTTAGCTTCAGGCTTTCTTAGCAGTATTCAATTACTGACGGGGAAGGTTCAAGAGATTACGGTGATTAATGCTTATGTGGATGAGTGTGATTTTGAACAGGAGTTGAATGTATTTGTAAACCAGGTGAACGAGCAGGATCAGATTTTTGTTTTTACCGATTTATTTGGCGGAAGTGTCAATCAGAAGATTACCAAAACATTTTTGGAGAAAGAGATTGCTGTAACTATTTTGTCTGGCTTTAATCTGCCAATTCTGCTCGAAATAGTATTGGCAACCAAGGAATTAACAAAGGAGGATATTCAGGAACTGGTAAATAAATGCCAACAGGAATTAAAGATGACCATTCTTGATGAGGTACATGTAGTAAATGAAGAGGAAGATTTTTTTTAGGAGGAAGAAAAATGATTAAAGCAGTGCGAATTGATGAACGATTAATTCATGGACAAGTAGCGATGACTTGGACAAAGAGTCTAAATTTAACCGGGTTAGTAGTAGCAAGCGATGAGGCGGCTACCAACGATATTCAAAAGATGACATTGAAGATGGCTGCACCATCGAATGTCAAAGTCATTATTAAAACAGTTGATGACGCGATTCATTTGTTAAAAGATCCGCGGGCGAAGGACATGCGCTTGATGGTTTTAGTCCCTAATGTCAAAGATGCGGTAAAAGTTGCGAAAGCTTTCCCAACGGAAATCGAATTAATGAACGTGGGGAATGCTGGGAAAATGACACCGCCATCGGAAGATAAGAAAACCTTATCAAAGGAAGTGATGTTAACGACGTCAGAAATTCAAGACTTAAAAGAATTAGTTGAACTTTATCCAGATACCGTTTTTCAGCCTACACCGGCGATGGAAAAACGTTCAGCTATCTCTATTTTGAGTGATTTTTAGAAAAAGGAAGGAGAAAAATTATGTATGATGCATTTGTAGTCGCTTTGGCCGTTTTTATTGGAGTTGCTGGACATGAAATGTTCGGGATGTCCATGCTGAGTCGTCCGATTGTTGTTGCTCCGTTAGCAGGAGCGTTGATGGGGGATTTGCAGACGGGGTTGATTGTCGGGGCGTCACTAGAAGCCATCTTTATGGGTGTCGTCAATATCGGAATCTCTAGTACGGCGGAGCCTTCTTTGGCTGCTGGGCTGGCTACAGCGTTCGCAATCAAAATGGGAGGAAACGTGGATGCGATTATTCCCATTGTCTTTCCACTAGCAGTATTAGGATTACAGTTGATGAATATGATTTTTTCTTTTGTATGTGGACCGATGGCTGCTAAATTTTTCAAATTTGCAAAATCTGGTGATCAAAAAGGAATCATCAATCTGCACTTCTTTATGTGGTTTGTCCACTATGCGCTTTATGCTCTTATTCCATTCTTTGCCGTTTTATTTGGAGCAGATGTTGTCAAAAGCGTCTTGGATAATATTCCAGAGGTCATCATGAACGGATTAACAGTCGCTGGAAATCTGCTGCCGGCAGTTGGGATGGCGATGCTGTTACGGATGCTTTGGAGTAAAAATATTGCTGTGTGGTTTTTCTTTGGGGCCGTTGTTATGGCGTATCTCGAGTTACCATTGATTGCAATTGCCGCAGTTGGAACGATTATTGCAATTGTTATAGCCCAAAGAGATCTACAACTAAAAAATATATCTGTTCATGCAGTTCAAAGCGATGCTGCTGTAAATGCAACGCTTGACCAAGAAGAGGAGGATTTCTTTCAATGAAATTTGCTGATGGAATTTCTAAAGATGAGAAAAAATTGGTTCGGAAGATGTTTTGGCGCTCGATGACCATGTATGCTTCGGTGAATCCGGTGACGATGGGCGGCGGTGGTTTCGCCTATTCTATGATGCCCTTCATTAATCATTTCTACAAAAGTGAAGAAGAGCGAGCTGCGGCGCTGGAACGTCATACACAGTATTTTTCGACGACCATTCCTTGCGCGTCCTTTGTCATGGGGATTGCGGCATCGATGGAGAAGGAAAATTCTGAAAAAGCTGGTTTTGACGTGGAAAGTATCAACGCGATCAAAACGAGTTTGATGGGACCATTGGCTGGAATTGGCGATTCATTGTTCTGGGGAGTTTGGCGTGTCGTTACCGCGGGACTAGCGATCAACTTAGCCAATGCCGGAAATATTTTGGCACCAATTATCTTTTTAGTTATGTTCAATATACCTAATTACTTGATGCGATACTATGGCGGCGTTTTAGGCTATTCATTAGGCTCTAAATATATTGAAAAGCTGTATGCGAACGGGTTAATTGAAATTCTGACAAAAGCTGCTAGTATCTTGGGTCTGATCATGGTAGGTGCAATGACGATCAGTGTGGTCAAATTCAATACCGTTTTGAGCTTTTCAATGAAGGGCGAAGAACTAATGAATGTCCAAGAAATCCTCGATAGTATTTTTAAAGGAATTGTACCGTTATTGGTAACATTGGGCTGTTTCAAATTACTAGATAAAAAAGTCGGCGTCATCAAAATTATTTTTGGAATGGTCGTCTTGGGAATTTTATTGTCATTACTTGGAATCGCATAGTAGGAAGCTGCAGCTACTAGGCTGCAGTTTTTTTAGCAAGGAGGGAAAAGATGACTATTAATGAAGTAATTTATTCACCCAAACATCTATTTTTTAATGCTGAGTTAAACGACGGAAATGTGACTACTTCAAACGAATACAGCTACTATCGGAATATTCCTGATGTAAAGGGATTGACCTTCGATGTAAGTAATCAAAAGACATTAGCAAACCTTGATGTTTGCGGGACGATTCAAACGTTGACCTTTTATCGAGAAAATTTACTAACTGAGGAAAAACCAGGTGTTTGGGTCAATAAACAGCTCTCTCAAACCAATTCGTTATCCTTAAAGGTTGAAGTAAACGGGATTGTCTACCATTTGTCAGAATCGGATCATCGTATTGAAGTCGATGTGATTCAAGACTGTTTGCCTAGATATATTCATCATTATTCGACGTTTAAGGTCATTGTAGTATCCTTTGCTCCCATACTGGCTAATAAGCGTTTAAGTATGCTTGTTCAACAGGTTTACATTGTGAATGAAACACACGAAAGCCTTCAAGTTTCAGTGAAAGATGTGCCTTCGTATCAAGAGAAGTATTCGGATCAGCAAAATGTGTTGATTTCTCAAAAAGGAAATAAGGACACGATCGCACAACAGGAAGTGGCAAGCTTCGCCATTGCTTTTGTGGACCCAAATGCTTTTGAAGAAGTAATGACTTTTCAGGAATCTGATATCGAAAAATGGCTGAAGGAAACATTGAACTATTTTGCTCAGCTATTTGGGCAGCTGTCAATGCCAAACGATAGAGTTGTCCATCTCTATCGTCGTGCACTTTATCAAAGCTTTTCTAGTTTCGGTATGAATCGACAGGGACAGGTCGTCGGCAGCAATTGGGGCAGCTATCCTGCTACTAATCGAATTTGGAATAAGGATATGTATTACGCATCATTGCCATTCACCATGTTTGAACCGGAGTTATGTCAAAAAACGGTTCTGTGGTTTGATCAATATGGCGTTAAGTTTCCTGGTTCAAAATTTACAGGAGGTATCAATCATTCTCTGAGTAATTCGTTATCCAGTGCGTTACTGGCTAGTCTTTATTTTGAACATACTGGGGATACAAAATTCTTTGAGCGGTGTCCGCAGGTTCTACTGAATGCTTCAAGAATTATTGAGGACATATTAGCTCAACGTCGGTCAGGGGAACCAATGCTTTTTCCATCTGTTTGGTTATCAGACGCCTTTGCACTTGGAAAGTATCATACCGGCAGCAATCTTTGTCTTTGGAAGGCCTGTATTGGACTTGCAGAAATTTTTGAAGCCCTAGAACAACTGAGTCTTAGCAAGCGATACAAAAACATTGCCTGTAAACTAAAGGAATCAATTTGTAAACAAATGACTATCGATGGTCCTTTTGGTGAGCAATTTTTGGAGGGAATCGGTGATGAGGAGAAAACAACCTATTCAGTGAAGCACTATCAAAAACCGATTCTTGAGCAAGGGTTAATCTTTTTAAGTGATGTGATTGTGGATGGAAAAATTAATTTATTGATGCATGATGGAGAAGAATCAGACACTACGTTGATGCCTTTTTATCAATTTTTAGATAATAAAGATCATTTATATCAGAACACCATGGCCTTTTCTGCTAGTTCTTTCAATCCAACCTATAGCGAGGAAATCAAAGGCATCACTTGGGGATTAGAATCCGGCGCCACTTTTCCTGGCTTTATCACTGTTTTAATGAGCGAGCTGCACAACCCTCAAGCTTTCGTAACCCGATTAGAAGAACTAATTTGTTTGGCAGATTTAGACGGTTCGTGGTGGTGGTGGCCGTATCGCTTAGAGGCTCAACAAGGAGAAGTCGTGCGAGACTTTGGCTGCGGCAAATGCGGCTGGGCATCGGGTCTTTTTGTCAGCCTAATGATCAGTCAATATTTCGGATTGAAATTCAAAAAAGGAGTATTGCAAATTGATCCTGTTGATAATTTAACGTTTTCTTGGAAGAATTTGAAGTTCGGTCAAGCCTTCATTTCGATTGAATGTATGCAATCCGAGTTGAGTATTTCAAATTTGTCAGAAAAGCCATTGAAAATAAGTGATACGAAAAAAATTCTTCACGTAGAAAAGGGAAAAACGATTCACATTCAAAGGAGAAAAAGATGAGTATACTAAAAAATATTACCCAATTTAAAAAAATCCAGAGTCGAGCAATCACTCCCGAAAATCCAACAGGCGAGAAAGGTAAAGCTGCGATGTTGCCAAGCGAGCTAGGACCAAGCCGCAAAGGTCGTGGCGCAATTCCGCTGACTTCTGGTGAAGAAACTGTGATTGCGGATATTACTGGAACGGGAATAATTCGTCATATGTGGATGACGATTCGTGATCGAACAGAATTTGGCAGTTTTGTTTTACGTGATTTAATCTTAAGAATTTATTGGGATGGGTCGGATAGCCCTGCTGTTGAAAGTCCTTTAGGGGATTTCTTTTGTAATGGGTTTGGAGAGCGTTGCGAGGTGAACTCGTTGCCGATAGTGGTTAATCCTACAGGGGGCTTTAATTCCTATTTCGAAATGCCTTTCCAAACATCCGCTAAAATTACGATCGAGAATTTACATCCGAAGGATATGTCCTCATTTTTTTATACGATAAATTACGCTTTGGTGGACGAATTGGAAGAAAATAGCCTATATTTTCACGCAAATTGGCATCGGGAACGCATTACCAAATTACAGGAGGATTATAAGTTAATTGATCGATTAAAGGGTCAAGGCTATTACGTGGGTACTTACCTTGCGCTTACCTGCCTAGAACGTTATTGGTGGGGCGAAGGCGAGTTTAAATTCTACATTGATGGGGATAGTGAGTATCCGACCGTAACCTCAACAGGTTCAGAAGATTATTTTGGCGGGGCGTGGGCCTTTCATGAGTACGATGAGTTCGGACGTCCACATGCGAAAAACTATTCAACAGCCTTTTTAGGGTATCCTTACCAATCAAATAGAGATGCCACAAGAGATCGTTTTGAAACGGGAAAATTGAATGCCGTTCATGCCTTTGGTGACGACGCAATGCCACGACATGGTCTTTATCGTTGGCATCTTCAAGACCCCATCTGTTTTACCGAAGATTTATCGGTCACTTTACAACAAATCGGCAACGATGATGTTCGCTTATTTGAGCGGCAAGACGATGTTGCTAGTGTCGCTTACTGGTATTCAACAGAAGCTTCAGGAAATACTAAACGTCATTTCACTGATCGAGAACGCTTGCCGCGTTAATGAAGTGTTTTTCACATATTCGAAGGGAGGAACCTATGATGATATATGGGGCAATTGAAGCTGGAGGGACTAAATTTGTCTGTGCAGTCGGTACTGAGGAATTAACGATTTTGGAAAGAGTCAGTTTTCCCACAACAACTCCAGTTGAAACAATGAAGCAGGTCATTGATTTTTTTAAACCTTTTAAGGAACAATTGGCAGGCATCGGGGTCGGCTGCTTTGGTCCAATTGATATTCAATGCAAATCAACGAGTTTCGGTCATATCACATCAACACCAAAACTTGCTTGGCAAAATTTCAATTTTGTAGGAACGCTAAAGCAATATTTCAATATTCCGATTGAATGGACAACAGATGTCAATGCGGCTTGCTATGGTGAATATGTTGCTGGTTCTGGCAAAGGGTTAGCAGGTGTTGCATACTTCACTGTGGGAACAGGTATCGGAGGTGGTGCCTTGTTCAATGGGACTTTCGTGGAAGGGTTCAGTCATCCGGAAATGGGGCATATGTTGATCAAGCGACATCCAAAGGACAATTTTTCAGGAAACTGTCCCTTCCACCAAGATTGTTTAGAGGGGATGGCAGCAGGACCAGCGATTGAAAAACGGTTGGGTGTAAAAGGCCAGAATTTATTGGCTGACGATTCGTTTTGGCAGATTGAAGCCTTTTACCTTGCCCAATGTGCATACAATACAACACTGATGTTTTCGCCAGATAGAATTATTTTTGGCGGTGGTGTAATGAAACAAGAACACATGAAGAAAAAAGTTCAGGATAAATTTGTTGAGCTTATAAATGGATATGTTGAAATACCACCAATTGATAGCTACATTATTACGCCCGAATTAGGTGATAATGCCGGAATAATCGGCGGATTAGCATTGGCCAGAAAAGCGGTAAGAAATAAGCAACCATAATTAATGAATGTTTCATTGATACTCATGTCAAAAGTATTTAACCGAGTAATCAAATGATCAAATGAAGTTGGATAAAGCGAAAATGAATTCAAATAAAAAGGCTCTAAGTCAAATCGTGTTGTTTTCATTAAATCACTGAAAGGAAATGCTTCTGCGTTTCCTTTTTTCTTTTTGTTGTGCGCTGTATACCTTGAGGATATTCACTGGTGGCGTACACTTAAATAGTAATATATTGTGTTACTTTATGTCTGTGGTAATAGTTATAGTTGCTTACCAATGTATGTTCATTTTTCGAAATGTTGACTTCATAATCCTTGGCTTAATGTTTGAATTTTTTTGGTGATAGATTTTTTCAGCCGTATAAAATAAATCGTAATTCTATTATCGAGAGTTGTGATTATAAAAAGATAGCAAGAAAAAAAAGAAAGTTTCTATACATTTTAAATATTTTATTCCTATTTCTATTGCTAAAAAAGTAGAAATTCTATATTTACCTTTAACTCTCGCTTCTCTTGCAAATGTAGTTAGCATTTTAATCGATAATAAACTCAGGTAGTTATATTACCTTGAAATGATTGATAATTTTGTCACTTCTATTTTTTTGCAATAAATTTTTTATTTTAGTGAAAAATAAGAAACTATTTCTTTGAAGGCGATAAGTTAGAAAAATATTATTGTAGTCTTTTCTTTATTAGGAATCATCACTGTTGTATCTTATTACCTTTTCTGTTTTTCTTATTAGAGAAAAATAATTTGAGAGGTAGATAGTTTTTATTGGAGGAAGTAATTATGTATATTTTTGAAACAAAAATTTTTCATTGCAATAATTGCAACAAAGAAATTTCATCGGGGGAAGAGGTTTGGACAAAAATGGAAATTTCCGCCAAAAGTAACTGCTCCTCAACTGAAATCAATTAAAGAACTAGAATTTGAGAATGCACTGGTAATTTGTATGACATGTACTGATGAAGTATTTCGAAAACATTTTTAAAGGTTGAGATGTATATAGATTTAACCAATCATTTATCCCTCTCGGAAAAGGAATATTAACTAACCAGCGGGTTATCAAAAATAGGTAGGAAAACTGTACTTAATGGCTTATTTCGCGCTGATTATGAGAATATCAGTCTGTTTGATTAATTTTTAGGGTTCAAAATACAGAGACAAACTCCAGGTCGGGTTTCGCCACAAGCGAATTACCCGATCTGGAGTTTTGTCTATTGCAGGAAGGCGTAGCCGGACTGCAGGAATAAAGCCCCCGGTTCTAACAGGGGGCTAACAAAGAACAGGAAACTGTGACAACTACCCATTGGGGAGTGTCCTAGCAGTATTTTCTTTGTCACGTGCTTATCAATCTTGTCACCTCATTTTGATGATGGATACGCTGCATTTAACAGGCGTTCTTTCTCGACTTCCATCACGAATGGTAGATAAAGATATTGCTGTTCTAGTAGATATTGATTGTCCTCTGTGTACTGATAAGAAGCGGTTTCTTCTGAATAGACCAACGGGGCAATTCGCACATCGCTGGTCAATTGATTAATTGAGTATAGAAGGATGGCTTTCTCACCTAGTTCCTTGGGTAAATGTTTCCCAAAATAGGAATAGGATTCTTGATTTGCTAAATAGACGAGTATGCGATCCACACTAAAGTTGGAGAAGGTAAAGGGCATCATGTGCAGAATATGATTTTGATTATCATGTTGCAAATAGAGCTGGGCTTCCTTACCAAAATTAGTTGAACCAAGATAAAGCTGCTTTTTTTCATCGATACATTGGAAAGTAAACTGGTCTTGTTCAGTTGGTGGAATGAGATTTGTAATAAAAAATTCAATCATTCGATCCATTTCTTTTTCACTAACAAGGTCAGCGTGTTTGATTTCGTCTACTATGAGACCTTCAATCTTAGGATCAAGCTTACCTGCCTTTTTTTGGAGCATTTCTAAAATGTATTGATTCTCTTGATCACCATACAAAAGATATTCATTGGTGACATGACCTATCTCTGCGATTTGGTGAAGGGTTTCGGTTTTTGGAAGGTTGATCCCACGTTCCCAGTTATTGACTGTACTTCGCGGTAAATCACCAATTAGTTTGCCAAATTTCTCCATACTCAACTTTAATTCTTGGCGAATCTGCCGAATTCGATTGCCGACTGCTTGCTTGTCTATCTCCATGAAAACTCCTCCTCAGGATAAGTTCTTAAATTTAGTATACGTGTGTACTTAAAAAAAGTCAAAACATATTGACTTAAAATAAATACAGGCGTACAATAAAAATGTACTTAAAATAAGTTCAATAGGTTCTTTGACAAGTAAATAGCAGAAGGAGGTTTGTCTATGAACCAAGTTAATCAACATGATCTCGGTGAAGCCATTCGAGTTTCTCGAGAAGAAAGGGGGTGGACACAACGATATTTAGCAGAAAAAGTGGGGATTTCGAGATCGTTATTATCGAAAGTAGAAAAAGGAACGAGACAATTAAGTGAAGAAAAATTGAATCTTGTGTTGGATAGTTTGCAAGAAGAGGTCGTTCCAGTTAACCGTGTTTTGATTGATTATCTAACCATTCACTTTTTCTCGAATCAACATTTAAAGCTAATTGAAGAGATTATTGAAATGCCCATTGAACGTTTTGAGGAACTGGATTATGCGCCAAAGGGCTATATTGGCCAATACGTGTGGAATCAAGTAATCACGATTCGGTATTCCATTGACGATGCGGTTAAAGGAACTGTGATGGAGTTTTCAGGTCAAGGCTGTAAACACTTAGCAAGATGGCTAAAAACACGAAAAACAAATTGGCAATAGTTTTTTCGTAAGGTATTAGATTATCAGGGGAACTTTACACGGATTGATTTTACTTTAGATGATTTTGTGGGGAGTCTCAGCATTCCAGAACTTAAGCATAAGGTAATACTAGGCCATGTGTGGACCACTTTTCAAGTGAATGAATCTCATGGCGGTACGGATATCATAAACAATGAATCAAATGGTGAGACCTTGTATTTAGGCTCAAAGAAGAGTCAGTGTCGTTTTTGCTTTTATCAGAAGGACCATGAACAACGGAAGCGACGAGGAATTCCTTTAGAAGAGGCAAAAGTAAAGAATCGCTTTGAACTACGGTATCGAAAAGAGAAAGCGCAAAGCTTGGCAAAGATTATTTCAAAAACCCATGATTTAACCAAACTGTTCTTTGAGTTACTTAATGGAGCAATTTGTTTTTATGACCGTGATCCAAATGATCTAGGTGCAAAAGTTGATGCCAAATGGGCAGCCTTTATTAGCAATTATGGCGCAATCACCATTTCTTTAGATACAATTCCTCAAAGTTTTGAGAAAACTATGAGTTGGTTAATTCATGGTGTTTCACCATCATTAGTTTTTATTGCACAGGTCGATCAAACGTTTCATTCTTCCTTGTTGCCTTTGATTATTGAACAAGGAGAAATGAATCCAAGACAGATCAAACTTCTCCAAAATATGAAGGCAGACCCGGAGTATTATCAGGAGGAGGTTGAGTATTATGAACGAAAATTACAAAGTATATCAAATGAGAAAACAAGCTACTAAAAAAGCAAAGTACTGCTTACACAACAAGTTGTGCAACGTACTCCGCCTCGACAAGACGAGTATAACACAACCATCGAATGAGAAACAATAGATTATAAAGAGGATTATTTTAAAAGGAGTAAAGAATCAGGAGGTGAGAGAATGGAAACAAAATGTGATTTCATGGTAAATCGTGCAATTTTGATAGAGATGGGCTTTAAACCTAGTCAAGCTGCACGAATGATTAAAGAGAGCAAGGCATATCTTGCAAGGATTGAAGGTATTGATTTTTATAATAATCGCCAAGTTGGTGTGGTGCCATCCCGAGTAATTGAACATCTTTTTCACATTCAAGTTGCGGAATAAACAGTACAAGCGCGGTACTATTAAAGTAGCTTTTCTCAAGTACAGGGAGGAATGGAACGATGCCAAAAATTAAAAATATTTACCAAGATAAAAAGACAAAAAAATGGTTCTTCCGAGCATATCTAGGTATAGATGAAAATGGAAGAAAGGTTCAGAAGACTAAACGAGGTTATGCTTCACAAAAAGATGCCAAAATTGCTTATGACAAGTACATGGAAACACATGATTTTAACAAGACAATTCCTAATCAACTGTGTTCTACCAATCAAATGACTTTCGAAGAGTTTTACAAGGATAGGTTTGTAAAATGGTACGAGAGACAGGTCAAAAGTCAAACATATGAGAATGCGCAATTCATTTTCGAAAAGCGTATGCAGTTTTTCTATCATTTTCGTGTTCGAGATATTACAAGTCACGATATTGAGGATTGGTTATTTGAACTAAGCCAGACAGAGTCACGTAATTCACGGAAAAAAGTTAATGGCGAAACGTTATCAAAATCTTATATCAATCGGATTCGAGGGCACCTAAAAATTGTATTGGATCGGGCTGTTAAAGAGGGGGTGATTGCTAAAAATCCCGTTGAAGATGTTTCTTCGCTTCCTTCTGAGAATAAGAAAGTTGAGTTTTGGGAACACAGTGAGTTTCAAAAAGTGATGAATGAATTGAAGGATGATAAGATTCAAACCCACCATCGGAAGATTGTGTATGAAATGCTCTTTTATACTGTCATTCGGATTGGAGAACTTGAAGCTTTGTCTTGGTCGAATGTAGATTTTGAGAAAAACACGATAACGATTGAGAAGACATTGATTTATAATACAAAAGATGATTGGTACTTTTCGACTCCCAAAACTAAATGTGCTTATCGAACGATTGGGTTGGGGAAGAAGCTTTCCTTAAAACTCAGACAGTGGTATGACTTGCAAAAACGTATTGGAAATTTTGAATATGTTGCTCAGTTGGACGGAACATTTACGCCACCTTATTCTTTTGCGAACTGGTTAAAAGAAGCTGCTAAAAAAGCGGGTGTCAAACCGATTAAGCTTCACGCGCTACGACATTCTCATGTTGCATTTCTAATTGAGCAGAATATTCAACCGCTATCTATTCAAGAACGATTGGGCCATGCGAATATTCAAATCACTTTAGGAACTTACGGTCACTTATATGCAAAGTCAGATCAACAAGTGGTAAGTGCGATTGATAATGTTCAAGAGGGCGCTATTCTTTCAAAAAATGACAATTTATTACCAGTCTGAGTTTTCCACGGTTCTACCATAAGACAAATAAATGCTTTTGCACCAGTGTTTTCAGTCGAATTGCTCCTGTTGAAGATGTATCGGAAATAAACAAACTGCCATTAAGCAGGGAATGTATCCTGTTTAATGGCAGTTTTTGTAATGAACAGTCTATTTCAGCACTATACGAATGTAATTATCAAAGAATCAATGGGAGATTGATCCAAATTATTGGTAAAATATCTTCATTAAAATTCTATTCACCAACCACTACTTCCTCATCCCAAGTTGCCGGATTCAATGGATCGTTAGAAGCTATTTTCTGGTTGATAAGCTCTTGATAGGTATTACTTTTCTTTTCTAAATAAGCGACTCGTTTTTGCGCTTCTGCAAGTTTAACGAGCGCTTTTTCTTTTTGCGCTTGAATGATGTCGGCTCTTTCTTTGATCGTCGAATCGCCGAGGAGACAAAGCGAAATATAATGCTTAATGGCTTCTAAAGACATGCCTGTTTCACGCAAATTCTTGATACCAGTTAACCAATTGATGAAAGTCTGGTTAAAAACCCGTCTATTGTTTTTGTCCCTGATCAAACTAGGAACCAAACCCATATCGGTATAATAGCGAATCGTGTGTTCAGACAATTCAGTGATCGTGGCTGTTTCTTTGATAGAGTAAATGATGGTCACGCCTTTCATAATTTTCTGTAGTCAAGCAAGTCGTTTGAACGTATTAGTAAAAACTGTTGTAGATCATTTTCTTTTTATATCGCGTATTATAGCACACATAATTTTGTGGAGAAAAGCAGCTTCCTATTTGAGAGTCTCAAAAAGACAAAAAGGTGGAAGAAAATGATTGTTAGAAACTCCTTGACTTCGAGTGACTCGAAGATGCTAAAGTTTAGCTAGCTTAGCGAGCACACAAAGTATCGATGAAGGAGGGAATTGTAATATGAAGAATAGAAAAATCAGAAGTTTAGAAGTCTCACCAATTGGAATTGGGTGCATGGGTTTTTCTCACGGGTATGGAAAGGTGCCAGAAGAAAAAGAGAGTATTGCATCCATTCGTAAGGCTTACGAATTTGGCTGTACATTTTTTGATACAGCAGAAGCTTATGGAAAAGAAATGTTTTATCCCGGACATAATGAGGAGTTGGTGGGCAAAGCATTGTCGCCTTTTCGAAATAATGTTGTTCTTGCCACCAAGTATCATCTCGATGAAAAAGAAGTGAATGAAAATAGAACTCTCTATACAGCGATCCGTAACCATTTGATTGCTTCAATGGAAAAATTGCGCACCGATTATGTTGACCTCTATTACCTTCATCGAATCAATGAACAGATTTCTATAGAAGAAATAGCTGAAGTGATGGGACGATTGATCAAAGAAGGTATGATCAGAGAATGGGGACTCTCACAAGTTTCCGTGGAGACACTTGCTGAAGCACAGCGGATTACCCCCGTTGGTGCTGTGCAAAACCTCTATTCGATGGTTGAACGTGATTGTGAGCAAGAGATTTTCCCTTATTGTCTTGAAAACGAGATTGCAGTCGTTCCTTTTTCACCAATTGCTAGTGGGTTTTTATCAGGAAAAGTCACACCAGATACACCTTTTGAAGGAGATGATGTTCGCAAATTCGTCCCTCAGCTGGCTAAAGAAAACCTCATAGCCAATCAACCGATTTTGAATATGCTAGCAGAAGTCGCGAAAGAAAAGCAGGCAACAAACGCCCAAATCTCTTTGGCATGGATGCTTCACAAGTACCCAAATGCGGTGCCGATTCCTGGATCCAAAAATCTAGGTAGGATTTTAGAAAATCTAGCTGCTTGGGATGTACGTCTTACAGATACCGAGTTCCAAGCAATTGAAAACCAATTGAATCAAATACCTGTATATGGCCATCGAGGACATGTCGAATCACAACAACAATCTTTCGGAAAACACTGGGAAAAACACTAAAAAAAGAAAAAGCTGGAAAAGCAGACTGCATGACAAATGTAGTCTGTTTTTGCTTCTAGTTCACTAACAGAAAGCTTTTTTCCCTCTTACTTTTCACAATAAATGATTTTTGCTTTACCCCCTAAAAAAGCTGATCAAAATATTGCGGGATGCTTAAAAAAGAATTATGATGTGCTTATCTATTATATCTATCAAGATCCTTTTATTGCTTGGAATTATACGAAGCAACGTGAAAAAATAGAAGGACGCTTTGTTCCTAAAGAACATTTTATAACTGCTTTTTTTCAATCAAGATATAACTTGATTAAAATGAAGGAATTGTATAAAGAAAATGTGACCGTTAATATTTTTATAAAAGATTTTCAAAATCGCCATTCTCATACGTTGATGGCAGTTGACAATGTATCGTTCGCTTTGCCATTAACATACACAAAGGAAGAATTGGAGGAGAAGCTCAATGACTGAGAAAGAAAAAGTAGAAACAATTATGATAAAATATCATCGAAACTTCTCGATCTTACAGAAAAAGGCAACGCCTAGCGAATTGAAAACAGTTTTAAACTTTGTTGCAGAAGAATCGAACCGTAAACAGCGAGTGCTTGTTGGTTTAGAGAAAGAAGAATAAGCGGATAATGAAAAAATTTAGGTATCTTAAGAATGATCATTGAACAAGTAAACCCGAGATAAGAAGCAAGCGCTTCTTATCTTTTTTTGTATCATTATGGTGGGCGTGCTGTAACGTTAGGATCAAAATAGAAAAAAATCACAAAAAGTGCTTGACCTAAAGTCAACTCTAGGTGGTATCTTTTTAGATAGAAGAAATGAGCAGCGATGGTTAGAACTAAGAAAAATCACAATTTCCCTTTAGGATAACTTGCTATTTCACGGTTTGACAGGAATTTAAAAAAGAGCGTCCAGCTCCGATTGCCGCTTTTTTCATTCCAGAGAACTATCTACTTGTTTCGACTTCGTGTCTTTTTTCTTGTGAGTAAACACACGAATCATTCAAACATTTTTACAGGAGGTACATACATGTTATTAGAAAAAATCAAAAGCCCCAAAGAGTTAAAAGAATTGACCAGTGGGCAACTTCAAGAACTGGTAGTAGAAGCACGAACTGCTTTATTGGAAAAAATCAGTCACCATGGGGGGCACAATGGCCCCAATCTGGGGATGGTTGAAATGACGATCGCGTTGCATAAGGTCTTTGATTCCCCCACCGATAAGCTGATTTTTGATGTGTCTCATCAGACCTATATCCATAAAATGTTGACGGGACGCGCCCATGCCTTTCTTGATGCTACGCAGTATGATGCGGTTTCTGGTTACACGAATCCGAAAGAAAGCGAGCACGATCTCTTTACGGTCGGTCATACCTCCACCTCAGTTTCGTTGGCAAATGGTGTGGCGAAAGCCCGTGACCTAAAAAATGAAACGTATAACGTCGTTGCCGTCATTGGCGATGGTTCTCTATCAGGTGGCTTAGCGTTTGAAGGCTTGAACAATATTGTGGAATTAGGCACCAATACTATCGTGATCCTCAACGACAATGACCAATCGATCGCGGAAAACCATGGAGGGATGTATCAGAATTTGCGGGCATTACGGGAAACCAAGGGGCAAGCAGCAGACAATCTGTTCAAAGCGATTGGTTTTGAGTACCACTATTTAGATGAAGGAAATGACCTCGCTGCCTTGATCGCTTTATTTGAAAAAGTGAAAGACATTGATCATCCTGTTTTATTACACATTCATACGATCAAAGGCAAAGGCTTCAAGTTTGCGGAAGAAAATCGTGAAAAGTTTCATGCAGGTGGTCCCTTTCATTTAGAAACAGGCGAATATATTTCTGCTGGCGGCAATCAAGTAACCTACAACAGCTTAACGACGGATTATTTATTAGAAAAAATGGCGACAGATCCTACAGTCGTGGCTGTAAATGCTGGTACACCGATGCTGCTTTTTTCTCCAGAACAACGAGAAAAAGCAGGTAAACAATTTGTAGATGTGGGTATTGCAGAAGAACATGCGGTATCGATGGTTGCTGGGTTAGCAAAAAATGGAGCGAAACCTGTCTGGGCCGTTTTTTCTACCTTTATGCAACGTAGTTTTGATCAAATTTCCCATGATTTGGCCTTAAATCATCTGCCTGGAACGATTCTGGTATACGGTGCATCGATTCATGGAATGAATGACGAGAGCCATTTGGGAATTTTTGATATCCCCTTTTTGGCACATATTCCCAACCTTGTTTATCTTGCGCCAACCTCTAAAGAAGAATATCTAGCAATGTTGGATTGGTCGCTGGAACAAACCAACGCTCCAGTTGCGATCCGAGTACCGGTTGGACCTGTCAACGAAACGGCAGTGGCAGCCTCTACTGACTACAGCGATCAAAAAAATGAGGTGACTCAAGCTGGCACGCAGGTAGCCATCGTCGGTGTCGGAAACTTTTATGCGCTAGCGGAAGAGATCGCAGAACAATTGAAAATGCAACATGGAATTACCCCAACGGTGATCAATCCTAAGTTTATTTCAGGGGTCGACAAAGAGTTGCTGGATGCTGTGGCACGAGCGCATAAACTCGTTGTCACGTTGGAAGACGGCATACGAGAGGGCGGCTATGGACAAATGATTGCCAGCTATCTTGGTGATCGTGAGATTGCCGTCAAAAACTATGGCTTAGAAAAGAAATTTTATGATAATTACCGAGCAGCGGACGTTTTATCTGAACTTGGTATCACTGCTGAGGCAATTACGAAAGATGTCATAGAACAGCTGCAGAAATAAGTTCTCTTAGGGTGTCTTGTGTAGCTGATAGGATTGATAAAAAATGAATGATCGAAGGAAACCTTGCAGAAAAACAGACTGCAAGGTTTTTTCGCAGACTATCGGTGACGATCTGCAGCAAATGCAGAAGACCAATGCTTTTCAAGCATAAATTCTCAGCGTAGGAAGCATTGGTCAAATGCTGGCGATCCAGCAAATAATAAAGAGGTAGGAAAAGATTGCTTTGGTGTCTTATCTGGTTGAACTCAGAGAAACAAAAAAAGTATTTTGTAAAAAGAAAAGGGGTAACTATGAAATTTTTTTCAATGAAGTTGCTGGCACTGTTGTCGGTGGCAATGGTCGTCTATTCGGCACCGGCGATTTCTGCCAATGTTCCAGCGATTGCGGCAAGCTTTCCAGAAGTAGATGCGGTCTACGTCGGGTTACTGACCACGATTCCGTCATTGTTTCTTTTGCTGGGGATTTTTACTACTAGCATGATCGAAAAAAGGATCGGCAAAAAATACACGATGGTCACCGGCTTGGTCATTGTGGCGATTTTTGGTACGCTGCCGGCATGGTATCAGGGGAGCTTTCCCGTCTTGTTTCTTTCGCGCGCGATTCTTGGCTTCGGGATCGGCTTATTCAATCGTTTGGCGATTCAAATGATTAGTTTGTTGTTTCAAAATGAGCCGCAAAAGAAAGCTAAGGCTCTTGGGTTAGAAAGTGCCGTCGGTGGTTTAGGCGGTATCTTTATGACTTTGCTGGTAGGGCAGCTAGTGAAGATCAGTTGGGAGATCTCTTTCTTCGTTTATGGCTTTGCCTTGATCAGTCTCTTTTTTGTTCAGGTATTTATTCCCAACGAAACAAAAGCGACCACCGATGCGGCTCTGATAGCGAACGTCACGGTTTCAACAGAACGGAAACAAAAGTCATTTGTTTTGGGTGTACTCTTGTTTCTAATCGTTGTCTTGTTTATCAACTACAATCTGCAGATCACCCCGTTGTTGTTGGAAAAAGGAATCGGTGATGCGACCGATGGCAGTAACATGATCGCCGCCATTGCGACGGGGGCATTTATCGCAGGCAATGCCTTTGGCTTGATATATAGACGCCTACATCGCTGGTTGCTGCCCGTTGCGGCATTGCTTGCAGGAAGCAGCATCTATTTGACCTATCCCTTGCAGACGCTGGGGCTGCTCTTGGGTTGTTCTTTACTACTAGGCTTTGCCTTTCGCAGCATCATGCCTTTTTTCACCCACTTGCTGACGACTGGTGGTGAAGCGGAAGCTAAGTTTGGCACGATCGTCTCGATCGTTGCTTACAATTTAGGAGTCACGTTAGCACCTTATGCATCACGCTTGCTGATACTAGTCAGCGGCAATGAAACAGCAGGGATGCAGATGATCCTATCAGGGGGCTTGTTGGTTATGATTGGGATTGTGTCAGTGATCAGCAATCGCTATTTTCTTTATTTCGAGCGGGGAACTGCTGAAGAACTTGGGTAGCTGTTTTTAAAAGATTGAATGAAAAACTCTCTTACGATCGTCAATGTAAGAGAGTCTTTTTTTTTAGCAAATCTTTTCATCGGCTTGCTATTTTTTTCCTGCAAAATGCGCAAAACGGACAAATTGATTTTGGGCTTCTTCTCGTAAAAATTCTTTTGGTGTCAGCTGAAATTCTTGTTTAAAGCAGCGTAAAAAATGGGTATAGGAGTTGAAGCCGCAAGCTTCGAAGGTGGCGGTGGCGCTTCTGGTTTTACGTAAAATTTCTTTGCTCTTTAAGAGTCGTTTTTTGACGACATAGGCATGAAAGGCGACCCCAGTTTCTTTTTTGAAGGTCCGAGAAAGCGAGTATGGACTCATGAAAAGGGCCTTGGCGACGGTCTCTAAGGAGAGATCAGCGGTCAAATGCTGATTGACATAGGTAATGGCAGCCAAAATGTCTTTATTTTTGTAAAGTGAATCGGATAAAAACAGCGGTTCTTTTTCCTGATAGGCAATCGTATTGATGGAAATCAAAAACGCGATCAAATGATTTTGATAAAGTAAGTCGGTGCCATAATTGCTATCCGTTTTTTTGCGCAAAGGTCGCAATAGCTGGTCTAGTTGGTCGGCATCGATCGATAAAATACGACTGTTGATGCCGCCGTTGCTACGAAAACAGGCAGTGAGATCTGTTTGGGTAGTGGAGAGGGCAGCGAGATAACTAGGATTGATATACAGGTAGGTTCGCTCGAAAAAATCAGAAGTTTGATGGACGATTCGATGCAAGACATTCGGAGGAATCAAGATGATCGTACCAGGTTCTAGAGGAAATTCTCCGCCATCGATAAAGAAGACCGCTGATCCTTTTAAGGTACAGTGAATCTCATAAAAACTATGGTAATGATAAAGGGTATTGTTTTCTTCTACGATGTCTTTGATATGAAAGGCCTCAAAGCGATCGTTGATCATCGTGTCCGCACTTTGCTTCTCCATGATTGGCTCCTTTCGTGCTCGTTTGATTTTATCATACAAGAATAGATAGTAAAGTGTCAATAACTGCTATTTTTGTGTAAATGTAAGCGTGTTACGATCAATCTATCAAAGAGAAATGAGAGGATGAACCCAATGGTGATTTTAGAACAGTTATTTGTGGAAAAACGTGTCGTGGAAGAAAAAATTGATCGCATGATCGAAAATTTAACGACGATCAAGGATGATAATGGTGAATTTCTATTAGACTTTGACGGCTTGATCGTTGATGATAAAAGCTGGGGGATTTGGAACTGGCCGCAAGGGGTGGGACTATATGGCATTTATAAAAACTACCAAATCACCAAAAATCCTAAAGCGCTCCAAGTTGTGGAAGAATGGTTTGAGCAGCGGATGTTAGAAGGCGCGCCGCCTAAAAATGTCAACACGATGGCGCCGCTTTTGGCAATGGCGTATCTTTATGAAGACACCAAAGATTCTCGTTACTTGCCTTACCTTGAACAATGGGCGGAATGGGTCATGCATGATATGCCGCGAACCGACGAAAATGGTCTGCAGCATGCGACCTATGGACCAGAAAATCGCAACCAGCTTTGGGACGATACCTTGATGATGACTGCTTTGCCTTTGGCGAAAATTGGCATGTTGCTGAATCGTCCGGCTTATATCGAAGAAGCAAAACAACAATTTATGATCCATATCAAATACTTAGTGGATAAAAAAACTGGGCTTTGGTTCCACGGCTGGACCTTTGAAGAACGCCACAATTATGCACAAGCGCTTTGGGCAAGAGGCAACTGCTGGATCACCATTGCGATTCCTGAGATCATTGAAATTCTCGACTTGCAAGAAGGAGATGTGTTACGTAGCTTCTTGATCAATACCCTCTTAGACCAACTAACTGCCTTGCAAGAAATGCAAGATGAAAGTGGCCTGTGGCACACCTTGTTAGACGATCCTAGCTCGTATGTGGAGGCTTCCGCGACTGCTGGTTTTGCCTATGGGATTTTAAAAGCCGTTCATAAGCGTTACATTGACAAAGCTTGGGAAGATGTTGCCTATAAAGCGTTAGCCGGTTTGATCGAACAAGTCGCAGAAGATGGAGAAGTCCAAAATGTTTCCATCGGTACTGGAATGGGAGAAGACTTGGAGTACTACAAAAACATTGCGATTACGGCGATGCCTTACGGGCAATCACTGACAGTCTTAGCATTTACTGAACTATTGGTTTCATTTTGTTAAGTTAAACACCTTACGCAATAAAGAGAGGAGCAGACAAAGATGATCAAAAAAGCGATTCGGATGAAGCTACATCCTGGATATGAAGCAGAATATGAAAAACGGCATCGCGAACTATGGCCAGAACTAAAAGAGCAGCTCATAGCACACGGGGCGAAAAGCTACCAGATTTTCTTAGATCCAGAAACCCTTGCGTTGTTTGGCTACCTTGAGATTGAAGATGAAACCCGCTGGCAGCAGTTAGCGGCAACCGAGATCAACCAAAAATGGTGGCATTACATGGCAGAACTCATGGAAACAAATCCTGATGATTCGCCAGTGACACAGGAGTTAAAGGAAGCCTTTACGCTGTAAGCTAGACAAAACGCTCATTCCTTAAAACGAACACGGTCGCATCAGTTGTTTGACATCAATCACTGGTTAGTCAAAGAGGTAGTTCGCTCACATTCGTGAGCGGACTACCTCTTTTGTTGAAATAGCAAAACAATGCTTTCGTTATAGAAGAAACGTTAAGAGAGAAGGGCCTTTTCTTGCTGCTTCAAAAATTTCTTTGGTGTCATACCAGTAATCTTTTTGAACGTTTGAACAAAATATTCAGGCGCATTGCTAAAGCCCGTCATCGCTGCCACTTCGTAGACTTTGTAGTTTTTCTTCAGCAGTTCTTGTGCTTTTTGGATGCGGTATTCGGCTAATTTTTGATTGAAGCGAATCCCGGTTTCTTTGTAATAGGTTTTTCCTAAGTATTCAGGATTTAAGTACAAAAGATGGGCTGCGATCCATTTCAATGACAATGCTTCATGGTCATAATATTCTTCGATGATCAGGTTGACTTTTTGGGACAGCTGCATGTTCTCGCTATCATCTAAGCTGCCCCGCATCAAATCGATACAGTGAAGCAGCATAAACTGGAGTTCGTGCCAATTATTCAAGAGCATGATCTTTGGGGAATAGTCATCAAAGTAAATGTCTTTTTTGATGCGATGGTTTTCAAAAATTGCCGATAACAAATCGTTGACCTGCAGCCGCAATAGTTGGACAGGGTAAAGCTCCATGCGACAGGTAGAAAAAAAGTTTTCCGTAAGAACTTGGGCTAAAGTCAGTTCGCCTTTGTCGATCAATGCCAAAAGTTTTTCACGGTATTCCATATAGAGACTATTTTCATAGACATTTTCTTGTGAGATTTGGGCTTCTTGGATGACTTCAAAGGTATCAAAATAAAACTCCTTATCCAAGTTCCGCTTGCCTAAATGATAACTGAGTAAAAATTTTTCGGGAGTTTCGACCCAGCAATTGATGGCGATCCCTTTTCCTAGATGCGCAGCCTGTACCATCGTTTTAAAAAAGAGATTAAAGGTATTTTCCGTACTGAAGTTCAGGATATAGCCAACTTTGTTTTGATGACCGATCACCAACTCGTGATGGTTCTCATAGCTTTCGATCCGCTTAGCGATGGCGTGATAGAATTTCGAATCAAATAAGTACATACAAAATGGAAAAACGAACGATTCAGGCAGCGGTTCTTCTCCGCAGCTATTGATGTATTGTTCAATTTGTTGTTTTAAATAGAGGGTAGATTCCATTTGGCGACGTTCAGAGCGTTCGATCGTCTCAGCCAACGCTTCTGAAAGCTTGCTCGGAAAAACAGGTTTTTCAAGGAAAAATTTGACCCCTAAAGCCATCGCTTCTTTGGCAAAGGAGAAGCTACCAAAGCCTGTCAAAATAATGATTTGAATCGCAGGATTGATGGCTTTTAATTTTTTGATCAAGGCAAGTCCATTGACTTTAGGCATATTGATGTCGGTAATCACGATGTCGATGGTGTTTTGCTGACAAAATGCCAAGGCTTCTTCACTGTCTGTGTAAATTCCTTTGACCACTAATGGGAAATCAAAAGAAGCAACGAGGTTAGCCACACCATTTGCTATCAAGGGTTCATCGTCAACAACGAGGATATTTCTCATGTTTCACTCACTCCTTTTAAGGGGATCACAAAGCGCACCGTCGTCTTTTTGAAGGGAATCGAGGAGACGATGGCTAACGACGCTTGATCACCATAATGCAGTTGCAATCGTTTTTGAATATTGGTCAATCCGATGCCGCCTTCTTTTTCAATCGAGAAGTTGGCTTTAAAACCAGGGCCATTGTCAGAGACACTGACTTGGAGAAAGGTTGCTTGTTGTTCAATCGTAAGGACGAGGCGACACGTCTCCTTCATATCATTGACGGCGTATTTAAAGACATTTTCAATCAATGGTTGAATCAGTAACTTAGGAACCTTAAAGGACAGGTCATTCACCAAAATTACTTCGATATACTCGATCCGTTTCCCGAAGCGAACGTTTTGAATATTGATATAGGCATGCACGATATCTAACTCATCTTGCAGCGTCGTGAAGTCAGACTTGGTATCGATTTTTTTACGAAACAAATAGGCAAGGGAGGTGACCATCTCTGAGATCTGCCACTGCTGATTTTCAATGGCGATCCAGTTGATCGAGTCTAACGTATTGTAGAGAAAATGTGGATCTAATTGCGCTTGCAATCCCTTAAATTCGATTTCTTGGGACAAAATACGCATTTCATAATTGTCCTTGATCAAGGCATTTAATTCATCGATCATCGTATTGTAGCTTTCGTAAAGGACCATGATCTCTTCTTGACTATTTTCTGGGACAGCGAGGGTCTTTAAAGAGGCCAGTTTTTTCGTTTTCCGCAGAACGGCCATTTGCGAAGCCAAGTCAGCTAAAGGACGGGTCAGCTGATTGCTTATTTTCCGAATCACAACAATAATCAAACATAAAAAAGGCAAACTCACAGCGATGGAAAGGCCTTGTAGTTTATAAAGATCCGCTAAGACTTGGTTTTCAGGCAGTAAATAAATGAAGGTCATATTCGGCATCGTCTTCCGATCCATTGCATAGTAGTACTGGCGATTATCAAACGTTATGGAGCCGATCGATCGCTGGAAGGTTCCCATTTTCTGCTGCAAGGTATTTTGATCCGCAGCGAGGGTTTGCTCGTCATTTGCGGTACTATAAAATTGGTTCTGATACGCCATGAAAAATTGGTTTTGTTCAGAGACAATAGGAAGACTTTCGATCTCGTTACGAAAGAAGGACGTATTGACTAGAAATATCACCGTACCAATATAGGTTAAAGAAAGATCGGCTGTTGAATAGATTTTTCGCAGGTAGACACCTTGAGAAAGGTCTTTTGCAAAAAACCAACTCCCTTTGGCAGGCTTATCGGGCAAAGTCTCGATCATATCTTTGATGGTTTGGCCATTAAAGATATGGTCGGTCTCGGCTAGAAAGTTGATCATGTTTTCGTTCGTTGGGGTAAAGAGATAGACGTTTTGAATCGTTGATTCATTGCGTACGAGGGCGTTGATTTCTGCACTTAAGGCATTCTTTTGGTCGATCGCCTCTAAGGATTGCAAGGAATCTTGTGCCAAGATCCTTTGTAGGCCATTTTGGATCGGTGCACTATCGATAATGCGAAAAGAGAGGGTTTCGACGGCAGTTAAACGTTTGGCGATATTTGTTGAAATGATCGAGACATCTTTATACGCGGCTTCTTTCAGCTGCGCCATGTAGACTTGTCGCCAAACTAAGGTCAGGAGAACAGCCAATGAGACGATAATTGCCACCGTCGCAAAAAAGACAAAATGTAACTGTCGCTCAAAAGGCTGCTTTTTAAAGTGATTGATCAGCTTCTGGGACTTCATGGACACTGCCTCGCTTTGCTTGCAATTGTTTGGTTTTTTCAATCATCTGACCATGAAAAAATTCAGCGAAAAACAAGAAAATCACCAGTCCAAAGACGAGTAACAAGGAGGTTTTGGCAGTCAATAAGAGAAACAATAAATACCAGGTAAACAACAAGGCAAGGCCTTGCAGTGGGTAGCGAAAGACTAGAAAGATACTGACGTACAAGGTCTGTTTCCAAGCGTGTTGTTCGGCTTTGGCATAAGTCATAAAGCTGATGAATGCAGTGTAAAGGAGGAGAATCGTTAAAAGTAAATAGACAGGACGCAGCCAAGCCATTTCAGTCGGGAAAAAATGAGTAATCCGTAAGTTAAACAACAACAGGAGTACTGTACTCAATAATCCGATGCCAAAAAGGGAAAAGGTGCGAAAGGCTTGCTTATAGGCTTGCCAGAAGGCAACAGCTGAATAGTCATGACCAGTTTTACGAAAATCATGTAAACATTTGATCGTGACAGCGGTGGCAGGACCGAAGCCAAAAATCCCCAGCCCTAAAAGGGTAAAGAAAAGCCATAAAAGGTTTAATTTAGCAAAATAAGCTGTTACCGTAAAAAGACGAAACAGTCCGGTTTGTATTTTTTTCATTGTTTCCACCTACCTTGTTTTTTGAAAAGTAAGCCTTTTCAACGCTAGTATAGCATAGTATATTGGAAAAAATAGAGCATGTCTGTTTTTTTACATTTTTCATCTGTTTTTCTATTTTTTTCTAGCTATTGCCCGTGAAGGCTTAGCCTTCAGCAAAAACGACAGTCTAGTTTTTCACATATTTGTTCTTGTTTTTTCATTTTTATTAACGAGGATTTCCATTACAATCACCTTGTAAGCGCAAACAAAAAGGAGTGTAGAAGAATGAAGAAAACTTTTTTAAAAGCAGCGAGCTTGTTGTTTCTTGGTGCGACCTTAGCAGCTTGTGGCAACAACGGCAATAGTAGCGGAAGCTCAGAAGCTGATGCAGATGGGAAAACGACGATTTCCTTTACCTGGTGGGGCTCAGAAGTCAGACACGAGAAGTATATCGAATCGATCAAAGAATTTGAGAAACAAAATCCTGACATCAAAGTTGAATATGAATATGGTTCTTGGGATGACCATTGGAAAAAACTAGCAACAAAAGCGGCTTCTGGAGAATTACCTGATGTGATCCAGATGGATGTGCAGTACATTGCGCAATATGGAACGAAAAATCAATTAGCAGATATGTCGGAATTTATCGGCAATGAGATTCAAACCGATGATATCAAAGAATCGATTTTAGCAACTGGCGAGTTAGATGGAAAAGTTTTTGGCATACCAACTTCTGTCAATACGATGGCGATGCTCTACAATCCATCATTGGTAGAACAAGGGGGCACTGGGATCGACTTTAGCAATTATACCTTCGATGACCTTGTAGAAAGTACGGCAGCGATCGCTGAAGCAACCGGTGATTATGGTTGGAATGATAACAATGACAACAGTACGATTTTGCAATACTTTTTACGTACTAAAGGCGAAGATCTATACCAATACGATGCAGACGGCAAACCAGAGATCGGTTTTACCAAAGAAAACTGGATTGAATTTATGGGGGCTATCGCGGACCTTACGGAAGCCAAAGCAATGCCAACCGCAGAAGTGACTAGCAATGCCAACAGTATGGATCAATATCCGTTTTCACAAGGAAAAGCAGCCTATATGATGACTTGGTCCAATCAATACTTGACCTATAAGGCCTCCGCCGCAGAAGATGTCGAAATCAACTTGGCTCGTCCATTCGACTCAGAAAACGGGGCGATGGCGTATCGACCAGGGTTCTTTTATTCGATCGCGAATGCTTCTGAATCAAAAGAAGCAGCTGCGAAGTTTGTTGACTTTTTAGTAAATAGTGAAGAAGCCAATAAGATCATCGGTACTGAGCGGGGGATTCCTTCCAATGATGCCATCAAAGAATTGCTTTATGCCGACATGACACCAGAAGAACAAGAGTCCTCTGATTTCTTAGATGATATTGCAGACATCGTCGGTGATCCATCCCCAATCCCACCAATTGGGTTTGCTGAAATCAACACGTACTTTAAAGAGCTGTACGCAGAGATCACTTATGGCACCATGACACCAGAAGAAACTTATGATGCCTTTACGCAACGCTGCGAAGAAATTTTTGCAGAAAACTATCAATAAGCATAGCTGCGGCGCCTTTACTGACTTTTTCAGTAAAGGCGTTTTTTTAGGAGAAACAATGGAGGAAAAAATATAGGTCCTCTAGTTTTTCACATTTCTGTACTTTTTTTTCTATTCATTCTTAAGAAGCACTTCGTTAAAATCAACTTGTAAGCGTAATCAACTATAGAGGTAGGAAGTGAAAATTATGGAACTACAATCAAAATCACCCACGGCAAAAGAGCCTGGGAAACTCAAAAGCTGGTTTAATCGATTACCAGAATCAAAACAGAATATGGTTACAGGCTACTTATTTATCTCACCCTTCATCATTGGCTTTTTTGCTTTTATTATCGTCCCGATGGGGATTTCTCTTTTTATGTCTTTTCATGACTATGATTTATTGACAGAGGCGCAATTTGTTGGCTGGAATAACTTTAAGACGATTTTTACGAATGATCCCAAGTTTGTTCAGTCACTGACTGTTACGCTGAAATATGTTGTGTTGGCAGTCCCTTTACGGCTGATCGTCGCATTAGCAGTGGCGATGCTGATCAACCGCCCATCGAAATTAAGCGGCGCTTATCGGGTATTATTTTATATCCCTTCGATTTTAGGTGGGAGCGTGGCGGTCTCGATCATGTGGCGGAATCTTTTTGGCGATTCAGGGTTGATCAATGGCGTGCTAGCGGCGATCGGCTTAGACCCGATCTACTTCTTTAAAAGTCCTGGCTTAGCGTTGATGACCTTGATTTTATTAGCAGCGTGGCAATTTGGCTCGTCGATGTTGATTTTCTTATCCGGTTTGAAAAATATTCCGAAAGATTATTACGAAGCGGCGGAAATTGATGGGGCAGGAAAAATCAGACAGTTTTTCAATATCACGGTTCCAGTCCTGACGCCAATCATCTTTTTCAATCTGATCTATCAAACGATCATGGCCTTTTTGACGTTTACACCTGCGTTTATCATTTCGAATGGGACGGGTTCACCCCGTAACGGCACGTTAGTCTATTCCTTGTACATGTATCAACGAGCCTTTACCGATTTCAAAATGGGCTATGCTTCAGCCTTAGCGTGGATTTTACTGGTCATCGTTGGGTTGATTACGATTCTGTTGTTCGCAACATCGAAATTTTGGGTGTTTAAAGAAAACGAGGAGGTTTGATTGATGCGTGAACAAAAACAAAATTATTTCTTTGATGCCGTGATCTTAGTTGCTGCATTACTGATGCTTTATCCGATTTTCTGGCTGCTGTTTAGTGCCTTTAAACCTAGTAGTGACATTTTTCGAACGGCAACGGAGTTGATCCCCCGAAGCTGGACGTTAGAAAACTTTACCAAGGGGTTTGAAGGGATCGCAGGGATTCCCTTCATTCGCTATATTTTCAACTCGTTGCAAATCGCGTTGATTTCAATGGTAGGGGCGGTCTGTTCTTCGGCTGTCATTTCTTATGGATTTGGTCGAATTCCTTTCAAAGGAAAAGGCTTTTGGTTTGCTTGTATCTTGGTCACGATGATGCTGCCGCAAGAGATCATCATGGTACCTCAGTATCTTTGGTTCAATCAATTAGGCTGGCTTAACTCGATTCGTCCGGTAACCGTTCCTTCATACTTCGGACAAGCTTTCTTTATTTTCATGATGGTTCAATTCGTCTCTGCGATCCCGACAGATTTAGATGAAGCAGCAAAAATGGACGGCTGTGGACGGGTCGGTATTTTCTTCCGCGTGATTCTACCGTTGATGAAGCCTTCCTTGGCAAACGCTGCGATCTTCTCTTTCTATTGGAAATGGGAAGAACTGATCGGACCGATGCTGTACCTTACACGTCCGCAAAACTACACAGTATCGATTGCCTTAAAGCAGTTCCTAGATGCTAGCAGCACCTCCAATTGGGGAGCGATGTTCGCGATGTCTGTCATCTCCTTGCTGCCTGTGTTGATCATCTTCTTTATTTTCCAAAAATACATTGTTGAAGGCATCAGCACGACGGGTCTTAAATAAGTGTGGAAAAAGATATTCGCTGTTTTGGAATATCTTTTTTCTATTGAATGAATTCGTTGAAGAAAGGACAAACCGATGCAACCATTTCAAGTAATTGATTTTCATGTCGTACCAAGCACGATCGGCGCTCATCAAGCGACCCTTATTTGGGAGAAGCCGCTGCACGCCCAAGCTATTTTTGGTTATCAATTGTTTTTAGACAACGATTTGATCCAAACCAGACCAACAAACAAGACGCATTGGACGTTGACAAACTTATCTGCCGATCAAACGTATCAAGTAACGATTATCTGCCTCGATCATCAGGGGTGCCTGCTTACAAATACCGCAGTCACGACGACCTTTCGTACAAAGAAAAAAAGTGTTTTGTTAGATGTTACGCAAGCACCCTACCATGCTGATAGCGCAGGCAAAGAAGATAGTACCGCCATTCTCCAGCAAGCGATCAACGATTGCCCTAGCAATGGCACTGTCTGGATCCCAACAGGGGCGGTGATCCTTTCTGGTGCGTTGGAGCTAAAAAGCAATATGATTTTTCAGGTAGATGGCACATTGTAAGCAAGCCTCGACATAGAAACGTATCGGGTTGCCCCTCACGAGTATTTAGGAAGCGTGAATCAAGAGGGCTTACCATTAAGCCGTTATGAAGGCTGGGAATTGTTTTGCTTCCGTTCATTGATCAACATTGGGTATATCGATCGGGGCGATCGAGGGCGTATCGTTTGTGAAAATGTCCGTCTTTGTGGCAAAGGAACGATCATTGGTGGCGGGAATCCATTAGGACTGGCGATGCGAAACCCTTATGCAGACCGTGAACAGTATCCAGAATATGTTTCTGATGGAAAACCTGGAAGACGAGTAAGGGGACGTTTGATCTGTATGATGCAGGCCAAAAACATCCATTTGACAGAGTTGACGTTGAGTGATCCACCATGCTGGACTATCCATATGATTTACTGTGACACCGTTGTGACCCATGGGGTGAATATTCAGTCCAAAGGCATCGACAATGGCGATGGATGGGATCCAGATTCTTCGCAAAACTTGCTGATTTTTGACACCGTTTTTGATACGGGTGATGATTGTATCGCAATCAAATCTGGCAAAAATCCAGAAGGAAATCAGATCAATAGACCAGCGAAAAATATTCGGCTGTTTGATTTGGCTATTCGTGGGGGACATGGCATCGCGATTGGTAGTGAGCAATCTGGTGGTGTCGAAAATATCTCCTTTCGAGATTGTCAACTGACCAATACGCTTTATGGGCTAGAATTGAAAGCGCAGAATGATCGTGGTGGCTATATTCGTCAAGTGACGATCACCGATTGCCTGTTGGATCGTTTCATGGCTCATCCTGTTGCTTACAATGCCGATGGTCAGGCAGCCCAACAGTTACCAATCATTTCGGATATTTTGGTCAAGAATACCCGTATCGTAGGGCAGAACCCTTTGGTCGAGCTAAAAGGGTTTGTCGATGAACAAGCACAGCAGGTTTCACCGATCCAACGCGTTGCTTTTGAGTCAGTTGCCTTTGAATCAGCTAAAGGGCAAAAGAAAATGATTTTTGAACAGTGTCAGGAGGTCAGCTTTAAAGAGGCAGCGATCATTGATCGAGCGGCCATAAGTGACGCAATAAGTTGCCAAGAAACAGTCGAACTATCCATGGTGGGACAAAAGAAACTCACGTAGAACAAGCTTTTGAAAATGATCTGCGTTGGTTCTCCCAATGAGAAACAGTTAGTTAAGCACCTTATTTCCTCCCTTGACAGGTTGCGCCTTTTTGCTTTTGTAGACAAAAAGGCGCATTTTTCTAACAAGAAAGGACGATGCAAAAAAAGACGATCCCCAGAAATCAAAAAGGACTTTCTTTTCCCGCTAAGGGGACTATAGTAAAGAATGTAGGAAAAAAGGACGCCAGAAAGCACATGGGAAAAGACAACGAGATGTGCCAAGAGGAACGCTTTACTTGATGGACAGCGCCAGTAAGAAGCACTCAGTTCTATCCAACGAAATGATAGATGAAAAAAGGTTGGCGATGCGCAATTTTTACAATCATGGGTATCGAAAAACCTATCAACAGCTTAAAACAAAAACATAGGAGGCAAGCAAGAATGGAAGACATCACGCAATTATTGCAACGAGAAATTGACCAAGCATCAACTGTGCAGGGAACAGTGATTACACCACCCGGCGCCTATCAAATCGGCGCATTGTTTTTAAAAAGCAATGTGCACTTGATTGTCTCAGAGGATACGATTCTGTATGGTAGTCAAGAACTGGCCGATTATCCCGAAGTAGATAATCGGGTCGCAGGGATCAATATGAAGTGGCCTGCAGCGATGATCAATGTTTTTCACGCAGAAAATGTCATGATCTCTGGAAAAGGAAAACTTGATGGTCGTGGAGAAACATGGTGGCAAACGTTTTGGGGAACAGATGAAGCCAGCGGGATGATGGCGGATTACGCAAAAAAAGGCTTACGCTGGGCAGCAGATTATGATTGCAAGCGCCCACGAAATATCCTTGTTTATGAAAGTCAGCAAGTAACCATCAAAGATATTTCGTCGGTACAGTCGGGTTTTTGGAATACCCAAATCACGTATTCTCACCACATATTGATCGACGGCATCACGATAGACAATGGAAAAGGGCCTAGTACTGATGGCATCGATATTGATTCCTGTAAAGAAGTCACGATTCAAAATGCCTACATTTCCTGCAACGATGACAATATCTCGATCAAGGCGGGACGTGGGGCAGAAGCCTTAGCCCAGCAAAGAAGCTGTCGGAAAATCACGATCAAAGACTGTCAGTTAGGGTATGGTTCAGGAATTGCCATTGGTAGTGAAACTTCGGGTGGGATCGAAGAGATCAAAATCCAAAAAGTCGTCTTTGAGCAAACTGGCGCAGGGTTTCGGATCAAATCCGCCAACAATCGAGGTGGATTTATACGCAAGGTCACTGCTTCGGATTTAACGATGAAGGATGTTGGCTTTCCTTTTCTCTTACAAACAAATTGGTACCCAGATTATAGTTATCCAGAACTGCCAGCTGATTATGAGGAAGAGATTCCCGACTATTGGCACAAATTGATGGTACAACCAGCTATTCCAGTAGGTCCAGCAAAGGTCTGCGACATTACTATTGAAAACGTGCAAGCTACCAAAACAGGACAACAAAGCGTGCGTGCTTTTTTCATCGAGGCCAGCCCAGCAGAACCGATCCGCAATCTAACATTAAAAAATCTTTCCATCCATGCCGACGAGTTCGGCAAGATTGCAGGGGTTGAGAACTTAAAGATGGTGGAAACGATCGTCACTGCGTTAGCGCCGACCTTGGATCAAAATGATGTGTATGAGCGGTAGTAGAGAGACAACGAGAACGTACATCGCTAAGTAGGAAAAGAGAGGGACACAATGAGGGAAAATTTTATAAAGAAATATATTGATACATTTAATCACAATGATGAAGAACTTTATTCTCAATGTATATCAAATGCTGACGCAGAAACCTGGATGATGCAAAACGTCCCAGTATTTACATGTAATCAACCATTATTTGAAGAAGCATATTATTTTCGATGGTGGGTATTTCGGAAGCATCTGAAAGCCACACCAGAGGGAACGATCATAACTGAGTTTTTACCACCCGTTCGTTGGTCAGGACCATACAACTCCATCAATTGTGCTGTTGGACATCATCTTTCCGAAGCTCGTTGGTTAAAATGTGGTCGCGAACTCATTCACGAATATGTTGATTTTTGGTTTAAAGGCAGTGGAAATCAGTATGCCTATTCGTCTTGGATCATTGATGCGATCAAAAATTATGCGATTCTTTGGTCAGATGCTGAGTATGGTGTTCAGTTATTACCTCATTTGGTAACCTTTTATCAAGAGATCGAAACGCATCATCTGACTCGTTATGGTTTGTTTTGGTCAAATGATGACCGGGATGCCATGGAGTGTTCTATTAGTGGTAGCGGATTGAGGCCAACATTAAATAGTTACATGTATGCCAATGCCTTAGGAATTGCCTATTTTGCCGAGCAAGCAGGTGATTCTTCACTTGCTAAAGACTATCGAAATAAAGCGTCACTTTTAAAACAAAATATAATAAAGTATTTATGGGATTCTGAAGAAGAATTTTTTAAAGTGATTCCCTTAGAGGATAAAGATGCGCAAATTGCAACATTTGACTTTAAACAAATACCAAAGCAACACAATGTAAAAGAATTGATTGGCTATCTCCCTTGGCTCTTTGGTATTGCCGAAGATACTCATGCGAGGGCTTGGCGCTATTTGAGTGATCCCATGTGTTTTCACGGTGAGTATGGTCTGACTACAGCAGCCAGAGATCATCTGTGTTATAACTTACCCAGTGAGAAAAATCATGAGTGCCTTTGGAATGGACCATCTTGGCCGTTTGCCACAACCCAAACGATCAATTCAATGATAGCCTCACGTCAAAACAAAAATAGTTCACTTAAAGCAACAGACATTTCACGAGAATTGCTGACCTATGCGAATAGTTTTTATCGAAACAAAGCAGATGGGCCAAAAGTCAATTGGCTTGATGAAAATATTGATCCAGATACAGGAGAATGGCTTTCCAGAAAAATTTTGAAAGACCAGAACTGGCCCATAGGAAAAGGTGGCTATGAACGTGGAAAAGATTACAATCATTCTGCTTTCAGTGATTTATTCATTCGTGGATATTGTGGTATTCATCTTTCTGATGAGGGACTGCTGACGATCGATCCAATTAAAGATACGACGCTTGAGTATTTTTCTTTTGAGGATTTGCCGATGAAAGGTGATTTTATTTCTGTCTGGTATGATCGATCAGGAGAACATTTTGGAAAGGGCGTAGGCATTACGGTATTGCTCGATGGCAAACACTATCAGAGTAAAAATAAGATTGAAATCAGTTTGTAAAGGACCAAGAAATTGGTCTTTTTTAATTTGAAAAATTTACAGCCTAATTGGTTTGGTCACAAGTAACTTCTTAAGAGAATGTGCTACTTGAGTAAGAAAGATCTGTCCATCTATTTAGAAGCATAGCATGAAATTAGAGACGGATAGAGAAAAGAGAGCGAAGATTTTAAGCCAAGAGCCAGTGCTTCAGATGTTCTTACTTTTTTTGGAAAGGGAAGACTCAGCAGATCGTTGTCAACAAACCCCTACCTAGCCATATATCAACGATTAACAAAAAATGTCAATTGCTGGAAATCCTGCTTTTCGTTATGCTTTTGGTATTGAAAGCGGTTTATTTAATCGGGCTCAACAACAAAATCTAAGGAGGAAAAGTAGTGAAAAAATTAAGTACGATTCTTGGTTTGGGGTTACTATCAGTCGTCTTTTTGTCGGCATGTGGGAAGGAGGAAGCAGGTTCCACAACAGATTATGATACGATTTCGATTTTATCGCCGTACATTGAAACTGAACCACCTGCAAGTGACAACGAGATTTTGAAGCAATTAGAAGCGTACACTGGCAAAAACATTGATATTACCTGGGCACCCAATACATCCTACGAGGATAAAATGAATATTACGTTAGCTTCAGATGATATTCCAGAAGTGATGGTCATTCAAGGAAAATCAGGAGGATTTATCAAGTCAGCAGAAAATGGCGCTTTTTGGGATTTGACCGACTATTTAGCTGATTATCCTAATCTCTCTCAATCTAACGAGGATGTTTTGCGTAATTCTTCTGTGAATGGCAAAGTGTACGGAATTTATCGGAAACGTGATGCGATGCGGACGGCGGTGATCATCCGAAAAGATTGGTTAGAAAACTTAAACTTAGATGTACCAGAAACGATCGATGATCTCTATGAGGTTGCCAAAGCATTTACTGAGAACGATCCCGATGGGAATGGTGAAAATGATACGTTTGGTTTGATTATTCCCCAATGGCCTGGCTCGATCAATTCAAATAGCCCTTACGATGTGTTAGCTACTTGGTTTGGGGCAGGAAATGCTTGGAAAGAAATAGACGGCACTTTAGAGCCATCCTTTATGCAACCAGAATACCTAGAATCAATGCAATTTGTTAAAGATATGGTGGAACAAGGCTATGTCAATCGTGATTTTGCAACCATGGCAGCAGATAAATGGGATGAGCCGTTTATCAATGGACGTGGTGGGATCATTATTGATACGTATTCACGAGCAGCACAAATCAGTAATAAATTATTGCAAGCTGGAGAAGAAGACCTCGTCGTCTTTACAGGGAATTTAAAAGATAATAGCGGTACGATGAATGCGTTACCGACAGATGGCTATTCTGGTTTCTTGGCGATTCCTAAGTCGAGTGTCCAGACAGAGGAACATCTAAAAGAGGTGTTGACGTTCCTTGATAAATTAAATGATAAAGAAGCACAGGTGTTGCTGAACAACGGAATTGAAGGAATCAATTTTGAAGTAGTGGATGGAATGTCCGTCGCACTAGAAGGATCAGAAGCTGAAGCGTTAGCCAATGCGGTCAAAGGGTACTCGCAAATTGGGATGAATGTAACGGAAGATACCCTGTACTATATTGCTAAGCCTGATACAGAAGCGGCTACTGAAAGCTATGAAAAACGATTGTCATTGATGGAAGCTGATTTAGAGCACGCTGTCTTTAACCCAGCAGCCTCCTATAATACAGATACGTATGTAACAAAAGGGGCACAGCTTGATCAGATCATTAGTGATGCGCGGGTTCAATTTATTGCAGGACAAATCGATGAAGCGGGGTGGGAAGCTGCGATCGAACTTTGGAAGAATCAAGGAGGCACGCAGCTGATGGAAGAAACGAATGCCCTTCATCAAGCACAATAACGACAGTCGAAGAAGGTTGAGTGGATCTTGCTCTCAACCTTTTTCTTTTTCAATAATTTTTTTCAGCTAATTATTCAGCTAATAAAATGGAGTACTATTTAGGTGAGACGAGACAGGTAGTGAGAAATCAGAAAAGAAAAAATGGAAAAAAACAAGTGGAAACCCTAATCTAACGCTTGATATCAAGGAATTCAAAAAAAGTCAATTGTTAGAAATGTAGGTCAAGTTTACTATGAAAAGAGAAAAGTAGCTCATATACGCATAAAAGGAGAAGAAGAAATGTTAGCGAAATTGATCTATGAAAATCCGCTGAATCAAGCAGCAGATATTCAACACTTTATTACTGAAGGAGAGCCCAAGATTACTTTCCAAGACGGGATGATTCTGGCGAATACGTATTCTGAAGAATCAAACAAACAACCACATTTTGTTTTATGGCTGCCTCAACAATTTCCAGCGGACCTACGAATCACCTGGCAGTTTCAACCACTGGCTGAACCAGGCTTATGTATGCTCTTTTTTGCAGCAACCAATCGCAAGGGTGGCTCGATCTTCGATTCTGGAGTACCCAAACGAACCGGGGCATATCCCGAGTATCATTCTGGAGGGATCAATGCTTACCACCTTTCTTATTTTCGAAGAAAGTATGAGGAGGAACGGGCGTTTGAAACGTGTAATTTGCGCAAAAGCCATGGGTTTCATCTGGTCGCCCAAGGCGCAGACCCACTTCCGAGTGTAGCAGATGCCCGAGGGTTTTATCACCTAAAAATCGATAAGGTAGGTGCAACGATTTCCTTTTGGATCAACGACTTATTGGTGTTAAGGTACCTTGATGAAGAACAGTTTGGTCCCGTATTAACCAAAGGAGCGATCGGATTTCGGCAAATGGCGCCAATGAAGGCCCGCTATAAAGACTTAAAGGTATATTCCTTAGAGGAGGAACGGTGATGAATTGGCAGAAAGCATATCAAGCAGCAGATTTTGTCTTTTATTGTTTGCTGATAAATGTAACCGTTATTATAGGTGCACTAGTAGGTGGGATCATCTTTGGACTGGCGCCTAGCGTACAAGCAGGATTCCACGTAGCAAAGAAAACCCTTAAACAGGAATCGCCGCCTTTTTTTCAAACGTTCTTTGGGTATTACCGCAGGAACTTTTGGCGATCGAATCGCTTGGGCTTACCGATCATTCTCTTTTATTTGTGCCCCATGGTGGTGATCCAGCAAGGATTTTTAGCGGCATTGACTCAAACAGGCTTGATCCTATTAATCGTTAGCCAATGCGTCGCGATCGCTGTGATCAATACATTGCTTAGCATGTACGAATATTATGTGCTCCCAACGAAGAAGTACCTAGGCGCTTCGCTACGCTTTCTTTTTTTTCAACCTATTGGCACCTTTTTAGGCGTCCTTTGGTTTGGGATTTGTAGTACGATCAGCTTTTTTCTCCCCGGTCTCCTTCCATTTTTAAGTATTGGGATGTGGATCATTGGCACAATGGGGATTTACTTGAAATTATTTGATGAAAATGAACAAAAGCTAAAGCAACAAAACGATGCAGTTCAACCTGCAGAGAGGGAAGAGGAGGAAATCGAACATGGCATTGAAATGGCTCAAAAATAAACCTAAGGGAAAACGTGGGCTGAGTTTTGGGTATCCATGGGAAAAAGGGGCTTTACAACCTGAGGTTCTAAGGGAGGAACTGTTTTTGCTGGGGGAGGAGCCGCTGCAAACGAAAGTACTGGCTTACTGGCCAGATGGCAGTGTGAAATGGACAGGACACAGTGGTCTGGTGGCAGAAACGACGCAGTTACTTTTTCAAAGAAAACAGCGTGTCCAGAAGAAACAGGCGATTGCTAGGGAAGCTTACAACGGTATTTATTTTGACAACGGTACGATCAAAGGCTTCTTCCCGAAACATGGGGAAGGGAAAAATGTTTTGGACTGGGTAGCGGTCAATGGGCAGAAAAAATTGCATGATCTTCACGCAATCCTGCAATACCAAAACAAAAAGGTGCAGTCCAAAGTAACGGACTTGATGTTGGAAGAAAATGGTTCAGAAAAAGCCGTTATCAAAGTAACGGGCGTCATTGAGATCAATCAAGAAGTGGTGCAAGAGTTTATTTTACGGTTCCGTATCTTTCGCGAAATCAGCAAATTGGAAATCATTCATACGGTCATTATCATCAAACCACTTGCTTATGAAGGCATGGGGATAGCATTTGATTATGCGTTGACAGGTGAAAATTGGAATCGACAAGTCAAATTTATTGCAGATGCTGTGTATCATGAAGCGGCACAATTGTTACTTTCACGGCGACACTATCAGCAAAACATTCCCTATCAAGAACAAGCCAGTGGACAGCTCGTTTCATTGACCTCAGCGGACGAGCCGATGCTGTCTCATGCGGTGGAAAATGCTATTTGGGACAATTTTCGGGTCAATCAAATCAATCATCGGTCATTTGAATTAGAAAAACAGACAGAAGCTGGGTACTGTTGGTTGCCCATTGGGGATGGCGAGCATTATTCAGGTACCTTTTACGCTGGGGGAGAAACCGGCGGCGTTGCTTGCAGCATGGAGAAATTTTGGGAAAAAGCACCATCTGCGATCGAGGTGACAGGCATCACCCAAAAAGAAACCCAAATCACGATGTGGCAGTGGTCACCGAATGCCAAGCCAATGGATTTTCAGCACTATTCCAAACGTGATCATATGCTTAGCGGATACGAAGGAATGGAAGAGATTCGTTCGACGGCAGTTGGCGTAGCAAATACGACGCGTTGTTGGTTGGATCTATATGAAGAAGCCCCGTCAGAAGAAGTGTTGCTGGGCTTAGCTCAAGAAAACCAAGAACCTGCCCAGATCGTTTCATTGCCAGAGCGTTATCAAGAGACGAAGGTTTTTGGCAGGATCAGTTTACCAGACGAATCAACGAAAACGAAACAGTTGCTGGAGCAACAATTGGCTAAGATGCGTCAATTCTATTTAGCAGAAGTCCAACAAAGAAGTTGGTATGGCTATTGGAACTATGGTGATGTCATGCATACCTATGATCAGTTTCGACACCAATGGCGCTACGATCTTGGTGGGTACGCTTGGCAAAACACTGAATTGGTCCCTAACATGTGGCTTTGGCTAGATTTCTTACGGACTGGTGATCCAAGCGTCTACTATCTGGCTGAAAGTATGACGAGACATACTTCAGAAGTCGATCAGTATCATGCTGGTGAATACAAAGGATTAGGGTCACGGCATAATGTCGTTCATTGGGGCTGCCAAGCAAAAGAAGTTCGAATTTCAATGGCGGGTCTCCATCGCTACTACTACTATTTGACAGCGGATGAACGCATTGGGGAGATTATGGAACAAGTCAAAGACAATGAAACCTATGCTTTTGATGCGTTACCACCGATGCGCGAGTTTTATGAACGAGAAACGAAGCGGATACCGATTCGCATCGGACCAGATTGGGCTGCGCTAGTCTCGAACTGGTTTACCCAGTGGGAACGGACGAATGATCCTGTTTACCTTGAAAAAATTCGCACGGGCATCACCTGCATCAAAGCCATGCCCCAGCGCCTATTGTCTGGTCCCACAGTGTTATTTGATCCACAAGACAAAACCTTATCTTATATGGGAACTGGGAATTTTGGCGGCTATCACATGGTCATCTCCTTTGGGGCGCCGCAAGTTTGGTTAGAACTTGCTCAAGTGCTGGAAGACCCCGAGTGGACAGAGATGTTAGGGGAGTTTGGCTGGTTTTATAGCTTGAGTCCTGAGAGAAAAGCAGAAGAATCAAACGGGGTACTGACGGAACCTCATTTTGCCTGGCCAATGTTTGCGTCGACGATGATGGCCTTTGCTGGGCGAGTGCGTAACGATCAAGCAATCAGCCAAAGGGCTTGGCAGTTATTGCTTGATAATGACAAATCGGGTGTTCCATTGCCGATCGAAGCGACCATTGAAGCAGCGACAACGTGGAAAAAAATAAAAGAAATGCCGTGGGTATCGACCAATGTGTTGGCACAGTGGGGTCTAAATACGATTTGTTGTTTAGCACTGATCGGAGCGGAGTTAGAGGAGGAGAATGAATGGAAACAACAATAAAAAAAGTGCCGAAAACGAAAGAGCAATGGGGGAGTTTTCTCAACCATTTTAAACAAAATAAATGGCTCTATATTTTGACGATTCCCGGGATCATCTATTTTGCAGTATTTCGTTATGCACCGATGTATGGGTTGATCATTGCTTTCAAAGATTATGTGCCCTTTTTAGGAATCGCAGATAGTCCATGGGTCGGAACACAAAATTTTATGGATTTCTTCAATAATCCTGATTTCTTTCGGATCTTGTGGAACACGTTGATGATTGCCTTTTTAAACATCTTCTTTTCGTTTCCAGCACCCATCTTTTTGGCACTGTTACTGAATGAATTGCGCAACAAGCTGTTTCAGCGGACCATTCAAACCTTCGTCTATGTACCACATTTTCTTTCATGGACGATCGTCGTTAGTCTTTGGCATATCTTATTCAACATCGATCATGGAGCGATCACTCAATTTATCGCTTCGTTGACAGGCGTTGAAATCGACTTTCTCTCAGACCCGCAATGGTTCCGCCCCATGATCGTAATGCAATCGATTTGGAAAGAGATCGGTTGGGGGACTATTATTTATTTAGCTGCCTTATCAGGTGTAGATCAGGAACAATACGAAGCCGCGATCATGGATGGTGCAGGACGTTTCCGTCGTGTGTGGCACATCACTTTGCCTGCGATTCGTTCGACGATCATCATTATGCTGATCATGCGGATCGGGTCGATTTTGTCTACTGGGTTTGATCAGATTTTCTTGATGACCAATCAGTTGAACCGAACAGTAGCAGATGTTTTTGATACGTATGTGTATATGATGGGGATCACCAATGGCGCTTACAGTTACTCAACAGCCGTCGGATTATTTAAATCGATCGTTGGGATCATCCTCGTACTTTGTACCAATAAATTAGCGAAACGCTTTGGCGAAAGCGGCTTATACTAAGGAGGAAAAAGATGGATACTTTACACAATACGAAGGCAGGGAAAATATTTGACATTTTTAATGCGCTATTTTTGGCATTGATTGGGTTATTCATGGTGATTCCTTTTATTTATGTGATCGCAGGTTCATTTGCTACGGAGTTAGAATTGACCACACGTTCGTTTTTCTTATGGCCAAATGAGATCAGTCTCGACTCCTATCGCTTTATTTTTTCAACCAACACCTTTATCCGTAGTTTGCTTGTAACGGTCGGCGTTACCATCGTTGGCACGCTGGTGCAGCTTTTCTGTACCTTCACCTTTGCCTATCCTTTATCACGCAAGCACCTAAAAGGACGGAACACCTTGTTGAATCTCGTGATTTTTGCAATGCTCTTTTCAGGTGGGATGATCCCAACGTTTATCGTGGTGAAAAATTTAGGACTGATCAATTCTTATTGGGCATTGATTTTGCCAATCGCGATCAATCCGTTCAACTTAATGATCATCAAAAACTTTTTCCAAGAAATGCCGATCGAATTGGAAGAATCCGCCAAGATGGATGGCTGTACGGAACTAGGGATCTTATGGAAAATCATTTTGCCTTTATCAAAACCAGTGATCGCGACCTTCACCCTTTTTTACGCCGTTGGTATCTGGAACGACTTCATGAGTGGATTGCTCTATATCAATGATTCAGCAAAATGGCCGATTCAGTTATTGTTAAGACAGATCACGATGGCCTCCAGTGGTGCCAATGCGTTAGCAAGTATGGACCCCAACTATGTGCCGCCTGAACAAGGAATCAAATTTGCAGTCATCATTGTGGCGACTTTGCCAATTTTGATCTTCTATCCGTTTTTGCAAAAACATTTTGCCAAAGGAATGCTGATTGGATCCGTCAAAGGATGATACACTTCAATAGTTGTGGATAGGTTGTCATGCGTTTTTTCGTATGACAATTTGTTACATAAAATCTATTACAAGGGTGTTTGGGAATGAAGTACTTTAAAACAGGCGGTTTTCATCGAAAACTGCAGCTAGCCAGTCTATGGATCGTCGTGCCGCTATTAGCCGTTGCAATCTTTTTGCATGCCTATTTGATCGGACCATTACAACGATCGTATCAAGAACTAAACAATCGCCAAGTCGAAGGAATCGTTAGTAACATCAACCAACAGTTCTCGCAGCTGGAAGTGACTTTAAGCGTTTGGGGGCAATCGTTTCAAAGGCGCTACCAAGAAGATTTATTGGAAACGACGAATTATCAGACGTTGATCCAGCTGTCGGAAGAATTGTTTTACTTAACCAATAGCTCCAATTATGTCAATCGAATCGGTATTTATTCGCTCGGCGAGGCGCCCTTTGGGATTGAAAGTGGCGGCACGTATGAATTAACGCTCGAGCAAACCAAAACAGCATTTGAACGCTATCGGATCGATAATGGGAGGCAGTACCAGTGGAAGATCATTGAAGAAGAGGATGAATTGATTTTTGTACAAAACATTGATAGCCAAGGTGAAGATCAGCCTAAAATTTTTTTAGTTGCAACGATCGACGAGCAATCATTGTTAAAGTATTTTTATGATACTCAAATTGAAAATGGACTCGCAGCGATTTCCTTTAATCATGAGAGTTTTCGTTTTATTGGCGATCAGAACTTAGCGAATGTTATCCAACCGCTGAGTGAGGAGCATCAAGGAACCTGGGTCGAATCGATCAATGGCAATGATTATAGCATGATCGCCGTAAACAGTACGCGACTCAACCAAATATGGACATTTTATACCGTCGTTCCCTTAGCATTGATTACCGAGCCAGTCACTCATTTGGCTAGAGTGCTGATCGTCGTAAGTATTCTTTTTATTGCTTGTGTGGCAGTCATGAGTCTCTTTTTGGCAAAAAAACAATACCAACCTTTTGAAAAAACGATGGATCAGCTCTTTGGCAATACCCAGTGGAAAAAAGAAAACGATCTGGAGTTTTTGGTGGACCGTTGGCAACAATTAAGTCGGGAAAAAGGATTGCTACAAAATCAGGCGGAACGCTTTCAAGATTCGCAGAAGCGGCAAGTGATCCAACATTTGATGGAAGGGTATTATGGCTATTTGTCAGAGGAAGAATCGCAACAATTACTGCAGCAAAAAAACTGGCGTTTAAGTGACCAAGGGTATCGCCTGTTTTATTTCCAACTCAATGATCTATTAAGCAATCAAGCAAATTCACAAGATGAAACCCACATTTTGTTTGCGCTAGAAAACATTATAACGGATGTCACAGCCATGTTTTCCCCAGAATCAACCATCGTTTCGTCAAATGAAGGACGGATTTTGGTTTTTGTGGTCAATCAAGAGCAGCAACTGACAGATTACTTCACGATGGTTACCAAGCAAATCAATTTGATCGTCTGCCGTTATGTCACCATCGTTAGTTCGCAACAAGAAACTGAGATTCGCAAGTTGCCTGAAGTTGCCCAACGTCTCAAAAAGCAAATCCATCTGCAACGGTTGATTCCCGAAAATCAAGTGCTTCAAGGAGAGAAAATGCGCCCGTTGCCGAAGTATTCTCTTTCGCAAGAAAACTTGATTTTAACAGCGCTGAAAAGTGGCTATCATGAAGAATTGCAACGAAGTGTCCAGCGGTTTTTGGAACAGGTCGTGGCAGAAAACAATCAACAGGCTGCGGTGATCTATGTGGTCAATCGACTGTACGATCAAGTCGATTACCTTTTAAATGAAAATGGTGTCTCACGAACGGATTATGTATCGAAAACGGTTGTGTTAGAACGAATCGAACGACTTTTAGACATCAATCAGATCCAAGCCTTTTTGTACCATCATTTCTTAAAGCCCGTCTCCATCCTCTGGCAAGAAAATGTCGCTAATTCTTATAGTGAAATGATCCAAAAAGTAGCGGAGTACATCCAATCTGATTTTCGCAATGAACAAATTTCGTTAGAATATGTTGCGGATCGTTTCGAAGTAGACCCAATCTTTTTGAGTAAGGAGTTCAAGCGTGCCAAGCAGGTCAACTTTATTGATTATTTAACCAATGTTCGCATCGTAGAAGCGAAACGGCAGTTGCTAGAAACCGATCATCAAATCAATGAAATTGCAGAAAACCTTGGGTATAATCCCAGTTACTTCAATCGTTTATTTAAAAAGTGCACGGGAATGACCCCAGGACAATATCGAAAAGGTCAGAGCTGATCACTGTTGGTTGCTGCGTAAAAGCTCGTATTTTCGCAGCTTTTGCTCTGATTTTTCTATGTTTTCGTCAGCCAATGTTTTGTATAATAGAAAAGAAAGCGATTTCTAATACAGCTTAAGTTCAGCAAGAAAACCAGCAGACTTGTCAACGCTGTTGGAAATCTGATAGTAAATAGATGGAGGAAGAAAAGAAATGAAAATCGTTCTAGGCGGAGATTCAACCGTGGCGGATTATCCCCTTGATCAACAGCCAATGATGGGCTGGGGACAAGCCTTACCAAGCTATCTACCCCCAGAAGTAAACGTACGCAATTTTGCAAAAAACGGCAGTACGACTCGTTCGTTTATCGAAGAAGGGTTGTTTGAGCAACTCCTGCAAGAAGTCGAACCGAATACAGTCGTCCTACTGCAATTTGGACATAATGACCAAAAAGAGAAAAATCATGTCACGATGGAGGCGTACATTGCTCATTTGACAGACATGATCCGTCAAATCAAAGAAAAAGCAGGAATCCCGATCCTGTGTACACCTGTTGAACGGCGGGTAGGAGAAGAGGGACGATTGGCGCATACGTTGTCAGCATTTTTACCTGTCTTAAGAGAACTTAGTCGAACGGAAGAAGTAGTTTTGTTTGATTTAAATCGCTATACCTATCATTATTATGACACATTAGGACTAGAAGCTTCCAAAGCACTCTTTGTTTGGTTAGCACCGAATGAGCACCCCAATTATCCTGCAGGTCTTGCAGATGATACCCACTTTTCAAAGCTCGGGGCGCATATGATCGCTCGCTATGTAGCGATTCGTCTACAGGCGTTTTTCCATGAGCAACCACTGTTTCCTGATATTTATTACGGCGCCTGCATGTATCCAGAAGTCTGGTCGGAAGAAATCATGCAAAGTGATAGTCACACGATGAAAACGTTGGGCATGAATTTTGCTAGAATTGGGGAATTCATGTGGCGCGACTTGGAGCCTCAACCTGGAGAATATGATTTTTCGTTGTTGGAACGTGCGCTAGAACAGTACCAAGCAAATGGCATCGATGTTTGCTTATGTATTTCAACGCCGACCCCACCCCGCTGGTTTACAAAACAGTACCCAGAAGCATTGGTCACTAACCAAGATGGAACGAAGATGCATCACGGCTCAAGACAGCATGTCTGTACCAACAACGAGGACTTTCGCCGTTATGCCTATCGTTTGACGAGAAAAATCGCTGAGATTGCCGAAAAACATGAAAATGTTGTTATGTTGCAATTGGACAATGAGTTTAAATGTCATGTCGATCTATGTTATTGTACGACGTGCCAAACGCGTTGGCATACGTATTTAAAAGACAGCTATCAATCCGTGACTAACCTCAATGAGTGTTGGGGAACGAAGGTGTGGAGTGAGTGGTATGACGCATTTGAGGATGTCGTCTTGCCGCTAACGACCCCATTTTTGCATAATTCTTCCTTGATGAATGCCTTTCGCCGTTTTACCACTGATACGTTGAATGAGTTTGCGCATGATCTTTGTCATTTTATCCGAATGGAGACCGCGTTACCCATTACCCATAACTCCGCTTTTGGGTTTAACTTGCAAAATGATGAGCTATTTGCTGATTTAGATATTGCTGGTTTTGATACGTATGCACCGGCAGACAACTATCCAGCGTATACCATGAACTTGGATCGTTGGCGGAATGTCAAACCGCGCAACAAGGAAATGTTATTGTTAGAAACTTGTACTGCCAATGCAGGTCATATTGAAAATTATGCGGCACCTCGTCCTCATGGGTTTGTCACAAGTGAAGCGTTCATTGGCTATGCTGGTAATTTGAAATCCTTCTGCTTTTGGCATTTTCGTGGACATCGCTATGGTGTGGAGCAACCCCATAGTGCCGTGTTAACTGCTTGGGGAGAGCCAGATCGTGGGTATGAAGAGGTAGTTCGGATTGGCGAACTAAGACAACAGATCGCACCACTTTTAGCGGAAACGAAGTATGTATCGGCAAAAATAGCCATTATCTACTCGGATTACTCGAAACGTTTTTACACGATCGATCATGGGGGTGTTTATGATTATCGCAGCCTGTTTACCGAATTTTACGGCAGTCTGATTCGGCAAGGAATTCGTGTAGAAATCATTCAAGAAAATAGTCCGTTAGAAGAGTATGATGTTGTTCTTGCCCCATTTGTTCGTTGGATCAGTCCTACCTTGTTGAAAAAATTTGCCGCCTTTACTGAAGTAGGAGGCAAGCTGATTTTAGGCCCGATGACGGGGGATCGAACCAAAGAGCTGGCGTGGCCAGCGACGAATGGCTTAGATCGTTTAGGAGAATGGCTCGGGTTTGACAAAATCCAGCAGTTTACGGTGAAAGGACTGACTTATCAGCTAACCTATGACGGCCTAAAAGAACCTTTGGATCATTTGGTCACCGTTTTTCACTGCCCAGAAGATTGGGAAACGATCGGACGAGGGAATGACCAAACGCTACTAGCTAAGAAACAACTGGCTCAAGGAGAGATCATCTATTTAGGTGCGCTACCTAGCAATTTAACAGACAGTTTGATATGGCAGTCGTTTTGTCGCAAAGAACTTTTCCCTTATGAATCAGAGCGCCAGTTGATCAAATGTTCGGAAGGTGTGATGAAGTATCGCCGAGAGTCAGCGACCCATGTCCAACTCTGGATCAGTAACTTAGGGCTGACGACAGCTGACTTTACCTTACATCTCCCCGGTTTCGAACGCTTATCAGGGGAAGCGCTGGCGCTTGGTAACCATAGGCTAGAACCTTATGAAAATTTGATTATTGAATGGGAAAAAATAGTAGAAAGCGAGGAGTCAGATGATTCATTTAGCCATCCGAGGGCATGACCTTTCAGGAGAATATACACCAAAGCAGTTAGCACAAGCGGTAGGTGCAAAGAAAATAAAAAACGTTCAGTTTGCCTTGAATGCGTCTTTTCCAGATCTAAGTGCTCCTGAAAAGATGAATCCAGGTATGGGGACCTTCTTCAAGAATGAATTCCAAGAACAAGGCGTTCAAATCGCTTTGTTAAGTTGTTATAGTAACTTGATTCATCCCGAACCAGAGGAACGAGAAAAAATCTTACAGAAATTTGAGCGCTATTTATTCCATGCCCGTTATTTTGGTGCCAGCATGGTGGCTTCAGAAACAGGCTCAGTCATTGCCGCGCTGGGATATAGCGAAGAGAATTTTTCAGATGAGGTTTTCGAAGACTTGATCCATGTGATCCAGCGACTCGTTCGAGTGGGAGAAAAACATCAAATCATGGTAGGGATCGAAGCTGGACTGAATCATCCGCTGTATTCGAATCAGCGCATCGCCGAGCTGATTGAACGTGTTCCTTCTGATTATTTAGGGATCATTTACGATCCAACGAATTTGATCACCGCAAAAACGGCTGCTGATCAAGTCGCATTGGTAGAAGAAGCATTTACTCTTTTCGGAGAGAAAATCGTCTGCTTGCACCTAAAGGATTTTCAACTCTCGGGAGAAGAAGTGATCCCTGTCCCATTAGGCGAAGGACAAATACGGTATCCAGAAATTTTACAGCTTCTGATCAAACACAAGCCATACTGTTACGTGGTGCTAGAAGAAACAAAAGACGCTGGGATCGATCGTGCGGTGGCGTTGATTGAAGAGAGAGTTGGACAGGGGGGCTCTTACAACTAACACAATATTTTCAAATAGCTGCTTGATAACGAAAGCACGTACTGCTAGAAAAAGTACGTGCTTTTTTCGTATGGTTTTCATTTCATTGACAATCAATCGTACCGAATAATTCGTAGCCTTTTTGGCTAGGACTTTTGGAGATCATTTTTATTGCCAGCCAAAATCTTTCAGACATTCGATCACATCATTTTGAGAAGAAGATAGTGACAGACCATGGCTTTTTATTTTTTCAGTGGCTAAACGAAGATCACGAGGCGCCTGGGCGTAACGTTCCTCATCTGGCAAAACATACTTTCTACATAATTTTTCATCAAAGCCAAGCTCTTTGGCAATAAATGTCGCGAGCGCATAGGTAGACAGTGAGTTCGTACTAGAAAAATGATAAATGCCAGTTGGTAGTTGAAGGATTTTTTCAAGTTGATCAGCAAATTTTTTGGCGTAAGTGAGTCCTCTTACCTCATGTACTGGAAAGACTAACTATATAGAGTCAAGTGAAAATTAGCTAAATCAAAAAAATATTTTATAACAGTTAAGTCCAAAAAATGAGTACAACAAATAGACCTTTCACTATTAGATTTTTTTGATTGTTCAATAGCTAATCGGAAACAATCTTATAAGGTTCATTTTTAGTTAAAATAGCATGAATCACATAACAAAGCTTACGAGAAACAGCACCTAAGGCCGTCAGATGATGCTTTCCCTCAGAAATTTTTTTCTGATAAAACGCGCGAAAAACAGGATCACATTGAGAAGCAACTAGAGCAGCTGAAAACAAGGCTTTTCGTAAGTATGGAGATCCACGCTTGCTCATAACATTATGTGTTGCTTCGTATTGCCCAGATTGGGACACAGACGCGTCTATGCCAGCATAAGCAACCAGTTTTTTCGGATTAGAAAATTTGCGAATGTCTCCAATTTCACCAAGAATTGTCGCGCCATTTATAGGGCCGATTCCAGGGATTGTGAGAATAACAGAGTCTAAATTACTCATTATGCGCTTAATTTCTTTTTCAGTTTCTTTTACTTGGCTTTCGATGAATTTCAATTGTTCAATCATGGAGCGTAATTGAAATGTAAAAGCTTCTTGAGCAAATTTCACTCCAAAGGAGTTAGAAGCTGCTTGCTTCAATTGATCTGCTTTCTCTGGCTTTATTCGGTTCCTGCTTAACTCAGCTAAGTATTGAGCCAACGTTTCTGCCGAAATTTCTTCTAGCTCTATAGGAGAACTAAACTCAAGCAATAACTCTTTAGACGCTTTTCCGAAAATACCTTGTTTAGAAAAAATTGATGCATATTCAGGAAACACTTGATCTAGTACAGCTATGATTTTTCGTTTGAAGTCGCTTGCGGTACCTACTAAATAGGTTCGGTAACGTGAAAGTTGTTTTAACGAAAAAACATTTTCATCAGACAATACTGTTTCTACAAAGGAACCATAACGCATCAAGTCAGCAATCAAAACAGAATCAATAATATCATTTTTTCGTTTTCTGATTTCTGTTCCTTTGCGCCAGCCATCGGTTTGAAGAGGATTCACAACGTGAATCAAAAAGTCTGATTCGTGGAGGTATGAAAAGATGGAGAGCCAATAATGACCCGTAGCTTCCATTCCGACAATAAAGTCAGCGGGAGTCTCTGAATATTTTGAAAGCCGCTCAATCAGGGAATCAGCTCCTTCAGTAGTGTTAGGGAAAGAAAAACCTTTTAGGATCACTTTACCTTCTTCACTCATTAAAGAAGCCACGTGAGTTCGCTTGCCGATATCAATTCCTAAGAAGTACATACATTTGACCTTTCTAAAAAAATATTTTGGATTGAAACCCGCTCAACTGAAAAGCGTCACTACCTTGTACGAGATACGGAGTAAAGCAAAAACTTTCAACATCTAACTCATACGTAATCCACTTATCAGAGAGAGGTGCCAGTCTTTCGATTACGAGCTTCAAAACTCAAGGAGGCAACGGCATAGCCTCTCAATCCAATAAATATATTATCTCAAAATGAATGAGTTAATACCAAATTAAAATAACGATGGTTCATAGGGTTATCCAATCAAAACCGGAAGGTTAAAACCCTAACTCTAATATACAAGGAGGTTGGCTGCTGATACAAGAAGGCGTTTATTACCTGCTTGAGAATATTCGGGCTGGCAGAGACTTCGGGATAAGAAAGACCCATCATCCATGAAAGGCGTAAAATCAAATAATCGCAATCAAAGGTTCTTAGGAAGGTTTCGACAGCTAGTTTTTGTTGCCCATAGATCGATGCGCTTTTGGGCGAATCCGATTCTGAATAGGGACCGACTGCGTTATCGTTGAAGACTTGTTCAGTACTTAAAAAAATGAAGCGAGCATTCTTTTTTTTACAAATCTTTGCTAATTCAATTGCACTGTCCGTGTTCACTTTTTTTGTTTCAAAGGGATGTGCTTCACAGTCGGCCGTTTGGGTACGTGCAGCGGTATGGATGAGTATGTCAAACGTTTGCTTTTCAAAAAACTTATTGACGGCAGCTAAATCTTCATAATCGACATCCTTACGAGTGATAGGAAGAAATGAGAAGGTTTCGTGATTTTGTTTCTGAATCAAAGAGGCTAAATAGCCGTTGGCTCCGGTAATCGCGATCGTAGTCATATACTCCTCCTTAAATAGTTATATACCCATCCAATGCGTCCGCTTTTAGTGTTTCGATGATTGAGATACCAGAACTTGTCCCAATGCGACTTGCTCCGAGTTGGATCATTTTTAAGAATGTTTCTGCATCACGGATACCACCTGCAGCTTTGATCGCTACATCCTCTCCTACATATTGTTTCATGAGTGTTATATCCTCGAAAGTCGCCCCAGATGGTGCAAATCCAGTGGAGGTTTTAATAAAATCTGGTCTGATTTCTTTGGCGATCTGACAAAGTGCAATCTTTTCTTCCTGAGTTAAATACGCATTCTCAAAAATAACTTTGGAAATAACTTGTTTTTCTCGGCACAAAGAAACGATGGTTTGCATTTCTTCTTTAAGATAATCCCAATTTTGGGCTTTTACTTCAGTGATATTGATAACATAGTCGATTTCTGTCGCACCATTTTCTATTGCATCTTTTGTTTCAAAGGCTTTTGCTGCAATTGATGTTTGTCCTAACGGAAATCCTATTGCTGCACCAATCCCAATATCCGTTTCTTTTAAGTGGGTATAGCATCGGTTAGATTGAACTTGGTTGATGGCAACCATTTTAAAGTGATACTCTTTTGCTTCCTCGCACAAAATCTTTAAGTCTTCTTCGGTTGCAAATGGTTTTAAGTTTGTATGATCAATGAAACGAGCCAATTGATCAATCGAAAATTTTTTCATGGTTTCCCCTCCTGATATGTAATTACAAATCAGATGATACTTCACAATAACTTTTTTGTCAAATAGCTAAATATATTAATTTTACCATATTGACAACGCTTACCTGGTAGGTTTAGTATAAGGGTAACAATTTTATTTGTAATTACATATTGGAGGGGAAACAATGAAAGTGATCGTAGCATCTCATGGAAACTTTGGAACAGGGTTATTACAGAGCTATCAAATGATTGCTGGGGAGAATGATCAGTTGATAGCGATTCAGTTGACAGATGCAGGTGTAGAGGCGTTCAAAAAACAGTTCTATCAAGTAATGGAACAATTGAAGAAAGAGGAGGTTTTGATTCTTACAGATATCAAAGGAGGAACGCCTTTCAATGTTTCTTATAATTACTTATTAGAGCATAAGAAACCAATCAAATTAGTTGCTGGTATGAATCTACCCATGCTCTTGGAAGTTGGTTTAGCAGTGGGAAGTCGATCGTTCGATGCTTTGTTTGATTTAGCGATTGCTGCAGGTAAAGATGGGGTGACTTTTATCGAGGACGATAATGAATTTGAGGATGAGAATATATTTTAAAGATAGGGGAGATTGAAGATGACAATAACTTTAGCACGTGTGGATGATCGAGTGATTCATGGGCAGACAACAACGAGATGGACAAAGTCACGACCGGTACAAGGAATTCTTGTTGTTGGCGATGATATCGCTCAAGATGAATTACGTAAAAAAGTCTTGAAGGCAGCTGCAGGTAATTTAAAACTAGGTATTTATACGACTGAGCAAGCAATAGAAAGTATCCCAAAAGGGAAACAATCGGAGAAAAATTTTTTCTTGATCAGTAATTCTCCACAAACATTTGCTGAACTTGTAAAACTGGGGGTTGATTTTGGAAAACAACTAAATGTTGGGCCTATGAATACAAGAGAAGGTCAAAAGTATTAGGTAGAACCGTAGCTATTGATCAAAAGGATTATGAGGCATTCGAGTATATCACATCAAAAGGAATCGAAGTTTTGTTTCAACTATTGCCAGATGATGATAGTAAAAGCTGGGAAGCAATGAAGAAAAAATACGATTCTCTAGGATAAGGAGGAGACAAAATGAATGGGAGTTTATTATTGCCAGCATTGTTAACGGGGATATTCTGCTATTTAGGTGCGATTGAAAGTCCGTGGCTTTTTGGGATGAGTGGAGGGTTCTATGTTGTTGGCCGTCCGCTTATCGCAGGGTTTCTAACAGGGATCGCATTTGGGGATATTCAGGCGGGTGTTCTATGTGGATTAGCGGTTCAGGCAGTTTTCATTGCCAATCTTTCGACAGGGGGCGCGACAAATAGTGAAATTACCTATGCTGCTTATGGTGGCATCGGACTTGCATTAGCGACGACTAAAGATCCAGCAGTTGCAGTTACCTTAGCAATTTTAATTGGCCAAACATTTGGATTGATTTTTTATAATACACGAATGGCTTTGTATTCATTCTGGAATACGCGTGCTCAGACTGCGGCTGAAACGATCGATGAGCGAGGGATCGTCATGAACCATATCGTTTATCCACAGATCACAACCTTTTTGTTGAGAGCTGTTCCCATTTTTGCGGCGATTTTCTTTGGTCGAGGATTGGTTGATTGGTTGTTAAACAATGTCCCAGATGTCGTTACGGATATTATTTCTGTTTTAGGCGGCGTGCTACCTGCCTTGGGGATCGCAATGTTGATGGGGATCGTCATTAAAGAAAAAGCACATTTAGTGTTCTTTTTTGCAGGGTTTGTTTTGATGGCATTTGCCAATCTGAATATGATCGCACTTGTTTTCTTAGCGGCGATGGTTGCTTATATCGTTTATTTGAGTACAGGGAAGACCACGATGACTCAAACGGCTCCAGAGGTTCAAGGAACAAATGTAGCTTATGAAGATGATGATTTGTTTTAGGAGGGGTTAATTATGGAGAATACATTAAGTAAAAAAGAATTGCGTAGCATATGGCGTCGTTGGGGATTCACTCATTTGTCGTCCATGAGTTATGAGAAATTGCAAGCACACGCATGGGCATATTCTTATATTCCATTTGCTGAAAAATATTACAAAAATGATCCTGAGGCAAAACGACGCTTGTTTTTGCGGCATTCAATGTTTTACAATACAGAACCCCAAACGGGACAACTGATCAATGGAATCGTGGCTTCATTGGAAGAAAAAATTGCTTTAGGTGCAGATGTACCAGAAGAAATGCCAATCAATATCAAAACTACATTGATGGGGCCACTCGCAGGAATCGGCGATTCAATCATTCAGGGAATTATTGTTCCAATCCTCTTGTCCATTGCAATGGGATTAGCTGCAGGTGGGAATCCATTAGGCCCACTCTTTTATTTAGTGAGCTATGGCATTATTGGACCATTGATTTCGTATATTTGTTTCATGAATGGTTATCGATTAGGTGTAAATGCGATCGATGTCATTGTTGGGGAAAATGCGAAACGAATCACTGATGCATTCAATATACTTGGGGTGATGGTAGTTGGCGGCTTAGCTGCATCCAATATTGCATTGACGACTGCCCTTGAAATCCCAATGGGTGAGGAGGTTCAGGCACTACAAACCGTATTAGATGGGATTTTCCCTAAGATTCTCCCCTTAGCAATGGTTTTACTTGCTTGGTATCTCTTGACCTCAAAACAAATGACTGCAACAAAAGTGATTTTAGTGTTGACGGTTATTTCTGCAGTAGGCGTTATCATCGGTGTGTTTTAGCAGGCGTTTGCCCAAGCAGATTAAGGAGGAATCGTTGTGTATATTTTAGTCCCTGAATTACGAGAGCGAATATGGGGAACACCTCGTTTGAAGCACTATATTTCCAGCGCAAGTGCCAAAGTTGGCTCGATCTATTCTCTGAGCGGAATTCCAGAGATTGATTGCAAAGTGAGAGATCAGGAGGTGACTTTGAACCAACTGATCCAAGAAAACCCAGCGAAGTTTGGCTTGCCGCTAGGAGCAGTTTATCCTCTGATCATTTCTTTTACGGCTTGTGATGAAGACCTGAGTATTCAAGTACATCCGACAGACCAAGTAGCAAGAGAAAAGGAAGGGATGCCTTATGGGAAAAGTGAAGCATGGTATTTTCTAGAAGCTCCGGAGAAAAAGTGGATCTATGCTGAACAACGGATTGCCGATAAAAAAAGTTTAGTACAAGCGATCGCTCAGGGAAGCTATTCTCGTCTATTAAAGGAATATCCCGTGTCCCGAGAAGATTTGATCTATATTCCCTCAGGCACGATCCACGCTCTGACCAAAGGAGCATTGGTCTATGAAATCCAGCAAGCAACCGACATTACGTATCGGTTTTATGATTACGACCGAACCGATGAATTTGGCAAAAAAAGACAATTACATGTAAAACGTGCAGTAGAAACGCTACAACCGATGCAAAAAGTCACCAAGACAACTTTTAAACTTGGAGAAGAAGTTCAACTAAGAGAATTCACGATCAAGCACTTAGTTGTCGAACAGACACTCAAGAATTCAGCTGATGTAGCGAGTGTCGTAACGATAGTAAATGGTGAGTTAAAAATAGCGGGAACAGTGTGTCAGTCGGGACAAAGTATTTTACTGTTGCCTCATGAGTGCATCTCAATAATTGGAAAAGCTGAAGCCATTATAGCGACTCCTCATATTTATTGGTCATCCTAACCTATGTTATAATGAAAGCAAGAATTAGAGGAGTAGGTGCCAATGAACATTCCGCTGCATAAGAAAATACGACAAGATATTTTGAATAAGATCGAGACAAATGAATATAGCGAAAATCAACTCATTCCTACTGAATTAGAACTAGCTGAAATCTATGGTGTCAGTCGTCCTACGATTCGTCAAGCCATTCAAGCGCTAGTCAATGAGGGCTATTTAGAGAAAAGAAAAAGACGAGGAACCATCGTACGTAAGCCCAAAATACAACAAGAATTTACCCATGTCATTGAAAGCTATGACTCTGAAATGTCACGCAAAGGATTAATGCCTGAAACACACGTCTTAAAATTTGGTGTGGTTCGTGCGACTGAGGAAGTTTCCGAAAATCTTGCCTTACCACCAGGCGCTAAAGTATATAAGCTGACCCGTCTACGCTTTGCTGAAAAAAAACCGATAGTTTTGGTTACAAGTTATATCCCGTTTCATCTATTTCCAGAGTTGATTCATGCCGATTTTTCACAGGAGAAACTTTATCGTAAATTTGAGGAGATGGGGTATCCGATAAAAACAGTATCGCGAAAGCTAGAAGTGATCAAAGCTGACGAGACAGCGAGCGATTTACTGGATATCGATTTAGATGAACCGTTGTTTTATTTCCATACCCAAGGGTTTTCTTATGATCGTTTACCAATCGAATACTCCATTTCGAAATATCGTGGAGATCTTAACTCCTTTATTTTTGAACTGTCTGAGTAATCGTGAGGAGTGAGGACTATTTATTAAATAGCAAAAAGCAGTTGAAGTATCCGTAATCAGGAAACTTCAACTGTTTTTTTTGTTTTATTGACCAAATAACTGCGAAAATAGAGGGATAGTTTGTTATTATAGAAGAAAGCGCTTCAATCGAAGGGAGGTAATGGGAAATATGCAAGATGTGGCAAAGCTTGCCAATGGGGGTCTGTGAACACCGTTTTACGAGTAATTAATAAAAAATACATGAGTGAAGAAACACAAAGGAGTGAATAACCATGTGGAAAGCAAACTATCATACCCACACAACTCGATGCAAACATGCACGGGATTCTGATGAAGACTATGTGATCAAAGCCATCCAAGCTGGCTTTAAGGAAATCGGCTTCGCTGATCATTGTCCCTGGCCCTTTGAGGATGGGTATGTCTCCCCCATGCGGATGGATGTTGCGCAATTGGAAGATTACGTTTCATCGGTGAAAAGCTTACAGGAAAAGTACCAAGGACAAATCGATGTGAAATTAGGATTAGAGTGTGAATATTTTAAAACAATGATCCCTTGGCTAGTTGCAGAGAAAGAAAGGCTGTCGATCGACTATTTGATTTTTGGCAATCACTTTCCTGAAATCGAAAGCAATCACTATTACGACCACACACCTGGGGATTCGGTAAAAGCGATCAAAGATTATCTCCGTGTTACTTTACAGGGAATTGAATCAGAAATTTTTGCTTATATGGCACACCCAGATGTGTTCATGCGGGGCTATAAAACCTTCGATTCTCATTGTGAAGAAGTTGCCTACCGCCTATGTGAAAAAGCCAAAGAGTATCAACTGCCGTTGGAGTATAATTTGGCAGGCTATACGAACGGTGGTTATCCGCATCCTGAATTTTGGAAGATAGCCAAGGAAGTCGGCTGCTCTTGTATTATTGGGATCGATGCCCACGAGAGTGCGGCTTTAACGAATACAGAAATTTACGAAAGAGCTCTTTTAGAAATCGATGCTTTGGGGTTAACACGGATCGATCGGCTCTTCTTTGCGTGAAGGAAAGAAAGTTGAACGTTTTGGAAATAAAACATGGACGCCAGTGGGGATCACTAGCGTCCATGTTTATTAGAATTGCCATTCTTGAATTTTTTTCAAGAGTACCGCTTTGTCGGCAGCTTCCGCAAAGGAATGCTGAGCGGCAGTTTCGTTTAAGAAGCGCATCTCTGATTCGGACATGTCGCAATGATGAGCCATTTGCAGGTATTCATTGGTCAATGTCGTGTTTGAGACCGTTCGGTTATCGGTATTCAAACAAAAAGGGACCTTGGCTTTCAGCCATTCTCTTAATGGGTATGCCGAGTATGTGGGAATTGCACGCGTATGAACATTGCTGGTAGGGCAGCCTTCGATACAGCGATTTTGTTCTCGAACAAACGCTTGAGCAATAGGATCTCCTTTTAAGGCGATGCCGTGGCCAATCCGTTGCGCACCGCTTTCGATGGCTTGATAAATGTTTTGCACACAGCCGCATTCGCCTGCATGTAAGGTCAGCTGGACACTTTGGTTCTTGAGGAACACTTGATAGCTGGCAGCTAAATCAGGGACGTACCCGTCTTCTTCTGGACCTGCCAGATCAATGCCGACGACTTTTTCATCGGTAAGAGCGATCGCTTCATCAAAAATCGCCGTAATAGCTGGTAGGTCTTCTTGACGCATCCCAATGATCAAAACATTGCCTTTGATTGGGTAGCGTTCTTCTGCTCGTGCGATGCCTTCGATCACGGCTTGGATGGTCTGGCTGCAAGTGAGTCCTTTGTCCATCGATAAGCTGGGAGCAAAGCGGATCTCAATATAAGCGACCCCATCTTGAGCGGCTTGTTCCATCACATCATAGGCGGCAGCTGCTAACGCTTCTTGTGTTTGCAAATACGGCCGAACGAAATCAAAGCAGCGAAGATAATCCCTCAGGTCATGACAATCTTTGGGGGCTTGCATCTGTGCTTTCACAGCTTCTATGTCTTGCTCGATCGGTATTTCTTGCTGATTGGCGATGGCGATCAATGTTTCTGGACGAATGGAACCGTCGAGGTGGCAGTGAAGTTCTACTTTGGGAAATGCTTGGATTTGTTGTTGAGTAAGCACAGTGTTCCTCCTGTCTAGGTCGAATTTTTTTAAGTATGAATATAGCATACTTCCAAAGCCCATGCTACCCAAAAAAGGAAATTCTCATAGAAAGCAAAACAGCAGCCGCGAATTACTTGTGCGGCTGCTGTTTTTATTGTGGGAGAGTGGCTCAAATCAATTCCGATAGATCGGTAAAAGGCAATGACAGATCGTGAGCGGCTTCTTTTGAAGTAAATGCGCCCTCATAGGCGATGACCCCTTTGGCAAGTGCCTGATTTTCTCGCAACGCTGCTAAAGGATCGCTCGCTAGCTGCTGGGCATACGGTAAGGTGGCAATGCTCAATGCGATGGTTGCCGTTTGCGGCACAGCACCTGGCATATTCGCCACTGCATAGTGAATAACTTCTTCCCGGATATAGGTTGGCTCGTCGTGGGTGGTGACTTTGTCTTCGGTCTCAAAAATTCCGCCTTGGTCAATGGCAATATCGACGATCACGGATTTTTCAGGCATCTGTTTCACCATGTCGCGGGTCACTAAGCACGGAGCTTTTTGTCCTGGCAATAAGACGGCTCCTACCACCAAGTCTGCGGATTGGATCGTTCGTTCGATATTCAAGCGATTGGAATACAAGGTTTGGACTTGACCAGAAAATTGTCGATCCAGCTCTTGTAAGCGTGGGATCGAAACGTCTAAAATCGTCACTTGTGCGCCTAAACCTACAGCGACTCTCGCGGCATTCTCACCGGCAACGCCACCACCAATGATCGTTACCCGACCTTGACGGACGCCGGGAACACCTGAAAGCAGGATCCCTTTTCCGCCATATATTTTTTCGAGAAATTGTGCGCCGATTTGAACAGACATTCTTCCAGCGATCTCACTCATAGGCGATAGCAGAGGCAGGGTGCCGTTCGCCAGCTGGACGTTTTCATAAGCAACAGCGATCACTTTGCTGTCGATCAATGCTTGAGCAAGCTGCTGATTGGCGGCTACGTGGAAATAGGTGAATAAAACCAGTCCCTCATGTAAAAAGGGGTATTCTTCTGGTAAAGGTTCTTTGACTTTCATAACCAATTCAGAGGCCCAAACCTCTTCAACGGTAGTAATCGTAGCGCCGACTTCCTGATACGCTTGATCAGAAAAGGTTGATCCTGCACCAGCGCCTTGTTCAACGAAGACTTCGTGTCCGTCTTGGACTAACTCATAGACTCCCGAGGGCGGCAATGCCACACGATTTTCATTGTTCTTGATTTCTTTGGGGATACCGATTTTCATAGACTTCACACCTTTCTTTCTTCCATTATAATAGAAAGCGGATTCCTAAAGGGAGAAAAAATGGTTTTTTTATTAAAAAAGTAAGATCCAGTTGCTGCCTACGCCACGACAAAGAAAAAAGCCCCGAAAGGGGACTTTTTTCGATCAATCAGCTGAAGGTCCAAAAGCGTAAGCTTTGATTAGCGATTTCATCTAGTGTGTAATAGATAGCGTAATGGGATTTTTCTGGATCATCATTGGGATCTAAGACAAACACTTGATCGTCCATCATTCCACCTAAGACCATAATATGGCCGCCATCTGTAAATTCCCCTGGAGTCACAGAAACGATGACCGGATGATTTTGTTGCAAGTAAGCTTCAACACTGGCTAGATCTGTGCCAAGATCATAGTAGTTGTAGCCGTTTGCATCGGCAAAGTCAGAAAAAATCCGCCAGTCCGTTCCTTGGCCGTCAACGTAATAATGATCTCCTGCCCATTCAAGGACTTCTAGTGGCGAAATGGGATAGCCTTCAAGATAGGATTGAACCATCGCAAGAGAAGCAATCGCACAGCCGTTTTCTGCTAAGGTTTGGCTGCCGTCATTGCCATAGGATCTATCGGCCCAATCTTCGTTCGTCTGCAAGAAAATCGGTGTCGTGATGTCCATTTCCCATAAATAAGCAGTGATGTCATCACTAAAGATAGCCTGAGAATAAACATATTCGTCGTCATAACTCTCATCATAGGCAACGACGGTCTGCACGTGTTCGGACAACTCTCCGTACAACACGTGATGAGAGATTCGATTGAACCCTATCCAAATCAACACCAATCCTGCCAAAACAACCATTGGCCGACGCTTTCGATAAACATCTGTCTGTTTTTGCATTTTTCCCTCCTTGTTTTACGAATCGTACGTATTCATCCTGTTCTTTTAAGTAAAACAAAGGAGGGGGCGCTTGTCATCGGCCTACAGACTGATTCCTCGATCAACTGTCAAATGCCTCTAGTTCTAAACTAGTATTTTCCCATGCTTCTAGTAGAGCTTCTTGTTCAGTGCGGGCTTGTTCTAATGCTTGATTCAACGCGGTCAATTTGATATGATCATTCAACGCATCTGGTGCGGTCATGTCTTGTTCCAGTTGTTGAATTGTTTCTTCTATTGCGGCAAGCTCTTCTTCGATTTGGGCGACTTTCCGCTGTAAGCTTCTAACGGCTTTTTGCTGTTCTTTGCTTTGGACAAAGTTTTGCTTGCCCGCTGAGAGGGTGGTTTCGGTTGTTTTTGCTTCCAACATCGCTGCGATCTCAGCTTCTTCTTGTTTCTTTTCTAAATAATAATCGTAATCGCCGAGATAGAGCTTGCTGCCGTTTTCAGACAGTTCCACGACCTTGGTGGCGATTCGATTGATAAAGTAGCGGTCATGAGATACGAAGAACAAAGTGCCTTCATAATCGATCAGGGCATTTTCTAAGACTTCTTTGCTGTCGATGTCTAAATGGTTGGTTGGCTCATCCAAAATCAAGAAATTGTCATGGTCCATGGCTAATTTTGCCAAAGCGACACGGGCTTTTTCGCCACCACTTAACAGCGTGATCGGCTTTTCAACATCTTCTCCCGAAAATAAGAAGCTGCCTAATATATTGCGAATCTCGACTTCAGGTGTGGTACTGTGGTCATCCCAAAGCTCGTGGAGGATCGTTTTGGTTGAGTGTAAATCAGATTGGGTTTGGTCATAGTACCCGATTGAGACATTGGCGCCAAAATGGACCTTTCCTTGAATAAAGGGGATTTTATGAATCAGCGATTTCAGTAAGGTTGATTTGCCGATCCCATTCGGTCCTACTAAAGCGATCGCATCTTTGCGCCGAACATCTAAGTCGATGGGCGCCGATAAAACTTCTTCTTCAGAATAACCGATAGCGGCATTTTCTACTTGCATCACAACATTTCCTGAAGGCTTTTCAATAGAAAAAAGGAAGTGGGCGGATTTTTCATCTCCTTGCGGGCGATCCAGCCGGTCCATTTTCTCTAATTGCTTACGGCGGCTTTGCGCGCGTTTGGTGGTAGACGCACGGACAAGGTTGCGGGCAACAAAGTCTTCCAGTTTATTGATTTCTTCTTGCTGTTTTTCAAAGGCTTTCCATTCACTTTGCAACTGCTCCGCTTTCAGGGTCAAATAGCGGCTGTAATTGCCTTTGTAGTGGCGCATTTTTTGACGACTCAGTTCGTAGACTTCGTTGACGACTTTGTCTAGGAAGTAACGGTCATGGGAAACGATCAGCAACGCACCGGCATATCCTTGCAGATAGTTTTCCAACCAAGATAACGTTTCGATGTCTAAATGGTTGGTCGGTTCATCGAGGATCAAGATATCAGGTTTTTGCAGTAGCATTTTTGCTAATGCCAAGCGGGTTTTTTGACCACCAGAAAGGGTATTGATTGCTTGCGTGTAAAAAGAAGGATCAAACTGAAAACCGTGCAAGACGGAGCGAATCTCATTTTCATAGCCATAGCCGTTTTTTTCTGCAAATTCATGCTGCAATTGGTCGTATTCTTTCAGGAGATTGCCAGAGTCAGCAGCAGGATCTGCTTCGGAGATGGCGATCTCTAAGGTACGCATGCGCTGCTCCATCTGCCGAACCGTTGCAAAAGCTCCTAGCATTTCTTCCCAAACGGTGGCCTGACTAGCAAGTCCGGTATCTTGAGCTAAGTAGCCCATCGTAGCGGTCTTGTTTTTAGCGATCGTTCCTTTATCAGGACTTTCGAGTCCAGCAATAATTTTCAGTAGCGTTGATTTACCAGCACCGTTGCGCCCAACAAGCGCGATTCGGGAATTGCTGGCAATCTCCAATTGGATATTTTCAAATAAAACCTCGGCTCCGAAAAGACGGGCGATTTGGTTGGCTTGTAATAAAATCATGTGTATGTCATTCCTATCTTTAAGAAACTTGTCTGTATCAAGGTTGCAATACTACAAGTCTATCATATTTTAAGGGAAACGGCGATTGGGAAAAAGTTTGATTTTACCATTATAAAATTTATATTTCAAATTATGAGCATTCAAATTGATTTTTGAACAATGTATTTGTTATGATAGCTTCATCACAAGTGAATTTTTCACAATGGGGGAGTATTCTTTGAAAGATCATCAAATTCCAAAGGCAACAGCGAAGCGATTGCCTTTATATTATCGTTACTTGCGTATTTTGCACCAAGCTGGCAAATTAAAAGTTTCTTCGACCGAACTAAGTGAAGCTGTTCAAGTTGATAGTGCGACGATCCGCCGCGACTTTTCCTACTTTGGTGAATTAGGAAAACGCGGCTATGGCTATGACGTTGAAAGCTTGATGCAGTTCTTTGCGAAGACATTGAACGAAGACCACATGACGAATGTAGCTTTAGTCGGTGTCGGAAACTTGGGGAGCGCCTTGTTGAAATACAAATTTCACCAAAGCAACAGCATTCGGATCAGTGCCGCATTTGATGTCAACGAAGATCTAGTTGGTCGAATCGTAGATGGTGTGCCGGTTTATCCAATGGATGACATGAAGGAACAAGTGAAGATCCAGCAGATCGATGTGGCTATTTTGACGGTTCCCGCACAACATTCACAAGATTTAGTGAACGAGCTTGTGAAAGCTGGCATTAAAGGAATCTTGAACTTTACACCTGCACGGATCACTGCACCAAAAGGCGTGCTGATTCAAAACGTTGACTTAACCAATGAATTGCAAACATTGATTTATTTCTTGTATTCAGGCAACGTCTTGTCCCATGAAGAACCAGTAGAAGAACCATCACTAAGCGAATAATCGCATCACATAAATAGGAACCAGCAAAACAGCTGTCAGATCGTTGTATATACTACGATCTGGCAGCTGTTTTGTTGCTTTCATTCACTGAACTTACTCGTCTAACTGGTCAAAAAGTGATTCGTAGGAATCTTGCTCTTCAACGCTTGTGAGCGCTTCTTGATACCGCAAGATTTGTTGAGTCAAACGTGTGAAATCGATGATGCGGGCTTCACGATGCACTTCTTTCCCATTCGCGAACAAGAGGACGACGGGAACCGTCAAGACCGAAAATAGACTGGCTGCTTCTGGCTCTGCCAGCGTGTTGATGGTAAATAGGGGGAGTTGCTGGGTTTGTGCCAGTTTTTGGATGCGTGGTTTGTCTGCAACACAAATACTGCAATTCGGTTGAGAGAGATAGAGTAGTGCCAACGGTTGTTGGGCGAGCTGCTCTTGGATCGGTTGATTTTTTTGCATAAGTCATTCCTCCATGGAAAATGTACGCTGTTCTTGAGGAAAAGTCAAAATATCTGCTAGCAGCTGATCGCTTAGGTGAGTAAGAAGGATTCAAAGATAAGGGAAATCTAAAGCAACGATTAAAAAAATAGGCTGCTTTAAAAAAAACGTTGTATAAAAAAAGGAAAAAACGTATAGTAATTCCAGCGTTTCGAATTTATTGATAAAGAAGGTTAAAGTTATGTTTCAGGCATTACCGAATTCTGTCCTGCAAATGAGTGTTATTTTTTTATCTATCGTCATTGAAGCCTTGCCGTTTGTCCTATTGGGCTGCTTGATCTCAGGTGCCTTACAAGTCTTCTTGACGCCAGAAAGAGTCACGAGACTCTTACCAAAAAACAAATTGGCATCGATCACAGTTGGTTGTGGTCTGGGGGTCTTTTTTCCTTCCTGCGAATGTGGGATCGTACCGATCGTTAATCAGTTCGTAAAAAAAGAGGTGCCAGTGTATACGGCGTTTGCCTTTATGCTGACTGCACCGATCATCAATCCTATCGTGATTTTTTCTACATTCATTGCCTTTGGAAATTCCGCGAAGTTCGCCTTTTTGCGTGTACTGGGCAGCTTATTGGTCGCAATGGTCGTGGGGATCTGGCTGGCGTATTTTAACAAACAAGAGGTCTTAAAAACACAGCTTGTCAATCAATTAAGTGGCGGGAATGAGCAGGCAGCCCACCCACACCATCATGGGCATGATCACGCCCACCATCAAACAGAAAAGACCAGTCATCCGTTCCTTCGGCAGATTCGTCATTTGCTGCAGCATAGTTTGGATGAGTTTTTCGATATTGGGCGTTATTTGATCATTGGTGCGTTGATCGCCTCAGCGATGCAGACCTATCTGCCAACTGGTTTGATGCTGACATTAGGCTCCACGAAGCTGTTAGCGGTCTTCGTCATGCTGTTGTTGGCACTAACGTTATCCCTATGTTCCGAAGCAGATGCCTTTATCGGCTCTTCGTTGTTGAGTTTATTCGGCACTGGACCAGTCGTCGGTTTCCTGGTTTTTGGTCCAATGGTAGATATTAAAAACCTGTTGATGATGAAGCGGTACTTTTCGGGGCGTTTTATCGCTTCTTTAGTTGGATTAGTCGCAATCGTCGTTTCAATTTATGCATGGGTGGTGTAAAGAATGGTTCGTTTTTTGATCTTATCAGGCTATTTTGAATTGATGATGTATTTGCAAGTGACGGGCAAACTCAATCAGTTTATCAACATTCATTATCGCTATCTCGCTATTTTATCCATGATCATTTCTTTATTATTGGCTTTGGTCCAGCTGTATTTTTGGGTCAAACAAGAGCCCGAGCATCATCATGACGATGAGCACCAGCATGGATTGGAGAAAAAACACCAACGAGTGATTGCGTATTTTCTATTAGCCTTACCGATCATCGTGGGTCTCTTTTTCCCCACCGTTAGCTTGGATACGACGATCGTTGAAGCAAAAGGGTTTAATTTCCCCCTAAGTGAAGAATCTGTGGGGGATCCAGAAATGACGACCCAATATCTGAAACCCGATACAAGTCTTTATTTTAACAAAGAAGATTATGACACTCAGATGGATGCAGCATTGGCACGTTACGCCAAAGATGAGACGATTGCGGTAACGGAAGAGAATTACTTGGAAGTCATGGAGTTGATCTATACGTACCCGAGCGAATTTATTGGCAAGAAAATCACCTATGATGGATTTGTGTACCATGCAGATCAAGATGATGCCAATGAAATCTTTTTGTTTCGTTTTGGCATTATCCATTGTGTGGCTGATTCAGGCGTTTTTGGCTTGCGAGTGGAATTACCGCAACAAACAACGGCAGAAAATAACCAGTGGCTCCACGTGGAAGGGACGATCCAATCGAAGTACTATCAACCCTTCAAACGGGACTTGCCGATGGTGGTAGCAGACCAAGAGAAGACGATTGAAGCACCAGAAAACCAGTATGTCTATCGCGCTTTCTAGCTTTTTTTAAGAAAGTTCATAAAAACATCATAAACCTTTGTTATAATGGAGAAAATCTAAGCATATGTTTGTAGTTTTATCAAACGTTTAGTACAATATAGTAGGAACATATGCTAAAATCTATACAAAAGAGAGGTGTCGTGAAATGGGTTTTACAGATGAAACAGTTCGCTTTGATTTTGATGATAGCCGTAAAAAAGAAGTCAGCGAAACATTAGCTATCGTCTACCGAGCATTAGAGGAAAAAGGATACAATCCGATCAATCAAATCGTCGGTTATCTCCTTTCTGGCGACCCGGCTTACATTCCTCGTTATCGGGATGCCCGGAATTTGATTCGTCGTCACGAACGGGATGAGATCATGGAAGTTCTGATCCGTTATTATTTAGGCAATCACGGGATCAACCTATAATGAGAATCATGGGATTGGATGTTGGTTCGCGGACAGTCGGCGTGGCGGTCAGTGACCCAATGGGCTGGACAGCACAAGGGATCGAGATCATTCGCATCAATGAAGATGAAGGCAATTTCGGTTATGATCGACTTGCTGAATTGGTGAAAGAATATGAAGTCTCACGTTTTGTGGTAGGACTACCTAAAAATATGAATAATACGATCGGACCTAGAGCGGAAGCTTCTATGGCTTACGGCGCAGCGATCGAAAAGCAATTCGGTTTGCCGGTCGTTTACCAAGACGAACGTCTGACGACCGTTCAAGCAGAACGAATGCTGGTAGAACAGGCGAATACATCGCGTGCCAAACGAAAAAAAGTGATTGATAAATTAGCAGCAGTCATGATTTTGCAGAATTATTTAGACGGTGCTGGGAAACAGCTGTTTTAATTTACAGAAAAGAGGAAAATAAATGTCAGAACATACACACGATCATGAAGGACATGAACACATTACTTTAATCGATGATCAAGGAAATGAAACCTTATACGAAATTCTATTAACGGTTGACGGTACGGAAGAATTCGGCCGCAACTACGTCTTGCTTTATCCAGCAGGCGTACCAGAAGAAGAAGACGTTGAATTACAAGCGTACGCTTATATTGAAAACGAAGACGGTTCTGAAGGTGAATTAGAACAGATCGAAACAGAAGCAGAATGGGATATGATTGAAGAAGTCTTCAACACATTCATGGCGGAAGAAGAAGAATAAAAATAAGTAGGAGAAACCTTGATACAAAAGGGTTTCTCCTTTTTTATTTGTTTTCTGACCCACATATTGACCCACATTTACTATAAATCTAAGTGTTTTACAAGTTTCTCAACCGTTTTTTCTTTGGTTTCTTTAGCTAAGTGACCGTAAACATCTAGCGTTTGAGAAATTTTTGTATGCCGTGAACGTTCTTGAACTTCTTTCATTGTTGCGCCGCTATCCAGTAAAAGAGAAGCGTGTGTGTGTCTTGTGGAATGCACTCCCAAGAATGGTACATTAGCTTCTTTGGCAATCGTGATTAAACGTGCATAGATTGCATGGTGGGTTATAGTCTGTTTATAGATACCACAAAAAATTGAAGTTGGTTCAGTAATGCCCAAAGTCAGCATATATTTTCTTTGGTCTATTTGCCATTTCTTTAGTTTATTGATCGTTGTAGCGTCTAGAATCAAAGTAGCATTACTTGCAGCCGTTTTAGTTGTAGATACCTTATAACCGTTTTTCGTTTGGCTTAGTGTCTTATTGATTGTGACCGTTTGATTATTGAAATCAATATCCGACCAATTAAGCGCTAGAGCTTCACTGATACGGCAGCCACTATAAATCAAGAAGCGGAGCAGTACATTGTTAAAATCGTTGTTATAGCTTGGTTTGGTATTGTCTAAGTAGTGGAACAACTCTTTTAATTCTTGCTTAGTATATACCTTGATTTTTTCAGTTCGTGGCGCTTCTTTGATACGTTTAGGCATTAGAACATACTCTAGTGGGTTACGGTCTATCATGCCTAGATTAATAGCATATTTTAACACACGACTAGCGCTAGAGTGTAGCACTCTATACTGATCGGTAGTCTTTGCCCAGTGATTGACAATTTTTTGAGCGGTAGCCACATCAATATCTTTTATTTTCATCTTGCCATACTTTGGTAATATCCACTTATCAAACTTGATTTTAGTTTTAATGAATGTTACTTCTTTCACAGTCGTTTGATAGATTTCAAGCCACAAATCATATACCTCTTTAAACGTTTGTTTAGTATCTTGTTGCAAACCGTTCTTCTCAAACTCAACTTGTAGCCGGCTTAATTCTAATTGAGCGGCTTTTTTTGTCGGAAAGTTTCGTCTAGTCGTTTCGATACGTTTACCAGTTGCAGCGTCTATACCTAGATAGACCTTGAATAACCATTTTTTACCTTGCTTAGTGTCGTATTGCTTAAAAGTAGCCATAATATTGTTTTCCCTCCAGTTACTACGCTTGGGGAGCATATTAGGAGGAGTTAGATCAAAATATCCTTTAGAGTTTCTAATTCATTAATTAAGATTTTTTTATCTAATGGAGAAACTTTTTTTCCGTAATCAGTAAATTCTATAATTATCTTCAAAAATCTATTCATAGAATATATAAATTCTTTATCAATATCGCTTTCTATTAATTCCAGAGTCCTTTTTAATAACTGAATTTTACTAGAGCTAAGATTATTTAAATCCATATTTGCTATTTTTTCTAATATAAACTCAGTATTTGAATTTTCAATAGAACTAGCAAGAAAATTAAGTAAATCTACGGAAGCTTCTGGATTATTTACATCAATTTCTTTCACTTTATTCTGTAAATCAGAAGAATCTTGAGATAGATCCTCAAAAGTTTTTTTACCATATAATATATAGTAGGTTGATATACCGTATATTTCAGAAATTTTTTTAATTCGTTCGCTACTAGGCAATGTTTTCCCACGTTCCCACCTAGAAACAATACTTTTGCTTGCCGGAGGCTGGAATAATTCTCCAAATTTTTCCATAGTTAATCCTTTTTTTGCTCTCAAAGACTTAATACGCTGCCCGACAGCTTCTTTATCGACGTTATTTATAATAAACACCTACTTTCGATATCAATTCATTTCAAAAAGTTGTACAAAGTGACTTGATTTATTTTATCATACATGATACCTTATGTATACGGAGTTACGCAAAGTGACTCTTAATTAAATGATTTGAAGTTGCATAAAGTGACTAAAAGGAGGAATGCAAATGGAATTGAAAATTAATTCATTAGAATTAGCAGACCCAGCATTTCAACCAATCGTTGAAAGAATCGCTGCAGCAATTCAAGAAGCTAATCAAGTTAGCACAAAGCGTCAAGAGTTACCACGTTACATGACTAAAGCGCAAGCGTCAGAGTATATCGGTTGTAGCTTTAACACGTTTCAGAAGTTCGTAAGAGCCGGCTTACCGTTGATTACAGTTGACGGAATTGTCCGAGTAGATCAAAAAGATGTAGATGATTTTTTAGCACAAAACAAAAAATAACTCACTACGCTTGGGGAGCATACAGAATGAGTTAGTCGTCCGTTGCAAAATGGTTTGAAATTAGGAGGAATAAAAAATGAGTGAAATCACACAAAATCAAGCAATCGAAAAAGTTTTACGAGAAGTCATTTCAAAGGAAGCGGCAAAAGAGTTGGCAAATATCGATGGCCAAACTTTGACAGAAGTCTATAACGCTATGAATGAGCAGATGGAATATCAAAAGTTAATGCCTGAAGCACCGACCGCTACAAGCCTTCTAAGAGAATTGTACGAATTGACGGAAGCGAAGTTCGACGATGATTTTGAGATTGGGGATCTTCAGTATCAAGTATATGCAATTGTAGAAACGCTAGCAGACTTGTTAGGAATTGATTTGGAATGAAGTTGATATCTATTTAGTGGTTTACAAGCTAAATTCGTGCATCAAATGCACAAATAGATTCGTTCAATTAATGAACGAATTGGCATTTGTCCATTAAATGGAAGAATGAATTCAAATCATTTCGAATATTTGGAGGTGGATCAATGAACGAGTTAGTATTTTTGGAATCGGACAACATGAACGAAGAACCTTTTACAACAAGTAGAATTATTGCGGATCATGCAGAAGTCGCTCATCATTCTGTAACTCGGTTAATCAGAGACTATGCAAAAGATTTAGAAGAATTCGGAATTATTGGATTTGAAATCCATAAATTAGACGATAGAGGTAGACCGAGAAAAATCTATCGCTTAAATGAGGAACAAGCAACACTGCTCATAACGTACTTGGATAATACCGAACCAGTAAGAGCATTCAAAAAAGAGTTAGTGAAACAATTCTTCGCTATGAAGCACGAACAATTATCTCGGCAGGCCTTACGAAGTGCTGGTAAGCAAGTTCGCGTATCTATGACTGATGCCATAAAAAAAGCGGATTTATCGCCTCATTTCTACAAACATTATACAAATCTATGCTACAAGTCAGCTATAGGGTTTAATGCAACACAAATCAAGAAAGCGCGGAATGTGGCTAGAAACTCGTCGCTAATGGACTACCTTTCAAAAGAAGAACTGGAAGCAATTAATGAGAGAGAAAACCAAATTGCAACTATGGTTACACTAGGCATGTCATACGATCAGATTAAAGCTGTTCTTGAAAACAATGGTGTGATTTATCAAACAACGCTCAAAATGCTTGTAAGTGAAAAAGAAGCGGTTTAAATAAAGGATGGTGATTGAGATGGAGCGATTCCACGAGTTGAAAAGAGAAATCATCGCAAAATTACAATCTATTCAAGATGGTGATGCGTTGGAAAGTTGTTCAGATAATATGATCGAAGATATCACTAACAAAGAAACCTTCGACCAGGCTTTTGAATTAATGCTACAAGCTAAGGAAATTGCCGAAAGAGAGGTTTAAATAATGATTGGAGAAAAGAAAAAAGCCCATGCTGTACAATTCTTTGACGAGAATCAGCAAAAGGCAAACAAGTAGGTATTATACCTATATTCTTTTCTCCATTATAACAGATTCGAAAAAAAATCAAAGAAAAATGGAGCGAAGACGATGAAAAACAGAAGAATTACATTTTTGGTTACTATTTTTATGATTGGCGCAGCTGTTTCTCCGCTAGTAAAACTGCTGATCATTGCACCTTGTTTAGTCAATCTATTCATGCAGTATGACGAGTACGACTACAAGATGAACTTCGGAGGTGTTGAGTGATGGCATTTGGAAATTTCAATTCAGAAGTCTTGAACGCTATAGATGGATTCCAATTAGGAGAAATTGAATCGGGAATCAATGAGCTAGAAAGTTGCTTAGGCAAAACCTTGCTAGGTGAACACTTCAATGAAAAATTAGAAATATTATACGTGCTGAAAAGGCATGCTGAGCATAGATTGATTACTAGAGAAATTCATGAATTAAAAGAAGCTATCCTCAAAGAATGGCTGCTTAGAACGAGTTTAAGCGAAGCACGAGCGAGAACTTTTAATACATGGGCGAAGTATCAAAACCAATTAAAAGGAGCTAAATTCGTCTGTGAGGGGCTAAAGTATGAACTCGAGCAGTTACAACTAATGGAGGTAGCCAAATGAAGGATAAAAATTTGTTAGTCTGTTCGCAAAATCTTGCATCAAGAGTAAATGATTTGAAAATTATTGAGCGTCTTATCGAGAATATCGAATATTCACGAGTAACTGAAGATACATTTTCTTTAAACAAACAATTGGGAACTGGAGTGCTTGACGAAATAGGTGAGGCCTTAGAAAGTGTCCGAGGGCAAATACAAGCTGTCTCTGATGCGCTCTATCCACACAAGGAGGGCGCAAATGAAGTATGAAAATGTCTATACAGTAGCGGAAGAAAACTCACACCGATTCTATCAATTGCCCAAAGAGCTTTTTATTAATGAATCCTATAAAGGCTTATCCATAAGTGCAAAAATGATTTACTCGTTCTTGCTAGATAGAAAGGAATTATCAAGAACGAATAATTGGATTGACGAATATGGGCAAGTTTTCTTGCTATTTACTAGGAAGCATGTAGGAGAGATGCTTAATTTGTCAGACAAGCCAGTGACGAACGCATTTAAAGAGTTGATCAAGGCTGATTTGATCAAGGAAGAACGACAAGGGTTGAATAAACCTAACAAGATATATGTATGTAAGATAAATTACGGAATCGGAGATTCTCCGATTCAAGAGTCGGAATATATCCGACCTAATGATACTGAGATTAATAATACTGAAAAAAACAATAACCTTGACGACGACAAGGATAACTCTTTTTCCGAGAAAAAAGAGAACGCGACTACTTATTTCATTCATGATTATAAATCTATAATTAAAGGATTGAACTTTAACGATGAACAAACTGAACAAGTCATTAATGTAAATGTTGGATATTCTGAAAAATATCGTGATACTCTACAAAAGTTTCATCCCAGAATAAGCCATAAACAACTTACGAAGATAGAAGTAATGATCAGATATATGGATTATTTAGAAACATGGGATTGGAGAGAATTAATCGAACGATATTTTGAAGAGGAAAACTATGGTGATGGCAATATAAATAGGTTTTTTGCAGGTACTGAAGAAGCTGGTGTGATAGCTGGAATGATACTTTAGAAAGAGGTGTATAGTACATTGTCCAGACAATATTAAGACAATGTCCAGACAAGTAACTCAGAAAAAACATTAGTCAATAATAAAAGAAACGAATGGAGTGAACTTTATGAGAACTAACAAGAGGGAAAGAACGTATCCAATTTTACTAGCTTATGAAAAAGGATCACAATATGCAGTTTGGTGTCCATATTGTTTTAAATGGCATTTTCATGGAAAAAAAGATGGGCATAGGGTGGCCCATTGCACTAACCCACATTCACCGTTTAAAAAAACTGGTTATATTATCAAGCTGGCCACAAGAAACGATCTAGATTTCAAAAGTCATAATCTCTATCCAAATGACTATCCAATGTTTGAGGAAAATTAAAAAATGAGCGGAGGCATGTAATGGAAGAACTTACGATTATTGAACAATCGGTACTTGAATTAATTCCGAGAGGTTTTGAAAGGAAAATCAAAGTACCAGATATATGCTCTATTATTGATCTGGACGAACGAGACGTAAAAGCAGTTATTCAAATGCTGCGAGCAAAAGGAGTGCCTATTGTTTCTGTCAGAGGATATGAAGGCGGCATGTTCATTGCTACTAATGAAGACGAACGGACTATTGGTCTTAAAGCGTTTAGAAACCAATTTAAGAGTATGGAACAAACAATCACGAATATTGAACAAGCAGATCTAAAAAACTGGCAAGAGTCATTAAAAATTGCAAAATAAGGAGAATGAACAATGAGTATGGATAAAGTATATATTGATAAACAAACAAAAACAGTGGGTATCGAGTTACCTAAATATGGGGAAATTATCCTGATCGTAAAAGATGGTCAAGTAGTCAGATATGAGACGAAAACAACAAATAAATTAGAGTGAAAAAAGTGTTTTAAAAGCTGATATATCAACGTTTTATAAAGATTTTATCGCTCAAATATGGTATAATAAAGACAACTTGATAATAATATCTGATTAGGAAGAACCAACGGATATGAGACGAAAAAAGCCAGTAATATGGCAGACGTCTCGTGTCCGTTTTTTATTATTAGTTGTCCTTTGAAAACTGTATACTGCGGTTGCTGAAAAAGCCGTCCTAGATGATGACAATCCCAAGCTAGACCAACGATCAAAGCCGCAACATAATAGAATACTGTTTTTTAGGAGGGAAGCATGGATAGTGAATACAATTTAAACCGCTATTTGAACATAGAGGCTTATATCAGAAAGCTGGAACAAGAAAAACGATTAATCAGGCAAGAACTTTATTGCCAAAGCCTATGCACAGGAATTGCCTATGATGAAATTGCTATCCATGCAAAAGCTCCCAAGATTGATTATTTAGTAGCAGATAACGTAGAAGCGTGTATGCTCATTGTCAAGCGGATAGAGCGGTGGAAATTTAGGCACAAGCATTTTATGCACTTCTTAGATGAATTGCCTGTATCTGAACGTGAGAGCCTTTTAAAAGGGGTCGAAAGCCCATCGTTGAAACAGAAAGCACTCGATGAAATATACGAGATAGAAACAGCTATGGCGTTCAGATATGAATGGGAAGTGCCGCAAGAAAGGGTTGAACTAACGGACGATTTATTTTCGAATATTGCACTAATGGCGGAGGTGTTTGGATAAGATGGGCTGGTATACAATACGTCCAAAATGGTACTTAACTCAATGGAAAGCAATCGTGAAGCATCGTGACGAATTGTCCGGCAATATGCAAGAAACTGCAAGAATACTGTTTGCGTCATTGAAGCAGCTATCAAAAGAAGATGTACAGGTACTATATGAAAAATACTATGAAACAGATAAAGGAACAAATTTCTATTACCTGATCGATGACTTTTCTAAGTATACACCCGATTCTGACAAGGTCATTGCAGAAAGAAAAGGCATGAGGGTAGCAGATTACACTAGGGAACGAGTGAGTGCTGAAAAACGACTACAAGCCGTTATAAGCCGCGTTGGTAAACAACTAACTACAAGTGATCTAGAACAATTAGAACGCTACGTATTGCGTTTAGGTAGCTTGTACTTGAAAGATTACCACAAGACAGCCGATAACTGTTTGAATGCAGACAACATAGTTTTCACAGCAAACAAGACACAGGCGAAACGGTTCTCACGAGGATCAACAGATGGAGAAGCCTTGGTGCGAGGACTGCGACTGGAAAAAGGACCTTCTGAAGGTGAGGGCGGCTATCGATATGTGTCATTTAATGCTAGGTAACAATGAACATAAATGGGTTAGATCCTGATACTCGTAAGAACCTAAGAAAACAGTAGTAAGTAAACTCAAAGAAAAAATCAAAGGAGCGAATCAAGCATGACAGTAGAGGACACGACAAAAGGAACAATGACCTTACCGCCAGAATTAGAGAAAATGGTACAGGACAGCGAACAATTAATGTTTGTGCGAATTAGAGGAGGGAATGAATGAGTAAACTAATCTTTGTAGATGATAATGGTAAAAGATCGCTTGTAAATGTATCTGATTATTGCAAAATTGAACTAGCTATACAGGACGGTAAACTGGTTAATTCAAGAATGGATATGAAACTAGATTTTGTTGAGTTAAAAACGTCAGAAAACGTTGATAAAACAACGAAAAAGAGCATGATTAGATAGCAGTTTTGCTTAAAATATGGTATAATGAGTATAGTTAAATAAGCAGATATCTGACTATGAATAATAGAGGGTATAGATACATTATCAGTTTTGGTAGTGGTCTATACCTTTTTTTACGTTTACATGGAAATCTTAACAGTTTGGGAGGGAGCGCATGAATGAGTTTGATTTGGAGCGATATTTGAACATTACGGCAATCATTGACGAACTGGAGCAGCGCAAACGAGAAACACGCCTATCTATATACAATCAAACCCTAGCTACTCATGTTGTTTATGATGAACTAGGTATGCACACCAAAGCGCCTAAGATTGAGTATATTGTGTCTGATAATGTGGTGGCGTGTGAACTGATTGACGAACGTATCAAGCGCTTAAAGGATAAACAAAAGTATTTATCCGGTTCATTGATACATTGCCTAGAAACGAACGTGAGAGCCTTTTAAATGGTAATGCAAGCGAAAGCATACAAGAAAAAGCGCTAGATGAAATATACGAGATAGAAACGGCAATATGTTTCAAGTATGGCTTTAAGCCACCAATGGAGCGTATTGTGTCTATCAATGGAAATAGAAAGACTAACTATATAGAGTCAAGTGAAAATTAGCTAAATCAAAAAAATATTTTATAACAGTTAAGTCCAAAAAATGAGTACAACAAATAGACCTTTCACTATTAGATTTTTTTGATTGTTCAATAGCTAATCGGAAACAATCTTATAAGGTTCATTTTTAGTTAAAATAGCATGAATCACATAACAAAGCTTACGAGAAACAGCACCTAAGGCCGTCAGATGATGCTTTCCCTCAGAAATTTTTTTCTGATAAAACGCGCGAAAAACAGGATCACATCGAGAAGCAACTAGAGCAGCTGAAAACAAGGCTTTTCGTAAGTATGGAGATCCACGCTTGCTCATAACATTATGTGTTGCTTCGTATTGCCCAGATTGGGACACAGACGCGTCTATGCCAGCATAAGCAACCAGTTTTTTCGGATTAGAAAATTTGCGAATGTCTCCAATTTCACCAAGAATTGTCGCGCCATTTATAGGGCCGATTCCAGGGATTGTGAGAATAACAGAGTCTAAATTACTCATTATGCGCTTAATTTCTTTTTCAGTTTCTTTTACTTGGCTTTCGATGAATTTCAATTGTTCAATCATGGAGCGTAATTGAAATGTAAAAGCTTCTTGAGCAAATTTCACTCCAAAGGAGTTAGAAGCTGCTTGCTTCAATTGATCTGCTTTCTCTGGCTTTATTCGGTTCCTGCTTAACTCAGCTAAGTATTGAGCCAACGTTTCTGCCGAAATTTCTTCTAGCTCTATAGGAGAACTAAACTCAAGCAATAACTCTTTAGACGCTTTTCCGAAAATACCTTGTTTAGAAAAAATTGATGCATATTCAGGAAACACTTGATCTAGTACAGCTATGATTTTTCGTTTGAAGTCGCTTGCGGTACCTACTAAATAGGTTCGGTAACGTGAAAGTTGTTTTAACGAAAAAACATTTTCATCAGACAATACTGTTTCTACAAAGGAACCATAACGCATCAAGTCAGCAATCAAAACAGAATCAATAATATCATTTTTTCGTTTTCTGATTTCTGTTCCTTTGCGCCAGCCATCGGTTTGAAGAGGATTCACAACGTGAATCAAAAAGTCTGATTCGTGGAGGTATGAAAAGATGGAGAGCCAATAATGACCCGTAGCTTCCATTCCGACAATAAAGTCAGCGGGAGTCTCTGAATATTTTGAAAGCCGCTCAATCAGGGAATCAGCTCCTTCAGTAGTGTTAGGGAAAGAAAAACCTTTTAGGATCACTTTACCTTCTTCACTCATTAAAGAAGCCACGTGAGTTCGCTTGCCGATATCAATTCCTAAGAAGTACATACATTTGACCTTTCTAAAAAAATATTTTGGATTGAAACCCGCTCAACTGAAAAGCGTCACTACCTTGTACGAGATACGGAGTAAAGCAAAAACTTTCAACATCTAACTCATACGTAATCCACTTATCAGAGAGAGGTGCCAGTCTTTCGATTACGAGCTTCAAAACTCAAGGAGGCAACGGCATAGCCTCTCAATCCAATAAATATATTATCTCAAAATGAATGAGTTAATACCAAATTAAAATAACGATGGTTCATAGGGTTATCCAATCAAAACCGGAAGGTTAAAACCCTAACTCTAATATACAAGGAGGTTACTCAATGACAGAGTTAAATATCAGACAAGAGCGTTTCTTAAATGCCTTGCTAGGTTCGTTGACGGTTGATGAAGCGTGTAAGAAATCAAATATCACACGCCCCACAGGTTACAAGTATTTGAAAGACCCAGTATTTCTAGAAAAGTATCGTGGTTTAAGGCGTGACGCTATGCAGCAAGTCACAACACAATTACAACAAGCAGCAGTTGAAGCCGTTGACGTATTAAAAGAAGTCATGAACAATACGGAAGCGCCGGCAGCGTCAAGAGTATCTAGTGCTAAGAATGTGTTAGATGTGGCATATAGAGCGTTTGAACTGGACGATTTAGCCGAGGAAGTGGAGAAAATCAAAGAGCAGTTAGAAGAATGACGAAAAATGACATATACGACCTATCATGAGATTTATGAGTCCTTAAAAAAGGCGGTACAGTCGCTTGTATTGGTTTTTAATAAGAAAAGAAGTGTAATCGGAGTCCCTAAAAAGGAAGTGAATGGATTGAATGTAAGAAGTGAAGTCGAAAAGCTAAAGCAAAAGATGAAACTGAAATATTCTAGCGAGTTTGAAGCATTGCTTGCCGTTGAGTTGTATTTATTTGCCGTTAAAACGACCATAGAGAGCGGTAGTAATGAGTTTAATGTGATTACACCGGAACAAGTCAAAGAGCCTTTAAAACACCTAGTATTGAGAGAATACAGCAAGAATAGTTATGTATCTGATATGACTATCGAAAAGATGTATGAGGAGTACAGATCATGAACATTTATACAATACGAACACAAAGAAAGAAGTTAGATCAGTTAAAAAGAAAACGTGAACGCCAGAAACAGAAACCGGTATTTATTACTGATCGAGAAGCGAAAGAATTTGATTTTAATAGCTTGCCTAGCGATACGGTTATTATTATTGACGATATAGCAGAAAAGGAGAATGGATATGACAACAATTAAATTAATGTTACCAGAATTTTATGAGGAAAAAGCGCAGCTTAATGCACGTAAAAATGAACTAGAAACTACGATTGATAAAAAAAGTAAGGAACTATCTGATTTAAAAACCGAGTATCAAAAAATCTTAGCTAAAAACTTTGATGATCCACAGCTTGAAAAAAATTATGACCTACAGGAGAAAGCTAAGAAATCAATCAACATGAGTAAGCAGAAGCTACAAGGCTTACAATCTCTTTTTACTCAAGGACTGCAGCAAAAGGCATTGGAAGTACTAAAACATGATATGCAAACTATTTTTGATGATCGTGTAGCAGAAGTTAAAGAATTGATTTTAAATACTGAAACTTTAAGAGCGAAAGTACGAGAAGCAGAACGTCAAGAAAGTTTAAAAAGCGTTGATATTACAAGCGAAAGTTCAGAATATAGCCGCTTAGTTGATTTGTACGAACTAAACAAAAATTTCAGAAATGAATTATATCAAAAGCCTTACTCACTTTTTAGAAATTTAAGTAGTGCAACGTTTGATGAAGCCAGAAAACAATTAAAAAGTGAGGGAGCGATTTAACTATGTATGAAGAAATGTATAACGGATTGAGAAAAGCAATTTTAGAAAGTGGAGATGATTTTTCTAAAAAAATTGTAAATAGTTTTGACAAGATCGCCGAGAAATACAAAGAAGAACCGCAACAAAAAAACGAGAAAAAAGTATCTGTTTCTGAATTAGCTAGAGCCAACAGAATCATAAAATAAGGAGTGAGTAAATGACCTACCAATACAATTTGAAAGATGCTAAACAATCGGCTACGTTCAACATTCGCTTAGGCAATCAACAATTTTCAGCGTTTGTTGACGATATATCGCAAGCTAGGGGGCAAGATTCAGAAATCAATCTAGCATTTTAAATACAAATAAAGTCGCTTTCTTTTAATAGAGAGTGGCTTTTTTTGTGTTATTGTTTTCATTATTTCTTGATAAGCGATATACTTAATTCAAACATAGAAAGGGTGATTTAAAATGGAAAAAAGAAGTAACTTTAGTTGGCCTTATTTTTTAATGGGCGTATTGTTTGTATTGGTTTCTTTATTTGCCTTTCAAGATGTAACAGGTAGTTTAGCAGCAATTGTTTATTTATTCGCAATACTGGCTATTATTAAAGGGGTTTTTGAACTATTTTTCAGACGTAAATTACATGAATTTACAAATCAAAAATCAACTTTATTAATCGTGTTGGGTATTTTTGATTTAATCATTGGTATTTTCTTGTTCTTTAACGTAGAAATTGGACTGCTAGCGTTACCATTTATTTTTGCAATCTGGTTTATTGTAGATTCTATTATCAATTTGGCAGAGGCAGATATTTTTAAAAGTGCTAGCAAAGGTTATTACTGGTTTGTAGTCATTTTAAATATTATCGGAATTATTTTGGGGGTTATGCTATTCTTTAATCCTATCGTTTCAGCATTTACTTTGGCCTTTTTAGTAGGTTTTTATTTAATGATGATCGGTATTTCTTTAATCGTATTTGCATTTTAAAAAAAATACTCCCCAAGCGCAATGAGTTTTATTGACCCACACAGTGACCCACAAATCATTGATTAAATATGAGTTTGTATGATGTAAAGTTACTGATAATCATAAAATTGTTACTATAATAATAGGCTTTGTAATTCGTTGAAATTCAAACGTCATTCATGGCGGAAGAAGAAGAGTAATAAGTTGCAAGTGCTGACCCTTTCCATAAGGGATCAGCACTTTTTTTGATTTAACGACTGTTTATTTTAGAAGCATGTCTGCTTTTTTGAAAGGAATGAGGAAAATGAGTAACGTAACGATATTCGAGCTTGAAAAGATTGCAGAAGAGCAGCTAGTTTTTGCCGTGATCATCAGCAAGTACCAAGAAAAGTTCGTCTATGTCAAACACAAAGAACGAGACACATTGGAGATCCCTGGAGGCAAGCGAGAACTAGGAGAAAGCATCACAGAGTGTGCTACCCGTGAATTAAAAGAAGAAACAGGCGCCAAGCACTTTACCCTAGAACCGTTATTTATCTATGGTGTAGAAAAAAACGGGGAGATCGATTACGGCTTGGTGTTTGAAGCCCAGATCACGGATTTGCAGGATGAATTGACCTCAGAGATCGAAGCAATCTATGTAATGGCAGAGTCGCCTGCCAACTGGACATATCCAACGATTCAGCCGTTGTTATTGGCAGAATATTTCGTACGAACAAAAAAATAATTCCGCCAAATCAAATGGATGGCTGTCTTGAGTGGAAAAGTAAAAGCAGCGTGTTGAGTAGGAGTGAGCGAATGAGTTGCGTGATCCTGCAATCAGGGGTAGGATGAAAATGTAAACGTTATCTTATTGGAGAGTAGGGAAAGGCATGGAAAAAATCTATCAAGCAAGTACCGCAGAAGGAGCAATCGATTTTATCAATATGCGCGATTTGGAGATCGCGGCAGAGGAAGTGATTCCTAAAGGTGGGTATGGCTATATCAGCAGTGGTGCGGGGGATATTTTTACATATCAAGAAAATGAACGCGCCTTCAATCACAAATTGATCATTCCTCATGTCTTAAAGGACATTGAATTACCGGACACAACGTTGTCCTTTGGCGGTGATACGTTGTCAGCGCCAATCATTATGGCGCCTGTTGCCGCCCACGGCTTAGCAAATGTTGCGGCAGAACAAGCGTCAGCCAAAGGTGTTTCACGTTTTGGCACGATCTATACAGCGAGTTCATATGCCTCTTGCACGTTGGAAGAAATCCGAGCAGCTGGTGGCCAAGAAGCGCCGCAGTGGTTCCAATTTTATATGAGTAAAGACGATGGCATCAATAAAGACATCTTGGCGATGGCAAAACGCAATGGCGCCAAAGCGATCGTTTTGACCGCGGATGCAACTGTTGGGGGCAATCGAGAAACGGATCGCCGCAATGGCTTCACCTTTCCGTTGGCAATGCCGATCGTTCAGGCCTATCAATCAGGGATCGGACAAACGATGGATGCCGTTTACGGCTCCTCAAAACAAAAATTAAGTCCCCAGGATGTCGCTTTTATCGCCAAAGAATCTGACTTGCCAGTTTATGTCAAAGGGGTGCAATCAGAAGAAGATGTGGAACGAGCTTTAGGGGCAGGTGCACAAGGGATTTGGGTCTCAAATCACGGGGGACGCCAATTGGATGGTGGTCCAGCTTCCTTTGATTCCTTGCAGATCGTGGCTGAAGCAGTGGCAGGTCGGGCGCCGATCGTCTTTGATAGCGGGGTACGGCGAGGACAGCATGTCTTTAAAGCGATTGCTTGCGGAGCAGATCTAGTGGCGATCGGCCGCCCAGTGATCTATGGGTTGGCCCTAGGTGGTGCCACTGGTGTTCAACAAGTCTTTGATTTCTTCAAAAAAGAATTGGAGATGGTCATGCAGCTTGCGGGGACGCAAACGGTGGCAGATATTAAAAAAGCCGTTTTACGGGACAATCGCTATTTATAAGTAATCCCTCAAAAAGGCGCTAGAATCGCTGATTCTGGTGCTTTTTTTAATGGATTTTTCTGATCATGCCCAGGAGCAACTGCTTTCGCTGAAAAAAGTGTATATGATTTTGAAACAATTGCAAAATCAGCTACACTTAAAAGAGACCAATAAACTAAAGGAGAGAGATTGATGATTCCAAAAATTATTCATTATTGCTGGTTTGGCGGCAATCCATTAGGTGAACAAGAAAAGAAATACATGGATACCTGGAAAAAATATTGTCCGGATTATGAGATCAAACGTTGGGATGAATCAACGATCGACCTTTCAAAATTCGGTCCTTATCTAAAAGAGGCCTATGACCAAGAAGAATGGGCCTTTGTGTCAGATGTGGTTCGTTTGTATGCGTTAGTGACAGAAGGCGGTATTTATATGGATACCGATATCGAGGTGGTCAAACCTTTAGATGAGCTCTTGACACTGGAGGCATTTATGGGCTTTGAGATCGAAACCAAGATTTCTACGGGGATCATTGGAGCGATGCCGCATCATCCCTTTATGGAAGAATGGTACCACGATTACGATGACCGAAAATTTGTCCGGGCAGAAAAAACGGAAGATGTTGTCACCAATGTGATCCGAGTGACGGAACTGTTGCAAAACCACGGATTAGAATTGAATAATCAACGACAAACCGTTAAGGGTGTAGAAATCTTCCCGCAAATGACGTTTTCACCAAAAAGCTATATCACTGGTGAGGTCGAGGAAGATCCGAGTACGATGGTGATCCATCAGTTTTCTGGCTCTTGGTTATAAAAGAGTAAGTCTATGAAAGGACGGACAGTGGGGAAAGCTGTCCGTCCTTTTTGCTTTTGCAAGGGATGATGGAGATGTGATAGAATAGCTTGAAAAAATGAGGAGGCGTTTTGATGGCTATCAAACGATGTACTTTGGCAGATTTAGAAGAATTGGGAGAAATCAGCGTATCCACCTATTACGATACATTTGCTCCTTTCAATACGGAGGAAAATACTCGTATCTATCTAGAAGAAGCCTACAATCTGCCGAAACTGACCCGAGAGTTAGAAAATCCGCAGTCGGCGTTTTATTTTTTACAAGAAAATGATCAAACCGTAGGATATATCAAACTTAACTGGGGTGAGGCGCAAACGGAAGCGATTGCCCCAGAGGGGTTAGAAATTGAACGAATCTATATCAAAAAAGAACATAAGCGCAGAGGCTATGGCAAAACACTGCTGCTGTTTGCTCAAGAGACCGCCAAAGAGCTGCAGAAAAAGTCGATCTGGTTAGGCGTTTGGGAATTTAACGACAATGCGTTGGCTTTTTATCATACGATGGGCTTTGAAAGAGTTGGCAGTCACTCCTTTTTTATGGGGGATGATGAGCAGACGGATTTCTTGATGCTGAAAGAACTTTGAAATCTGCCTTTGTATGAGGAATTAGAAATTACTTTCCATTTTTTTGGCAATCAAGTATAGTTAAAGGGATTGATGAAAAAAGAACGATTGGTGAAAACCATCGCTAAGGAGAGCAATTGTAAATGGAAAAACAGAGAAACGAAAGTATTTTGTCACGTTTTCTTAAAGGCGTGGTGATTGCCTTGGGCTTTATCTTGCCTGGTGTTTCAGGTGGCGTATTGGCAGCCATCTTAGGCATTTATGAGCGGATGCTGCGCTTTATGGCACATCTGACGAAGAATTTTAAAGAGAATCTCCTCTTTTTCCTGCCAGTAGGGATCGGGGGAATCGTAGGGATCGGGCTTTTATCAAAGCCATTAGAGTGGCTGCTGCAAAACTATCAAATCATCGTTTTGTGGGGCTTTGCGGGGGCAATTATTGGGACGTTACCAGCACTTGCTAAAGAATCGACTTTAAAAAGCAAACGGACAACCGGCGACCTGCTTTGGTTCTTCGGCAGTATGGTCATCGGCTTCTTGTTCCTCTATTTTATGGGCGATATCTTAGGAACGATCCCTGCCAATTTCATTGGTTTTGTGATCGCCGGCGGTCTGATCGCGTTAGGTGTTTTGGTTCCCGGCTTGAGTCCTTCAAACCTTTTGCTCGTTCTGGGCCTTTATGATCCGATGTTGAAAGGCTTTAAGAGCTTTGACATCATGGGGGTCTTTCTACCGATCGCCATTGGCGGCTTGGCAGTGATGCTGCTGTTTTCGAAATTGATGGAGTGGCTATTGACCCATTATCATTCAAAAGTCTATCACTTCATTTTAGGGATCGTTATTGCCTCAACGATATTGATCGTGATTCCTCCGGTGGCAAACTATAGCGGCTTTACTTGGGTAACGGCCGTCATCGGAATTATCTTGTTTGTCTTGGGGGCTTGGTTAGGTCTTTGGATGAGCAAGCTGGAAGAAAAATACAAGTAAATCAAAACGGCACATCGTTTGGCGATGTGCCGTTTTTGTTAGGTAATGATTCGGGCAGCTAAGAAGAAGCGTTGGTCGACAGCTGGTAGTAAAAAATATGGGAATGTTTGATAACGATATAATACAGGTTTAAAAACTGTTCTATTTTTGTTGAAAGATTTCCTAGTGTTTGGTATATTGTAGTCTATATAAAGAAGAATTTACCATGTGTTACAGTTTAGATAATTGTTTGGGGTTTTGAGAAAAAGGAGGGGCAAGCATGCAAGATGCGACCTATTGGGCGGAACAATTACGGCAAAGACAAATCAGTTTTGCAGAGCGGGTGGCGATGATCGAAGAAAAAGTCAATCAACAAAATCCGCTTTTGAATGCGCTTGTAACATTTGATCCGCAAGCAGCGATCCAGCATTACGAGCAGCATCTTCAAAAAACGGTTTTTGGGGGACAACCCATGTCGTTAAAAATACTCGGCCAAACCAAAGCAGGGTGGCCAGCAACGTCAGGAGCCAAACTGTTTGCAAATGCACGAGCCAGCCGCACGGCTCATTTTGTCTCTCGTTTAGAAGAGGCAGGCTTTGTGCCGTTAGGGCAAACCAATGCACCAGAATTTGGATTCAAAAATATTACTGATCCAACATTATATGGGCCTACACGTAATCCGTGGAATCCTGCCTATTCAGCTGGTGGTTCCAGTGGTGGTGCGGCAGCGGCAGTGGCTTCGGGGATGTTTCCGATTGCGGGTGCCAGTGATGGCGGCGGATCGATCCGCATTCCAGCATCCTTTAGCGGATTGATTGGTTTGAAGCCAACCCGTGGTACGATGCCAGTGGGTCCTAGTGAATGGCGCAGCTGGCAAGGCGCTTCCATCAACTTTGCGTTGACGCTTTCCATGCGTGATACGGAACAGTTGTTTTATGCGTTGCGGACGTCACAGCCGACAGCCCCTTATCAGGCACCGCAAGTAGAATGGCATCATCGGCAAGCGAGTCAAAAACCGCGGTTGAAGGTTGCTTTTACTACCGCATCGCCGACCGGTGGCCAAGTGTCTGAAACTGCCATCCAAGCAGTCCGAAGTGCAGCCGCATTTTTAGAAAAGCAGGGGCATGAAGTCGTTGAAGTGGGCTATCCAGTGGATGGTCAGCAAATGATGACCACCTATTACGCCATGAATGGCGGCGAAACAGCTGCGATGTTTGCTGAGATCAATGCTGCTCGTCAAGTACCGGTCAGACGGGAAGAGATGGAATTGATGACCTGGGCACTTTACCAATATGGCAAAAAACTGCCTGCCGCCGATTACGTCCTTGCCTTGCAGTGGTGGGATCAATTGGCAGAAAAAATGGAAGAAGTCTTTTCGACCTATGATCTCTTTTTAACACCGACGACGGCTTTTCCAGCCCCTTTGATCGAGGAAGACTTACAAAGCGATAGCATTCGCCAAAGACTGCATGAGATCGAATCGCTTGGAAAAAGTGCTGCGGGTGAGTTGATCGAAGAAATGTTTGCCAAGAGCTATGCTCTGACACCTTACACTCAATTAGCCAACTTAACGGGGCAGCCAGCCATCAGCTTGCCAACTGCTCTTAGTGAGGAAGGGTTGCCGCTAGGGATCCAATTTATGGCGTCTAAAGGCAGAGAAGATCTACTTTTCCAAGTCGGCTATTTATTTGAAACACAGCAACGATTTCTGTTGCCAAAACAAGGAGACTAAGAGGAGGATATTATGAAACAAGTTAGAAAAGGGAAAATCGTTGCAATGGTTGGCTTTTTAGGTTTATTTGCGGGAGTCTTGTTAAGTGCCTGCAGCAAACCAACGGAAGAAGACACGAGTCTAAGTAAGGTGGAAGAAGCCAAAACATTGGTTGTTGCTACTTCGGGAACCTTGTATCCATCATCTTACTATAACGATGAAAATGAATTAGTGGGCTATGATGTCGATGTGGCAAAAGAAGTCGCCAAGCGATTAGGCGTAGAGATCACATTTAAAGAGTACAATGTCGATGGACAAATTTCTTCTTTAACACGTGGAGAAGCCGATTTTGCTGCCAACGATTTTGGTTTGACGGATGAACGGGCGGAAAAATTCAGTCTCTCAACGCCTATCAAATACTCGTTCGATAGTATGATCGTGCGAAAAAGTGATGACTCTGGGATTGCTTCTTTAGAAGATTTGGATGGCAAAAAAGCTGCTGGTGAACCGAATACCAGCTACATGCGCTTAGCGGAATCCTATGGGGCAGAATTAGTGACTTACGACAACGCAACGAATGATCAGTATTTGACAGATGTTGCGAATGGTCGAACGGATGTGATCTTGAATGATTATTATTTGCAAAAAATGGCAGTCGCTGCTTTGCCAGATATCCCTGTTAAAATTTTAGAAGATGTCTACTTTAACCCGAATGAAACGGGCTTCTTATTTGTGAAAGATCATCAAGCATTGCAGGAAAAAGTGGATGCTGTTTTAGCAGAAATGAAAGAAGACGGCCGTTTAAAAGAACTTGCGGAAACGTATTTTCAAACCGATATTTCAGTAAAATCTGATCAAGCGATCCAAACGGTTGAAACAGACTAATGTATATTCCAACCCTTGATTTGCCGTTGATGTGGGAGTCATTGCCCTATTTGCTGTCGGGCTTGTCCTATACGGTCGGCATTGCTGTCGTTTCGTTTCTAGGTGGCAACGTATTAGGGATCATGCTCACCTTCTTAGGGATGTTGGAAAATCCATTCATTAGAGGGTTCGTGCGGGGCTACCTCTCCTTTCTAAGAGGCGTCCCAGCGTTGGTCTTGTTGTTCCTACTGTATTTTGGCTTGCCTTATCAATTGTCGGCGCTTAGTGCTGCGATCATCTGTTTTACATTGACCAGCAGCGCATTTATCGGGGAAATCTACCGAGGATCAATTGCTGGTGTGGATCGTGGACAATTTGATGCTGCCTATGCGTTAGGGTTATCCTTTACGAAAACGATGCGTCTGATTATTTTGCCACAAGCCTTTCGTATTTCTGTACCGGCATTGAGTAATGTGGCAATGGATTTGCTGAAAGGAACCTCCTTGGCAGCAATGATCACGATTCCTGATATTTTTCAAAAAGCTAAGATCGTTGGCGGACGAACCTTTGATTACATGTCCATGTATGTGCTAGTTGCCATCATCTATTGGCTGTTGTGTATTTTGATTGAAGCCGGGCAAAAGCGATTAGAACAACATTTTTCAAAACGCTTTGTCGCTAATGAGGCTGTAAGACAATAAAAAAAGAGCCGAGGCTCTTCAGCTGCTGTCAATGTTTCCTTGTGAGACATTGACAGCAGTTTTTTCTTTAGGTAATGAAGCAGCACCACAAGTTAGCCAGAGAAAAAAGGCAGAATAGTACCGTTTACTCTGGGCGGTTTTTTATAAATTCGATAAAGGTAATGATTTCAGATAGTTGATATTCAGTAAAGTCCTCATTGATTCTTGAAGCCACACGAATCTGTTTCATAGAGAGGGCTTCCAAATCATTCGGACGTCCATGCAAATAATCGAGACTGACATTGAAGTAATCAGCAAGTTCTTTTTGGATCTCAATATCGGGCATCCGATTGCCTTGCTCATACGAAGCATAGGTTGTTTTGGCGATTCCTAAATATTTTGCCATTTTTGCTTGTGTTAAACCAGATCGCGTTTTCCGCAACTGTCTTAAACGATCTTTAAACATGAAATCCCCTCCACAAAATTATTCTACTATGACACGATAGAAGCAGAAAGAAATTAATGTTTTATATCACTAATAGAGTTTTATTGCATTTACAAAGTACTCGATATGTAACACTATTTATGTGAAGAAGGATTACTACCTGTAAGAATCAGCAGTTAGTGAATCGTTCTCAAGGATTTTTTATAGCATGAAGGAGGGTAGAAGAAAGGAATAGATACACCAAAATGGAAGCGTTTCATAGAAGGAGGAAGTGAAATGAAAAAAGTATTGATAATTTGTGCAGCAGGCATGTCTTCATCGTTGATCGCTAAAAAAGGAACAAGCTTTTTAACCACAGAAGGCTGGTCAGCGAGGATCGATGCCATCTCTGCTTCAGAGGGGATCGCTACGATCGCTAAGGATGAGTATGATTTATATTTAGTTAGCCCGCAAACGAAAATGCATTTTGCCAATTTAAAGAAAAGCGCCGATAAATACGGCAAACCAATCGTGAATATTCCCCCGCAAGCATATATTCCGATACCGATCGGGATCGAGAAATTAGCACAGCTAGTCAAAGAAAGCATTGCATTAGAAAAAAGTGCGAAATAAATGGAGGTAGGCTATGGATAGTGAAAAAATTCAAGAAATATCCTTTGAACTTATTTTAGCAAGCGGTGATGCCCGCACGATGATTCATCAAGCCTTTGAACAGATGCGAAACAGCAGTTGTCAAGAAGCGCAAGAGTTGTTGGACATAGCCAATGATTCATTAGTCAAAGCCCACCGCATCCAGTCAAAAATGCTGCAAGAATATGCTTCAGGGACTTCATTTACCTGCGATATCTTGTTGATCCATGCACAAGATCATTTGATGACAACCATGACCCTCAGAGAAGTAGCACTAGAAATGCTAGGGATTTATCAAAAAATGAGTAGCCTTGAAGAAGCGATCCAATGCAGGAGTGCAGATGGCGAGTAAGCAAGCAAAAGTTGCTCAAAGAGATGCGTCACAAAAACTGACGAAGAAAAATCTCTATTTTCAACGGCTGTTGCTATTGCGGTATTTAGTCGCATTCTTTTTCTTTTTTAACCTATATTGGCTGTTGGCTGCTTCTTTGGCAGGGCAATGGCTGCGTGTGGTTCCACTGAGCCTGTTGCTGTTTTCAATGGGAGCGATCAGTGAGTTTATCCGCTTATATGGACACCACGCAATTATCGTTCCCAAGCAACTCTTTTTTACTACATGGTATTTACGCCTTCAAATGGGGACAATGGCCATTCTTTTTTTATTGACTTTTTTTGGCGTGACAGAAGTTATTTTCCCCTATTTCACCTCGCAAAGTATCGAGTATGTTCGCATAGTTCTCTGGATAAGTGGTGTCTTTGCATGGAGTGGTATCAGAAAACTGAAGAAAATTTTTTGCAATAAAGACCGACATTGGCAATGGATTCGCGAATTTGAAGAGATAGAAAGAAAGGGTGATTGATTTGACAGAATCGAACAATAAACTATTTCAACTTTTAGAAAAAGCAGTAATGGGTCCGATGGGAAAGATTTCCCAATACAAAATCGTTCGTAGTATCATGGCGGCAGGGATGGCGTCGATTCCTTTTACGATCGTAGGCTCAATGTTTTTAGTATTCAACATTTTACCGATCACGTTTCCGTTTTTAGCTGACTTTTTTGAAGCGACTTTTTTGAATTTCAGTGATTTGTATATGTTAGCAAATAGTACGACCATGGGGTTATTGGCATTATATTTTTGTATCGTTCTGGGCTATGAGTATTCCAAGATCATTCAAGTCGAGGAGAATCTCGACCTGACGCCGATCAATGGGGCGTTGTTAGGTGTTTTTGCTACATTGATGTCGATTCCTCAGCTTGTTTTTGACGGCGGAAAAATGACACGGATGAATGATGTGGAAGAAGGGCTGATCAATGGTTGGTTGATTGGTGCCGATGGGGTCGCACGTTTAGGAACTGTTGGTATTTTTACTGGGATCGTGATGGTGGTCGTTGCCGTTCAGCTGTATCGTCTCTGTGTAAAAAACAACTGGGTCATCAAAATGCCTGAAGAAGTGCCTGAAGGTGTGGCTCGTAGTTTTACGGCACTGATACCAGCCTTTGTGGTGGCAGTCGTGGTTCTGACCATCAATGGTGTTTTAGTTGTTTTAGGGACGGATATTTTTCAACTAGTAGCAATTCCGTTCGGGTTTGTTACCCACCTTACGGATAGCTGGTTGGGAATCATGGTGATTTATTTCCTCGCGCATGCCTTGTGGTTGGTAGGGATTCATGGATTCAATATCATTAGTCCACTGATCACCCCGATCATGTTAGCTAATTTAGCTGCCAATGTTGAAGGGGCGAGTTTCCCATTAGCAGGCCAATTTACCAACGGGTACGTGACATTAGGTGGTTCGGGAGCAACCCTTGGTTTTACCTTATTTATGATCTACATTGCTAAATCGAAACAGATGAAAGTATTAGGGAGAGCTGCCATCGTCCCGTCGATTTTCAATATCAATGAACCGATCATTTTCGGCGTGCCGATCATCTATAATCCTTATTTAGCAATTCCTTTCTTGTTAGCACCGATGGCATCCGCCACGATCGCGTATTTTGCCACAAGGATGGAATTGATTCGTCCCATGATCGCCAATATTCCTTTCCCAACACCCGTTGGACTTGGTGGCTTTATTGGCACCGGTGGAGACTGGCGTGCAGGCGTCGTTGCCATTGTTTGTGCAGTAGTTTCTTTCTTGATCTATTTTCCATTTGCGAAGTTTTATGACACAAAATTGCTGAAAGAAGAACAAAAAGCCGCATAAGACGAGCAGTTGGGAAAACAGCAAGTAGCTACATTATCCCTATAAGAAAAAAACAGTTGTCCCTTTGCAGTTGAAGGGATAACTGTTTTTACAATGGTCCTTCTTTTTCATGGTAAAATAAAGAAAAGCAAATCGAGGAGGGTCCTTATGAAGTATGAATGGCGCAAACTAGAAAAAGAGCTCTATCTTCCCAAAAAACCAACAGTGATCGAGGTGCCAACGTATCAATTTATCAGTTTGAGCGGCAGCGGCAATCCGAATCGACCTGAATTCAGCGAAGAGATCGCCGCTTTATATACGATTTCTTATTCACTCAGGATGGGATTAAAAAAAGGGGCTTTTGGCAATGAACCCTTTGAATACACGGTCTTTCCTTTAGAAGGTGTGTGGACCTCTCTGACAAAGCCAGACGGTGCCGTCAACAAAGAAGAATTGATCTACAAAATCATGATTCGCCAACCAGAGCCAGTCACGGAAACACTATTTCAAGAACAGCTCTTAGCAGTCAAAGAGAAGAAAGACAATCCAAATCTAGAAAAGCTCATCTTTGAGCGCTATGAAGAAGGATTGTGTCTGCAAGCGATGCATACAGGTTCTTTTGACACTGAAGCGGAAACATTTGCGAAAATGAAGGAGCTGTTAAAACAAGAGCAGTTAGTGATCCGTCCAACGATGGACACGTTCCAGCATCGAGAAATCTATTTGTCTGATCCGCGAAAAGTTTCACCAGATAAAGCCAAAACCGTCCTGCGATGGGCAGTAGAAGCAGAGGGTGGGATTCAGTGAATAAAAACTATTTAAGCATCGACATCGGCGGCACGAAAATCAAATCGGCTGTCATTGATCGCTCGGGGAATATTCTGACACGAGGACGGATGGATACGCCGAAAAATCTTACGGAATTTCTGACAGGGATTGAAACGATCGTTGAAGACGTTCATGGGAGCATTCGGGGCATTGCTGTTAGTACTCCAGGAAAAGTCAACCCAGAGACAGGGACGATCTCGTTTGGCGGGGCATTGCCTTTTTTAGATGGAGTCTCCTTAAAACAGCTGCTGGCAAAGTACCAAGTGCCGCTGGCTGTGACCAACGATGGCAAGGCAGCCGCATTAGCTGAATGGTGGCTAGGAAACCTTAAAGGGATTCAAAATGGGGCTGCCATAACCTTAGGTACTGGTTTGGGTGGTGGTGTAATCGTTGAAGGAAAACTGATCCAAGGTGCACATTTTCAAGCAGGGGAATTAAGTTTTCTACTAAATGCCACTAAGAGAAGCGATGCTCCAGAAAACGCTGAGCAACCAAATAATCAGGGATTGACCCTGCAGCAATTGGCAGGTTTTAGCGGTTCAGCGGTCGCCATGATCCGTCGCAGCGCCCAACTGCTAGGCTTAGCTGATCTTGCGGATGGTGAAGCAGTTTTTGACGCTATCAATCAAAAAGAGCCACAGGTCTGGGCACTGTTTACAGCGTATTGCCGAGAAATCGCGTGTGTCATACTCAATGTTCAAGCCGTGATTGACTTAGACCGCTTCGTGATTGGTGGTGGCATCAGTGCCCAAGCGATCGTGGTGGAAGAAATCGACCGTCAGTATCAGCAACTGCTGGCTAGTTTACCGATTTTGCAGCAGACCTTGACGAAGCCGGAAATCCAAGCCTGCAAATTTCAAAATGACGCCAATTTATTAGGGGCGCTCTATCATTTCTTTTTGGAACATGAGATGAAATAAAATAGAAAAAAACTGCCGCGAACCAACGATTCGCGGCAGTTTTTTAGGCTTTTTTCTTGGTGTCTTTGTCTTCGTCACCTAGGTAATCTTTGCTAGTGAAGGCACTGTGGAAGTATTTGCCGTCTTGACCGTAATAGCGGTTGTAGCGCTGCTTGAATTTGCGGAACACGTAAACGACAAGAACTTTTAGCAGACAATAAATCGGGATTCCGAAAATCACCCCAACGATCCCCATCAAATCACCCATCACTAATAAAACAACCAGAATCGTAATAGGATGGATTTTCAATCGGTCACCCATCACACGGGGCACGACTAAATCGCCATGAAGCAGCTGTACAGCAAACCAAGCAATCAAAAACTTAACCAACATCCCGGTAGAGTCTTGTGCGGCAATGAAAAGCCCCGGGAAAAAGACGATAAAAGGTCCGATATAGGGGATGATGCAAAGCAGACCAGCAGCGATCGCCAGAATACTGGCATACTCTAGGCCGATCAAGAGGAAAACAACCCAATAGATCGCCCCTAAAATCAGGGATGAAATGATTTGTCCTTTCAAAAAGGCACCGACTTGTAAGTCAGAGATCTTGACGATTTCATTAAAGTCTTTGCGAAAACGCGGTGGTACTAATGAGAGGACCGAAAAATAAAACTTGTTGGGGTTGCGCAATAAAAAAAAGGCAATGATCGGTCCAGTAAACAAAGCAATGAATAAGGTCGAAATGGTTGAAAACAAACTGCTGAGCCCAGCGGCACCAGTTTGCCAATAGTCTCCAATAAAACTCATGATATTACTGGTGATATTTTGTAGTGTGTCTGTAATTTGTGCCATCTCATCTTGAAATGGGGTATTTTCTAAAAAGGCGGTCGCGTTTTTCTCAAAGTCACTGACCAAACTTGGTAAGCTATTGATCAGATCGGTGGTTTGCTGCTCCAAAATCGGATAAAGCTGGAAACCAGCAAAGACGATCAACAAAAGAATCAACAGATAGATCCCAGCAATCGAAGCACTGCGGGGAATTTTTTTCGTTTCCAATTTATCGACCACCGGATTAAACAGATAGTAAAGGATCAGCCCAAATAAAAAGGGTGGGATAATAGCTGTAAGAATGGCTGAAAAGGGTGTAAATAAAAAAGAAATCTGATTTAGCAAAAAGACAGCAACTGCCGACAAGATAATCAGTCCTAAGACATAATAGCTTGTTTTGCCGCCTAAAAAGTGGATCAATCGGTTATTTTTCATAATAAGCCTCGCTTTCTTAGCTACATTATAACGAAAGACCCCTATTCTGTAAAAAAACAACGTACCTTTCGAAAAAACCGCGCTCACATTCTCAATATCTTTATAATGAAAGATTATCTTTAATAAGGCGTTGACTGGTGACCTCTTTCTTCAAAACAGACCAAAAAACGCTCCCGTGAGCACAATGCAGGAGCGTAAAGGATTATTTGCGCACAGTCGTTAAGGTGCAGCGCCCAACGGCAGTTTTTAACCCGCTAGCTAACCAAATAGTGGCTTGCCAAGTTTGGATACGAGCGCCGATACGATCAGGACTAGCTTCTACAATCAGGGTTCCTTCTTGGGCGGCGGCTAGATGATTGACTTGCAGGTCAACGCCGGCGGCAAAGGCTTCTTCTTGAGCCAAAGCTTGATTGGCACCGATGCTGCAGGCGGTCTCGATCAAAACACCGTTAATGCCACCGTGAACGAGACCAAAAGGCTGTTTGTGCTGCGCTTTGATCGGCATCCGTAAACGAACAAAATCGGCTGTTGCTGCTTCTACTTCGATTTCTAAGGCTTCCAGTAAATTCATTTTTTGCTCCTTTTTCTAAGAAAGTTACCATGATTATAGCACGAGTTTTGGTAGAAATAGCCGAAGATCTCAGAAAGTCGGCAACAGGGGGAGAAGTCTTAAGAAATTCCCTTAACCAAAGCAATTTCTAACGAAAAGCGACTAGATATGTGTATAATAGAGCTATGTGAATTGAGGAGGAACAAGTAATGAGAGAATGGAAAACCTTAAAAGAGTACGATGAAATTTTGTTTGAACAACATGGAAAAGTGGCGAAAATCACGATTAACCGCCCAGAAGTCCACAATGCGTTTACACCAAAAACGGTGTTTGAAATGATTGATGCATTTTCGATCAGTCGCGATGAACCAGGCATCGGCGTGATTATTTTGACAGGCGCCGGCGATAAAGCCTTTTGTTCAGGCGGAGACCAAAAAGTCCGTGGTCACGGTGGCTATGTTGGGGAAGATCAGGTTCCTCGCTTAAACGTATTGGATCTGCAACGCTTGATTCGCACGTTACCAAAACCGGTGATCGCCATGGTCAAAGGCTGGTCGATCGGTGGCGGAAATGTTTTACAATTGGTTTGTGATTTAACGATCGCCGCTGATAACGCTAAATTTGGTCAAACAGGACCAAATGTCGGTAGTTTTGATGGTGGCTATGGTTCGGGCTATCTTGCACGGACAATCGGTCATAAAAAAGCCAAGGAAGTTTGGTTCATGACAAAACAATATACCGCCGAAGAAGCATTGGCGATGAACTGGATCAATACAGTCGTTCCTCTTGATCGAGTAGAAGATGAAACGATGGAATGGGCAGAAACGATGCTGCAAAAGAGCCCGTTGGCGTTACGCATGATCAAAGCATCAATGAACGCCGATACGGACGGATTAGCTGGTATTCAGCAATTAGCTGGCGATGCGACCTTATTGTATTACACGATGGATGAAGCCAAAGAAGGTCGTGACGCGTTTAAAGAAAAACGTCAACCAGACTTCGACCAATTCCCTAAATTCCCATAATGACTGGGAGTTGGCTGCAAAGGCAAGCACAACTTCATCCAGAACGACCAGCTTTTTATTGGCATGAAAAAAGCTGGTCGTTTGCTGCCTTGCAAAAAGAGGTTTATGCTTACGCTGCTTATTATCTAGCCCAATTCGTTGATCAGCCAAACCGGGTAGCTCTTTTTAGCAATAACTCCCCTGAAATGGTCTTTACGATCCTTGCGTTATGGGAGTTGGGGATCGAAGTCCAGCTGCTGAATACGCGATTGACAGCCGCTGAAATCTCCTTCCAATTGCAAGATGCCCACTGCGACTGGGTGATCACGGCGGATCAGGCTGCGGTTTCGGATGTTCGCAGCTTGACCTTTGGACAAGCGATCAAACAGGCGGAGGCTTTTATCGGTTCTGTTGTTCCTTCGTTTGTTCCTAATGAAGCAATCTATCAAGCAGAGCAAGTGGCTTCAATTATGTATACCTCTGGTACGACTGGCAATCCCAAGGGTGTGCCTCAAACCTTTGGGAATCATCTAGCAAGTGCCGAAGCGACTCAAAAAAACTTAGCCATCACTAGCGAGGATTGTTGGCTTTGTGCAGTTCCGCTGTATCATATCAGTGGGTTATCAATTCTCTTGCGGTCTTTGCGACTTGGGATGAGTGTTCGTTTGTATGAGCGCTTTGATGCTGGAGAAATGGCAAAAGACCTTGAAGCAGGGAAAGGGACGATCGTTTCTTTGGTGGCAAAAATGTTGACAGATTTGCTGCCCTTGGTGCCCCAACAAGGCTTTGATTCGTTGCGTTATATCCTGCTAGGCGGCGGTCCGATTGCCAAAAGTGTATTGGAAAAATGCCAGCAAAATCAGCTTTCTGTGATTCAATCCTATGGGATGACAGAAACCTGTTCACAAGTGGTGGCATTGCCGCCAGAAAAAGCTTCTGAAAAAATCGGCGCCTCTGGGGTTCCCCTGCAAGGTGTCCATTTACGAATTGCGACTGATGGGAAAATGGCAGACCACCAGACTGCTGAAAATACCCAGCCGATCGGAGAAATCCAACTGCAAGGACCTGCGATCACGACTCGTTACTTGAACGATCGCAGTCCACAGCAGTGGGACCAAGAGGGCTGGTTTGCCACAGGAGATCTAGGTTATCTTGATCAAGAGGGCTTTTTGTATGTAGTCAGTCGTGCAAGCGAACTGATCATATCTGGTGGAGAAAACATCTATCCCGCAGAAGTGGAGCAAGCCTTGTTGCAGCATCCAGCGGTCAAAGAGGCAGCTGTGGTGGGGGAACCAGACGAGGAGTGGGGACAATCTGTCGCGGCTTATTTAACGTTAAATCAACCGATCCACTTCCAAGCTTTATTGGATACGTTAGAAGGGCAGATCGCCCATTATAAATTTCCGCGCCGCTTTTATCACGTGCGAGAAATGCCGCGCACAGCAAGCGGTAAAGTTTTAAAAAGGCTATTGCTGAGTGAAGAAAGAGTGAACTACATTGAACAGCAAATCAACAAGTAATTATGAGGCAGCGATCGCTGCCGGGAAAACCTATTTGAGTGAGTATCAACCTATAGAAAGGTGTGACTTACTGGCTCTTTATGCAGCGGCACAAGAATATCGAGGGGAACGCTACTTCTGGCGTACCCCTGATGAAACGACCAGTATAGTAGGGTTGGGTTGGTTAGCCACTTTTTCGCAACCCAAACTTGCAGACTTTTCAGAAGTCCGCTCTCTCTTAAAGCAAGCCCACTATCAACCAGAGGCACCTTTTCAGGCGCAGTTAGTTGGCGGCTTTGCTTTTGATGAACAGGCAGAAGTCAGTCAGGATTGGGCTGAGCTAGGTGCTGGTCTCTTTGCGTTGCCAGAAATACTGGTCAGCAAAACTGGAGATCAGTGTGGCGTCGTTTATACAGTAGCCGCTTCTTCCGAGGAACAACGACAACAAAAAGTCGCTGCCTTACAGGAAAAAGTCGCAAGCTGGTTGCAGGCCAATTCGGACAAGAGTCTTGTAGCAGAAACGCCTGCTTTTCAGGCACAAGAGGAACTAGATGTGCCCCAATGGCTGCAAGCGGTCGAAGAGACAGTGGCAGCCATTCGCTCAACTGAAACACCGTTGAAAAAAGTGGTTCTGGCAAGACGAATGAAGGTAGAAACGAAGCAGTCGATCATTAGTGCTGCGGTGTTGCAACGGTTGGCGCAACAGCAGCCGAATACCTATCTTTTTGCCATCGAACATGGGGGCCATGTTTTTGCTGGTGCGACGCCAGAACGCTTGCTAAAAGCGACTGTCGATCAGTTTGAAACGGTGAGTATCGCAGGTTCCGCACCAAGAGGCAAAACCAAAGAAGAAGATGAGGCACTGGCACAAGCCCTCTTAGCGGACGCAAAAAATACCCATGAACATCAAGTAGTTGTCGATCGCTTAGAAACGGCATTGGCCACTTTGTTAGCTGACGGCTTTCAATCAGAAGCCCGTTCCGTGATCAAAAATCGTGACATTCAGCATTTGTTTGTTCCTTTAGCAGGGCAAAGAAAGGCAGGAGTCAACTTTCTGACCGCCGTGCAAAAACTACACCCGACCCCAGCATTGGGGGGAGAACCGAAAGAAGCAGCCGTCTCATGGATTCGTACCCATGAACCAGCCAGCAGAGGGATGTACGGTGGACCGATCGGTTGGTTGGGTATTCAAGAAGATATTGGCGAGTTTGCTGTGGCGATCCGCTCAGGATTCTTTAGCGGCAATCAAGCAACGCTGTATGCGGGCTGTGGGATCGTTGCCGATTCAGATGCGGAATCCGAACGTCAAGAAACACGGTTAAAATTTCAACCGATGAGGAGAGGGATCTTAGGAGATGAATAACCAGACAGTCATGACAGACTATTTACTAGCGGCGATCCAAGGACTAAAAGCAGCGGGTGCGAAGCGAGCAGTCATTAGTCCCGGTTCACGCTCCACGCCATTGGCGCTACTATTGCATCGTGATCCTGAGATCACCTGTACGGTGGCTGTCGATGAACGTTCGGCTGCTTTTTTTGCTTTAGGGATGTCCAAAGTTGATCTCCAGCCAACGATCTTACTGTGTACTTCTGGAACTGCAGCAGCCAATTATTATCCAGCTGTTTGTGAAGCTGAAGCTACCAACTTGCCACTGATCGTCTTAACGGCTGATCGCCCACCAGAACTGCGGGGCGTTGGGGCGCCACAGGCAATGGATCAACAGAATTTGTATGCCTCTCATGTCAAAAAGATGGTAGAGATGACGGTGCCAGAAAACGATCCTGCTTTGTTGCGTTATAGTTTTTGGCAAGCTGCAACTTGCACGATCGAAGCGCAAAAACAGTCGAAAGGCCCTGTCCAAATCAACTTTCCATTACGGGAGCCGCTGTTGCCTGACTTTAGTCGCCAATGCAGTATGCAGCAAGACGTGAGCTATCTGGCACCACAACAAGAGCTGTCAGCAGAGATGATCACCCAGCTAGCCCCTTACTTTGATAAAAAAGGTATCCTGATTGCTGGAGAAAGCCTTACGATCGAAGAAGCGCAGCAGTTGCTGGCTTTTTCGGAGAAATTAGGCTGGCCGATCGTCGGTGATCCATTGACCAATCTGGCGACAGCCGGTACCAAAGTAGGAACATTTATCAGTCAAGCCGATCTTGTTTTCCCGCAATTGACTTCTGCCTTCCAACCAGAAGTGGTCGTGCGTTTTGGTCGCTTACCAGTCACTAAAAATGTCCTATTATGGTTGAACAAAGCAGCGGATACGACGACGTGGCTCTTTGTTGATCCATCAGGGCAGTGGCAAGATCAGCTGCATCGGGCAAACTATTTGATCGAAGCAGCGATCAGCGCCTTCGTGGCGGCCATCACCCAGTTGCCGATCGTCAAACATACGGCGTGGCAACAACAATGGCAAGCACTTCAAGCGCGGGCAGATCAGGTGATTGCTGCAAGTCCCCAGTTGCAACAATGGGATGAGAGCAGCGCTGTGCGCATGCTCCAACAATGTTTGCCTGAAGAAGCGCAAATTCTTTTGGCAAACAGCAATGCGATCCGTTTTTTTGATCGCTACGGCAGCAAAACTACCTCCACTTATCGAGTGTATGGAAACCGAGGCGTCAATGGGATCGACGGCCTTGTCTCGACCGTGGCTGGGATTGCTTCCGCCAGTCAAAAGCCTACCTACTTGTTGATTGGTGATTTAGCGTTGTACCATGATATGAACGGCCTACAACTACTGCGCCAGTATCAATTGCCAGTAACGATCATTTTACTGAATAATAACGGTGGTGGGATCTTTTCCTTTCTGTCACAAAACACCTTAGAACCAAACGACTTTGTCCCGCTCTTTGGTACTCCGTTAGATCTTGAGTTTCAAAAAGTGGCGGCTTTATATGAGGCGAATTGGCACACACCGACCTCTTTGCTAGAGTTTCAAACGATTTTAGCGGAAACAAGTCAACAGCCGTGCTTTCAAATAATCGAAGTGAAGGGTGAGCAAAAAGATCCGGTCAACACTTGGCAAGCACTCCAACAGCAGTTTAGCGAGGCAGGAGCGCAGCAATGAAGGACACGATAAATGGCGTCAGTTATTTTTATCAGTGGCTGCAGCCGTATCGATCATCCTTACCAACCCTTGTGGCATTGCATGGCTTCACGGGTTCTTCGGAAAGCTTTCGACCGGTTTTTGCAGAGGAAGGTTCTTACAATGTATTGGCAATCGATTTGATTGGACATGGACGCTCATCGATTTATGTCCATCCCATGCGTTATGAACTTCCTTTACTGGTGGAGGATCTCGCACACCTTTTAGCGAAGTTAGGGATTGAACGTTATGGCCTGTATGGCTACTCGATGGGGGCGCGAATCGCACTTGTCTGGGCGGTCATGGAACCAACGGCAGTGACCCATCTTTTGCTTGAGAGTGGTTCACCCGGGTTAGCTGATCCAGCAGAACGACTCGCTCGTCAGCGGCACGATCGTCGCTTAGCGTTGCGCTTACTAAGGGAGCCTTTGGTCGATTTTGTCGATTACTGGCAAGAACTGCCGTTGTTTGCTAGTCAAAAGGAGCTACCTTTAGCGCAGCAGGCTGCTGTACGGCAAGGACGCTTGCAGCAAAACAAATTTGGCTTGGCAGTAAGCTTGGTTTACGGTGGTACTGGCAAACAGCCAAGCTGTTGGTCGGCACTTCCGCAGCTAGCTTGTGAAATTCTTTATTTAGCGGGGGAAAAAGATTTAAAGTTTCGTAAAATCGCCCACCAAATGAAGCAGCTGCAACCAGAGATGACCATCAAAGTCGTTGCTAATGCTGGACATTGTATCCATTTAGAACAGCCGACACAGGTTCGTCATGAAATCGATCAATGGTTTGTAAAAGGATCGGGGCCACAGTCAGCTGATTGACAAGGAGAGAACGCAATGAAGATTGAAAAAATTGAACGCATCGCCTGTCGCTTGCCCCTCAAACAACCCTTTGTGACAAGTTATGGACAATTAACAGAAAAAGCTTTTGATCTTTATTTGGTGACGACAGAGGATAAAACGATGGGCATCGGTGAATTGGTCGCTTTTGAGCAGCCAGATTACATTGAAGAAACCCTCTTTTCTGCTCGACAAGTGATTGAAACAGCACTGATCCCATTATTGATTGACCAAGAGATCGAGCATCCGCAAGAAGTTTGGCAGCTGTTTCAAACGGTCCAAGGAAACTACATGGCAAAATCGGCTTTGGAAACAGCGATTTGGGATCTATATGGCAAGCAAACGCATCAAAGTGTGAAAGAGCTTTATACCGCAACCCGACCGAGTGTCGCTGTTGGCGTTAGTCTTGGCATACAAGACTCTGTCGAAAAACTAGTGGCTCTTGTTGCCGATTATGTCGCCCAAGGGTATCAACGAATCAAATTAAAAATCAAGCCTGGGCAAGATCTGGTACCCTTGCGAGCGATTCGACAAGCCTTTCCAGAATTGCTTTTGATGGCAGATGCAAACGGAGCCTATCAGAGTGAGCCAGAACGCATTTTGGCACTTGATGACTTAGGCTTGGTGATGATCGAGCAACCACTTAAGGTACGAGATCTGGTGGGGCACAGTCAGCTACAGCGGCAGATGAAGACGCCTCTATGTTTGGATGAAGATATTCGAACGGCAGAAGACGTCGATACCGTCGCAGCCCTGGACAGCTGCCGTGCGATCAACCTGAAAATCCCCCGTGTCGGTGGGATCACCGAAGCCTTGCGAATCCTTGATCGATGTCAAACCCATGGACTACTCGTTTGGTTAGGCGGCATGTTTGAGTCTGGTGTGGGACGAGCCATGAATTTGCAATTTGCGAGTCAAGATATTTTCCATTTTCCTGGGGATCTTTCCGCTTCTGATCGTTACTTTTATGATGATGTCATTACACAGCCTGCAACTTTGCATGAAGGCAAGCTGCTGGTACCTGATGGAAAGGGCTTTGGCATCACGTTAGCAGAAACAAAGCTAAGTCAGTATGGGCAACCTAAAGAATGCATCTACTCAAGAAAACGATCAGCGAAAGAATAACATCATCAAAGAAAAAACAGCGAAAATAAAAGAAATGGCCAGCAGGGAAATCTGCTGGCCGTTTCTTTTGCGTTATTCTACATTTTTGAATTCTTTTTCAATTTGTAGTCGTTGGACTTTCATGGTTGCTGTTCGTGGGATATCTTCGTAGTCGCGTAAAATTGGCTGATTGAGGTGAGGGAGATCTTCCACCATTTTCCACCAAGCATCCCAATCCATTTGACGATTTGGTGCTAAAGCAATGATTGGTTGCGGTGAGTTTTCTTTGTCGCGAACGATCACGACTTCGGCAAGGAAGTCTAAATGATCCAGCAAAAGGTCTTCCAAGGCAAGATTGCTTTCAATATTTTTGATCAAGTCCACTTGACGGTCTTTTAAGTAAAGATGTCCCTGATCATCCATCATGCCGTAATCACCACTGTCCCACCAAGCGCCATAGACATTGTCAGCAAAACGCTGATCTTCTTTATAATAGGTCAACGCGCGTCCTTTTGAAAGGAAATGGATGTGCCCATCGGTATTGGCTGGCAGCTCGTTGCCCTCGGCATCGGCGATCCGTGCTCTCGTTAAGTCCTCCAGACCGACACCCATATCACGGGCATCGTTGGTAGCGATGCTTTCTAAGGTATGTGCTTTTAGAATCATTGGCCCGCACTCACTTTGGCCATAGACTTGTAAAAAGAGTGCTTCTTTTGTTGCTGAAGTATTTAAAAAAGTCGCCATTGTTTGATTGTTGATAGCATCAAAGGTTGAGTGATAGTAACGAATATTAGCAAAAGCATCTGGTTGTTCTTTTGCCACAAAGCTCCATTGGACAAAATTGTTTGGATGAGTTTCCAAAGCGATCGGTGGGTATTCTTTTAACATGCCTACGACATGAGCACCGTTGGCATTGGCTAATGGCATCATCGGAAAGCCCATCGCCATCAAGGAGGAGATACCGATGTTGAAGCGGGAGTGCACCGGTGAAATATGGAACGCAATTAAATCAGAGTCAGCTTTGGTGCGATCGATCTTGGTGAAGATCGTTTTTTGCCATTTTGTCCGCCAGCCCATGGAGTTTGCTGAATGACAAATCAATTTTGGAATACCCGTCGTTCCAGAAGTATGGGTCATATAGGAAATTTGATCCACCGGTAATTCAGTTTGTTCCACTGGTTCCTCTGGTTGTTGTAGCAAATGGCGAACAGCGATCTGTTTGTCAGTACTGCTATTTTTCACTTGTGCGACGCGGCCTTCGGTTTCTTCATCAAATAAGATGTAAGGATCTTCTAAGCGATCCACAAACACTTCGATGGTTTCAGCAGGAAAATGATAGGAGATCATAGCAGGAACGGCACCAAGGTAAGAAGCAGCCGTTGCTAACAAATACGTATCGAATTTTGAAGATTTATACAGAATGATTTTATCTCCTGCTTGCACGCCAAGTGAGGCAAGTTGATAAGCACGCTTTAAAATCATTTCATGGCTCGAACGGTAGGTACTACGATAGCCAAGCTCAGGAAATGCTGGCAACACTTCATCATGGATGATGGGGGTGTCAGGAAACGTCTCAGCAGCTTCGCGATAATTGGTGTATAGATTCAATGGACGATAGTCTAAAATGGACAAATAGAACACTCCTTTAAAAGTTCGTGAAAAACTTCATTTGATTTCTCCATTTTAGCACAGGAATTCCTCGATACAATAGATATTTTGTGTTTTTTATTTATTTCTAAAAAATCATTCGGGCAAAGACTTTCGAAGAATGAATGACTGTGATGTGTTATCATTCATTCCTCGTACTAAGCGAAAAAGTGCATAATCAACGGGTGTATTTTGCTACAAAATCTTCGATTGGGAGGCGAAAGTCTAAATAGCGTGCTTTTAATTCTGCACGATTCCAATTCCACCAAGCGATTTCTTGCAAAGCAGTGATCGTTTCTGGATCAAAGCGGTATTTGATCACTTTTGCTGGAACCCCGCCGACGATCGCATAAGGCGGCACATCTTTGGTTACGACTGCGTTTGAGGCGATCACGGCACCATCACCGACGGTCAAACCAGATTGGATCACGGCACCGTGGCCGATCCAGACATCATTGCCAATGACGGTCGTTTTTGCTTTGCGTTTTTCTAAGAAGGACTCGTCCTTTGGCGCAAATCCATAGCCTTCGCCATTATAGGCAAAAAGATGCTGACTAGGGCGTTCATAGGGATGATTGGTAGGGCCGATGCGGACCATCGCTGCGATACTGATAAAACGTCCTAATTGGCTGTTCTGAATAAAGCAATATTGCCCCGTATAGGTATAATTGCCGATGGAAGAATGATCAATGTGATTGGCTTCGCCAATTTCGACATAGTCTCCTAAAGTTGTGTCTTGAAGCTGCGAGTCTTTGCCAACGATCGGCTGTTCATCTGGAAAATTTGTGATCGATAGGTGCATATAAATCATCCTCTCTTGCGTATTACTATCATTTTACCGCACTTTTTTGTACTATTTGACTAATACGCACTAAAGACAAAAGGAGGTCTGCTTTATGGAGACGATTTATCAGTTAGATAAGATGACCGAAACGATAGCTAAGCGAGCAATCAAAAAAGGATACTCGTTAAAAAATCAAGCGGCCCCAGAGGCGCTGTTTGTGCGCAGTTCAACGGTTCCTAACGAATTGATCACTCCAGAATTAGCTGTGATCGCTCGCTCAGGAACAGGCACCAATACGATCGATTTGGCACGGTGTACTCAAAATGGCACAGTAGTTTTCAATAGTCCTGGTGTCAATGCCAATGCAGTCAAAGAGTTGGTGCTATCCAATTTATTTCTCAGCGTCCGCCCCTTATTCAAAGCGATCCAGACGGTAGCCGATTTGCAAGAAGAACTAACGTCCGGTCAAATTGAAGCAGAAGAGGTGTTGAAGGTAGCTGAAGAACGGCGAAAAGAAGTGATTGGCGAAGAATTAGCTGGAAAAACCATCGGTATTTTAGGGTTAGGAGAGATCGGTGAACGGGTGGCAAAAGCCTGTCATCAGCTAGGGATGGAGGTTTTGGGCTATGCCCGAACGAAGAAAGCAGCACACGATTACGAGCAAGTCAGTGACCTGCAAATGCTGTTGACCGAATCAGATTTTGTGGTGGTCTTGCTCCCTTTAAGTCAAGAGACCAAAGGCATGCTGAATCGACAAACGATTCAGCAGATGAAAAAAAATGCAGTGTTGATGAATTTTGGTCGCGGGGAAATCGTGGAAGAAGCAGCCGTCTTAGAAGCATTAGCCAAAAATCAGCTCAAACAATACATCACTGATTTTCCTAGTGCGGGCTTGATCGGACAACCGAAAGTGTTGTGTTATCCGCATATCGGCGGCAGTACTACCAATGCCTTGGAAAAGGGGGATCACGTAGTTTTTGATCGCATGCATGCCTATTTACGCGCTGGGACGATTCAAGAATCGGTCAATTTCCCCCATGCAGAGTTGCCTTTTTTAGCACCGTATCGCTTAGCGCTGTTTTATCACGACAAGCCTGGTGCTTTTGCCCCATTATTGCGGATCATTTCTGAAGCAGGCGTGGATATCGATAATTTGGCGAGTGAGAGAAAAGCCGGAGTTGCCTATACTTTGATTGATCTTGATGAGACAAATGAAACACTGCTGCAAGATCTACAGCAGCAGATACAGCAAGAAACAGCGATCATTCGTGCCCGCTTGATCAAAAATTCGCGAACCAGTGAATAGTTGCCACCAACAATGTTTCTTGTTATGATGAAAAAAAAGTAAAGGAAGTTCATCATGACGAATAAGTTTCAAGATAAAAAGAAGGTCGCTTTGCCTCGTTATCAGCAGATTGCCGTAGCGATCGCGGAACGAATCGTTGAAAATCGCTACCAAGTTGGGCAAAAGATCCATGCACGCTCAACATTAGCCAGCAATTTCAATGTCTCTCCTGAAACAGCCCGCAAAGCGATCAATGTATTAGTTGATTTAGAAATCATGGACGTCCGTCATGGCAGCGGCGCCTATATTGCTTCAAAGGAAAAAGCACAGGCCTTTGTGGAACAATACCAAGATGTGCAGTCGATCCAAGAAATTAGACAAGATATTTTAGACAGTGTGGAGCGGCAGCAGCAAGAGCTGGATAATTTTTCTGACTTGTTGAACACGCTAGTGCAGCAAACCAAAAAGGTACACCACATGAGTCCGTTTGTGCCCTTTGAGCTTCAGCTGACGGAACAGGCGCAGCATTTGGAAAAAAGTATCAACGAATTGAATGTTTGGCAGGCAACAGGGGCGACGATCATCGCGATCCAAACAACCGAAGAATTGTTGTTGTCACCGGGACCTTATGCGAAATTCAGTGCAGGCAATACGATTTATTTTGTCGGGAATGAATTGGCGTTGCAGCGCATGACCAATTTCTTCTATCCAACGGACCATTCAGCGTAATTCTTTTTCCTGATTCCCATGCTTTTTTTGCAAAAGAAAAAGCATTGGGAAATTTTTTTTGACAAAGTGACCACATCTTGTTAAGATAGTATGGTCACTTTCGTGAAATTTTTCAGAAAAAGGAGTATTAATCATTTGAGTAAAGTTAAAGTGGAACACTTAACCAAAATCTTCGGTAAGAAAAAGCAGCAAGCTCTTGCCATGGTCAAAGAACAACGCAGCAAAAACGAGATTTTAGAAAAAACGGGTGCCACCGTTGGGGTCTATGATGTGAACTTTGAAGTCAACGAAGGCGAGATTTTCGTCATCATGGGCCTTTCTGGAAGCGGGAAGTCAACATTGATTCGACTATTGAATCGATTGATCGAGCCGTCTGGCGGAGATATTTACATAGATGGCGTGGATGTTGCCAAAATGAGTAAAGAGGAACTACGAGAAGTTCGCCGTCACAAAATCAACATGGTTTTCCAAAGCTTTGGCCTTTTCCCTCATCGGACAATTTTAGAGAACACAGAATACGGACTAGAAGTCCGTGGGGTCTCGAAAGAAGAACGAACAGCGAAAGCGGAAAAAGCGTTAGAAAACTCAGGATTGCTTTCTTTTAAAGACCAATACCCTGACCAGCTGTCTGGAGGGATGCAACAGCGTGTGGGACTTGCCCGTGCGTTAGCCAATGATCCAGAGATCCTCTTGATGGATGAGGCCTTTTCAGCATTAGATCCGCTGATTCGCCGTGAAATGCAAGATGAACTTTTAGAATTGCAAGCCAATGTTCAAAAAACGATTATCTTTATCACCCATGATTTGAACGAGGCCTTGCGGATCGGTGACCGGATCGCTTTAATGAAAGATGGTCAGATCATGCAGATCGGTACAGGAGAAGATATTTTGACGAATCCTGCCAACCAATACGTGCGTGATTTCGTGGAAGATGTCGATCGTTCCAAAGTCTTGACTGCGCAAAACATCATGGTCCCAGCATTGACGACGAACATCGAGATCGATGGACCAAGCGTAGCATTGAACCGGATGCGGAAAGAAGAAGTCAGCATGCTGTTAGCCGTCGACAAACGTCGTCACCTAAAAGGAAGCCTGACAGCCGAGTCTGCTCGTGAGGCACGGAAAAACAATCTGACCTTGAAGGAAGTTATTGATAAAAATGTTAAAAAGATCGATAAAGATATGCTGGTAACGGATATCTTCAATTTGATCTATGATTCGCCTACACCTTTAGCCGTGGTAGAAAACGATCGTTTGATCGGAGTCGTGATCCGCGGAAGTGTGATTGAAGCATTGGCTGAGACTGATTCAGCCGCTCAAGCAGAGGAAGGGGTAGTGACAAATGGATAATTTCTTACAACATACGATTCCGGTGGCTGATTGGGTCGAAAACTTTACTGATTGGCTAACAGGAACTTTCAGTGGATTGTTTTCAGCCTTACAGTCTTTCGGACAATTTATCATGGACGCTATTACAAATGTATTACTGTTTGTACCACCGTTATTAATGATCGTCTTATTGACGGCTGCTGCCTTTTTCGTTTCACGCAAAAAATTCGGCTTGCCAGCTTTTACTTTTGTCGGGTTGCTGTTCATCTATAACCAAGGATTATGGACAGACTTGATGAACACCGTCACGTTGGTCTTATTGTCGAGTTTGGTTTCGATCATCATTGGGATTCCACTAGGAATCTTAATGGCGAAAAGCGAAAAAGCGCAAAGTATCGTGACGCCGATCTTAGACTTTATGCAAACGATGCCTGGTTTCGTTTATTTGATTCCTGCGGTTGCTTTCTTTGGGATCGGGATGGTTCCTGGGGTCTTCGCCTCAGTGATCTTTGCTCTACCACCAACCGTTCGGATGACGAACTTAGGGATTCGCCAAATTTCTCGTGAATTGGTGGAAGCCTCTGATTCCTTCGGTGGGACTGGCTGGCAAAAACTGATCAAATTAGAATTGCCACTAGCCAAAAGCACTATTTTGGCTGGGGTCAACCAAACCACGATGCTGGCATTATCAATGGTCGTGATCGCGTCAATGATCGGTGCTCCTGGGTTAGGGCGCGGCGTCTTGTCCGCCTTGCAACGAGCACAAGTCGGTAACGGATTTGTCAGTGGGGTATCCTTAGTTATTTTGGCGATCATCATGGATCGCTTTACCCAGAATTTGAATCGTTCGGCACATCAAAAAGCAGCCAGCAAGACAAGTCGCAAACAAAAACGTCTTTTTGGCGGGATTGCTGCAGCGGCAGTCGTTGCTTTGATTGGAGCATCGTTTGCCTTTGGAAATGTTTCTGACAGCAAAGGCACGGTGAACTTGGCGTATGTCGAATGGGATACGGAAGTTGCATCTACCCATGTGGTGGCAGAAGTTTTGTCGCAAATGGGCTACGAAGTCAATACGACGCCTTTGGATAATGCCATCATGTGGGAATCGGTGGCAAAAGGGGAAGTTGACGGGATGGTCGCTGCTTGGCTGCCATCTACGCATCAATCCCAGTATGAACAGTACCAAGACCAAGTTGAAAACTTAGGTCCTAACTTAGAGGGGGCAAAACTGGGGATCGTTGTACCAAGTTATATGGATGTAGATTCCATCGCAGACCTTTCTGACGAAGCTGGAAAAACCATCACTGGTATCGAACCAGGCGCTGGTGTTGTAAATGCAGCGGAAAATACAGTTGCAACGTATGACAACCTTTCCGATTGGAATGTCGCTACCTCTTCTTCAGGAGCGATGACAGTGGCATTAGGCCAAGCCATCAAGAACCAAGATGAGATCGTTATTACTGGCTGGTCTCCACATTGGATGTTTGCGAAATATGATCTGAAATATCTGGATGATCCAGAAGGAACAATGGGTGAAGCAGAAAGCATCAACACTGTTGTACGCCAAGGATTAGCAGATGACATGCCAGAAGTCTACGAAGTACTTGATCGTTTCAACTGGACACAAGAAGACATGGAAGAAGTCATGTTAGCAATCAATGACGGAACGTCAGCCGAAGATGCAGCCAAAGATTGGGTAGCCAATCACCCAGAAGAAGTTGCTGCTTGGACGAACTAATGTCTAAAAAAAGAACGACCGCAGATTGAAGCGGTCGTTCTTTTTGTTGTTTAAAATACTTAGATTCATGACGAAAGACGAGGGGATGATTTTTGCAAAAGACGGAGCTTTTGTGCAGGTTAAGCAAAACGATGAAAAATCGGCTGCATCTGTTCAAACGTACAGAGCTTAGTAAATCCTAATGACCGTAAAAGATCTTGTCCCTCTTTGATTTGAAACCCGAGCTGCTCTGGTTTATGACTGTCGCTGCCGATGGTTATCACGCTTCCCCCCAAGTCACGATAAAGCTTGAGGATCTCGATCGATGGCGTATACCCGTTGATTCCGTAACGGTGGGAAGAGGTATTCAGTTCAATGCCTTTGCCATTTTTGATCACGACTTTCAAGATCTCTGCTATTTGTTCTTTCGTTTGTTCAAAAGCGTCCTTCTCTTTATCTAAATAACGACGAATCAAATCCATATGGGCTAAGACGGAATACTCTTTATATGTCGTGACTAGCTGATACATTTCATCATAATAGCGCTCGTAGCATTCCTGTTGGCTGCGTCCTTTTTGAAATTCTCCAGTCCAAAATTCTTGATCGTCTACCTGATGAACGGAAAGTAAAATGAAGTCAAAGGGATGCGAATGATAAAGACGGGTAAATTGTGGGATCGTGTGCATTTGTATCCCAAATTCCAGCCCAGTTTTTAGCTTGATTTGGTCACTGTATGTTTCCTTTAAGCGTGCCAGTTCGTTAAAATACAAGTCGTAGTAGACATTTTTTACAACTTTATTGGCCCCGACGAGGTACGTATCCGTCGCTTGCCAGTCTTCTTTGACTCCATAATCCACATGATCGGTAAAGCAGATTTCTGCTAAGCCTAGTTTAATGGCGTCTTTGACTACATCTTCCATCAAATACCAAGAATCATCGCTGTAATCACTATGGACGTGATAGTCTGTAAAAATCATGGCGTCTCCTTTTGTTTCGTTATTTTTGCTGCTTCTGCCAGTCTGCTCGTTTTTGATGATAGAGCTGGGCGGCAGTTTCCCAATGTTCTTTGTCAGCCGGCTGAATCTCACGGATCACACGGGCTGGATTGCCGCCGACGATCGTATTCGGCGGCACATCTTTTGTGACGACGGAACCAGCAGCGACGATGGCATGTTTGCCGATCGTGACACCTGGTAAAATCGTACTATTGCCCCCGATCCAAACGTAATCTTCGACGGTGATCGGTAGGCCAAATTCCAAATCTTGACTGCGGACCACAGAATCGATTGGATGACCGGCGGTATAGAAGCTGACCCGTGGTCCCACCATCACATGATCACCAATCAGAATCTTATTGACATCTAAAAAAATGCAATCCATATTGGCATAAAAGTGATCACCAATCTCAACATGGCGACCATAATCAACATAAAGGGGTGGTTGGACAAAGCAATGCTGCCCAAATTTGCCAAAGAGTGCTTTTTCTTTGGCGATGATTCGTTCTCGGTCATCGACTGGTAAGTGGTTGATTTCCTGGGCACGTTTTTTTCCCTCCGCTGAACCATTCTCAGGGAGAATGCCAGCAGCTTGATACAATTGACCAGCCAACATCGCTTGATAATCAAAGTCTTCTTTCATTGCAAAATCCTTTCTAAGATGGTAAATCGTCGGTGGTTAATTCAATCAAATTGCCTTCGGGGTCTTGGACAACTGCTTCATAATAGCCATCGCCTGTTGTACGAGGACCATTTAAAAGAGGGTAGCCATCTTCAACAAACCGTTGAGCGTATCGATCGACGTCAGCTTGATCACCAACTGCAATCGCAAGGTGAGTGTAGCCTAAGCTTTCGCTGATACGAGGGCTTAAAAATTTCTTGGTCGTTAATTCTAACCGACTTCCAGAATCAAAGGTCAAAAAATAGGACTGAAAGCCTGTTTTCGGATTATGGTATTTTGGGTTGCTGACCGCCTGAAAGTAGGTTTCATAAAATGTCCTCATTTTTTCCAAATCATTGACATATAGTGCGATGTGTTCAATTTTCATTATCGACAACTCCTTTAATAAGCAACATAGATCGTTTTTTTTTGAACTTAGTAAACTTTGTTTAATAAGTTGCTTCTATTATACCTTTGTTAACAAAATTAATAAAGGTATATTCCCAGCTTTTTATCTGTTAAAATAGGAGCGTTGAGGGGGAGAAAAATGAAAGCTTATCAGCCAACGACCATTAAATTACATAATCAGGCAGTATTGCTGGATTTGCTAAAACAGCAGCAAGCGCCTATGACCAAGCGCCAACTGGCAGATGCCTCTCAATTAAGCGTGGTAACGATCAACAAGCTGCTTCCTGAATTGATTGAAAAGCAGTTGCTTTTGACGACGGATCAACCGCAACGAACGGGAGGACGTCAAGCTGCGGCTTACCAGTACAATGCGCAACGGACACTGTTGTTGATCATTCAGTTTATCGAAGAAGACCAGCAGATCGTGATTCGTTTTTCAGTCGTCGATCTCGTCGGGAACATTTTGCATCATGAGCAGTCAGCAGAGGGCCGATTGCCGCAGTTCTTGCAAGTAATTCGTCAGATAAAACAGGAATACCCGAAAATCAGCTTGGCAGTCGTGGGAATTCCTGGTGTGGAAATTGCTGGAAGACTGAAGATCATGGATGCTCCAGCATTTAAGGACATGGCGCTAGGGGAATTGATTGAAAAGGAGATCGCTGTAAAAACGCTTATTGAGAATGACGTGAATGCTGCGGTATTTCATTTCAAAGAAGAGAAAAAAATCGTGGCTGGCATTTATTTTCCGAAAAATTATCCGCCAGGTGCGGGACTGGTCATCGACCAACAGCTCTTTAAAGGAGCCAACCATTTAAGTGGCGAAATCAAGCATTTGCCGCATCTCTACACGGCTTCTTACCCTTTGGCAACAGAGGCGATCCCAGAACAAGTGACTGCCACTCTTCAAGCGATCGTGGCAGTGACGGACCCGCATCAAGTCATTTTGTTTTTGCCCTCTGAATGGCAGGCGCTCGTGTCGCGCTCCTTTTTGGAAAAGCAGCTGGCAGCAGTGTTTCAATATGGCGTCTTGCCAAAATTACACTTTTCCGATCGGTTTTCAGAAAATTATTTGGCTGGGTTGATCACGATGGGAATCGAAGCAGCTGGCTTAGGGCTTTGATTCCCAGCATTCAACTGGTACTGAGGACAAAAACTGCCGCTGCTTCCTTTATTCAGAAGTAGCGGCAGTTTTTTTGAAAATACGAGAACTCACAGCTTGGCGAGTTTCTGTGCTTTTTCGGTATTCGCAAAATGCAGTTTGGCATATTGGCCTAATAGTGCTATGCCACCTTGCTGCAGTAATTTTGCTGCAACTTGATCAGCAGCTGCGTGGGCGCCAGAAGGCAAGCGCAAACCGACTTCTTTAGAGGCTGCATCTAATTCATCCAAAAAGACTGTACGACATAAAATAGAGGCTGCCGCTACTGCTAAATGATATTGTTCACCTTTCGTCGCAAAATAGAGCTTTTCAGTGACCGCTACTTGTTCCGACTTTAAATAGGTGCGATAATTTTTTTCGCTCGTGAACTGATCGATCAAAATGGCATCTGGTGTCTCAGGAGCAATCTTTTGCAAAAGCAAACGAATGGCTTGATTATGCAAAGCAACTTTCATTCGGACTGTGTTGTATTTTGGTTGGATCTCGTTGTATTTGCTGGGCGTGACGGTGAGCAATTGGTAAGGAACCAATTCTTTGATTTTCGGCGCCATCTTACGGATCTCTGGATCTGTCAGCATTTTTGAGTCCTTGACTCCTAAAGCTTTCAGCTGTGGTAATTGCTCTTTTTTTGCATAGACGGCACAGACCACCAAAGGACCGAAATAACTGCCATTACCGACCTCGTCACTGCCGACGACGCTTTTTTCGCTAAATCCTGCTGGCAACGCAGTGGAGGAAACAGTCGCTTTTTTCTTATCTGGTACAGCACTTGCCGTATCGCCCCATAAGGAAGCTTCTTTTTCAGCAGTCGCTCCTTGGAACATGACTTTTCCTGACGTATAAGCAGTGATCGTCGTTGGCCCTTTTTTGGCGACAAACACTGTATAAGGAACTTTCTTAGCTAGCAAATCTCGTTGGTAAAATTGCTGCATCTTTTGGATAGTTGAAGTTGGTACTTTGATAACGATCGTACTCATTTGATTCCTCCTGATTTTTTGTCTTTTTTAGGTAGACAAAAGGATACTTTAAGATTTTACCATACTTCTTATTCTTTTTTACTAAGACGATCAGCAAACAAACGATTGGCATGGAAATTCATAAGAAAATCACGTATAATAGTTAAGAGTTTGCGACACATGTTCAATAAGTGATAGAATAGAGCAGAATGTAAGCAATGGGAGGAAATATTCCTATGACGGAGCAAAAGAAACGTTATAAAGCAGTTATCGCGAATCAAAGTTACACGATTATTGGACGCGAAAGCAAAGAACACATGGATATGGTGACAAGATTGGTCAATGACCAACTGCTTGAGATCATGCAATTATCGCCACAAACCGATCAAGAACAAGCGTCGATCTTATTAGCGATCAACGCTGTTTCCGACCAGCTGAAAAAACAAGAACAGCTTTTGGTCCTACAAAAAAAGGTGGACGAGCTGCGAGGACAAGCCATTAAAGCAACGGAGCTTGAGAATCGCATTAAGCGGATCGAAGCGATTGAATCCGAAGCACGGAAAGTTCTCGATGAGACAGGTCGCAGTGATGTGGAGATCCATAATCATGTGGAAGCACAACAGATCTTAAATGAACAAAGGAAACGAAAAATTCAAGAAAAGACAGCCCATGGGTAGTGCGGCGTAGAAAGGATACCTAAATGATTGGATTATTTGTCTTGGTTTTGTTGTTGGCAGCCTTTTACGGCGGCGCACGGCGCGGAACCAGTTTACAATTGGTCTCAGTTTTGGGCTATTTGATCTCTTTTTTCTTTGCAGTAGCAAATTACCAAGAAATTGCGAAGAAAATTGAGCTCTATGTTCCTTATATGTCAGTAACGGCGGACTCAAAGTTAAAATACTACGATATGGAACTGGCTTTAGATTTAGACAAAGCCTATTATGCAGCCATCGCTTTTGTGATGGTGCTCTTTGCTGGATGGCTGATCACAAAACTAGTGGTGATTTTTGCAGACAGTTTGCGTTACAAACGCCTACGTTTTTTAGGTGGTTATGATTGGGCAGTTGCGGGTGTTTTGAATGTTATCTTGATGTATATCAATTTGTACATGTTTTTCATGATTCTCTCAATGATCCCGTTTGCCACGATTCAAAATCTGTTTGAAACGAGCGGAACTGCGAATTTCATCGTTGATCGGTCGCCGATTCTCTCAGATTACTTCTATCGATTGTGGATCACAGATGTGATTGGGTAAAAAGCAGGCAGATGGTTGCAGAGCCATTCTGCCTTTTTCTTAGGAACAAAAAGTTAAAACAAAGCAGGTGAGAAAAGAATGAATACTAAGATCCTTGATGTTTTAGGATTTGAACAAGTAAAGAGTCAAATCGGTCAGTATATTGTAACAGCCCAAGGAAAAGAAGCCTTAGCAAAGCTTGCGCCATCAAGTGATGCGCAAGTCATTTCCTCTTGGCTAGCAGAAACAGAAGACGCGATCAAGATCCAACGTTTAAGAGGCGGAATCCCTGTACCAAAGATTGAGAATATTCGTCCCCAAATGAAACGGATCGAAATTGGCGCCGATTTAAACGGCATTGAGTTGGCACAAGTTGCCCGTGTCTTATCAACTACGCAGGAATTGAAACGCTTTTTTGCTGATTTGTCTGAAAGCGAGATTGAATTTTCCCGCTTGTATCACTGGGAAGAACAGTTGGTGTCTTTGCCAACCTTGAATCGACGCTTGAAAGAAGCTATCGATGAGGATGGCCGAGTCACAGATGATGCCTCTCCAGCACTACGTGGAATTCGCCAATCGATCCGACGAGCAGAACGGACGATTCGCGAGACATTGGATGGCATCGTCCGAGGTGGCAATGCAAAGTATCTAAGTGATACGATCGTAACCATGCGAAATGAGCGTTATGTGATTCCAGTCAAACAAGAGTACCGAGGTGTTTTCGGCGGGGTAGTCCACGACCAAAGTTCCTCTGGTCAAACCTTGTTTATCGAACCGAAACAAGTAGTGGAACAAAATAACCGTTTGCGCCAGCATCAAATTGCGGAACGGGATGAAATTACACGTATTCTAGCAGAATTGTCAGCAGAGTTAGCCCCATATCAAAGAGAGATTCTCCATAATGCGTATGTGATCGGGATCATGGATTTCATGAATGCCAAGGCTCGTTTTGGAAAAGAGATGAAGGCAATCGTACCAGCGATCAATCAAGACAACCATGTCTTTTTTAAGCAAGCACGTCATCCATTGATCGATCAAGAAAAAGTCGTTCCTAACGATATTACGATTGGAAAAGACTATCAAGCCGTTGTCATTACTGGGCCGAATACCGGTGGGAAAACCATCACCTTAAAAACATTAGGGCTATTGCAGATCATGGGCCAAGCTGGTTTACCAATTCTGGCAGAAGAAGAAAGCCAAATGGGTGTCTTCAATGAGATTTTTGCGGACATTGGGGATGAACAATCCATTGAGCAAAGTCTATCGACCTTTTCTTCTCATATGACAACGATCGTTGAAGTGTTGAAAAAAGTCGACGAGACAAGCTTAGTTCTCTTTGATGAATTAGGCGCAGGAACCGATCCTCAAGAAGGGGCGGCACTAGCGATTGCGATTTTGGACGAACTTGGGGCTAAGTCGGCTTATGTCATGGCGACGACCCATTATCCTGAATTGAAGGTTTATGGCTATAACCGATCCAATACGATCAATGCCTCTATGGAATTTGATGTTGATACCTTAAGTCCGACCTATCGCTTGTTGATCGGGGTTCCAGGACGAAGCAATGCGTTTGAGATTTCGAAAAGACTTGGCTTGCCAGATACGATCATTGATCAAGCCAAAGAGATCATGGATGGAGAAAGCCAAGACCTGAATGAAATGATCGCTGATTTAGAAAATCGAAGAAAAATGACGGAAACCGAGTATCTTGAAGTCCGTCATCATGTAAAAGAAGCGGCCCGCTTGCACCAAGAGCTAGAAGCAGCCTATAGTTATTTCTTTGAAGAACGTGAAAAAGAATTGGCGAAAGCTCGGCAAAAAGCCAATCAAATCGTTGAAGGAGCCAAAGAAGAATCTGAAAAAATCATTGCCGATATTCGTAAAATGCAGTTAGCCGGCGGTCAAACGAAGGTCAAAGAACACGAGCTGATCGACGCGCGCACCAAGTTATCAGGACTGCAACAAGAAGAACATCTGCAAAAAAACAAGGTTCTGCAAAAAGCCAAAGCAGCCAAGACGCTTAAAGAAGGAGACGAAGTGCTTGTAACATCTTATGGGCAGCGCGGGGTCTTATTGAAAAAAGCAGGCAAAAATCAATGGCAAGTCCAAATCGGTATTTTGAAAATGAATTTGCCAGAAACAGATCTCCAACCAGCAGCGCCAGTGAAGGAGCCTACACAGCGTATCGTCAATACGATTCGTTCTGCTGACAGCAGTCCAGTGGTCAATCAGTTGGATTTACGCGGCAAGCGGTACGAAGAAGCCCTCAATGAAGTGGATCAGTATTTAGATGCAGCGATTTTGGCAGGCTATCCGCAAGTGACGATCGTCCACGGAAAAGGAACCGGTGCGCTGCGTCAAGGGATTACCGATTATTTGAAAAATCATCGCTCGGTGAAAAGTTTTGAATTTGCGCCAGCAAATCAAGGGGGCAATGGGGCGACCATTGTGAAGTTTAACTAACCTTTAAGAACCCTTACCTTTTGTAAGCAGACGATTTTAAAAAACTTCCGATACGTGGTATACTTTTTTTAGTTTTAAAAATGGAGGGGAAGTACGATGGCAAAAGAAATTACTGATAAAACTTTTTCAGAAGAAACCGATAAAGGCTTAGTCCTTATTGATTTTTGGGCAACTTGGTGTGGTCCATGTCGGATGCAAGCGCCGATCTTGGAACAATTAGCGAATGAATATGAGGAAGACGAATTGAAGATCGTGAAAATGGATGTGGATGAAAATCCTGAAACACCAGCTTCATTCGGGATCATGTCTATTCCAACTTTGTTGTTGAAAAAAGACGGCCAAGTCGTTGATAAAGCAATTGGGGTGCATACAAAAGATCAATTGAAAGCTTTAGTTGCGGAACATATGTAATAGAAGAAACGTTTTTGAAGCAATAGCCGAAAGTGGCTATTGCTTTTTTTATTTTGGGGACGTTTTTTTCAAATTTTCTATTAGGCAGTGGTATACTTAAAGTGAGGAGTGGCACTAAAAAATATCTTGTTAATATAGTAAGAAAGTGATACCAAAATAGGATTAAAGGGGGAATAAAAATGAAAAAGTTGAAACGTGGGTTGCTTCAAGGCGTTGCGATTGTTGGGGTATTGGTCGCACCCATCGCAGGAACGATCACACAAGTTTATGCAGCAAATGAAGGGGATCCGACAGCAGCGTCTGTTACTGCACAAGAGACGACGTCAGAAAGTTTTTCAGAAGCGAGCGCAGCATCATCTCAAGAGGCAAGCACAGAGAGTACAGAGTCAAGCACGGCAACTGAGTCTTCATCAACGTCTACCTCTTCATCAGAAACAACGTCAAGTAATAGCACGGCTGCAACTGAGACCAGTCAGACCGAGACCACACAAGATTCATCTACTCAATCGACAGAAGAATCTTCTGAAGAACCAGACCTAGGGATCATTGATGTTGAATCAATTGCAGATAAAAACCAATATGTAAAAATCAATCCGGTTGCAGCAGCCAATCCTGAAACGCAAAACATCCTTTACCGTTTTGAGAAGGATCAATTGATCGAGCAAGGAACGATTAATGAATTAGCTGGCAAGGTATACCTTAGTGTCAAACGGTATCAAGGTGCCGATAAGCGGACCTATCTTGAAATTCGTGACGATCAAAAGGTTGTCGGTGTCGTAGCAGAAGCAGCAGTGAAAGTTGCCAGCGGAACCTTCAAAACCGAGAAAAAATATACAACCGTTACAAGTGCGAAAGAACCGCTTTGGCAAGATGTGTTTTTAGATAAAAAAACGAGTACTTCTTCAAGCATTGCTGGTCAAACCTTTGAAATCAAAGAAGTATTCACGACGAATGATAACGTGATCTATTACGCATTGTATTCAAATAAAAATGTTCTCATCGGTTGGATAAAAGCCACCGGCGTTAAGTTAGCGACATCACCTGGGGGTGTATGGCAGTCTGAATCAAAGTATGCCACGATCATCAGCGGAAATTATACGCTATGGCAAAATTTTCATTGGACAGCGAAAAAAGGAATGACAGCCTCTCTAAATGGAAAAACAGTCAAAGTTACTGGGAAATATCGCCACTTGAATGGGTCGACATACTATTCTCTTTATACAAATAACAACAAATGGCTAGGCTATATCAATGCCTCGGGTGTCAAATTAACGACTGATGCGCAAGGCGCCTATCAGTCCTACGGGAAATATGTGACATTGACCAAGAAAAATTACACGATTTGGGGCAATTTTCGCTGGTCGAGTAAGAAAAACACTACCACGAAATTAGCGGGAAAAACCTATCTTGCCAAAGGAAGATACAACCATGTCAATGGCGGTGTCTACTTGTCCCTTTATGATGCGAATGGCAAGTGGATCGGCTACTTAAATGCCAATGCAGCAACAGTTGCCAACAATCAGGGGGGCACTTGGCAAAGTGAAAAACGCACAGTCCGCCTAAAAAGTAAGAATTATACCTTATGGCAAGATTTAGCTTTTGCGAAGAAAAAAGGCAGTAGTGCGAATTACATGAACAAGAATATCCAAGTTACTGGGAAGTATCAACATTTCAATGGCTCCACCTACTACTCCCTCTATCTCAACAACAAATGGTTAGGCTACATCAATGCAAGTGGGGTGACCAATGCCCATACGATCACTTCTCAAAGCAACATTAGCCGCTACGTGGTCGTCAAGAATGGGGATGGCAATTTCTTTGAAAAAGCCGATCCCAATAGTGCCAAACTTGGGAAAAAGAGTGCCTACAAAGGCTATATGGCACAAGCGACCAAACTAGCAAAAACGAGTGATGGCAATTACTTGTATCTCGTTTCGCCAGCTGGTCGAATCGGTTGGGTCAAGGAAAATCAAACCACAAATGTAAATAGCAACTTTTGGATGTATACTACAGGTGGGAAATATCCTTCATTAAACGTTAAAAACTTAAACATTGAAGTATCTATCAGCAAACAGCGGGTCTACATCAAATCAGGAAATAAAGTGATTTATACGATGCTTTGCTCGACCGGTGCCTTCAATACGCCAACACCTTTAGGGAATTTCCGTATCCAAGCAGAAAAAGGCTTAGCTTTTTCAGGAGCCGCTTACTACCGTTCCTTTAAAGATCACGGCGTCTATTTATTCCACACGATCCCAACGAGCATTGCTTGGTCCACTAATGCTTTTAGTTCTGTTGAAGGACGAAAATTAGGCACTCGGGCTTCTCATGGCTGCATTCGTTTAGCAGTCCCAGATGCCAAATGGTTTTACTATAACATCCCTTATAATACGCCTGTCAAAATTGCTAACTAATGTTCAAAAAGTCGTTTCCCCTAGTGGAGACGGCTTTTAATTTTCAAAAAAAGATTGACGCTGGTTATATCATTCGATAATATATCATTGAGTGATATAGCTAGTGGGACGGAGGAATCAAATGGATGAGGCATTGACAGATTCAACCTATTTGATTTTATTAGCGCTTTTAAAGCCGAAACATGGGTATCTCATCATGAAACAGATCCATGAGCTGAGCCAAGGGACGTTTGAGATTGGTCCCGCAACGATGTATACGATTTTAAAGAAGCTGACGAAAAAGGGGTGGATCGATTTAGAGGAGAGCGTTGACCGAAAAAAAATCTATCAGATTACACCAGAAGGAAGACAAGTTCTGGAGAAAGATATTCAACGGCGCAAATTATTTTATCAAATCGGAGAACAGGTTTTCGAAGCGTTAGGGGGAGAGCAAGATGGGCATCAATAAGAAATACCTTCTTTCACTTGGTGTAGCCTATTACCCAGAAAAGGAAATGGTTCGTCTGCAAAAACAAGCGTCGTTAGGGTGGCACTTTGTGAAGATGAATCGGTTAGGGTTTTTGAAGTTTATCAAAGGAGACCCAGAAATGACCAAATATGCAGTAGACTTTTTCGAAGGAGAGCCCTCTGAGATCGTTGATTACTTAGCGATGTATCAAGCAGGAGGCTGGACTTATATCAGCAATTATAAAGATCGCTATTTTTATTTTAAAGCGTCTCCTGACACACCAGCGATTTTCAGTGACCAAGAAAGCTATCAAGAACGGATCGATAATGAAACACGGTATTTAATGAAAAAATCGATTCTACTTTCGGTGATCAGTTTAGTGATATTAGCAGCAATTTATTTTCTAATCCGTTATTTCAATATTCGCACAAATCCATTTTGGTCCTTTGGACTAGGATTGATTACGGGGCTGGTGTTTATCCCGATTGGGGTAGGATTGACCACGATCCTGATGAAATTCTTATATAAAAATCGAGCAAGTTATTACAATGAACCAGAGAAACTGGCGAAGCGTCAACGAGTGATCCGCGATACCGTCATCTTGATGTTTGTCGGAGCGATCATTGGCGCCGTTATCGGCTTTTTCTTTAGTGATATATTTTATTAGATAGGGAAGGTGAGCATGTGTTAGAAGCAAAACAATTAGTAAAAACATTTGGCGATTATACAGCAGTCGATCAATTGTCCTTTACCATCAATGATGGACAGATCATGGGCTTGATTGGTCAAAATGGTGCTGGTAAAACGACGACATTCCGATTGATCTTGGATTTCTTGAAAGCCGATCAAGGGGAAGTATTGTGGGATGGCCATAAAATTAGTGAAAAAGAATACAATATTATCGGCTATCTGCCAGAAGAACGCGGCTTGTTTCCAAAAGTAACGATTGAAGATCAATTGATCTATTTCGCGCGGTTACGAGGCAAGAAGAAAGAAGACATCGTACCAAAAATCGACTATTGGATGGACAAATTTAAAGTCAAAGGCAAGAAAACCGATAAAGTCAAATCGCTATCAAAAGGAAATCAGCAAAAAGTTCAGCTGATCTCAACGTTGATCCATGAACCAAAATTGGTGATTTTAGATGAGCCATTTAGTGGGTTAGACCCCGTCAATGCAGAACTGTTGAAAAATGGGATCATTGAACTGAAAAAAAATGGCTCATGTGTCATTTTCTCCAGTCATAATATGGATAATGTGGAAAAAATCTGCGATCACTTGATTATGCTGCGGGATGGTCAAACCGTCTTAAACGGAAAAGTTCATGAAATTCGTGAATCCTTTGGGCGGACGAAAGTCTATTTAGAATCCAACTTGACGAAAGAACAGCTCTTGGCAGTGGCAGGTGTCGAGGAAGTTCTTGCCAGAGAAGATGGCAGCTATGATATTACGATCGCTGATCCTGCAGTAGGAAAAACCTTATTTGATTTAGCAACGGCGGATGGTTATATCCCTATGTTCAATCAACAACCGCCAACGTTAGAAGAAATCTTTAAGCGGAAGGCGGGAAAAATAAATGAGTAAGTTTTGGGTAATCGCATTAGATGTTTATAAAAAAAATATCAAATCAATTTCGTTTTTGATTATGATTCTCGTGCCATTTATTGCAACGGGGGCATTTTATCTCATTGGTTATTTTGCTGATGGTATGAACAGTGTCGACAAAATTGCCGTTTATGCGAATGAACCAGCCATTGCACAGACCTTTGTGGACCAAAGCGGCGATGATTTTGAATTTGAAATTGTTGACAGCGAAGAACAAGGGCAGCAACAGATGGCAGACAAAGATGCTGATGCTTTGTTACTTATTACTGCTTCTGGGGATACGCTGCAAGGGGAATTATTAAGCGAGTCCTCGATGGGGCAAGCTTTAGAGCTGACGATCCAACAGTTATTGACGGGGTTGCAGTCTTCCTATAGAGCTAGTGAGCTTGGCTTGACTGCTGAGCAAGTGGCAGTCCTTAGTGAAGTCGCACCGCTCGATCGTCAAAAAGTTTCCTTCGGTGAAGATGGCGAAATGACTTATGGGGAAGACAATACCGCGATGCAATCACTAGTAAGTATGATCGCAACAATCATCCTCTTTTTCTTTATCATTACTTACGCACAGATCATTGCACAAGAGATCGCTTCTGAAAAAGGCACACGCATCATGGAAGTCATTTTGTCTAGTACACGGGCGCAAATCCATTACTATGCCAAATTGACGGGTGTAATCATGGTTGCAGCGACCCAGCTAGTTGCTTATGTTGCGATTTTTGGCGGGAGCTATTTCTGGATCAAGGATAACCCAATGGTAAAAGACTTGTTGGCAAACTTTTCGACAGATGGCATTTTTGGTCCCTTCCTGGTGTTTGCGATCGTTTTCGTCTTCTTAGGAATTTTGATCTACTCGGTCTTGTCAGCCCTTTGCGGGTCGTTAGTGAACAAAGCAGAAGATACGGCGAAAGCCATCATTCCAGTAACGTATCTTTCATTAGGCGGGTATATGCTTGGAATCGTGCTAGGCGGTATGGATCCTCATAACGTGGTCTTGCGAGTAACTTCCTATGTACCATTTTTATCTTCCTTCATTATGCCAGTACGGCTTGCTAATGATACAGTGGGTATCGGCGGTGCATTGATTTCAGTAGGGATCCTTGCTGTTACCACAATTGTCCTGATGCTGGTTTCTGCAAAAATGTACAAATCAAATGTCTTGATCTATAACGACAATGGCATTTTAGCAACGTTGAAACAATCACTAGTGTTAATGAAAAACGAAAAATAAGCAAAACGCCCGATCCTTTTCGTGATCGGGCGTTTTTTATTATTGACTTTAGTCAGTTTCGTTCGCGTAGCGTACGAAACAAAAAAACCGCGCGTTTCTACGCGTGGACGAAATAGCTTTAGCGATAAAAAACTCCTTTCGATATACTAATAGTGGCTACCAGCCGCATATCAGATCGAAAGGAGTTTTTTTATGTCTAACGACGATAAAAGTTTAGCACATACCAGATGGAATTGTAAGTATCACATAGTCTTCACCCCGAAGTATCGACGAAAAGTGATTTATGGAAAGTTAAGAGTAAGTATTAATCAGATATTAAGAAAATTGTATGAGATGAAAGATGTTGAAATCATTGAAGCTCATGCCATGCCTGACCATATTCATATGTTAGTAAGAATACCACCAAAGATTAGTATTTCTAGTTTTATGGGCTACTTAAAAGGACGAAGTGCAACCTTAATCCATGAAAAACATGCGAATTTGAAATATAAGTATGGGAATAAAAGCTTTTGGTCCAAAGGATACTACGTGAGTACGGTTGGGTTAAATCAAAAAACAATTGAAAAATATATTCGAGAACAAGAAGCAGATGATCGAATAAGAGATAGTATAAGTAAACAAGAGTATGTAGATCCATTTAAATAGTTAAAGAGAGATAGGGCTGTGAGCGGTTGGTGGTCATTTAAAAAGCCCCTTTTAAGGGGCTAGCGAGTGGTGAGCCCTTCTAGGGCTGTTAAAAAGCCACCCGTTTCACGGGTGGATATTTACTCGCTAAAATCTAGAAAACAAGGGGCAAGACTTTAGAATTCCTGCACAAAAAAGTTGAAGATCGATTGCTCAGAAGGCAGCTTGTGAGCGGCTAGCTCAGGATGCCACTGAATGCCTAAGATCGGTGCGCCATAGGCGGTGGATTCAATGGCTTCAACGACACCATCAGGAGCGGTGGCAATCACGTTGAAATCATCCGCAACGGTTTTGACTGCTTGGTGATGAAAAGAATTGACGTGATAGGTTGTGCCTAAAAGAGCAGCCAAACGACTGTCTGCCTTGATTTTTACCCGATGTGTAGGGAATTGAAAGAACGTCGGCAATTGCACGTGTTTGATCGTTGGGTGATCGATCAAAGAGAGATCTTGGTACAAACTCCCGCCAAATGCGACATTGAGTAACTGCATGCCGCGGCAGATTCCAAAGATCGGTTTGTTTTGAGCCACTGCTTCTTTGATCAATGCCAATTCAAAGACATCACGATCAGGATGAATACCTTGAATCAAGGGATGAGGGTCTTCGCCATAGTGAACAGGGGAGACATCATGACCACCGGCTAACAAGAGTTTATCGATTTTGCTGATGTAAGTCGCAGCATCTTCCACGACACCCATTGGTAATAATAGGGGGATGCCTTGGGCTTGTTGGATATGGGTCACAAAATTTTTGGGTGTATAGGACAACCAATGTTCTGCTTCTTCAATCATTGGTCGTTCATTAGCAGCGATGCCGATAATAGGCTTCATTTGATCAAACCTTTCTACTAGTAAATGGATCGAAAAAGAAAAAAGGACACGAGGTCCTTTTTTCGATCACCTTCGCTTTATTTTTCGCGAATAACTTCGATTTTGTAGCCATCAGGATCTTTCACAAAATAGTAAGAAGGAGAAGTTCCTGGGAGTCCTTTCAGATCAGTGACATCAAATCCAGCCGCTTGGTGCTTCTCATGAAGCGCTTCTAGATCATCGGTACTGATGGCGATATGGCCATAGCCGTCGCCTAACTCATAGCCAGGATGGTCATAATTATAGGTCAACTCTAGCTCGTAATCATCACCAGGCAAAGTTAAGTAAACCAAAGTAAATTTATGTTCAGGAAAATCACGACGGCGAGATTCTTCAAAACCAAAGGCAGTTTGATAAAAATCTAGAGAAGCCGTTAAGTCTTTGACGCGGACACATGTGTGAGCCATTTTCATGGGTAAATCATCCTTTCGATCTTGATAGTTGTATGATAACATATTTTCTCTTTTTGTAACGAATAAAAGACAACCGAGCGTTATTTCCAGCTTGTCCAGACTATTGGCATAGGGTAAAATGGAAAGAAAGTGTTGGTGGAGGGAATCATGCCAGAAAAGGAAATTGTGTTCGGGGAAAAAGAAGCGGGGAAACCATACAAATCAAGATATGGGGCGTATGTCGTTCTTCCAAACGAAAAAAATGAAGTGATCTTGGTGCAAGCACCCAACGGCGCATACTTTTTGCCCGGTGGTGAAATTGAGCCAAATGAGAGCAAAGAAGAAGCGATCCAACGAGAATTGATTGAAGAACTTGGATTTGAAGGGGAGATCGCTGAGTATCTAGGGGAGGCAGTTGAATACTTCTATTCGCGCCATCGCGATACATTTTACCATCACCCGGGCTATTTCTATTTAATGACACAGTGGAAAAAAGTTTGCGAACCGACAGAAGAAACCAATCAATTGTCTTGGCACACGCCAGAAGAAGCGATCCAACGATTGAAACGCGGCAGCCATAAATGGGCAGTTGAACAGTGGTTGGCAAAATAAAAAAGTCAGGCTTCCGATAAAAAGGAAACCTGACTTTTTTTGCACTTAGTTATTTGTTAAAACATACTTTTTGATTACTTCTGCTACACCGTCTTCTTCATTTGAAGCGGTGAGGACATCTGCGGCATTTTTCACGTTTTCAGTAGCATTGGCCATCGCCACACCGATACCAGCATATTCCACCATGGTTAAATCATTTTCATTATCGCCGATCGCCATGACTTCTTCTTGTTTGATGCCTAAGTGCTCCGCCAATTTTTTGACAGCAGCTCCTTTATGTGCTTGTTTATTTAGGACTTCCAAGAAGTATGGAGCACTTTTAACCACATTGTAGTTGTCGGTCAAACTACTCGGCAATTGTGGGATGATCTGATCCAGTATTTCGGGATCATCGATCATCATCATTTTGATGATATTCAAGTCAGCAGTCATTTCTTCTGGTGTCCGATATTTCAATGGCATGTTGACTAAGAAGGCTTCATAAATCGTGTAAGGACTGATATCGCGGTTAGCGGTATACATGGTATCCTCAGTTTCTACATGAAGGTGAACCCCTAATTTTCTCGCAGTCATCTCAACAAAGAGATAGTCATCTTGGGACAAGCCGAATTCAGAGATGATCTCTTGATTTTTGGTTTTTTGAACCAAAGAGCCATTGTAGGTAATCACGAAATCATTGTCCGTAAATAAGTCTAGTTCCTTCAATAAATCTTGGACACCAGTTAAGGGGCGTCCCGTACACAAAACGATGCGCACGCCTTGTGCTTCTGCGTCTTTTAATGCTTTGTAAACTGCTGGAGTGATCTTGCGGTCGTTGTTCAGCAGGGTGCCATCGATATCGATGGCGATCAGTTTGATACTCATAAGTTCCTCCTAGTGGCTTGGTTTGATCAAAGCACCATTGCGAATGTGCTTGGCAAACTCTTGATACGTCTCTCCAAATAAATCATAGTGATTTTGGATGTTGGGGTCAATCATTTCTTTTGGAAAATAAAAGCGTTGGTCACCTTGGGTTTGTCCTGCTAAGGCTGCAACAAGTTGACTGGCTTGGGATAATTCTACAAGGGAACCATCTTTTTCCTGTAATTCGATCTGTGTCCGATGCTTACCAGAAGTTGGTCGATAAAAATCATAAGGCAGATCGAAGCTTGAATTGATGGCAGTATAGTAGCGGGGATTGAAGCCGACTTTTTCCACCAGTCCCTGCATTTCTCCAATCATCGGCAACTGTGTCTCATCGTCAAAGCGAGCGGATTTTAGCGGTTTACGATTTAAGAACCGCTTGGCTAAATCGCTGAGGATCGGATCATTCTCTTCCGTCCATTGGGTAAAGTAGGTATTCAACACGCCATCGTCGAGTTTCAAGTATTCATCTAAAGTGAATTCTTGTTTTAAAAATGGGAGAAGCAGTTGCGAATGGCTTTGAAACATTTCCTGATCCACTTGATAAAGTTCTGCAGCACGATCCAGCAAATGGGCTAAGATCACTTCCATCCCTCGAGAACTCGCATGGAAATAAACTTGCACATACATTTGGTAACGACTGACGATGTAGTCCTCCACAGCGTGCATGCCATTCATAGAAAAAGCAATACCGCCTTCGTACGGACGAATCACTCGTAAAATTCTGGTCAGATCAAACGTGCCATATTCAGTGCCGGTAAAATAAGCATCGCGCAGCAAGTAGTCCATCCGATCAGCATCGATTTGACTGGAAATCATTTGAACGACTTGGGGATTGGGATAGGTTTTAGTGATAACACTTGCCACTTTCTCAGGAAATCCAGCCTCCACTCGGTTCAATATCTGATGAACTTCCGTTTCAGGAGAAGTGATGATCGCCACTGTGATGGCTTCATGGTCTGTATGGAAAATATGCTCAAAGGTGTGGGAGTATGGACCATGGCCCACATCATGAAGCAATGCTGCACACAAGGTCACTAAACGCTCCTTATCATCCCAGCCGTTCGGTCCAACTTTTTCAATCGAATAATTGCGTTGGAAAATATCGCAAATGCGGCGGCTGATTTCATAAACCCCCAAGGAGTGAGAAAAGCGGCTGTGTTCTGCTCCGTGAAAGGTGAAAGAAGCAGTCCCTAGTTGTTTGATTCGTCGCAAACGCTGCACTTCTTTGGAATTGATCAAGTCTAAAATCACTTGGTGCTGCACATGGACATAGTTATGAACAGGGTCACGAAACACTTTTTCTATCGCTAAGGTTTGATATTTATATGGTAGGCTCATCGCTAAACTCCTTTATTGGGTGATTTCGCTTTTCCATGCCAGCTAAGCGTTGCTGCATTTGTTCGCTAAGGTCATTTTCTGAAAGCCATTGATCCAGTGACTCAAGCGGATATAGGGATTGGTCTGTGATCAAGAAAAGCAGGGCTTTTTGCAAGCGGTCAATCACCTCTTGTGTGGTAAACTTACGGCCGAGAGCCGCTTCTAAAGTGGTCATGCTCGCAGGATTGACGGCTGGATAGCCATCCGTACCAAAGCGCTCTTTTAAACCTGCTTGGTAAAAACGACGAACGAGAGAGCTGCGGGCTGGTTGGTCGCCATTGATGCTCAGATACATCATGACAGCCACGCCGTCTTTGATCCGTCGTTGTGCTGTGCCAGCAATTTTTTTTCCGTCAATACTCAGGTCATAGGTGCCTGGGCAGTACGAGTCAGCAATTTCATAAGCCAAAATTGTCCGCTCAGGAAAGGCTGTTTGCAACAATGTCGCCATCATTTCATAGGCTGCATCCGTAGTGGCAGCCAAATGTTTAGGGAAAATGAGGGAGACATTCAAAATACCGGCATCATTGATGACCCCAAGCCCGCCTGAGTTGCGGATGATCGAGTCATAGCCAGCTTCTTTCAGAACCTGCAGACCATCTATCAAAAAAGGCAGCCGGGTATCTTTCATTCCTAAAATCATCGTATCGGACAACTGCCAAAAATGACAATAAACTTGTTCAAGTTTGCCAGCAGCTTCGGTGGCAACATCGGTGAAAGCAAACGGCTCATAAGGATTGTGGATACGTGGTAAGGTTTGATCCATTATATAGATAGTCAAATCGGTTAAACTCCTTTAAAAATACCTGTTATCCTTATTATATACGATTCTTGGAAAATTACTTGGAGAAAAGAATGAAAACTTGCTTTTGTTTTCGCTTTTTTATTTTCAATGAAGAAATAGACCAAGGAGAATCAACTGAAATGATTGACAAACGAATGAAAAAAAGCAAGAATGAAACTGAAATCTTCAAAGGAGGCACACGTACATGCAAGAATTATCAAAAGGAATCCCAATCTCGATTCATTTAACAACCAATGTACGTCAAGCAGGGGAAACAGAGAACTTTCTGTTTGATCTGCAAGGACAAGCAGTCAAGATCGGTGATACCTTATATATCCGTTACAAAGAGATCCAGCCAGACGGTACCGACGTTCCCGTCACGATGAAAATCATGCCAGACGGATTGATTCAATTGATTCGCTCAGGGGAAATGCGCATGCGTTTGAAATTTTCTTATAAGGAACGGTTAGAGACGAGCTACCAAACCCCGTATGGTTTGATGATGTTCCACACCTTCACCAATCACCTGCACGTTAGCTTGAAAGACCGTCCATACTCGGGAAAGATCGATATCGATTATGACTTGTTCATGGCTGCTGACAAAGTCGGCGAATACAAACTATCTTTAGAATTTACCGCTTGATCAAAGGGAAATTGAAAGAAAAAATTGCAATTTGAGGCGTAATTTTGTATGATTAGGAGTAGACTGTGAAAGGACGTGTCCCGTTTGGAAATTAATGTATTTGAAGGTGTAAATAAAAACGAATTGTCGATGATTGAAGTTGCCCATGCGATTTTAGAGCAGCGCGGTGACGTGATGGATTTTTCTGATTTGGTCAACCAAATTCAAAACTATCTTGAAACTTCAGACAGCGAGATTCGTGATTCATTGGCGCAGTTTTATACAGACTTGAATATCGACGGTAGTTTTATTTCTTTAGGCGACAATCGTTGGGGCTTACGTTCATGGTACGCCATTGATTCGATCGATGAAGAAGTCAACCATGGCATCGAAGACGAGGATGAAGATACACCACGTCGTCGCAAACGTAAAAAAGTCAATGCCTTTATCAACGATGATGAAGACGCAATCGATTATAACGATGATGATCCTGAGGATACTGATTTGTCAGATGACGAAGAAGATGATCTCTTTGATGATGATGATGACGAGGATGAAGAAATCTCGGCATACAATTCAGACTTGCAAGAAATCGGCGCCGACAATAGCACCGATGATGAAGAAGAATTACCTGACAGCATTGAGGAAGATCTAACCATTATCGATGACGATGATGAAGATGATTTTGCGGATGAAGAGGAAGAAGAGGAGTAATCCTCTTCTTTTTTTCGCCTTATGGCCGCAAGCAGCTTTTAATCGTTGAAGGACGAGTTCGCCTTCTTACATAGATACAAATAAAAAAGGAACCGCATCAGCGGTCCCTAAGTGCTTTTGAATTATTGATTTGAATCGAGTATACTTGTAACGAAAAGAAAAAACGCGCCTTGAGGGAATCGAACCCCCGTCTCAAGAACCGGAATCTTACGTGATATCCACTACACTAAAGGCGCGAAGCACAAATATTAGTTTAACCAATTTCAGTGAAAAAAACAAGAGGTAGAATGATGAAATTTCAACAGCAATTTTCACAACAACAAAAACAGACGCAAAAGCTTGCTATGACGCAGAAATTACAGCAATCGATCCAAGTGTTGCAATTTTCTGCAGACGAATTATTGTCCTTCATAGATAACCAAGCATTAGAAAATCCATTGATTGATCTGGGGGAATATGATTCGCCCATCACACCAAGCAAAAGCAATGGCTCATCAGAACAATTGATGGATTATTTAAGCCAGATCCCTGACCAGCATACGTCTTTATTCGAATACCTCATTGATCAAGTGCATTTAAACTACCGAGATACCTTCTTGCGGACGATCGTTTTATTTTTAGTCGAGTACATTGATTTAAACGGCTTTTTGACGATTGATCTGGAAGAAGCTGGAAAACTTGTTGGTGGGACCCCAATCCAAATGCTCGATGCCTTGACCTTGATCCAGCAGCTAGATCCAGCAGGCGTTGGTGCTCGTGATCTAAGAGAGTGTTTGATGCTGCAAACGGAAAGAGATGACTATGCGCCGCCAACGGCCTATCTCATTTTAGAAGAATTTTTTACGGAAATGGCAGAGCGCAAGTGGGACAAAATCAGCAAAGCGCTGCAGATTCCATTAACTGAGATCCAAAAGGTCTTTGATTATGTTCAAACATTGACCCCAACACCAGGGGCTGCGTTTGGGTCAACCGATGGGCTTTACATCGTTCCTGACCTGCGGGTGACGGTTGAAAAAGGACAGCCGATCGTGAAATCAAACAAACGCGCCTTACCAGAGGTTCGCTTTCAGCAGCAATATTTTGATCAATTGAAGCAAAGCGGTGATCCAGAGGTCTTAAGTTATTTAGACAATAAAGCCCAAGAGTTCGAGTGGCTGAAAAAGACCTTGCTGCAACGAGGGGATACCATCTATCGTGTCGGGGTGCAGATCGTTGCACGGCAAAAGGAGTTTTTCACTCAACCAGATCGCCCATTAAAGCCATTGGTTTTAAGAGAAGTTGCCGAAGAATTAGGGATTCATGAATCAACGGTCAGCCGAGCGGTCAACGGGAAATACTTGGAAACCTCCTTTGGGGTGTTTGAATTAAAACTATTTTTTGGACAGAAAGTTTCGACACAAGAAAGCGGTGATGACCTGACGACGGCATCGATCAAACAGCAGCTAAAGGCACTGATCGATGAAGAAAACAAAAATAAACCATTGTCAGATCAGAAGTTGACAGATGCCCTCAAAGCCCAGGGCATCGATATTTCCAGACGAACGGTGGCAAAGTATCGTGAAGCTATGAATATCCCAGGTTCTTCCAAGCGGAAACGATTCGAGTAAAGCAAAACGTACTATTAACGAGTAGGAAAGGCAGCAAAGCCTTTCCTTTTTTTATCGATCCTTTCCTCTTTTTCAAATTATGACGATTTTATGAAAAGCAAGATTTTGTGACTGAAATAGTTGCGTATCAAGGCGATAAGTGCTACTATTATTGGTGTAGGAAACAGATTTAAATTTTTTTTGCAATCGATGGGTCATTTTAAGTCATTGTAGGACGAAAATTGTCCAACGGGAGGATATAAAATGCTCGATGAATTAAAATTGATTGAGGCAATCACCCCGGATATTCTCGCTGTACTCCAGGAACGTTACCGTATCTTAAGAAATATTTATTGGATGCAGCCCGTTGGCCGCCGGACACTTTCGGAAAGTTTATCAATGACGGAACGCGTGTTGAGGACGGAAACAGATATCCTTAAAAAGCTAAAACTGATCGACTCTTCAAAAAGCGGCATGCAATTGACCGCCTATGGAGAAGAAGTGTACACGAAGATCGGTGCACTGATGGATCAGCTGTTCGGAATGCACCAAATCGAAAAACGATTATCAGAGACCTTTGGCATCGAACGTTGTTTGATTGCGAGCGGCGATGGTGATCGACAACCGAAAGTGATTGCTGAATTTGGCCAGTTGCTGAATGAATCGTTGGATCTCTTATTGCCAGAAGGCAAAAACACCATCGCAGTGATGGGAGGGACGACAATGGCGAAAGTTGCCGAGGAATTGGGCAATTTGGAAACCGCCAAACGTCATAACTTGTTTGTTCCAGCCCGTGGCGGTATCGGAGAATCAGTCAACGTGCAAGCAAACTCAGTCAGCTCAGTAATGGCGATGCAGACAAACGGCGATTATCGCTCCTTGTTTGTACCAGAACAATTAAGCATGAGCACCTACGAGTTTCTCTTGAAAGAACCCGCCATCGTTGATGTCTTAAACTTGATAAGTCAAGCGAATTGTGTTATTCATAGTATTGGACGGGCGTTGCATATGGCGGCTCGACGAAAAATGTCAGAACAAGAAATTCTGATGTTAAAACAAAAAAATGCAGTTGCAGAATCCTTTGGGTATTTCTTTAACGAAGCTGGCGAGGTCGTCTACAAAGTTCCTCGCATCGGACTTCAATTAAAAGATTTGCAAAAAGTCCCAATCATTTTTGCGGTCGCTGGCGGACAATCAAAAGCCAAAGCGGTCAATGCATACATGAAAAATGCACCAAAACAAACCTGGCTCATCACCGATGAAGCTTGCGCAAATGAGATTTTAAAAGGGGCAACCCTTTAAAATAAATATTTTTATGATTTTCATAAGGAGGAAATCTTAAATGACAGTTAAAGTAGGTATTAATGGATTTGGACGTATCGGACGCTTAGCATTTCGTCGTATCCAAGAAGTAGAAGGAATCGAAGTTGTGGCTATCAATGACTTAACAGATGCTAAAATGTTAGCTCACTTGTTAAAATATGATACAACACAAGGACGTTTCAACGGTACAGTTGAAGTTCACGAAGGTTCATTCAATGTGAACGGAAACGAAATCAAAGTTTTAGCTAACCGCAACCCTGAAGAATTGCCTTGGGGCGAACTAGGTGTTGAAATCGTGTTAGAATGTACTGGATTCTTCACTTCTAAAGCAGCTGCTGAAAAACATTTAACAGCTGGTGCAAAACGTGTAGTTATCTCAGCTCCTGGTGGAAACGATGTTCCAACAATCGTTTACAACACAAACCATGAAACTTTAACAGGTGAAGAAACAGTTATCTCTGGTGCTTCATGTACAACAAACTGTTTAGCTCCTATGGCGAAAACATTGAACGACAAATTTGGTGTAGTTGAAGGATTAATGACTACAATCCACGCTTACACAGGTGACCAAATGACTCTAGACGGACCACACCCTAAAGGTGACTTCCGCCGTGCCCGTGCTGCTGCTGCAAACATCGTGCCTAACTCAACTGGTGCTGCTAAAGCGATCGGCTTAGTAATCCCAGAATTGAACGGCAAATTAGATGGTGCTGCTCAACGTGTTCCTGTTGCAACTGGTTCATTAACTGAATTAGTTACTGTTCTTGACAAAGAAGTAACTGTTGATGAAATCAATGCAGCAATGAAAGAAGCTTCAAACGAATCTTACGGTTACAACACAGACGAAATCGTTTCTTCTGATATCGTTGGTATGACTTACGGTTCATTATTTGATGCAACTCAAACAAAAGTTATGACTGTTGGCGACAAACAATTAGTTAAAACTGTTGCTTGGTACGACAATGAAATGTCATACACTGCACAATTAGTACGTACTTTAGAATACTTCGCTAACCTATAAGAGTTGCGAACGACTTTAATTTAAACCATCGCAAGAGAAAGCGGGGAAGCATCGCGCTTCTCCGCTTTTTTTAACAATTATGCTAGGAGGAATCTGTTCATGGCGAAAATGACAGTTCAAGATATCGATTTAAAAGATAAAAAAGTTCTTGTACGTGTGGACTTCAACGTTCCATTGAAAGATGGAGTGATCGGAGACGATACACGGATCAAAGCAGCATTACCAACAATCAATTACGTGATCGAAAACGGCGGAAAAGCAATTCTTTTCTCACACTTAGGTCGTGTGAAAGAAGAAGCAGATAAAGCTGGAAAATCTTTAGCGCCAGTTGCGAAACGTCTAGGCGAATTGTTAGGCAAAGAAGTAACTTTCGTGGATGAAACCCGCGGCGAAAAATTAGAAGCAGCGATCAACAACATGCAAGATGGCGATGTCGTTGTTTTTGAAAACACTCGTTTCGAAGACATCGATGGCAAAAAAGAAAGCAAAAACGATCCTGAACTAGGTAAATACTGGGCTTCTTTAGGCGATGTTTTTGTAAATGATGCCTTCGGTACCGCACACCGCGCACACGCTTCAAACGTAGGGATCGCTTCAACAGGTATCCCAACAGTTGCTGGTTTCTTAATGGAAAAAGAAATCAAATTCATCGGTGAAGCAGTCGAAGAACCAAAACGTCCAATGATCGCGATTCTTGGTGGAGCAAAAGTATCTGACAAAATCGGCGTAATCGAAAACTTGATTCCTAAAGCAGACAAAATCTTGATCGGCGGCGGAATGACGTATACGTTCTACAAAGCAAAAGGCATGGAAATCGGTAATTCTCTTGTGGAAGCAGACAAAGTAGAATTAGCAAAAGAATTGATCGAAAAAGCTGGCGATAAATTAGTATTACCAGTTGATTCAATCACTGCTGCTGAATTTTCAAATGATGTCCCAACAGAAGAACATACTGGTGATGTTCCTGAAGGACAAATGGGCTTAGATATCGGACCTGAAACTATCGCTTTGTTTGCTGAAACATTAAAAGGCGCAAAAACAGTCGTTTGGAACGGACCTATGGGTGTGTTTGAAATGTCTAACTTCGCAAATGGTACGATCGGTGTTTGTGAAGCAATTGCCAACCTTGAAGATGCAACAACGATCATCGGTGGCGGTGACTCTGCAGCTGCAGCAGAACAATTAGGTTTTGCTGACAAATTTACCCACATCTCAACAGGTGGCGGTGCCAGCCTTGAATTGCTAGAAGGAAAAACACTTCCTGGCCTAGCTGCGATCAACGATAAATAATCAATGACAAGCCGTGCAAAGGATCTCCTTTGCACGCTTGATAACGAAAAGGAGTGCCAGAACATGCGCAAACCAATTATTGCCGGAAACTGGAAAATGAACAAAACTGCGAAAGAAGCAAAAGAATTTGCTGAAGCAGTCAAAACAAAAATTCCTAGCAACGATACAGTTGACTCTGTGATCGGTTCGCCAGCTCTATTCTTAGAAACATTAGTGAATGCTGCTGAAGGAACAGAATTAAAAATTGCTGCTCAAAACAGCTACTGGGAAAATGAAGGTGCCTTTACTGGTGAAACTTCACCAGCAGCTTTAGCAGATCTAGGTGTTGACTATGTCATCATTGGTCATTCAGAACGTCGTGAATACTTCCATGAGACAGATGAAGACATCAACAAAAAAGCCAAAGCAATCTTTTCAAACGGCATGATCCCAATCCTATGCTGTGGTGAATCTTTAGAAACCTATGAAGCTGGCAAAACAGCGGAGTGGATCGAAGGACAAATCACTGCTGGCTTAGACGGTTTAACAGACGGTCAAGTAAGTAATCTTGTGATTGCGTACGAACCAATCTGGGCGATTGGTACTGGTAAATCAGCGGATGCAAACATCGCAGACGAAATTTGTGGCGTTGTCCGCAAAACCGTTGAAAAATTATACGGCAAAGAAGTTTCAGATAGCGTGCGTATCCAATACGGCGGTTCTGTAAAACCTGAAAACATTGCTGAATACATGGCAAAAGAAAACGTTGACGGAGCATTAGTTGGCGGCGCAAGCTTGCAAGCTGATTCATTCCTAGCATTATTAGATGCTGTAAAATAATTTCATTTTCATGAAAATAACATTTGCAGAATCGTGATTTTTTCACTACAATTAAGTTGTTCGCAAGGGGCTTTCCCCTTAAGATAAAACAAACTCAAAGGAGAGACAAAACATGTCAATTATTACTGATGTTTACGCACGCGAAGTCTTAGACTCACGTGGTAACCCAACTATCGAAGTAGAAGTCTACACAGAATCAGGTGCTTTCGGCCGCGGAATGGTTCCTTCAGGAGCTTCAACAGGTGAACACGAAGCAGTTGAATTACGTGATGGCGACAAAGCTCGTTATGGCGGTAAAGGTGTAACGAAAGCAGTTGACAATGTAAATAACATCATTGCAGAAGCTATCATCGGCTACGATGTACGTGACCAAATGGCTATCGATAAAGCAATGATCGCTTTAGACGGAACTCCTAACAAAGGCAAATTAGGCGCAAACGCGATTCTTGGTGTTTCTATCGCTGTTGCTCGTGCAGCTGCTGATTACCTAGAAGTACCTTTATACCACTACTTAGGCGGATTCAATACAAAAGTATTGCCAACTCCTATGATGAACATCGTCAACGGTGGTTCTCACTCTGACGCACCAATCGCTTTCCAAGAATTCATGATCTTGCCTGTAGGCGCACCTACATTCAAAGAAGGCTTACGTTGGGGTACTGAAGTATTCCACGCTTTGAAATCAATCTTGTCTAAACGTGGTTTAGAAACTTCAGTAGGTGACGAAGGTGGTTTCGCTCCTCGTTTTGAAGGAACTGAAGACGGTGTTGAAACAATCTTAGAAGCAATCAAAGCTGCTGGTTTAGAACCAGGTAAAGACGTATACCTAGGATTTGACTGTGCATCATCAGAATTCTACGAAAACGGTGTTTACGACTACTCTAAATTTGAAGGCGAAAACGGCGTAAAACGTACTGCTGCTGAACAAGTTGACTACTTAGAAGAATTAGTTAACAAATACCCAATCATCACTATCGAAGACGGTATGGATGAAAACGACTGGGATGGTTGGAAACTATTAACTGAACGCTTAGGCGACAAAGTTCAATTAGTAGGGGATGACTTGTTCGTTACAAATACTGAAATCCTTGAAAAAGGAATCAAAAACGGTATCGGTAACTCAATCCTGATCAAAGTTAACCAAATCGGTACATTGACTGAAACATTCAATGCTATCGAAATGGCGAAAGAAGCTGGTTACACTGCAGTCGTTTCTCACCGTTCAGGTGAAACAGAAGATTCAACAATCTCTGATATCGCAGTTGCAACAAACGCTGGCCAAATCAAAACTGGTTCTCTTTCACGTACTGACCGTATTGCAAAATACAACCAATTGCTACGTATCGAAGACCAACTTGGTGAAGTTGCTGAATACAAAGGCTTGCAAGCATTCTACAACTTGAAAAATAAATAATCAATTTCATTGATTTGCTCTGATGTTCTGTGGGCGGCTGATTCTTATCAGCTGCCACGACATCAGAGTTTTTTGTTTAATAAAAGTTAAGAGATTTTATAAATAGACAGAAAATAACCATAAGGTTTTAAAGAATCTGCTAAAATTTTTTTAATATAAAATGAAAATAAATGGATATTTTATGAAAGTTTTCATCGGTATTTTCAAAATGATATTTTCTAACAAGTGAAATTTTGTTGAAGGCGTGGCAAAGGCTTTGGGTAGTTGAGTTGAAACAAAAAGACTTTGGTCACGATCAAAACAATCTTTATCGATTTTGACTATTTTTTATGAAAGTATTATTCTTTTATATTTTGATTTTAAAGAAATCCTATTTCATTTTCACGAATTCGCTTGAAATCAAAAGACAGGTAACAATGGTTTCTCTCACTTTTTTCACAGAATTGAAATTTTACTAGCTTTGCTTTTTTTCTTCTTTCCGATTAGGATAATCACCTGAGTAAAATTTGTTGTTTGGAGGAAGAGAAATGCGTACTTATGTGAAAAAAATATCTTACCCGTTTGTTATGTTGTCTTTGCTTGTAATGTCCTATGTGACACCATTGTTACCAGTCGTTACAGCTCATGCGGACACCGAGGGAAACACCAAAATAATTCTATTTCAAAATGAAAAAGGAACAGCGCAAGTGATCTCATTACCAGATCCTACGACAGGAAAAATCACTTGGACGATCGAGGTAGAAAAGAATCAGCAGTCTGCTGCTAATCAACTGGCATTCAGCTTGAGTGAAGGAGAACAAACGGTTCTGCCAGAATCAATCCAAAGCAACGGCACGCCATTTACATATGATCCGCAAAGACAGCAGCTGATGGAAGAAACTACTAGCAGCTCCTTTAGCCAAATGACGCTAACGTTTCAAACAAAAGCTCTTAAAACATTGACAATCAAATCCGCATTTCTTCAAACAGAGGAAGAAAATGGACAAGTGAAAGAAGACATTATCAACACAACAGATGTAGCAGTTGTTCTACCTGACAATCAATCCACAGAAGCAACGAGTGCCGAAGCAGTGCTTGCTGACAGTCAGGAACAAACAGAGGCTTCTGAAAACCAGCCTGCAACAAAAAGCAGCGAGTCACAACCACAAGCAGAATCAACTACCGCATCAACAGCAATCGAATCACCACTTGATACACAAGCAAGTGCGCCAGCAGCTTCAAAACTATCAAGTGGCGGCAGCTTTAAAAATGATGTGCCAGAAGTTGATAACGTACTTCTAGGAGAAGCCCAGTATTTTCATATTTTTGCTAACCATGCGACGCTAAATACCCATACGAACGGAAACTTAGCAGTGGGGGAACTAAATGGCAATGTCAATTTTGGAACCAGTATTCAGGATGGTTCGTTGGCAACAGAAATCAATTATATTCAAAAGGTCAATGCGATCGCAAATTCTTCTTTTGTGTCAGGAACTGATAGCAGAAAAAACAAAGTTGTCTTTGGCCCATCAGTCACAGTAGATTTAGCAGATCAAAATCAACAAACTGCCGTTTTTGTAAATGGACAGAGAATGGATCATTTGAAAACTTCCGAAGTTTTCCAAGATCAATCTGCAAGTGAACCGTATATAGATTTTAAAAAGGTATTTTCAACGTTACAGGCGACGTCAGAAAGGCTAGGAGCCTATCCGCAAACACCCAGTGTAACCAAAGATTTTACTGATAATAATCAGCGGGTCATCAATACCGCCCGTGCTGAAAATGATACGCAAGAGGTTGTTTTGACCTTAACGGATGAACAAGGCAACCCGCTTGATGACGGTGTTTACGAACTTCAAAATAAAAAGACACATAAAGAGGTTGATGAAGAGGTCACAAATGATGAAGGACAAGTAATCGAAACGGATCTTCCAGAAGGGGATTATTCCTTTGTTGAAACAGAAGCGCCAGACGGTTATCTAATCGACAAGAAACCAATTTCCTTTTCGGCAGATACTATTGATGAAGAAGATCAAAAGGTAGTCGTTACTCTTTCAAAAACAGAATTAGAAAAAGATACACCTATTACCATCAAAGGGCTAACAAAAGGCACGTCTCCTGTGCTCATCAATGTGGATACCGAAGGAGCAAGTACCGTTAATATCAAGTCACAAATCAAACTAGAATATACAGATGGCACGACGCGCAATAGTCATGAAACAGAAGATTTTGATGATGCCGTTATCCTGTGGAATTTTATTAATCAGCCAGAAAATCAAATGATTTCGATTAATAGTCCCTTCCAAGGAACGATTTTGGCTGTTGGTGATACAGTTGATGTCCACCAAAATGTTGACGGCAGTATCATTGCTGATACGGTATTGGTCAATGCGGAAACCCATCGCTGGGATCTTCAAGCCAATGAAACGGTTGTACCGATAATCAAATTAGCTGCAATGAATCACCTGCTGTCTCTTGATACAACGACAGTCAGCGGAACCAAAACGTGGGACGATTATGACAACAAATTTAATACCCGTCCGACAAGCATTACGGTTCAATTACTGCAAAATGGTGAAGTGTTCCAAACAAAAACGGTTACCCCGAATAAAGAGGGGGAATGGCATTATGAATTTACCGATCTACCAACAACCGACGAATCTGGTCAGACCTATGACTACGCAATACAAGAAACACCCGTTGATGGGTATACCACCAAAGTAAACGGTTATGACCTAGTCAACACCTACCGTAACACTGAAACGACAGAAGTATCGGGAACGAAGACATGGAATGACTACGACAACAAGTTCAATACCCGTCCTGAAAGCATCACTGTCAATCTGATACAAAATGATAAAGAAATCGCCAAGCAAGTCGTAAAAGCAGATAAAGAAGGCGACTGGACCTATCGCTTTGACAATTTGCCTAAGTATGATACCGAAGGAAAAGTGTACACTTACACGATCCAAGAAGAAAATGTTTCAGGATACACCAGTGAAATCAACGGTTATGATCTAGTCAATAGGTACCGCAATACGGAAACAACAACAGTTTCAGGTACGAAAACATGGAATGATAACAACAATCAGCTCAACATCCGACCAGAAAGTATTACTGTTAAATTGATGCAAAATGGTAAAAAGATCGACAATCAAATCGTAAAAGCCGATAAAGAAGGCAACTGGACTTATCACTTCGAGAATCTGCCTAAGTATGATTCCAAGGGAAAAGCCTATGTCTACACGATTCAAGAAGCAACTGTTTCTGGATATATCAGTGAAGTAAACGGCTATGACCTAGTCAATACGGAAACAACCACAGTTTCAGGCAGAAAAACTTGGAATGACAACGACAACCAATTCAATACCCGCCCTGAAAGCATCACTGTCAATCTGATGCAAAACGGCGAAAAATACGCAGAAAAAATTGTAAAAGCAGATAAAAAAGGCAACTGGTCCTATCGCTTTGATAAGCTGCCAAAATACGATGCCGAAGGAAAAGCCTATACCTACACGATCCAAGAAGGAAAAGTTCCAGATTACACCACCAAAATAAATGGCTATAACTTAGTCAACACTTATACAGGGCCAGAGACACCAAAAACACCGAGTGATCCTAAAAAGCCGCAGGTCCCGTTGTCACCTAAAAAGCCAGATACTTCTAAACAATCGGAAGATGACAACAAGAATGACGCAAACCATGCGACTACTGAAAAACGATTGCCTAAGACAAACGAGCGCTCTTCTTATGAGTGGAGTATCCTTGGAAGTATTTTACTCGTTACAAGCGTTGGCATACTTTATCGACGAAAACATAGTTAACCAATTAAAACTTTGTCCTGCTTCTCTGCTAGAAGTCAGGGCAAAGTTTTTTTAAAAGTATAGGACTTGATTAAGACGTGCGACAAAACTTTGGCTGAAATCCATTGTAAATGGTAAACTAAAATTAAGGGGGGATCCTATGGTTTGGCTATTGCTACTACTGCTTATTTTTGGTTTTTTGGTGTACTATGTATATCGCACGTCTATTTTGAAAAAGGGCGTACGCTATTTTGTTTCGGCGATCATTATGCGAAACAATGAATGGTATGAAAAAGAAGGCAGAAAGAAACTGGGGATTCCATACAAAGAGCGGATCGCAACAAAGAGTTCGGCTTTTTGGGCACAAGGTTCGGAATGTACGGTAACGACCGCCGATGATCTGATCCTAACAGCGGAAGTCTTTGATCAGTGTGTAAAAACGTGGGTGATCTGCTTGCATGGGTATCGCAGTGATGGGCAAGCAGACTGTCAAGAGGCAGCCGAGAAATTCTGGTCTGCTGGTTACAATGTTTTAGTTCCTGATTTACGTGGACATGGCCGCAGTGAAGGCAAAGAGATCGGTTTAGGGTGGCTAGATCGGATGGATCTACTTTTGTGGATCGATAAGATTTTGGAAAAAGACCCACAAACACAAATCTTCCTCTATGGTTTAGGAATGGGGGCTGCGACCTTGCTGCTGGCTAGTGGAGAAGTCATGCCGGTGCAAGTGGCTGGGTTGATCTCAGACAGCAGCTATACGTCCGTTTACAGTGCGATCCGATCAAGCTTGCCGCAATTTTCTCGGTTACCGATCAAACGCTTTTTGCGCTTAGCGAATCGCTATAGCAAACAATTAGTCGGTTATCCCTTCTTGCAGATCTCGGTGACCCGACAAGTCGGCAGCAACCATTTACCTGTGCTGTTTTTACAAGGAGAAAAAGATTCGTTTCTTTCGGAAAAAGAGATCAATACCTTAATGGAAGCAACGGCTGGACCGAAACAAAAAGTCCTCTTTGCGAATATGGGACATTTACAGGCAGTGAAAGATGCACCAGAATATTGGCCAACCGTTTTGCAATTCATTGAGAATATCAAACAAAATACAGACATCGTCTGATAGAAAGGAAGAAAGCAATGGAAATCAAAGAAGAAAATAAACGTTTTGCTTTGTATGATGGAGAAAAAGAGGTGGGAGAAATCACATGGCAAGAAACGCCAGATGATGTTCTAGAAGTAGACCACACCTTCGTCAACCCTGATTATCGCGGCCAGCAATTGGCGCAAAAATTACTCAAAGCGGTTGTTGAAAAAGCAAGACGGGAAGAGAAAAAAATTATGCCTGTCTGCTCCTTTGCGGTCAAAGAGTTCAAAGAAAAACCAGAATACGATGACGTACTCGTTCGCTGATTTGAACGAAAGTGATCTATGAGAAAAAGGCTGTCAGAAAGGACAGTCTTTTTTTTAAACCGTCATGCAACGATCAATGACAAAAAGAGAGTAGTAATTTCCAGCGGAAAATGCTAAAATGGAAAGGACGACTTTAGCAAGCAAGGAGGAGCTAACGTGTATAACATCTTATTAACTGCTGTGATCGTTATTTCGATTTTAATGGTCATTACGATCATGATGCAGCCTAGCAAGCAAAATAGTGCAGCTAGTGCCTTTACTGGCGGTGCAGATCAATTGTTTGGTAAGCAAAAAGCCCGTGGATTTGAAGCGGTGATGCAGCGTTCAACGGCCATTTTAGGTTTTGTTTGGATGGTCTTGCTCTTTATTTTGGCTTTTCTTTCATCAAACTAATCACTTTGTTAGCGAACCTCTCGTAAAGAGAGGTTTTTTTCTTTTTAACGGGAAGATTTTGATCGCATTTGTCGAAGTATTCTTGCTAACTATGGTAGAATTGGACGTGAGGTGAAAGGAAACATGAAAACATTTAATCAACCAAAACCGGTTTTTGCTGAACACAGCAAACGAGCGGTCATTTTGTTCCATGCCTATTCAGGCAGTCCTAACGATGTGCGCATGCTTTGTCGTTCGTTAGAACAAAAAGACTACACGGTTTATACACCGATGTTTACTGGACATGGTACACCGAATCCAGATGATATCTTAAATCAAGGAATGACTGTTTGGCAGCAGGATGCTGCGGATGCAGTTGCTTATGTGAAAGAAAAAGGCTATGAGGAAGTTGCCGTTCTTGGACTTTCGATGGGTGGGATTTTAGCGATGGATCGTTTGACGCAAGACCCAACATTGATGGGCGGCGGTCTTTTTTGCTCACCGTTATTTGAAACCAAGAACGAAGTACCAGTCAATTTTGAAAAGTATGCTGAAATGGTCATACCCTACGCTGATTTAGATGAGGCGACCCAAAAAGAAATATTGGCAGAAGTCCCTCGTAAGGTCAGAGAACAACTGCAAGGAATCGAAACAGTCGGACAAACCACAGCCGAGCATTTAGGAAAAATCGAGCGCCCAATCTTCCTGGCGCAAGCAGGAAGGGACCAAATGATCGATCCACAGACGGTTTTCAAAACCGCAGCGGCATTGTCCCATGTTCCCTACACGCTTCAATGGTATCCTCAAAGTGGTCATGTGGTGACAGTTGGACCAGAACGGAAAAAATTAGAGCAGGATGTGTTTGCTTTCTTAGAAACACTTGCTTGGAAAGAGTGAGTTATGACAGAAACGATTAAAACAAAAATTGTTCAGTTTCTCGAAGAAAGCCGTAAAAAAAGTTTTTCAATGGAAGAAATTGCTGAAGGTCTAGGACTTCAAAAAAGTACAGACTTTAAGAATCTTGTCCAGACAGTAGCGGCGATGGAACGAGAAGGCAGTGTGATTTTTAACAAAAAAGGCAAAGTGAAATTACCAATGAAACGAGTGTTTGTGGAAGGAACCTTCCGTGCCAACGAGCGGGGCTTCGGCTTTGTCACGTTGGATGAAGAAGAAGACGATATTTATATCCCTAAAGAAGCAACAGGCTATGCCATGGACGGCGATACCGTTGCTGTAGACATCGTTCATGTTGCCGATCCTTTTTCAGATCGCGGCGCAGAGGGAAAGGTCGTAGAAATCAAGCAACGCGCCATCAGTCAGTTGGTCGGCGAGTTTACATTATTTGACGAAAAAGAGATCGAAGAATCGGATCTATATGGCGTTGTTCAACCTAAAGATAAAAAACTAAGCGATTTAAAGGTGTTTATCGGCGCCCAAGGAATTCGTCCAGTAGACGGCAGCATCGTGATCGTTGAGATCAGCCATTATCCAGAAAAAGGCTATTCGAAAAGCTTAGAGGGGTTAATCACAAAAGTTGTGGGGCATAAAAACGATCCTGGAATGGATATTTTATCGATCGTCGTGGCGAATGGGATTCCCACAAAATTTGAGGAAGAAACCTTGGCAGCGGCAGATGCAGTACCCGATACGATCGATCCTGCTGACTTTCCAGAACGACGGGATTTGCGAGATCAACAGATCGTAACGATCGATGGAGCGGATGCCAAAGATTTGGATGATGCGGTGACGGTAAAAGCATTGCCTGACGGCAGCTTCTATTTGGGCGTGCATATCGCAGATGTTTCTTATTATGTGACAGAAAACAGTGCGTTGGACAAAGAAGCTTTTGAGCGGGGAACGAGTGTCTATCTAACGGATCGAGTGATCCCGATGATCCCACAACGTTTATCAAACGGGATCTGTTCGTTGAATCCGAATGTCCCAAGGTTGGCCATGAGCTGTGAAATGTGGATCAACCAAGAGGGGATCGTCACGGATTACAATATTTTCCAAAGTATTATTCAAACAAGTGCCCGCATGACTTATCAGGCAGTCAATCAAATTATTGAAGACAATGATCCAGAAACCAGCAAAGAATATGCGAAACTAGTACCGATGTTCCATGATATGGCCGCCTTGCACCACGTGTTAGAAACGATGCGGATCAGACGTGGGGCGGTTTCTTTTGAAGACCGCGAAGCGAAAGTCTTGGTCGATGGAGAAGGACACCCGCAAGAAATCGTTCTGCGAGAACGTGGCGTCGGCGAACGATTGATCGAGTCCTTCATGTTGGCAGCCAATGAAACCGTGGCGCGCCATTTCAATCGGAAGCATTTACCATTTATTTATCGGATCCATGAGGAACCAAAAGAAGAGAAAATGCGTCGCTTCTTTGATTTTGCTTCTGCTTTAGGGATTGTAGTCAAACAAACCAACGGCTCGATCTCACCAAAACAACTGCAAAAAGTGGTTGAAGATGTCGCAGATAAGCCAGAGGCAATGGTTGTCAATACGATGCTGCTCAGAAGTATGCAGCAAGCGAAGTATTCAGAAGAAAACGTCGGCCACTATGGTTTGGCAGCGGAAGATTATACCCACTTCACGTCACCGATCCGTCGGTACCCCGACTTGATCGTGCATCGCTTGATTCGTTCTTACAGTGAAGATGTCTCTGAAGCCAACCAAAACAAATGGGCTGAAATCTTGCCTGACATCGCAATGCACAGCTCCCAAATGGAACGACGAGCAGTCGATGCAGAAAGAGAAGTCGATGCGCTTAAAAAAGCTGAGTATATGGCCGATAAAGTAGGAGAAGAGTTTGACGGTATCATCAGTTCCGTCGTTAAGTTTGGCTTGTTTATTGAATTGCCTAACACGATTGAAGGGCTGATCCATATCAATAATCTGAAGCAAGATTACTTCCATTATTTGGAAAACCATCTGGCACTTGTAGGTGAACGGACAGGCTTGACCTTTAAAATTGGTCAAAAAGTTCGTATCAAAGTCGTGAAAGCTGATCCTGAAACAAGAGAGATCGATTTCGAATTGGTAGCAGCAGAAGAAGTCGAAAAACTGCAAGCACCAAAAGCCAACAAACGAAACAACCATCAAAAAAATGAAGCGAACCGTCGCGGGAAAAAACAACACAACCCTGAGAAAAAACAAGGGAAACGCTTTGAACAAACCGGTAAAGGCAAGTCAAAGAAAGCTGGCAAAGTGAAAAAGAAAAAACCTTTTTACAAAGGAATCAAGAAAAAATAATTGGAGGGATGGCCCGTGCCTAAAGGAGAAGGGAAATTAATCGCCCAAAACAAAAAGGCCCGCCATGATTACACGATCCTCGATACGATCGAAGCGGGGATCGTCTTACAGGGAACAGAGATCAAAGCGATCCGTAACAGTCGGATCAATTTGAAAGACGGCTTTGTACGCATTCGCAATGGTGAGGCATTCTTAGTCAATGTGCATATCAGCCCATACGAGCAAGGAAACATTTTTAATCATGATCCACTACGGACAAGAAAACTGTTACTGCATAAAAAGCAGATTGCTCGTCTGATTGGCGAAACAAAAAATACAGGCATGACGATCGTTCCGTTAAAGGTGTATATCAAGGATGGTTATGCCAAAGTTTTGATTGGTTTAGCGAAAGGAAAACGCGAATATGACAAGCGGGAATCCTTGAAACGCAAAGATCAAGAAAGACAAATTGACCGAGTTCTTAGAAATTTCTAATTTTCTAAGAACTTCTTTTAGAATCCGATAGAGGTTATTGCTTTGAAAATCGCGCTAAATTTGGTAGCATTTAAGGGAAAGCTGTTGATATAACAGGCTTTTTCTTCCACATAGCGACACGGGAATTTTTCATTTAATTTAGGATTTTTGGCATTGTGAGTTTTTTGTCTAATTTTCTTGAAAATGCTTTGAAATTTTCCATTCGTGGTGGTATGATACCGATTGTTATGAGAGGAAACGCATTGTAACACCAGATTTTTTTCTGGAGATGACAGGAAAAGAGGTGAGAAAGATTGGAAGATAAATCGCTTATGTTTCATATCGGTCCTATATGGTTTGATGGAACTGTAGCTATGATGACAATCATTTCTTGTATTATTGTTTTTTTGGTGGTCTTTATTTGTACACGTAATCTGCAAATGAAACCGAAAGGGAAGCAGAACTTCATTGAATGGGTCATTGACTTTGTTCGCGGTATCGTAGCGGACAATCTACCAGGATCTCAAGTGAACAACTTTCATTTGCTCGGTGTAACAATGTTTCTTTTTGTGTTTGTGGCAAATGAGATCGGGTTAGTCACAAAAATCGTGACGACAGATGACATTACCTTATGGAAAAGTCCGACAGCAGACCCGTTTGTTACACTGACACTCGCACTTATGGTTATTTCCTTGACACATTTCTTTGGGATCAAGTCGTTGGGCTTCAAAAATTACTTGATCAATTCGTACTTGAAACCGGTGGGGTTCTTATTACCGCTAAAAATCATCGAAGAATTTACGAATGTCATCACGTTAGGCTTGCGTTTATATGGAAATATATTCGCGGGGGAAGTGTTATTAGGATTGATTGCCAACATGTTTATTAGTCTTGGTTGGTGGTCATTACCGATCGTGATGCCGCTAGAAATGATCTGGATTGGCTTCTCACTCTTTATTGGAGCGATCCAAGCTTATGTATTTGTTACATTGACCATGGTATTTATGAGCCACAAAATCGTGGCAGAACATTAATCGAATCGACATACAATTAGGAGGAAAAAAGAATGAACTTTATTGGAGCAGGATTAGCAATTATCGGAGCAGCAATTGGTGCAGGGTATGGTAACGGACAAGTAATCGCAAAAACGATCGAATCAATGGCACGCCAACCTGAAATGTCAGGTCAACTACGTTCAACAATGTTTATCGGGGTCGCGTTAGTCGAAGCTGTACCGATTCTAGGGGTAGTTATCGCGCTGTTATTAGTCTTCCGATAAGACAAGCACGAAAAGGCAGAAACGAACAATTGCACTCGTTTTTGCTTTTTTCTAATGAAACAATGACTTTCAGAAAGGAAGAATCGTTATGCTAAATCAGTTGGTTATAGCGGAAGTTCAAAATCCAATGCTTGGCAATATTATCGTTGTCAGCGGATCAATTCTTCTTTTGCTATTCTTATTGAAACATTTTGCATGGGATGCCATCAGCAGCATGATGCAAAAACGGGAAGATAAAATCGCCAATGATTTGGATTCAGCGGAACAATCACGCTTGAATGCAGCAAAATTAGAAAAAGAACGCCAAGAAAAATTGGCACGTTCTCATTCTGAAGCTGCGGAGATCATCAAGAGCGCCAAAGATAGCGGGGAATTGAGTCGACAAAATATTTTGAGCGAGACCAAAGAAGAAGTGGCTCGTTTGAAAGAAAAAGCAAACTCAGATATCACCCTTGAAAAAGAAACTGCGTTAAAAGAAGTGAAAGATGATGTTGCAGAACTTTCGCTTCAAATCGCAGAAAAAATCTTAGGACGCGAATTGACTCCCGAAAATCATGAATCCCTAATCAATCAATATATCGAAGGATTGGGTTCAGTTAATGAAACTCGATAAATTCACAGTGGGAAAACGCTATGGAAAAGCCTTGTTCGAATTGGCGATGGAAGAACAGCGCTTGACAGAAGTTTACCAAGAATTAATGACCTTGCGTCAGATTTATCAGGAGATTCCAACCTTCGGTCAGATCGTGACGGATAACCGCTTGGATCTCCATGAAAAAAGACAATTAGTCGATCAATTGCTGAAGGGCTTTGAAGGCTTGGTCAGAAATTTCTTAGAGATCGTTTATGAATATGATCGCATGGATGATCTATTGCTGATCATTGATGAATACGAACGTCGTTACGATGAATATCAAGGTCTTGTTCTCGGAACGATCACAACGGCTGTTGCTTTGTCAGCAGAACAAAAAAGCAAAATCGAAAAGCAAATCGCCGATAAGCTTGGGTACAAGCAGGCACAATTGAAAGAAACGGTCGATCCAACGATTTTAGGCGGAGTCATCGTTGAAGCAAATCATCAAGTGATCGACGGTAGTATTAAGAGCCAACTGGATTATCTGCGACAAAAAATCGGCAGATAAACAAGAGATAAGAGGTGAATCGGATGGCCATCAAAGCAGAAGAAATTAGTGCCTTGATCAAAGAGCAAATTAAAAATTATCAGAACGAACTTTCTGTAGAAGAAATCGGTACTGTCACATATGTTGGGGACGGGATCGCCCGCGCCCACGGTTTAGAAAATGCCATGAGTGGAGAATTGCTTGAGTTTTCAAACGGTTCCTATGGGATGGCACAAAACTTAGAATCAAACGACGTCGGGATCATCATCCTAGGTGATTTTGAAACCATTCGTGAAGGAGACAAAGTAAAACGAACCGGTAAAATCATGGAAGTTCCTGTCGGCGATGCATTAATTGGCCGGGTAGTGAATCCATTAGGGCAACCGATCGATGGCTTAGGTCCGATCGAAACAGACAAATCACGCCCAGTTGAAGCAGCCGCACCAGGTGTAATGCAACGGAAATCCGTATCGGAACCAATGCAAACAGGGTTGAAAGCTATTGATGCTTTAGTGCCAATCGGACGTGGCCAACGGGAATTAGTCATCGGTGACCGGAAAACAGGGAAAACAACGATTGCGATCGATGCGATCATCAACCAAAAAGGACAAGACATGATCTGTATCTATGTCGCTATTGGCCAAAAAGACTCAACGGTTCGTGCACAAGTAGAAACATTACGCCGTTACGGTGCACTTGATTACACGATCGTTGTTTCAGCAGGTGCTTCACAACCAGCACCATTGCTTTACATCGCGCCTTATGCCGGGGCAGCAATGGGGGAAGAATTCATGTATAACGGCAAACATGTTTTGATCGTCTTTGATGACTTATCAAAACAAGCAGTCGCTTACCGTGAACTTTCTCTACTTCTACGCCGTCCGCCAGGTCGTGAAGCATACCCAGGGGATGTCTTCTACTTGCACTCTCGTTTATTGGAACGTGCAGCGAAATTAAGTGATGAACTAGGTGGCGGATCAATGACGGCACTGCCATTCGTTGAAACGCAAGCGGGGGATATCTCAGCCTATATCCCAACCAACGTGATTTCTATCACAGATGGACAAATTTTCTTAGAAAATGACCTGTTCTATTCAGGTGTGCGTCCTGCCGTAGCGGCTGGATTGTCCGTTTCACGGGTTGGTGGTTCTGCACAGATCAAAGCGATGAAGAAAGTTGCTGGAACCTTGCGTTTGGACTTGGCAAGTTACCGCGAACTAGAAGCCTTCACACAATTTGGGTCTGATCTAGATGCTGCGACACAAGCCAAATTAAACCGCGGTCGTCGCACCGTTGAAATCTTAAAGCAAAAACTACATGAACCATTGGCAGTCGAAAAACAAGTCGTGATTCTTTATGCGTTGACGCATGGATTCATTGATAGTGTACCTGTCAATAAACTATTGGACTTTGAAGCAGAATTATTTGAGTATATCGAAGCAAACGCAGCAACGATTTTTGAAACCATTCGGACAACGAAAGACTTGCCAGAAGAAAGCTTGTTAGATGACACCATTAAAGCATTCAAAGATATTTTCATGGCATCCAACAGTTCTCGGGTGACACCGCAAGATAAAATATCGACAATGCAAAACGCATAAAAGAGGTGAGAGAAAATGGCTGCTTCATTAAATGAAATCAAGCAACGAATTGCCTCAACAAAGAAAACCAGCCAAATCACAAAGGCCATGCAAATGGTTTCAGCTGCAAAATTAACAAAATCTGAAGCTCATTCGAAACAGTTTCAAGTGTATGCCAACAAAGTACGTGAAATCGTTACGCATTTGACTGCGCAGCAGCTTTCCGATCTTGCAGGTTCTGGTCCTAAAGATGGTGTGAACTATAACAGTATGTTGGTTAGTCGTCCGGTCAAACGCACAGGCTATATCGTCATCACTTCTGATGGCGGTCTAGTGGGCGGCTATAATAGTTCCATCTTAAAACAAATGATGACCATGCTGGATGAAGACCATGCAAAAGAAGAAGAGTATGTCATGATTGCCATTGGTGCAACTGGCGCTGACTTTTTCAAAGCACGGGGCATCAATTTGGCGTACGAGTTAAGAAACCTTTCGGATCAACCAAGCTTTGATGAGGTACGTAAAATCGTAACATTGGCAACCACGATGTACCAAAACGAGGTCTTCGATGAATTATATGTGTGTTATAACCATCACATCAATTCATTGACTAGCCAATTTCGTGTGGAGAAAATGTTGCCGATATCCGATTTAGATCCTGAAGAAGCCGAAAGTTATGAACAAGAATACTTGTTTGAACCTTCCAGAGAAGCGATTTTGAATCAATTACTGCCTCAATACGCTGAAAGCTTGATTTATGGTGCGATTGTTGACGCAAAAACAGCCGAGCATGCTGCCGGAATGACAGCGATGAAAACAGCAACAGATAATGCCAAAAATATTATTGGGGACTTGACGATCTCATACAACCGAGCGCGCCAAGGAGCGATCACCCAAGAAATTACTGAAATTGTGGCGGGGGCATCCGCGTTAGAATAGTTTCAAGAACGAATGGAGGAATACGAATGAGTTCAGGCAAGATTGTTCAAGTCATTGGTCCCGTTGTTGACGTGGAATTCTCTCTAGACCAATCATTACCAGATATCAACAATGCGTTGATTGTTTACAAAAAAGATGAGCAGAAAACAAAAGTTGTGTTAGAAGCTGCCCTAGAACTTGGCGACGGCGTTATCCGTACGATTGCCATGGAATCAACAGATGGCTTACAACGAGGAATGGAAGTAATCGATACAGGCGCCTCCATCTCTGTTCCAGTTGGGACAGAAACATTAGGACGGGTATTTAATGTCTTAGGGGATACCATCGATTTAGAAGCACCATTTCCTGAAGAGGCACCCCGCAGTGGGATTCACAAAAAAGCACCTGACTTTGATGAATTGTCAACAAGTACGGAGATCCTTGAAACTGGGATCAAAGTCATTGATTTGTTAGCTCCTTATTTAAAAGGGGGGAAAGTTGGACTTTTCGGTGGTGCCGGTGTTGGTAAAACCGTCTTGATCCAAGAATTGATCCACAACATCGCCCAAGAGCATGGTGGGATCTCTGTCTTCACAGGTGTTGGTGAACGGACACGTGAAGGAAATGACCTTTATAATGAAATGAAAGAATCTGGCGTTATCGAAAAAACAGCCATGGTGTTTGGACAAATGAATGAACCACCAGGTGCCCGGATGCGGGTAGCCTTGACTGGTTTGACATTAGCCGAGTACTTCCGTGATGTGGAAGGACAAGACGTGCTTTTGTTTATCGATAATATCTTCCGCTTCACTCAAGCAGGTTCTGAAGTATCTGCCTTACTAGGTCGGATGCCGTCGGCCGTTGGGTATCAGCCAACATTAGCAACTGAGATGGGGCAATTACAAGAACGGATCACATCGACGAAAAAAGGTTCCGTTACGTCTATTCAAGCCATCTATGTGCCTGCCGATGACTATACAGACCCAGCACCTGCGACTGCTTTTGCCCATTTGGATGCAACAACCAACTTGGAACGTAAATTGACCGAACAAGGGATCTATCCTGCCGTTGATCCACTGGCGTCTTCTTCTAGTGCGTTAGCACCTGAAATCGTTGGTGAAACACATTATGAAGTAGCGACTGAAGTACAGCATGCGTTGCAACGTTATCGGGAATTACAAGACATCATCGCCATCTTAGGGATGGATGAACTGTCTGATGATGAAAAAACCTTAGTTGCCCGCGCACGCCGCATTCAATTCTTCTTGTCACAAAACTTCCACGTAGCGGAACAGTTTACGGGACAACCTGGTTCTTATGTGCCAGTTGAAGAAACCATCAAAGGATTTGCAGAGATTCTTGAAGGAAAATATGATGATCTTCCAGAAGAAGCCTTCCGCAGTGTTGGACGAATTGAAGATGTCATTGAAAAAGCGAAAAAAATTGGCTATTAATTAACCAGCCTTGAAGAAAGAGGGGAACCTCATGGATCAATTTTTAACAGTCAATGTGGTGACACCTGCTGGTTTGGTTTACGATCATCACGCGAAAATCGTGGTTGCACGTACGACAGATGGTGAGATCGGTATTTTGCCGCACCATGCCCCAATCATCGTTCCATTGACGATTGATGAAGTCCGGGTCAAACGGATCGATTCAGATACCCATGTCGACTGGGTCGCTGTCAACGGCGGTATATTAGAAGTGCGAGACAATGTTGTCTCGATCGTAGCCGATAGTGCGGAACGTGATCGTGACATCGACGTTTCACGTGCAGAAAGAGCAAAACAGCGTGCAGAACGCCAAATCGAAGAAGCCAAACAAGTCGAAGATATCGACCAGCTTCGGCGCGCAACGGTTGCTTTGCACCGCGCCATCAATCGAATCAACGTGTCAAAACATTCCTAAAAAACAAGGGCATCTTGCCTTTGTTTTTTTGTTTCTTCAAGAAAACGTTTTAAAAACTTTTTAAAGTCTTTTCATGAAGGTTTCAAGAAAGATTATTTTTTATCTTGACATCTTTGTGGTATGATAGGAATGTTCAATTATGAAAAAAGGAGCAGGAAGTATGCAAGTGTATGGAATTGATGCAATCATTCGAATCGTGAGTCATTTAGCGTTCATCTATTTAGCATTTTGGGCATTGCAATCTGTGCGGATCGATGCTTTTTTTAAAGCTTTACGAACGACTCAGATACGAATGGTCATGGTGTTTCTTGCGATTGCATTAGGCTACACCGCCAGTACTTTTTTCCTTGAGTTGATTGCGCTATGTCGTAATTTATTTTTAACAGGTTTTTAAGAATTTCATTAATATATGCAAAAACACCGAATATTATGCTATAATTGGCAAGATTTGTGTGAGTCACTGCATTATTTGGAGGGAACATAAATGGAAGAGATGATCGTTCAAGGTGGTAATCGATTAACTGGAACAGTGAAGATCGAAGGGGCAAAAAATGCTGTTCTACCTATCTTAGCGGCAAGCTTATTAGCGGAAGAAGGAACAACGACATTAAGAAATGTACCGATCCTTTCCGATGTATTAACAATGAAAGAAGTGATTCGGCATTTAAATGTCGCAATCGATTTTGAAGAAGAAAACAACACAATGACGATCGATGCGTCACAAGAATTAGCAATCGAAGCACCGTATGAGTATGTGAGCCAAATGCGCGCTTCAATCGTAGTCATGGGGCCTTTGTTAGCCCGTAATGGACATGCCAAAGTGGCAATGCCTGGCGGCTGTGCAATCGGCAAACGACCAATTGATTTACATTTGAAGGGATTTCAAGCACTAGGCGCGCAAATCATCCAAAAAGATGGATACATAGAAGCGATCGCCGATGAGTTAAAAGGCAATAGCATTTACTTGGATTTCCCAAGTGTCGGCGCCACGCAAAATATCATGATGGCTGCCGTAAAAGCTAAAGGCATCACCATCATCGAAAACGTCGCTCGTGAGCCAGAAATCGTTGATTTAGCAAACATTTTGAATAAAATGGGTGCCAAGGTCTTTGGTGCAGGAACCGAAACGATGCGTATTGAAGGTGTCGAACACCTGCATGCAGTAGACCATTCGATCGTACAAGACCGTATCGAAGCAGGAACCTTTATGGTTGCAGCAGCGATGACTCAAGGAGACGTTATTATTAAAGATGCGATCTCAGAGCACAATCGTCCATTGATTTCAAAATTGATCGAAATGGGCGCAGAAGTGACTGAAGTCGCTGAAGGGATTCGTGTGGTCGGACCAGAACGCTTGAAAGCGACTGATGTAAAAACGATGCCACATCCAGGTTTTCCTACGGACATGCAAGCGCAAATGTCTGCTATTCAATTATTAGCGCAAGGAACGAGTGTTGTGAATGAAACGGTATTTGAGAATCGTTTCCAACATTTAGAAGAAATGCGTCGCATGAATGCTCATGTAAAAATTGACGGCAACGTTGCAGTGATCGAAGGCGGTCATGAATTACAAGGTGCGCTGGTCTATGCGACAGATTTACGTGCCGCAGCAGCGTTGATTTTATTAGGTTTGCGTTCAACGGGACGGACGCGTGTTCGCAATCTAAAATATTTGGATCGCGGCTACTACAAATTCCACGAAAAATTGCAACAATTAGGGGCATCTGTTGAACGAGTTTCTGACGCAGTAGAAGAAGTCGTACCAGTTAACGCCTAATAGGAGTAGGAGAGAAAAAAAGTGAAGTTGAACCGTTATATTTTAACTAGCTTGATAAAAATTCTAATCGTCATTTTATTAGCTATTTTATTGTTCCTAGCAGGAACGATGATTGGTTATGGAGTGATCGGTGACGGCAGTCCTTTTAAAGTATTCTCTCCAAGTCTTTGGAATCATATCTTTGAGTTTATGAAATAAACCATAACTAGGACTTACGCCACGTGCTGAGTCCTAGTTTTTTCTATCTATCTTTACTGAATCGTACGCTAAAAAGAAAGGCTGGCAAGAAATGAGTAAACTTTTGATCGGCTTTGTTCGTTTCTATCAACGTTTTATTTCCCCATTATTTCCTCCTAGCTGTCGTTATTATCCGACTTGCTCAGGATACATGATCCAAGCCATCCAAGTCCATGGAGCAGCCAAAGGAGGCTTGATGGGGGTAGCTCGTATCTTACGCTGCCATCCCTTTGTAAAAGGCGGAATAGATTACGTACCCCAGACGTTTACTTTAAAACGAAATACGCAAGACAAAGTCAAACCAACGTACCGTTATCGGAAAAGTTAAAAGGAATCAACAGAAATATAAAAAAGGAGCCAAAAAGCCATGATTCGTCCAATCGCCCCTAATGAAGCGTATCCTTGGGCGTTGCTGCTGGATGCAGATCCTGATAAAGCAGTCGTAGAAAGCTATCTATATAATAGCCAAACACTTGTTTATGAAGAAGCTGGAGAAATGATTGGTGTGCTAGTTTATCAAAATCAAGGCAAGAACTGGGAGATCATGAATGTGGCCGTTTCTCCAGAAAAGCAAGGAATGGGCATCGGTCGTCAATTGCTGCAAGCTGCCGAAGAAGCGATCCTTAGTCAGCACCTCGGGGCAAAACGGCCGATCGTAGTGATCAAAACTGGTAGTCTGCCCTCTGCAGCCTTGACTTTGTACCAAAAGCAAGGCTATGTTGAAAAAGAGCGGGTGAAGAATTATTTCACCACCCACTATGTCGAACCGATTTTTGAGAATGGGCAGCAGCTGTTCGATCAAGTGATTTTGGAAAAACAACTCTAATGGATGAAGAGACAGTCTAAGTGAATGAGACTGTTTTTTTCTTGTCCTCGGAAATCGCTTTCTTCAAGCGCCGACTTGCGGTAAAATAGACAGTATCAGAATAATAAAGGATTGAGGGAAAAAAATGGCGATTTTAGTCTTTGATATGGGTGGTTCAGCAGTAAAATATGGCGTCTGGGCACAAGATTCTTTGGTGAGTAAAGGGAAGTTCACTACTCCAAATACTTGGGAGGAAATGAAAGCACAGCTGCAGCAAGTGAGGGCAAGCGTAGATGAAGAGATTGAAGGCGTTGGAATCAGTGCGCCAGGTGCGGTCAATGCCCAAGAACGGCGGATCGACGGCATTAGTGCGATCCCTTATATCCATGGGTTTGATATTTACTCAGAACTCGAAGCAGCGTTTGGGGTACCCGTAACCATCGAAAATGATGCCAATTGCGCTGGGATGGCTGAATTTTATCAAGGAGCGGGCAAAGAGTATCAGCAAGCAGCCTTCGTTGTGATCGGAACAGGCGTTGGCGGTACCCTGTTTCAAAATGGTGAGCTAGTCCGTGGGGCACATTTATACGGTGGCGAATTTGGGTTGATGATCCTAGATCAAGGCAAAACATTTTCGCAACTAGGGACAGCGGTTCAGATGGCCTGGCGGTATTGTGATCGGATCGGAGTGGATCGAACGACGATTACCGGTGAAGAGGTCTTTCAACGTGCAGAAGATGGCGATGCCATTGCGATCGAGGAAGTCAATAAATTTTACAACTATTTAGCACAAGGACTGTTCAGTATTCAGTTTGCTTTTGATCCTGAAGTGATCATTATCGGCGGTGGTGTCAGTGCCAAAAAAGGCTTGTTAGAAGAAGTTGACCAGCGCTTGAAAAAAATGTTGGCGGATCAAGCATTAAATGATTTCGTCCCACTGATCAAGTTATGTGACTATCGCAATGATGCCAATTTAGTTGGGGCGGCGGCAAATTTTCAAGCATTGTATCCACGAAATAGCCGCTAACATGAGGATGTAATATTTTCAAACGTCCGTTTGAAGAAAAAAGTATCAAATCAAAGCGTATCGGCAGCAAGCAAAGGGGAAAAACCTTTGCTTGCTTTTCTTTTTATCCAAAAATTAGAAAAGCGATTCCATTGTTGCTGGATCAATGTTTTAAAAGCACCATTTTTTATCGGCGAAAAAAATAAATTCTGAATAGGTGAAATATTCTGATAATTCGTTGACATTTCCTAGATTTTTCAGTATATTGGATAACATATTCAGGGGAAGTAAAGGAGAGGAAAATTATGAAAAAGAAATTTGCATTTTTGTTTGCGAGTTTGTTTTTATTGACAGCTTGTAGTGCAGGACCAACAGGTGGACCAACGGATAGCAGTGGTGCTGCTGAAGGTGGCAATAAACAAGAGGGAGATACCATTAAGATTGGTGCCAACTTAGAGTTGTCTGGAGCAGTTGCTGCTTATGGGACGGCTGAAAAAGAGGGGATCGACTTGGCAGTCGAAGAAATCAATGCTGCCGGCGGCGTTCTTGGAAAACAAATTGAAATCATTTCGAAAGATAACAAATCAGATAACAATGAAGCGGCGACAGTAGCAGCCAACTTAGCAACCAACGATAAAGTCGTTGCCATTATTGGACCAGCAACTTCAGGTGCCACAAAGGCGGCTTTACCGAATGTGACGAGAGCCCAAGTACCGATGGTCACTCCTTCAGGTACCGATGATGCGATTACTTACACCAGTGGAAAAGTCCAAGAATTTGCATTCCGTTCTTGTTTCCAAGATAGCTTCCAAGGAACAATCTTGGCAAAATATGCAGCAGAAAATTTGGATGCTTCAAAAGCCGTAATCTTGGGTGATAACTCAAGTGACTACGCAATTGGTTTGACGGAAGCATTTAAAGAAAGCTACCCAGGCGAAATCGTCTTAGAGGATAACTTTACCGAAGGCGACAAAGATTTCCAAGCAGTTCTTACAAGAATCAAAGATGTCGACTTCGATGTCTTGTTCATTCCAGGCTACTACACAGAAGCTGGTTTGATCATCAAGCAAGCGCGAGAATTAGGAATTGATCAAGCAATCATTGGTGCGGATGGATTCGGTGATGAAAAAATGGTTCAAACAGCTGGTGCAGAAAATGTCAGCAATGTTTACTATACAGGTCACTTCTCTACCAAAGCACCAGCAAACGACAAAGTTGAGCCGTTTGTGGCAGCTTTCAATGAAAAATATGGCAAAGAGCCTTCTGCTTTTAATGCATTAGCCTATGATGCCGTTTATATGATCAAACAAGCGATCGAAGATCAAAACTCAGCAGATTCATTGGCGATCGCAGCTGGTTTGTCTGAACTGAAAGACTTTGTCGGTGTGACCGGTGAAATCACGATGGATGAAAATCATAACCCTGAAAAATCAGCAGTTGTTTTAGGATTGACTGACGGGAAAGAAACCTCAGCAGACACTGTGGAACCTTAAAAAACCCGCAGTTGTTTGGCAGTGAAAACTGGGACAGACCTGATGTGTTTGTCTCAGTTTCTTTTCTCTAAAAGAATGACCATAATAAATGATATTGGAAGTGAGTATATGGAAATGATGATCCAACAATTGATCAACGGCTTGTTTCTAGGCAGTATCTATGCCTTGTTAGCGTTGGGTTATACGATGGTGTATGGCATCATCAAGTTGATCAACTTCGCCCACGGAGAAGTTTACATGATCGGTAGTTTTATCGGTTACTTTTTGATCAATCAATGGCAATTAGGGTTTTTCCCCGCGTTGTTCATTTCAATGATCGCCAGTGCAGCTCTTGGGGTAACGATCGAATTTTTAGCGTATCGTCCCTTACGTAATTCCACGCGAATTTCGGCACTGATCACGGCAATCGGGGTTTCTTATTTTTTGCAAAATGTCATGATCTTTTTCTTTTCAGCCAATGTGCGCCCCTTTCCGCAAGCGATTGAACGACAAACTTATTCCATCGGGTTTGTTCAAGTAAGTAATGTCCAGTTATTGATCTTGGCTGTTTCGGTTACCTTAATGATTCTCTTGCAATTGATCGTGAAAAAGACCCGTATGGGAAAAGCGATGCGGGCAGTAAGTGTTGATGCAGATGCAGCGCGTTTGATGGGGATCAATGTCAATCGAACGATTTCCTTTACCTTTGCCTTAGGCTCGGCTTTGGCTGCAGCTGGCGGGATGCTGATCGGTTTGTATTATAATTCCATTGATCCATCAATGGGCGTCGTTCCTGGTCTGAAATCTTTTGTTGCAGCGGTTCTTGGCGGGATCGGGATCATTCCTGGAGCAGCCTTAGGTGGCTTTGTGATCGGTTTGGTGGAAACAGCAGCGACAGCGCTTGGTTTTTCTGATTATAAGGATGCTTTAGTGTATGTCATTTTAATAATTATATTGTTGGTTCGTCCAGCTGGGATCCTCGGCAAAAATATCAAAGAGAAAGTGTAGGTGGCAGAAATGAAAAAGAATTTACGTTACAACTTAATCTGGCTCGCTCTGGCAGCTATTCTTTATTTTGGATTATTTGCAGCCTACAATGGCGGAATGATCAATTTGTTCTCTGATGCCATCATCGTCAATATCGGAATCAATATCATCTTGGCAGTCAGTTTGAATCTGATCATCGGCTTTTCAGGGCAATTCTCCTTAGGACATGCTGGATTTATGGCAATCGGTGCTTATGCTGGCGCGATCCTGTCGGCAAGCAATCCAACCTTTGGCGGCTTTTTAACTGGTTTACTGGTGGGGATGCTGGTTTCTGGTGCAGTCGCATTAGTGGTTGGGATTCCGACCCTCCGTTTAAAAGGCGACTATCTAGCGATCGCTACCTTAGGTGTGGCAGAGATCATTCGGATCTTGTTAGTGAACCTACGAGGCTTGACCAATGGTCCTGCTGGAATTTTCGGATTGCCCCAATTCAGTAATTGGCAGATCGTCTTTCTCTTTGCCGTTTTATCGATTCTTGTCGTGTCAAACTTTATCCATAGCGGACCAGGTCGGGCGACTTTAGCGATTCGGGAAGATGAGATCGCTGCAGAATCAATGGGGGTCAACACAACGAAATACAAGGTAATTGCGTTTGTAATGGGGGCGGTGATGGCAAGCATTGCTGGTACCCTTTATGCCAGCTATCAGCAGTCGGTTTTCCCACGAGATTACGGTTTTATGAAATCGATCGATGTATTGATCATCGTCGTTTTTGGAGGGCTTGGGAGTACCACAGGAGCAGTTGTCTCGGCAGTAGTGCTAGGAATCTTAAATATGTACTTGCAAGGCTTCTCTGATTTGCGCATGATCATTTATGCATTGGCTTTGATCATCATCATGATCTTTAAACCAAGCGGACTTTTAGGGACATGGGAATTCTCCGTAAAAGGACTGCTGGATAAATTTAGAAAAAAGGGGGGTGACAACGATGCCTCTATTAGAAGTTAAAAGCTTAACGAAAAACTTTGGCGGTTTAGCTGCTGTTTCTCATGTAGACCTCCATTTAGATACCAATGAGCTGGTCGGATTGATTGGACCAAACGGTGCTGGCAAGACAACGCTCTTTAATCTCCTGACAGGTGTGTATGAACCTAGTGAAGGGGAAGTGCTTTTTGAGACCCAAGGTAAGCCAAAACGTTTAAATGGCGTGAAGCCCTATAAAATTGCGGGTTTAGGTCTTTCAAGAACCTTCCAAAACATTCGCTTGTTTAAAAATTTGACTGTGATGGACAACGTCTTGATCGCTATGAACAGTAAGCATAAAGAAGGACTGCTGACTAGCATCCTGCGTTTGCCAAAGTACTACAAAAACGAAGCGTCCATGAAGAAAAAAGCCTTAGAGCTGTTACGGATCTTTGATATGGATGGCAAAAGTCAAACGTTAGCGAAAAATTTGCCTTATGGCGAGCAGCGTCGGTTAGAGATCGTACGCGCATTGGCTACAGAACCAAAAATTCTGTTTCTTGACGAGCCGGCTGCGGGGATGAATCCTCAAGAAACAACAGAACTGACAAAGCTGATCTATAAGATCCAAAAAGATTTTCAATTGACGATCCTCTTGATTGAGCATGATATGAGTTTGGTCATGGAAGTGTGCGAACGGATTTATGTGCTGGAATACGGCCAAGTCATCGCCCACGGTGAACCAGAAGAGATCAAAAACAATCCGCGGGTGATCGAAGCTTATCTAGGAGGGGAAATCTGATGCTGGAAATTCAAAATTTAAGTGTACACTACGGCATGATCCAAGCGGTCCATGATGTTTCCTTCCACGTCAATCAAGGGGAGATCGTTTCACTGATTGGTGCCAATGGTGCAGGGAAAACCACGATTTTACGGACGATTTCTGGATTGATCCGCCCCTCAAATGGCTCAGTCACTTTTGAAGGAAAACGAATTGAGAAAGAAGCACCGCAAAAAATCGTCGCAAACGGCTTGTCGCAAGTACCAGAAGGGCGGCACGTCTTTTCAGGGTTGACGGTTCAAGAAAACTTAGAGATGGGCGCCTTCTTGCGTAAAGACAGTGGTGTCAAAGAAGACTATGAACAAGTTTACCGCAAGTTTCCTGTATTGAAAGAACGCCTCTCGCAAGATGCGTCGACATTATCTGGCGGTGAGCAGCAGATGTTGGCAATGGGGCGGGCATTGATGTCAAAACCGCGCTTGCTTTTGCTGGATGAGCCCTCGATGGGCTTGGCACCGATTTTTATCAAAGAAATTTTTTCAATCATTCAAGAAATCAAGCAGCAAGGAACGACTGTGCTGCTGATTGAACAAAATGCAAAAATGGCTTTATCGATTGCCGATCGCGGCTATGTATTAGAAACGGGGAAAATCGTTTTAGAAGGTACTGGAGAAGAATTACTAGCAAGTGATGAAGTAAGAAAAGCGTATCTAGGAGGCTAAACAATGAGTGTAAGTGATTTTATGACGAAGACGGTCGTCACCGTCGATTCGCAGACACCGATCTTTGATGCAGTAGATTTAATGAAGCAGCACGATATCCACCGTCTGCCCGTCGTTGACGAGGGTAAATTAGTAGGGTTGATCACAGAAGGAACGATCGCTGAAGCAACTCCCTCAAAAGCGACAAGCTTAAGCGTTTATGAAATGAACTATCTCTTAAATAAAACGACTGTCGCTGATATCATGTTGAAAAAAGTGACCACGATTGAACCAGATGCACTATTAGAGGACGCCATTTCCGTCATGCGTAGTGAAAACGTGGGGGTTTTACCAGTCATGGATGATGATGCCTTAGTGGGAATCATTACCAACAATGATATTTTCGATGCCTTTTTGAAAATCACTGGCTACCACGATGGCGGAACCCGAGTGTCCATCGAGATCACGGATGACCATGTAGGCGTGTTAGCAGACGTGACCAAACTGCTTGCCGATCATCAGATGAGTATTTTGACCATCGTAGTCAATCGGATGGCGCTAAAAACGATTGTTGAGATCCAAGTAGAGTCGCGCCAAGTCGCAGCGATTGAGAAAATCTTAAGCGATGCGGGGTATACCGTAACCAGTGCTGTCTTGACGAACCAGAAATGAGACAAAGCAGCAAAAGTAGTCGATCGTAACGATTGACTACTTTTTTCGTTCCAGATGAGATTTTCTTTTTCTTTTGCTGGTTTTCTGTTAAAATAGGAAGGTGCTGTAAAGAAAGAGGTGCAATCATGTCTAAGAAAAATAAAGATATCGAAGTCCGTATTGAAGAAACAACGAAAGCCATTCATGGCAAAGACTATACCGTCAATGAATTATTTATTGGTAAAAAACGTATCGGTGAGATTTTAACGACTGGACCGAAAGAATTTCAAAGCTTTTTAGGGGATGAAGATCTAGGTTCAAGCAGAAGTTTAGAAGCTGCGATCGAGATGATTATTCGCCAATGGAATTTACATGAATAATTTCTAGAAAAATTTACTTTTTGCTCTTGCAATTTGTTATCTTTTTCGGTATTATAACTATTGTCAGGTTTGAGAAAAACCTTTTGGAGGAGTAGCGAAGTGGCTAAACGCGACGGACTGTAAATCCGTTCCTTAGGGTTCAGTGGTTCGAATCCACTCTCCTCCACCATTATTGGGGTATAGCCAAGCGGTAAGGCAACGGACTTTGACTCCGTCATGCGTTGGTTCGAATCCAGCTACCCCAGTCAGATGAATACGCAGAAAAAAACAGCAAGTAGTTTTGCTGTTTTTTTTCGTTATTTAACCATTATTTTTTTTGGTTTGAGGAAGGGCTATAAGTTGAAGATTTTTTTTATTTGCGATACGCTAATAGTAAAGCATTCGGGAGATGAAAACACATGAAATTTAAACTGAATCTAAAAGAAAAAGTAACGGAAGTTGCAGAGCATGTCTATGACGTTGTCAAAAAGGAAGACTATGCGATTCGTGTGGCTCCAAAAGGAATCAAAGTAACTAAACAGCGTAAGACAAAAGACACGATCAAATGGCGCGCAAAAAATCATTGATTAAAGGGCAATCAGCATGAGAGAAACTGCATATAGGCAGTTTCTTTTTTTATTCCTCAATTTCAATCCCCAAGACAGTTAGGTGACCGTTTGCCACTAGTTTGATGACGAGTTTTGCTAAATGGTCGGCGTGCATCGTTGTTTCTGCCGTTAGCCACCAATGCAGCGTGCCAACAAATATTGAGGTCATATAATCAATGATGAAGTCTAAGGGCACTTCAAGATCGCCTTCTGTAATCTTCAAGGTTGAAAAGATCTCTTGATACCGTTCCGTTAAAATCAGCCCCAGTTTTTTACGAATGATCTCAATGGCAGAGGCATCCATGATCGTCAAATAAAAAGAGCGATTCTTTTGAATGTGTAAAAAAAGTTCGGTCATGGCAGCTTCGATTTTACGGATCTTGATTCGATTGCCTTGGACGAAATCTTCAAAGTCAAGGATCGAGGTAAAAGATTCGACGGCCAAGTCAAATATTTTTTCATACAAGTCTTGCTTGTCTTTGTAATGGGCATAGAAGGTCGCGCGGTTGATCATGGCTTCGTCTGCGATATTTTGGACAGTCACTTGTTCGAAGCCTTTTTCTTCAACTAAGCGAATAAAGGCTTCAATAATGTACTTATTGGTTCGTTTAACACGTAAATCCAATTTTTTCATATTGTGAATTTCCTTTCAAAATAAACGACAAAAAACGTCTAATTGTTGTTTATCCCACACCTTCGTTGGAATTGTTTGTTGAATTATCAATCAAAAGAATTACAATGAACATAAGTATTATAACAAACGGATTGTTAGATAATCAACAAAGTGTTGTTTAGATGGAGGCAACAAATGAAAAAATATAAGGCGGGCATCGATGTCGGTTCAACAACGGTCAAGATGGTTCTGTTAGATGAACGCAATCAAACGTGTTTTTCAAGGTATGAACGACACTATGCAGACATCCAAAAGGCAGCGGAAAAAATTATTAAAGAAGCGCAAGCAGTAATCCAAGATCAGCCAGTTGCGCTGGCGATTACCGGATCAGGCGGAATGGGGCTGGCAGAAGTTTTGCGGATTCCTTTTGTCCAAGAGGTCATCGCTTGTACCAAAACAGTCGAGACAGTGATCCCAGAAACGGATGTGGCGATCGAATTAGGCGGTGAAGATGCGAAGATCACCTTTTTTGAAGGTGCGTTGGAGCAGCGGATGAATGGTAGTTGTGCCGGTGGGACCGGTGCGTTTATTGATCAGATGGCGGTTTTATTGAAAACGGATGCCAATGGGGTCAATGAGCTAGCCAAGGGATACCAAACCCTTTATCCGATTGCCTCACGCTGCGGGGTCTTTGCCAAAACTGATGTGCAGCCGCTGATCAATGAAGGAGCGGCAAAAGCGGACATTGCTGCGAGTATTTTTCAAGCGGTGGTCAATCAAGCGATTGCTGGCTTAGCTGCTGGTCGTAAAATCAAAGGCAAGGTAGCCTTCTTAGGCGGTCCACTGACGTTTATGTCGGAATTGCGTCAACGATTTATCGATACGTTGAACCTGCAAGAAGCAGATATCATTTTTCCCGAGAACCCAGAACTGTTTGTGGCGATGGGGGCTGCACTGTATGCAGAAGAAGCGCAGCAGCTTTCTGTACTATGCGACCGCTTAGCCAATGAAGAAGATGGCACACTTGCGCCAACAGATACGCTAGATCCTTTATTCAAAGACGAAGCAGAACTGGCTGCTTTTCGTGCCCGCCATGCCCAAGCGGTTGCTGCAGAAAAACCTTTGTCGGAGCATAAAGGTGCTGCTTATTTGGGTATCGATGCTGGATCAACGACAACGAAAGTCGTCTTGATCAATGATGCAGGGGATCTGTTGTTTTCTTTTTATGGCAACAATGAAGGCGAGCCGTTAGCGACAACGATGGCGGTTTTACAAGAGCTTTATCGTCAGATGCCTTCTGACGTTTACATCGCAAAGTCAACGATCACAGGGTACGGTGAGCATCTGATCAAACATGCACTGAAGGTCGATATCGGTGAAGTCGAAACGATGGCCCATTACAAAGCTGCTGAACATTTCCAGCCAGGGGTTGATTTTATCTTGGACATTGGTGGGCAAGACATGAAGGCGATGACAGTCAAAGACGGTGCACTTTCTTCGATTCAGCTAAATGAAGCCTGTTCGTCAGGATGCGGCTCGTTCATTGAGACCTTTGCCAAATCTATGAATCAGGATGTCAAAGAATTTGCGCTGGCAGCGACAAAAGCCCAAGCGCCGGTTGACCTGGGTTCGCGTTGTACCGTCTTTATGAACTCAAAAGTCAAACAGGTCCAAAAAGAAGGAGCGTCTGTTGGCGACATTTCGGCTGGCTTGTCTTACTCGGTCATAAAGAATGCTATCTATAAAGTGATCAAGGTTCGGCGCCCCGAAGATCTTGGCGAGAAAATCGTCTGCCAAGGAGGGACTTTCTATAATGAAGCGGTTCTACGCGCCTTTGAATTGATCAGCGGCCGTGAAGTCGTACGACCATCGATCGCTGGCTTGATGGGCGCTTATGGGGCGGCGTTGATCGCGTTAGAAGAAGCGGCGATCGACGATGTCAGTACGTTGTTGTCTCCTGCAGAAATGGCCGATTTTCAAGCAGAAAAAGAATTTACAAATTGCGGGCTTTGCGAAAACAATTGTTTATTAACAGTGACCCTCTTTTCGGATGGTCGAAAATTCATTACGGGGAATCGCTGCGAACGTGGTGCGCGGATCAAAATCAAAAAAGAAGACCGCAAAGTCAATCTCGTGGATGAAAAATACCGCCGCTTGTTCAAGTACCGTTCTTTGCGTAAAAAAGATGCCCTCCATGGGGAAATCGGCTTACCAAGAGTGTTGAATCTTTATGAAAATTATCCGCTATGGCATACCTTTTTCACCCAGTTAGGGTTTCGGGTAACCTTGTCGCCGCGTTCTAATAAAGAACTATATGAGCAAGGGATCGAAACGATTCCTAGCGATACCGTTTGTTACCCAGCCAAACTAGCCCATGGACACATCCAAGCACTGATCGATCAAAACATACCGTTGATCTTTTATCCAGGAGTCATTTTTGAGCGAGTAGAGAATACTGCCGCTGAAAATCATTTTAACTGTCCAATCGTACAAAGCTATCCAGAAGTGATTCGTAACAACGTCGATGCGATTCGTGAAGGGGCGGTTGACTACCGCTGTCCATTTTTAAATCTGGCAGATGAAGCCTCAATGGTCAAAACCTTAATGGGGACGTTTCAAGATTTTGGTTTTTCTGAAGACGAAATTGCCCAAGCGCTGCGCAGCGGCTTCGAGGAACTAGATCAGTTCAAAGCAGATATTGCGCAACGGGGAGAAGAAACGCTGCGAATGCTGATGACGACCAACCAAAAAGGGATCGTTTTATCTGGAAGACCGTATCATTTGGACCCTGAAATCAACCATGGGATAGCGGAAGTCATTACCCAAGAAGGCTTTCATGTACTGACCGAGGACAGTATTGCTCATTTAGCAAATGTCGGCGATCTGCGGGTCGTGGATCAATGGGTCTATCATTCACGGTTGTATGCGGCTGCACGAGTGGTGGCGAAAAACAAGCAGTTGGAATTGGTTCAATTAAACTCCTTCGGCTGCGGGATCGATGCAGTGACCACCGATCAAGTCGAAGAGATCATGGCGCAATATGGCAAGCTGTATACGGTGTTGAAAATCGATGAGGGTGCAAACCTTGGGGCGATTCGGATTCGGTTGCGTTCCTTGAAAGCAGCAGTCAACGAACGGGATAAACAGCACTTTGTTCCTAAAAAGCAATACGAGGAACCAGCAAAGATTATTTTTACCAAAGAAATGCGCAAGCAGCACACGCTCTTATTGCCGATGTTGAGTCCCATCCACCAAAGCGGATTAGTAGATGTCGCTTTGCAGGCTTCCGGGTATCAAGTGGTCTGTCTGCCCAGTGAAGATCGACAAGCAGTCAATGTCGGTTTGCGCTTTGTCAATAACGATGCCTGCTACCCGGCCATCATTTCCATTGGACAGCTGTTAGAAGCGTTACAAAGCGGGGAATATGACGTCGAAAACACCAGCGTATTGATGACCCAGACGGGCGGTGGGTGTCGCGCAACGAACTATATTCCCTTGTTACGTAAAGCATTGAACGATGCAGGATTTCCGCAAGTACCGGTGGTATCTATTTCGATGGGGAATACTGGTGTTGAATCAAATCCGGGCTTTCGCTTTACCTTGCCGATGATGAAACGCTTGGCGGTGGCATTTTTATACGGGGATCTCTTTGAACGAGTCGTTTATCGCACCCGTCCATATGAGCAAGAAGCAGGGGCTGTCGATCGGCTCCACCAAGAATGGCTGGAAAAAATTGCCAAAAATGTCCGCAATGGCTCCTTCAGCCTCTTTAATCGCAATATGAAGAAAATCATTCAAGACTTTGATCAAGTGCCGATAAGAGATATCAAGAAGCCGCGTGTCGGAGTCGTGGGAGAGATTTTAGTGAAATATTCACCGACAGCTAATAACGATGTCGTTCGCCTGTTAGAAGCAGAAGGAGCGGAAGCGGTCGTACCGGATATTGTCGGCTTCATGAATTATTCCCTCTACAATCAGATTTGGCGCTACGAGCATTTGGGGATGGCGAAGAAAAGTAAAATGATCGCTGATTTTGCGATCATGGCGATTGAACGGCTCCAAAAACCAATGGATAAAGCGTTGCGGGCGTCAACGCGCTTTGAGGGCATTCATTCGATCCATCAGCTTGCCGAGCAAGCGAGCGAGATTGTTTCCATCGGCAATCATACGGGAGAAGGCTGGTTCTTGACCGGTGAGATGATTGATCTGTTGGAAAATGATGTCAACAATATCATTTGTCTGCAACCATTTGGCTGCCTGCCTAACCATGTAGTAGGAAAAGGGGTTATGAAAGAATTACGTCGTCAATACCCACAGGCGAACATTGCAGCGATTGATTACGATCCAGGTGTCTCGATCGTCAATCAATTGAATCGTATCCGCTTGCTGATGGCCACTGCTAATAAAGCGCTGGCTGAATAAATTCCCAAGTCAGCGACCGAACCAATTTAAAAGCAAAGAAACTGCTCTTGTTTGGACAATTTGTGATAACTTCTTTTTCTGCCTATAAAATGGGGAAAGAATTCGCACAAATGGAGAAAAACAGAGCAGTTTTTGCTTTTTTTATTAGCTATTTAGGTATATACCAGTTATAATAGGAGGGGAACGGAGGAATGTGTAGTGGTGGAAAAATTACCTGTTTATATCCAGATTCATGATCAAATCAAAGCCAATATCGAAAACAATACATACAAAATCGGGGATCGTCTGCCTTCAGAACGGGAGTTGTCAAAACAATTCGGCGTGAGTCGCATGACGTTGCGGCAAGCGATCCAAACCTTAGCGGATGAGGGGATTCTTGAGCGCAAAATCGGTTCTGGCACTTATGTGGCTCGCCAAAAAGTACAGGAGAAAATGACGGGCACGACGAGTTTTACCGAAATTATGAATTCTCTTGGTCGTAAGCCTTCCAGCAAAGCGGTCGCTTATTTCTTGACTGCACCTAGCTCCAGTGAGATGGAAAAGCTGCAATTAGAAGGACACGAAACGATTTTACGGATGGAGCGGATTCGGTATGCGGATGATGTGCCGATCTGTTTTGAAGTAGCGAGTATCCCTGAAAAGTTTATTCATGACTTTAGCAAGGAGGAGATCATCTCTTCCCTCTATAAAGTGTTGGAAGAAAAAGGACAGCGGAAAATTGGCGGCGCTTCGCAAACGATCTCAGCTATGGTCGCTTCCGAGCAAATTGCTGATTACTTACAAATCAAACGCGGCGATGCGATTTTACGTATGCGGCAAATCACTTCATTTGAAGATGGACAGCCATTTGAATATGTGCGCACCCAATATGTCGGCAATCGTTTCGAATTTTATATGGAAAAATAAGCTGCCTGAGACGGCTGGAAACAAAAAAGACGCGAAAAAGCCGAAAGGACACTGCGAGCATACGTGCTGTTGCTCCGCATCGGTCAATTCGGTTTTTCAACGATTGGGCGTTTCTGCATTCGCTGCAGCAAGCGGCATTAGAGTCCGTGCTTTGAGGAAAAGAGCAAACCTGACAGGTGCTTGTCCTGCATAGTTACTCGGTTGGCTCCTCGATGAGGCGCTCTACATATTCGGTCTTGCCTTTGTTTAGCTGCACTTGTCCTTGCAGCAAATCAATCAGAGCGGCTTCTTGGTCGGCAAGCGTTGCTTCAGGAATCATTAAGGTAACAACGATTTTCTCGGTATAAGCAATGTCTTTTACGTAGATGTTCTGCAGTTCTAAATAGTTTTGCAGCTTACCTAAAAGGGGATAATCAATGGTCAATGCAAGCTCTTGATGCAAAACGCCTTCGACGATTCCCACCGCCTTGATGCCAGCGGAAGCTGAACTGGAATAAGCGCGGATCAATCCGCCAGCGCCAAGTTTCGTTCCACCGAAGTAGCGGGTAACGACAGCGACCATATTGATCAAGTCATTTTTCTTCAATACTTCTAAAATCGGTACTCCAGCGGTGCCGCTAGGTTCACCATCATCACTGCTGCGTTGGATCTCATGGTTTTCACCCAATACATAGGCGCTGCAATGATGATTCGCCTTCCAATGTTCTTTTTTGAGGGCTTGTATAAACGCTTTGGCTTCATCTTCTGATTGGATTCGTTTTAACGAACAGATGAAACGCGATTTTTTGATTTCTATTTCCGTTTCTCCATCTTGTCGGATCGTTCGATAAGTCACGCGTACGATCGCCTCCTTTATGTTTCTAGTATAGGCAATCGGAAGGAAAGTTACAAATAGAAGAAAGAAAAAGGCACCAACACAGACCTGAAAAAGAGGAGGCAGTTGCTTTGGGTAGACGCAAAAAGTACGATACGATCACGCACTATTTAAAAAACAACGGCGGTTCACAAATTACGTTAACCTTTACCCAGTTTGATGAATTTCTTTTCCCAGCATCTGGCTTGCCCAAAAGTGCCCGCACGAGTGCGGATTGGTGGGCAAATGATTACCGACATCCTGAAAACGGGGCCTATGCGTGGCTGAATGCCGGCTATGAGGTAGTCCACGTCAATTTAAAAAAAGAGTATGTCGTTTTTAACCGTTTAGTAAAATCAAACTGGCTGCTGGATAGAAAGCGTTGACAAATTTCAAACTTGTTCTATACTAGAGATAGGAAATGTTATCTTATTCTTAAAATTCAAGGAGTGTTCGATATGGCGAAAAAAACAATTATGTTAGTTTGTTCTGCAGGAATGAGTACAAGCTTATTAGTAACAAAAATGCAAAAAGCAGCTGAAGCAAAAGGATTAGAAGCAGATATTTTTGCAGTTTCCGCTTCAGAAGCAGATCAACATTTAGAAAGCAAAGACGTAAATGTTTTATTATTAGGACCACAAGTTCGTTTCATGAAAGGCGATTTTGAGAAACGTCTAGCGCCAAAAGGAATTCCTTTAGAAGTAATCAACATGGCAGATTACGGCATGATGAACGGCGAAAAAGTCTTAGATCAAGCTTTGACATTGATCGGCGAATAAGCAAGACCTGCTGTTGAAGCAAACAAGAAATCTGTAATCGGTTCAAGTACTTTTCAAAAAGTACTTGAACCGATTTTTTTGCGTACTTAAAACTGAGGTGTATGTTATGACCAATCAAAATGGAAGACAATTTTTTGTTTTAGATGAAACAATGAATGTAGGAAAACCCTTTGATTCTCGACCGGCAATGCTCGAGCAGGGGCAGAGAATCGTTTGTCAGCGATGCGGTTCTTCCCACCGCAAGCCGTCGGTGCAATTACCGATAGGCAGCTATTACTGTCCAACCTGCATTCGCTATGGTCGGATCACATCAAATGGGCGACTGGTGATTCAACCTACGGAAAGTCCAGCCATTGATCACCACATCGTCTGGCCAGGAGCATTGACGCAGTTTCAGCAAAAAATTTCCCAGCAATTGGTGTCTAATTGTCGACAAAAGCGATCCTCGCTTGTTTGGTCGGTCACGGGTTCAGGGAAGACCGAAATGATCTTTGAAACGATCCGCTACGTTCGGCAAGAAGGTGGTCGAGTGGCGATCGTCTCACCTCGGATCGATGTTTGTCGTGAATTGTTTCCGCGGATTCAGCAAGCATTTCCACAAGAGGAAAGCTTGCTCCTTTATGGAAAATCAGAAGAGCCTTATCGCTACACAAACATCCTTATTGCCACCATCCATCAGCTACTGCATTTTTATCGGAGCTTTCAACTGATCGTGGTGGATGAGGTAGATGCATTTCCCTACGAGGGCGATGCGCAGCTGCGTTACGGATTATACAATGCCTTAGCCAAAAACGGGTGTCTGATCTATTTAAGTGCGACGCCTTCAGAACGACTGCTGCAAGAAATTCGTGGAAAATTCGCTGTCTTGAGAATGCCGCTGCGGTTTCATCAGCGTCCATTGATCGTTCCAAAACCTGTTCATTATAGTCACTGGGCGCAGGCTTATCGCAGAAAACGTTGGCTGCGACCATTGCTGCAGCAGTTGCAGCGGCTGCTTCAAAAAAACTTTGTCTTGGTGTTTTGTCCAAGCATTGCGCTGATGAAGGAAGTAGAAGCGGCTGTCCGCCGACAAGGCACGTCATGGTCTTTGACTAGCGTTTCGTCGCAAGATCAAAAACGGAGCGAAAAAGTAGCGTCTGCTCGTCGACAGATTTACAAGGTGTTGTTTACAACGATGATTTTAGAGCGTGGGGTGACGTTTGAAAACGTCTCAGTCATCGTATTGGGTGCTAATCATCCAGTCTTTACAAAATCGGCGCTCGTGCAAATTGCTGGTCGTGTCGATCGTAAAGGGGCCTATACGGAAGGGGAGGTCATTTTTTTCTACGACCAAATGACGGAAGCGATCCGAAAAGCACTCAACGAAATCAAGGAAATGAACCAATTGGCAAAAAGCTGGCTGACCGATGGTGTGTAGTTGGTGTAAAAGGACTTTTCCTAGAGAACGAACGATCATTGAGGTGTTGGCTCCTTGGCGTATCCCAGAAAATGAATTGTGCCCGCAATGTGCCCAACAGTTTTCAGTGATCGATTGGCGAACCTGCTGCCCTTCGTGTGGAAAAAAAACATCTGAGTTTTGCAGCGATTGTCTCTATTGGGAAGAAACGTGTCCCATGATACAATTGCAGCACCGAGCGCTATTTGCTTACGATCAAGGGATGAAGGATTGGCTTCACGAATACAAACTGATGGGAAACTATCAGTTGCGGGGGACGTTTGCGCCTGTGATCAAACAGAAACTCAACAGGTTTGACTATGAGTGTTTGATTCCCATCCCATTATCGGCAGAGCGTTACCAACAGCGAGGGTTTAATCAAGTCACCGCTGTGCTGGAAGCCGCCGGAGTCAGATTTCAAGAGTTACTGGAGAAAGTTGTTGATACCGCACCACAGGCACAACGTTCTCGCAGGCAACGATTAGTAGAGGCGCAACCCTTTGCAGTGAAGCCAGATGTAGCGTGTGAAATCAAAGGGAAAAAATTATTGTTGATCGATGATGTGTATACTACCGGTAGAACGTTATATCATGCAGCTGAAGCACTGCAGTCCTTTGGCCCCCAGTCGATTCGTTCTTTTTCTATTGCTCGTTGAAACGTTATTTTGAAAACGCTTAAAGAAAATTGTTCGATTTACTAGGCAAATGACCAAGAGTTCGATATAATAGAGTTAAGAAGAAGAAAAGAGTGGTCCTTTTCCTTCTTTACTGGTAGACGAAAGGGGTAATTTTTATGTTTAGATATAATGTGCGTGGCGAAAATATCGAGGTAACAGAAGCGATCCGTGATTACGTCGAGAAAAAAGTAGGTAAATTAGAACGTTATTTTAATGATGTGCCAGAAGCAACAGCACACGTTAATTTGAAAGTTTATACAGAAAAAACTGCAAAAGTAGAAGTAACGATTCCTTTACCATTCCTAGTTCTACGTGCGGAAGAAACTTCACCTGATCTATATGCTAGTATCGATTTGGTTGTTGACAAATTGGAACGCCAAATCCGCAAATTCAAAACAAAAATCAATCGCAAATCTCGTGAGACAGCGTTGGTTCCGCCAACAGATGGTGATTTGTTCACAACTGAAGCAAACGATGAAGAAACCAATGGTTCTGATTTAGACATCGTACGTACAAAACGTTTGTCTTTAAAACCAATGGATAGTGAAGAAGCTGTTTTACAAATGAACATGCTTGGACACAACTTCTTTATCTTTGAAGATGCGGAAACGAATGGAACGAGCATTGTGTATCGTCGGAAAGATGGTAAATACGGGTTGATCGAAACGGATTAACACGTGTGGGATCCTTTTGGCGACACCCCAAAAAAAAGTCTTTTTTGACAGAGTAGCTGAGAAGCTGCTCTGTTTTTTTATCTTTTGGAATGAAGCAAGAAATCTTTCTATATAAAAGTTGGCTTTGTTTCTCTTTTGTTTTATTGTGTTATACTATAGATGAAATAATACAGGGAGAGTGAATCATGACTACGTTAGCAGATGTCGCCAAAAAAGCAAATGTTTCCGCAATGACCGTTTCTCGAGTGATCAACCATCCAGATAAAGTGACCGAAGAGCTAAAGCAGCTCGTTCATCAAGCAATGCTAGAACTGGATTATCAACCGAATATTGCTGCCAAATCATTAGTTTCCAAGCGTTCCCATATCATCAAAGTGTATATCTTAGAGGAGATGGACACGACGGAGCCATACTATATGAATTTATTAGTGGGGATCGCTCGTTCCATCGGCAAAGCGCATTATTCGTTGCAGCTGGTTACGACGGATGGGGTGGATCGTGGCCCAGCAGATGGTTGTATCATTACGGGATTTCGCCAAAAGGATATGGACTGGATAAAAAATTTAAAGAAACCCGTCGTTCTATTTGGTGAAAATGAAGCTGGATTCAGCTTTGTTGATAGTGACAACTACCAAGGGATCGTTTCTGCTTGTAAACACGCCCTCGATACTGGCTATCAACACTTGGTCTATATTGGTTTAGAGTTGGAAGAAGCATTTACGAAAAGCCGAGAAAAAGGGTACATAGATACAGTCACAAAAACAGGACAAGCACCAAAAATCCATCGTTTTGAGAACCGTTCTTCCGCAGCCCGCACCTTTATCACAGCACAGAAGGAGCAATTTGCGGAAAATACTTGTTTTATTTGTGCGACGGATCGTTTGGCACTAGGCATCAATCAAGGCTTGCAGTCGATTGGCGCGCAGATACCAAAGGATTTTGGGATTGTCGGCTACGATGGGGTATTCCTGGATCAGGTCAGCTCGCCCAAGTTGACGACTATGAAGCAAGCCATCGTTGAGATGGGCGAAGCTTGTGGTGAATTACTGATTCAAAAAATTGAACAGAACGATACGAGCCTGCGACAACAGCGCTTTTTACCGCAACTCGTGGTTCGTGAATCCACAAGGTGAAAAATTAAGCAAATGGTTGCGCAATTTCTTTTCAATTCCTCAATATCTTAATTTAAAGGCTTTTTCAATTTTTGTTATCGCTAACATTTAGAAAATGTTTGCCATTTTAAGAAACCGGTTGCATAATAGAGTTACAAATTGCAGGAGGTAAACAGGATGAAAGTGAATTGGAAAAAGGCAGCTCTAGGATTAGTTTCAGGAAGTGCGTTGTTAGCGCTTGCAGCATGTGGCGGCAACGGAGGTAGTACCGATGGTAGTAATGCAGATGCAGGTTCAGGTAGCGATGAAAAAACGATCACGGTCTCTGTAGGCGCAGACTATATTGATTATATCAATGAAGTGAAATCTGACTTTGAATCTGAAAATGATGTCACCATCAACGTTGTGGAAATGGACATGTTCGATCAAATGGATGCGCTTCAACTAGACGGTCCTGCTGGGAAAGGCCCAGATGTTACGATGTCTCCTTATGACCGTGTGGGTCAAGTAGGCTCCCAAGGGCATTTGGCAGAAATGACTTTGCCAGATGATGGACGGTACAGCGATACAGACAAGCAACAAGTGACCATCGATGATAAGATCTATGGCGCACCAGCAATGATCGAAGCGGTTGTCATGTTCTACAACAAAGACTTGATCGATGAAGCACCAGCAACTTTTTCTGATTTAGAAGAACTAGCAAAAGATGATCGTTTTGCAGAAGGCGATGACAATGTTGGTTTCTTAGCTCGTTGGACGGACTTTTATTATACGTATGGTCTATTAGCGGGGCATGGCGGGTATGTCTTTGGTGATGAAGGAACAGATCCATCTGATCTAGGGCTGAACAATGAAGGTTCTGTTGAAGCAATCACGTATGCAACTGATTGGTTCCAAAATGTCTGGCCGCAAGGAATGCTTGATGTATCAGCCAACGAAAACTTGATGTTGGATTACTTCAATCAAGGCAAAACAGCAGCTATCATTTATGGACCATGGGGCGTGAACGGCTTTGAAGAAGCAGGCATCAACTATGGAGTAGCGAAAATCCCAACGCTAAACAACGGCAACGACTATGAAACATTTGGCGGCGGAAAAGCGTGGGTGGTATCTAACTACTCACAAAACAAAGACGTTTCTCAACAATTTGTCGAGTATTTGACCAACGAAGCCAATCAAGAGAAATTGTATGAAATGCGTCATGATATTCCAGCGAACATTATGGCTCAAGAAACAGTCGCTGCTTCTGATGATCCAGTAGCAAAAGCAGTGATTGAGCAATACAGTGTTTCACAACCAATGCCAAATATCCCTGAAATGTCTGAGGTTTGGGTAGGGGCTGAAAACATGCTGTTTGATGCAGGTTCAGGCAATATGACTCCTCAAGAAGCAGCGGATAATGCTGCCAAAACAATCGAAGAAGCGATTGAGCAGAAATACTAATAATTAGCCGATTACGGTCTGTCATTCATGTCAACGATTCTATAGAGGATGTTTGTCAAAAGGATTCCTTGCAACGTAGCACGCAAGAAATTGCTTGACGAGATTGTTTTCTATCGATCGTCGGCCGCTTGGCAGACTTTCGATTTTAAGGAGGATACATATGAGGACGAATTCACAAGCCATGCAGACAGCGCTTCTTTCAATCATCCCTGGTGGGGGACAATTCAAAAATGGTCAGAAATTCAAAGCGGGTCTCTTTTTTGCAGCCTTTCTGATTTTTCTGGTCGAAATGCTTTTGTTTGGTGGACAAGCACTTTATAACTTTGTCACACTCGGATCAGTACCGATGGAAGACAACTCTTTGTTCTTGTTGATTGAAGGAACACTGCAGGTCATCGTTACCGTTATTTTCATTATCTTTTGGGTTTTAAATATCAAAGATGCTTATCAGGTTCGGCAAAGCATTGAAAAAGGCTTCCCGGTAGCTGTTACGAGAAAAGAATTTTTCAAAAAATTATACGAAGATGGGTTCGCGTACTTACTGACGATCCCTGCCTACTTGGTAATGATCGTAGCAATTATTTTTCCAGTAATGGTGACGCTCTTTATGGCATTTACCAACTATGATTTTCGACACATTCCGCCAGCAAACTTAATCGACTGGATCGGTTTTTCGAATTTCACGAATATCTTCACCTTAAGTTCTTACCGCGACACCTTTGTAAAAGTATTCAGTTGGACGGTGATTTGGACCGTTTTAGCAACCACCTTGCAAATTACACTCGGCATACTGACAGCAGTTGTTGCCAACCAAAAATTTGTGAAGTTTCGTCGCGTCTTTGGGGTGATTTTCTTGCTTCCTTGGGCGGTGCCAGCGTTTATCACAATCATGAGTTTTTCAAATATGTTTAATGATACCGCAGGAGCGATCAACACGCAGGTGATCCCGCTATTGAACAATCTGCCTTTTGTGGATATTGGGAACATTGCTTGGAAGACTGATCCGTTTTGGACGAAAACGGCGATTATTTTGATTCAGGGTTGGTTAGGGTTTCCTTACATCTATGTAATGGTTTCGGGGATTTTACAATCCATTTCCGAAGATTTGTATGAAGCAGCAAAAATGGATGGAGCCAATGCGTTGCAGCGTTTTCGGAACATTACGCTGCCGGCAATCTTTTTGGTAGCAGCCCCAACCTTCGTTACGCAATATACAGGGAACTTTAATAACTTCTCGATGATCTATCTATTTAACGAAGGTGGACCAGGGAGTTTAGGCGGAAATGCTGGATCGACAGATATTTTGATTTCATGGATCTACAAACTGACGACCGGCGGCTCACCACAATATTCGATTGCTTCTGCATTGACCTTGATCATTTCCTTTGTGGTGATCTCCATTTCATTACTGGTGTTTAAAAAGACGAATGCATTTAATATGGAGGATTGAGGATGAAAAAGAAGAAGTTTTCTTTCAGCAAATTATTTACCTACTTGTTTATGATCGCGTTATCGATCATTATCATCTATCCCTTGTTGATTACCGCAACCTCAGCCTTCAAGGCAGGGAACATGATCGCTTTTCGCTTAGATTTTGATGCGGATTGGACATTGAACAACTTTCGACGTTTATTCAATGAAACCCCGTATTTGACATGGTATAAAAACACCTTGATCGTGGCCGTTTCGACGATGATCATTCAAGTAATGATCGTAACGTTAGCAGGGTATACTTACAGTCGTTACCGTTTTGCTGGTCGTAAAAGTAGTCTGATGGTGTTCTTGATCGTTCAAATGGTACCGACAATGTCGGCGTTGACCGCTTTTTATGTTATGGGCTTATTAGCAAACGGTCTAGATAGCTTCTGGTTCTTGACACTGATTTATATCGGTGGTGGGATTCCGATGAATACTTGGCTGATGAAGGGGTACTTTGATACGGTACCCATCGACTTGGATGAATCAGCAAAACTTGATGGTGCAGGGCATTTTCGTATCTTTTGGCAAATCGTTTTGCCCCTCGTAAAACCAATGGTTGCCGTCCAAGCATTGTGGGCCTTTATGGGACCATTCGGCGAATTCTTGCTGGCGCGATTCTTGCTTCGCTCACAAGAGCGTTTGACCGTCGCAGTCGGGCTGCAAACCTTTATCAATGATGCCCGTAACCAACGGGTCGCACTCTTTGCGGCAGGGGCGATTTTGATCGCCGTACCGATCGCTGCACTGTTTTTCTTCTTACAAAAATACTTTGTTTCAGGTTTGACCTCTGGCGGAACAAAAGGATAGGAATGATAGGATGTCTGAACAACGATTTCCCTTAACGTACTTTGGGGCCATTTTTTCTCCAACAAAAGTCTATGCATGGCGTAAAAAATTAAATCGCTGGCAGCAAGTGTTCGTCTATGTTTTCTTGATGTCCTTGCTGATGATCCCGTTGACCTTAATGATCAGCAAGCAAACGGATCAAGCCTTTGCGGCATTTTTTCCCCATGCAAAAACACTCGTGACGGCAGAAACGGCAGCAAAATACAATGAGTTGCAGCTGGAAGATGGCAAACTTTTAGCGGATGAGTCACAAGTCTTTTCCCAAACAGAAGCGGGGATCATAGGCGTTGCGCTTTCAGAAGCGGCTCTTGAAAAAGCAAAATACGCCATCAATTTTCGGGAAACAGACTGGACCATCAAAGAAGAAATCGATGGACAAACTTATCACTATGAAATGCGTTACACGGCGGAAATGGCACCTGATCAAGTAGATGATGCGGCTTCGTTTCAAAAAGCAATCGAAGACGGCTTCTATCGCAACAACGAGACAGCGATTTTCTTCAGTCAGACGATCGCAGTGGCATTTTTATTGGTGGCAATGAATAGTATTCTAGTCATAGGCGCAGCGTTTTTCCTCTGGTTGACGAAAAAATCACGACTATCGACAATCGGCAGCTTCAAAGAAAGTACGAACGTGATTTTAAATGCACTGGGGGCAGGCTCTCTCGTTGCGATGTTGGCAGGATTTATTGGCGCTGATATCGTCTTGATGATCGGGATTCAGTCTTTAGGCATGCTACTGATGCTCTTCTTAGCTTTCTTAAAAACCCGTTTTAAAACGGCATAATTTGCAAACCTTCGCAACAAGACGTTTGGGCGTGTGCTGGACTTTCAGCGCCGATCAATAGCTTGTTGCGTGTTTTTTTCCCGCGTTTCTTTAAAATCTGTGAAAAAAGGTTAAGAATCCGTTTATCACGCAAGATTGATGCGATAGTTCTATCGAAAAATATTTCATTTATGGTGAACTAGTGCTAAAATAGTTAGGAGAGTTTCCAGCTAGGATAATGCAGAAGTAAAAGGAGAATTATTAAGGTATGGCCAATTTTTTTAGAAAATTAATCGAAAACGACAAAAAAGAATTAAAACGTCTTGACCATATTGCGAATCAAGTTGAATCACATGCGGATGAAATGGCCGCTTTATCTGATGAACAATTACGCGGGAAAACCGATGAATTTCGTCGTCGTTTCCAAGAGGGAGAGACTTTGGATAAATTATTACCTGAAGCCTTTGCAGTAGTACGTGAAGCTGCAAAACGCGTTTTGGGCCTTTATCCTTACCACGTCCAATTAATGGGTGGGATCGTCTTGCATGATGGGAATATCCCAGAGATGCGTACGGGTGAAGGGAAAACCTTGACGGCGACATTACCTGTTTATTTGAATGCTTTGAGCGGTCAAGGTGTCCACGTCGTAACTGTCAATGAATACTTGGCAACTCGTGACTCGACTGAGATGGGGGAGCTGTACAACTTTTTAGGGTTGACGGTCGGCTTGAACATCAACTCAAAATCAGCAGAAGAAAAACGTGCGGCATATGCTTGTGACATCACTTATAGTACAAACAATGAATTAGGGTTTGACTATTTGCGGGACAACATGGTGGTTTACCGTCATCAAATGGTACAGCGTCCATTAAACTATGCCATCGTCGATGAGGTCGATTCGATCTTGATCGATGAAGCGAGAACACCGTTGATCATTTCAGGACAAGCAGAAAAATCAACTGCGCTATACAATCGGGTCGACAATTTTGTCAAACGCTTGACGGAAGAAGACTACAAAATCGATATCCAATCAAAAACGATCGGTTTGACAGAACGTGGGATCGAAAAAGCGGAAGAGACCTTCGGCTTAGAAAACTTGTATGATATTGAAAACACGGCATTGACCCATCACTTGGATCAAGCACTACGAGCGAATTACATTATGATTCGCGATATCGATTATGTCGTGCAAGATGGGAAAGTAATGATCGTTGACCAATTTACAGGTCGGATCATGGATGGTCGCCGATATTCTGATGGGCTCCATCAAGCGATCGAAGCGAAAGAAAGTGTCGAAATCGAAGATGAAACCAAAACGATGGCGACGATCACATTCCAGAACTACTTCCGGATGTACAAAAAACTGTCTGGGATGACTGGTACAGCAAAAACGGAAGAAGAAGAGTTTCGAGAAATCTATAACATGCAAGTCATTCAGATTCCTACGAACAAACCAATCTTACGGGATGATCGTGCGGACTTGCTTTATCCAACGCTTACGAGCAAATTCCAAGCAGTCGTTCAAGACATCAAAGAGCGTCACCGCAAAGGACAACCCGTGCTTGTAGGGACGGTCGCTGTTGAGACTTCTGAATTATTGTCATCAATGCTTGATCGTGAGAAAGTTCCTCATGAAGTATTGAATGCCAAGAATCACTTTAAAGAAGCAGAAATCATTTTGAATGCGGGACAAAAAGGTGCTGTAACGATCGCGACCAATATGGCTGGTCGGGGAACGGATATCAAGTTAGGTCTTGGTGTTGCAGAACTAGGCGGCTTGGCAGTTATCGGTACTGAGCGTCATGAATCCCGACGGATCGATAATCAGTTGCGGGGACGTGCGGGACGTCAAGGAGATCCAGGGATGTCGCAATTTTACTTGTCGTTAGAAGATGATTTAATGAAGCGTTTTGGTTCTGAACGAATCAAAGTGTTCTTGGATCGGATGAAGATCGATGAAGGCGACGCCGTGATCCAAAGCAAGATGCTTTCAAAACAAGTAGAATCTGCCCAACGACGAGTGGAAGGCAATAACTACGATACTCGGAAAAACGTCTTGCAATACGATGACGTGATGCGAGAACAGCGGGAAGTTATTTACGGACAACGTCAAGAAGTGATCATGGAAGAAACGGATCTTTCACCACAATTAATGAATATGGTGAAACGTTCCATCAGCCGAGTCGTCGACAGTCATACGCAATTAGAAGAAAGCAATTGGAACTACGAAGGAATCGTTGATTTTGCGGCGAATGCACTTGTTCATGAAGATACTATCAGTATCGAGGACATCAAGGGCAAATCAGCTCAAGAGATCAAAGACTACCTAAACCAACGGGCAGAAGAAGTCTTTGAACAAAAGAAAGCACAACTTAATAGTCCAGAACAATTACTGGAATTTGAAAAAGTCGTCATCTTACGAGTTGTCGATACGAAGTGGACCGACCACATCGATGCTATGGATCAGCTGCGTCAATCGGTTGGGTTACGGGCTTATGGACAAAACAATCCATTAGTTGAGTACCAAACAGAAGGATTCAATATGTTTGAGAACATGGTTGGAGCGATCGAATATGAAGTAACTCGTCTCTTTATGAAGGCAGAGATTCGTCAAAACGTTCAACGGGAACAAGTTGCTCAAGGGGAAGCACAAGGGGTAGAAGAAGCACCTGCTGCCCAAGCACCAAGTTTCAAAAACGTTGGTCGTAACGATCCTTGTCCATGCGGCAGCGGGAAAAAATTCAAGAATTGCCACGGGAAAAATATGTAACACGTTTTGAAAAAGTTGAGAGTAGGCTGGCAGACGTTTTTGTCCAGTCTACTTTCGTTTGTAAGAAAAAAAGAAAGAAGGAATTTTAATGGAAATCGCAGATATTCGGAATCAATTGACCCAGATGAATGAAAAAATAATCAGTTTTAGGGGGTCTCTTTGACTTAGATCAGTTAGAAGAGGACATTGCGGAAGCGGAACACCAAATGGCAGATCCCACCTTTTGGGATGACTCAGAAAAAGCTCAACAAGTCATTAACGCAAACAATGCCAACAAAGAGACCTACGATCAGTTCAATCAGTTAGCAGAAGAATTGGAAGAGCTGGAAGTGATGTTGGAAATGATTCAAGAAGAAGCAGACCCAGAAATGGAAGCAGAACTTGAAGCACGGATCACGAAGCTAAACGAGAAAATGGCGTCTTATGAATTGTCGATGCTGTTAGATGAACCCTATGATCGAAATAACGCCATCATCGAGCTTCATCCTGGTGCAGGCGGTACCGAATCACAAGACTGGGGCAGCATGCTGTTACGGATGTATACTCGTTTTTGCGAACAACACGGGTATCAAGTAGAGACCCTCGACTATCAAGCTGGTGATGAAGCGGGGATCAAAAGTGTCACTTTACTTGTAAAAGGCCACAACGCCTATGGGTATTTGAAATCGGAAAAAGGCGTTCATCGTTTAGTTCGGATCTCACCTTTTGATTCAGCCAAGAGACGGCACACGTCATTTTGCTCGGTGGATGTGATGCCAGAATTAGATGGGGCGATCGATGTGGAAATCAACTCAGATGATTTGAAAATCGATACGTACCGCGCAAGTGGTGCGGGTGGACAGCACATCAACAAAACCGAATCTGCTGTGCGGATCACCCATATTCCGACAGGAACGGTCGTTGCTAGCCAAGCCCAGCGCTCACAATTGAAAAACCGTGAGCAAGCGATGGGGATGTTGAAAGCCAAGCTGTATCAATTAGAAGTGGAAAAGAAAGAGCAAGAGACAGCAGCTTTGCGAGGCGAGCAGTTAGAAATTGGTTGGGGCTCGCAAATCCGTTCTTATGTCTTCCATCCCTATTCGATGGTCAAAGATCACCGAACGAATTTCGAAACTGGGAATGTACAGGCAGTCATGGATGGCGATTTGGATGGCTTTATCGACGCGTATTTGAAGCTGAAACTGAATCAAAAATAACCTTGTGTGACTTAAACAGATTGAAACATAATTGTAATCTGTTGCAAGCAAGGTGAAATATATTCATGCTATAATAAGCCAGAATGAAAATTTGAGATGGAGAGATAGCTGTATGATAGAAATGAAAGATATAATGAAAAAGTACTCTAATGGTACGACTGCTATCCGTAACCTTTCGATTTCAATTGATCAAGGAGAGTTTGTTTATGTCGTGGGCCCATCGGGTGCCGGTAAATCAACCTTTATCAAATTGATGTATCGGGAAGAAAAAGCAACTAAAGGCGTTTTGAATGTCGCAGGATATGATTTGGTCGGCATGAAAAACCGCGAGATCCCATTGATGCGTCGGGAAATCGGCGTGGTCTTTCAGGATTATAAACTTTTACCACGGAAAACGGTCTTTGAAAATGTTGCTTATGCAATGCAAGTTATCGGCCGCAAACCTCGTGATATCAAAAAACGGGTGATGGAAGTGTTAGACTTGGTCGGCCTGAAACATAAGGTGCGGGTATTTCCAAGTGAGCTTTCCGGTGGGGAACAACAGCGGGTGTCGATCGCTCGTGCCATCGTAAATACGCCGAAAGTATTGATTGCGGATGAACCAACGGGGAATCTAGATCCTGAAAACTCATGGGAAATCATGAAGCTGCTTGATCGGATCAATGCCCAAGGAACAACGGTCGTTATGGCGACCCATAATAGTACGATCGTAAATACGATTCGTCATCGCGTGATCGCAATTGAAAATGGCCGCATTATTCGCGACCAAGCGGAAGGAGAATATGGTTACGATGATTAGAACATTTTTCCGTCATCTCCTGGAGAGTATCAAAAGTTTAAAGCGTAACGGCTGGATGACTATTGCGTCATTGAGTGCGGTAACGATCACACTGACATTAGTCGGTATTTTTCTAGGTGTAATCTTAAATGCAACAAAACTAGCCGAAGACATTCGCGAGAATGTGGACGTTTCGGTTTTCGTTGATATTGGTACGGAACAAGAAGACATGGATGCTTTGGAACAGTCCTTAAATGATCTGCCGAACGTTTCAGAAGTGAAATTTTCTAGCCGAGATGAAGAATTGCAGAAGATCCAAGATGCAATGGGGGATTCATGGAACTTGTTCGAAGGCGACAGCAATCCGCTGTATAACGTGTTTGTCGTCAGTGCAACAGATCCAGAGTATACGACAGAGATCGCTGAGCAAGCTGGCGAATTGCCAAATGTTTTCAAAGCCGATTACGGCGGAGATTCTTCTGACCGAATCTTTGAATTGTCTGCTGCTGTGCGGACTTGGGGCTTAGCTGCTGCTGTCTTATTGATTTTTGTGGCAATGTTCCTGATCTCTAATACGATTCGGATCACGATTTTGTCTCGTCAAAGAGAAATTCAGATCATGCGTCTGGTAGGGGCGAAAAACGGCTACATTCGTTGGCCATTCTTCCTTGAAGGCGGCTGGATCGGACTCTTAGGTTCGATCGTTCCGATTGCATTAATGTACTTCGGCTACCACCAAGTTTATGCAATGGTCAATCCATCCTTACTGCGTTCAAATTACAGTTTAATTGCACCAAATATGTTTCTATTACAAGTTTGCGGTGTGATGGCACTGATTGGGATCGTGATCGGTTCACTTGGTTCTGTCTTATCAATGCGCCGTTTCTTAAAATTCTAAACCGATGTTTTCTTAAAGTCGATCGTCAAGATCGGCTTTTTTTGTTTCATCACAGTGTTTCTTTACTTTAGGTACTATTTTTTGATATGCTTTAGTAGCGGGAAATCGGGGAAGAGGTGGAGAAATGGTTGTAATGGATAATTTGGTAACTATTTTATTTATAGTCAATATTTTGTTATCAATCATTATCATTTTCAGAGAAAGGCGGCAGACTGCTCAAACGTGGGCCTGGCTTTTGGTCTTGATGTTCATTCCAATCGTTGGCTTTGTGCTTTACTTTTTCTTTGGTAGAGGGATCTCTAAGGAAAAGATCTTTGATATGCGCTCACAGGCAAAGGTGGGGCTGAATGTTGAATTAGAAGAACAAAAACAAGCGCTCGCTCGACAGCTGTTTCCGCATCCGCCGACCGCGCAGGTAGAAGTGCAGCAGCTGGTCTACCTGTTGACAGTCTTTGGGCAATCCCTGTATACGACAGCGAATAGTATGACGCTTTATACCGACGGACGGCAGAAATTTGATGCCTTGATCGCGGATATCGAACAGGCAAAAAATCACATTCATATGGAATATTACATTTATCGCAGTGATACATTGGGAAATGAAGTCAAAGAGGCACTGGTGCGCGCGGCGAAGCGAGGCGTAAAAGTAAGAGTCTTATTAGATGCTTGGGGCAGCACCCAAGTATCATTGAAGTTTTTTGATGAGTTGCGTCTACATGGCGGTCAAATTGCCTTCTTCTTTCCCTTATTCGTTCCTTATGTCAATCCGCGAATCAATTATCGAAATCATCGGAAAATCGTGGTGATCGATGGAGAAATTGGCTATACAGGCGGTTTTAATGTGGGAGATGAATATCTAGGGCAAGTGGAAAAATTCGGTTATTGGCGAGACAATCACTTGCGAATTGCCGGTTCAGCTGTCTATTCGCTGCAAAATCGGTTTTTGATGGATTGGAATTCACAACATGCGTTGGAGATCAAATATGATCCTTCCTTGTTTCCTGAAATTAAACAAGTCGGGACAGTTGCAGCCCAAGTCATCACGAGTGGTCCTGATACGGAACATGAAGAAATCAAAATGACCTATCTGAAAATGATCAACTTAGCCAAAAAGGAAATCTTGATCCAAACACCTTATTATATTCCGGATGAAGCCATTCACAATGCCTTGAAGTTGGCACTGCTTTCTGGGGTGAAAGTTCATATACAAATCCCTAACAAACCGGATCATCCCTTGGTATATTGGGCGACCTATTCCTTTGCGGCTGAGCTGCTGCATTTTGGGGCAGTCATCGAAACCTATGAGAAAGGGTTTATGCATGCAAAAACGATGATCATTGACAGTGGGCTCGTTTCGATTGGTTCAGCAAATATCGATGTCCGATCGTTTCGTTTAGACTTTGAGGTCAATACGATCATCTACGATGCACAACTCGCGACGCAAACGAAAGAAGCGTTTCTGGCGGATTCGATCGATTCTAAGCACTTAACGATCGAAGCGTATCAGCAAAGAAAGCTGACGATCAAAATCAAAGAAGGCTTGGCACGCCTTGTGTCACCCTTGCTGTAAAAAAAAGTGCCCTTTTCCAAAAGATGGAAGCCATCATTTTGGAAAAGGGCACTTTTTTAATAGGATTAACCCATAATACTTGTGTATGCTGCTAAGAAAATCGAGCCAACAGTGAGAATAAGCATGGTCCAGATCACGACTTGCGTGATTTTTGCAAAGGTACTTTTTGGTTTTTTCTCGTTCATTCTAATCCACCTTTTAGAGTTATTCTAGTGACAGTTTACCCTCAAATACACAAGAACTCAAGTTGAACCAAGGAGAAATTAAGAAATTTTCAATTTCAGGACAAAAAAAATCATTAGAATGGCAAGATAGACTTGTTGAAGATACGCCCTTCTGTTTTAATAGGTAAAGAAATGCATTCTTCAAGACTTTCAAAAGTCAGCTGGTGAACAAAGAGGCTCCTTAAAAAATTTCATGACTGTCTTATTCCAGCTCAGATTTTTAAAAGAACTGAAACACGGATGTAAAGAAAATAAAGTATAGTGACACTAGTTGTTAGAAAGGATTTTGCTGTATGTCTGGATTTAATCCAATCGTTTTGTTTTGGTATATCTTCCCTGTGCTCGTCTATTTCGCCTGTCGGTTCATTGTTTCCGCGTTGTCCTTGAATGATCGTTACCACGTGAAGGCACCGGATTTAGCAGTACCGTTTTTGATGGTCGGGATTCATCAATTATCAAAGTATACTTTTGATCAAGCGATCACATTGTACTATTTGATCTCCATTTTTTTATTAGGGATTCTGCTGGCAGTTTTTCAGGCATATTACTATGAGGAGATCCAATATGGTCGCTATTTAAAGATGTATTGGCGTAGTATTTTTCTATTTACGATCATTTTTCATGTCGTTTTGATCATTCTAAATATTGTTAGTTACTTATAGTGTTTTGACTCTTGATAAACGCCCATTTTTTCACTTAAAGTTTTTTTAAAAACTTTAAGTAGTCGGTTTTCCTCTTTTTCCTCATTTGGTAAAGAAAAGTCAAACAACTTCCCTTTCAAATTTCATATAATTTGTGGTAGAAAGTGGGGGATTGTGGTAGACTGTGAATATCAGGTGGAGATCGGGGGTTATTTATCGATGTTTATGGGTGAATTTCAACATTCGATAGATGCAAAAGGCCGACTAATCGTCCCTTCAAAACTACGAGAAAAACTCGGAGAAAAATTTGTTGTGACACGTGGATTAGATGGCTGTTTATTTGGCTACCCCTTATCTGAATGGGAAAAACTTGAAGAAAAACTAAACGAAATGCCTTTAGCGAAAAAGGACGCTCGGACATTTGTCCGCTTCTTTTATTCTGCTGCAACAGAGTGCGAAATCGATAAACAAGGACGAATCAATATCCCTGTTACATTAAGAAATCATGCAGACCTTACCAAAAGCTGTGTGATCATCGGCGTTTCAAACCGAATCGAGATTTGGGATGAAACGCGTTGGCAAGCATTCTCTGAAGAAGCAGAAGAAAACTTTGATGAAATTGCTGAAACAATGATTGATTTTGGCTTATAGGCTTGATAGGAAGAGGAAAAAACACATGGCAGATTTTCAACACTACACCGTTATGCTACAGGAGACCGTTGATGGGTTAAAGATTCGTCCAGAAGGCGTCTATGTCGATTGTACATTAGGTGGAGCCGGTCATAGTGAATATTTATTGTCGCAACTGTCTGAAGAGGGACATCTCTTTGCTTTTGATCAAGACCAAACTGCTATCGATCATGCGAAAGAACGTTTAGCACCATATGTTGCTAAAGGAATGGTTACGTTCATTAAAAGTAATTTCCGCTATTTAAAGGAAGCATTGCATCAACACGGTGTGAGCCGAGTCGATGGGATTTTGTACGATTTAGGTGTTTCCTCACCCCAATTAGATGAAGCCGAACGCGGCTTTAGCTACCACCAAGATGCACCGCTGGATATGCGGATGGATCAAACTGCAGCATTGACTGCCTATGAAGTAGTCAATCAATTCGACTACCACCAATTAGTCAAAATCTTCTTCCGTTATGGAGAAGAAAAATTCTCGAAACAAATCGCTCGTGAAATCGAGCGGGTGCGACAAGATCATCCAATCGAAACAACGGGTGAGTTGGTCGATATCATCAAAACAGCCATTCCGGCGCCAGCAAGAAGAAAAGGCGGACACCCTGCAAAACGGGTTTTCCAAGCCATTCGCATTGCAGTCAATGATGAGCTAGGTGTGATTGAAGAATCACTTGAACAAGCGATTCATCTTTTAGCAGTCAACGGACGTGTGAGTGTCATCACGTTTCACTCTTTAGAAGATCGCATCGTGAAATCGATGTTCAAGGAATACAGCACACCGAAGGATATGCCGCCAGGTTTGCCGATGATACCAGAAGAATTCCAACCAACACTTAAACTTATAACAAGAAAACCACTACTTCCAACTGAGGAAGAAGTAGCTGAAAATAATCGTTCTCGCAGTGCGAAACTGCGAATCGCGGAAAAAATCAAGGAAAGCGAAGGGTAACAACTATGGCAGAACTAAAAGTTCATGACTATGAATTCAGAGAACCACTTGAATCACAACCTATGGAACACTCTGAACCGACAACTGAAAAACTGCCTACTGATCCCCAGCGTCCTGAGGTCATCCGCGTACCAGCATCTCCGGCTCGTCGGTTAAAAAGCATTTCTACTCTGGAAAAACTGATCGCTGCCTTTGTGATCATCTCTGTATTGACGTTGGCGATCTTGACCATCAATATTCGAACCAATATCAGTCAAGTCGAACACGATATTTCTTTGATCCAATCGGATATCAATGAAAAAACAACACAAGCAGAACAGTTGGAACAAGAGAAAAATGAATTTTCTAAAACCGAGCGCATCCAAAAGATTGCTGAGGATAATGGATTGTCGATCGATGACGGCAATTTAAGGAAAGTGGACTAAATGAAGTTAACAGATAAATTCAAGCAATACTTAAAAAAGAACAATCAAACTACAACGAACAATCGCAAAAAAGTAGGTATTATTCTCTTTGCTACGAGTATTGGATTGTTCTTTTTGTTTGTCACGCGTTTGAGCTACATCGTCATTGTCGGAGATGTCGCTGGGACTTCCTTAGCTGAAAAAACGAAAAATCTTTATGAAGGCAGTGAAGTCATCAAAGCGAAACGTGGAACGATCTATGACCGCAATGGGATTCCAATTGCTGAAGATGTGACTTCCTATTCAATTTACGCTGTTTTGAACCAAAATTACAAAGATGGCAAAAAGAATCTTTTTGCAGAAAAAGCAAACTTCAATAAATTGGGCAAAATCTTGTCGGATGTATTGTCCATCGACCAAGAAACAGCAGTCAATACATTAGAAGAAGGGCTTGAGCAACAATTATGGCGTGTTTCTTTTGGAAGCAAAGGGAACAATATTACATTAGAACAAAAGAATGCGATTGAAGATGCAATGGAAAAAGAAGGGATTGCTGGCTTTCATTTTGACAGTCATCCAGCTCGTCTTTATCCGAATGGTGTCTTTTCTTCTCACTTTATCGGGTATGCTGTTGCCAATGATGACGATACTGGTCTAGTTGGGAAAACGGGACTAGAAGCTGCGTACAATGACGTGCTTTCTGGGACCGATGGCGAGATCGTTTATCAAAAAGATAACAATCAAAATCCGTTGCCAGGAACCGTAGCCGAAACTGTTGCAGCGGTGGATGGAAAAGACGTCTATACGACCATCGATAGTCGAATCCAAAGCTACTTGGAAACGCTGATGGACAGTGTCTTTAAAGAAAACAAACCAGAAAACTTAACAGCGAACTTGATGGATGCAAAAACGGGTGAGATCGTGGCGATGGCGCAGCGGCCAACCTATAATCCAGAAAATTTGGATTCCATCAATGATTGGCAAAACCTATTAGTTGAGGACAACTACGAGCCAGGATCAACCATGAAGATCTTGACGACGGCAGCAGCGATCGATCAAGGGATCTTTAATGAAAACGAAACTTTTACCCCAAGCCCTGATGGAATGAAACTTTATGATGCAACCATCAACGACTGGGACTTCGGTCAAAAAGGAACACTGACGATGCGCCAAGCACTTTCATGGTCGAGTAATATTGGAATGGTGACCTTGGAACAGCGAATGGCAGATCGTTGGCAACAATACTTAAAAGAATTTGGTTTTGGTCGCAGTACCTATTCAGGATTGCCTAACGAAAATACTGGGATCACACCAGAGGATAACCCTGTCAGCCAAGCGATGACGTCATTTGGTCAAGCGATTGGTGTGACGAATTTCCAAATGATGCAGGCCTTTACGTCGGTGGCAAATAACGGAACGATGTTAAAACCACAATTTATTAGTAAAATCGTTGATGGCAATACAGGAGAAGAAACGGTCACACAACCAGAAGAAGTTGGCCATCCCATCACAGCAGAAGCGGCAACAAAAGTACGGGAATATATGCGTGATGTTGTCGAAAGTGAAAATTACGGAAGTGCTTATGGTGTCTATGAACTACCGGGCTACAATATTTCCGCGAAAACGGGGACAGCCCAAGTAGCCGATCCAACGACCGGTAAGTATTTGTCTGGTGGTACCAATTATCTGTATTCTGTTGTTTTGATGTTTCCTTCAGAAGAACCTGAATATATTTTGTATTTGACGATTAAATTGCCAGAGAAGCACGAAAGCACCGTGTTGGGTGAAATTGCCAATCCATTGATGAAACGAGTCATGGATCTGAAAAATTCTGCATTAGAAGATAGTACAACCTCTGGTAGTGAAACGACTGTAGGGGATTATCGTAATCTTGATACAGAATCAGCGGCAACTGACGTTCAAAAAGCTGGGTTGACCCCTGTTGTCATCGGTGATGGCGAGAAGGTCATCGCACAGTCCGTTGACAGCGGCACTTCGATCATGCCTGGCGGACGGGTACTGCTGATTACGGATAGCGACAAGTATTACATGCCTGATACGACCTCCTGGTCCAAAGCAGATTTGATCAAATTTGGCAGTCTGTTGAATGTGGACGTCAGTTTTGAAGGGGACGGCTATTGTACCAAACAGAGCGTGGAGCCTTATACTGAGTTATCGGGACAATCGATCAAGTTTACACTAAGCGAAAACGAATAGAATAATAGGAGAGAACGATATGGAATGGACAGAGATGATATTACCTTTGGCAAGCGGCTTTGCGATCGTAACAGCCGCAATGCCTTTGTTTATCGGCTATTTTCAAATGAAGAAATACGGACAGGAAATACGTGGTGACGGCCCTAAATGGCATAACGTAAAGGCTGGTACACCAACGATGGGTGGGTTTGTATTTTTGATTTCTGCAATGATCACTGCAATTTGGGTAGGGGCATGGCAAAATCAACTGACTGCTTCATTGTTCATTCTTTTGTTCATTACCTTGGTTTATGGTGCATTAGGATTTCTTGACGATTTCATCAAGATTTTCCGCAAAAGAAATATGGGCTTAAACTCGCTGCAAAAATTGATTGGACAAATTTTAGGCGGACTCGTCTTTTACTTTGTTTTTCGAGCGGAAGGCAATGCAGACGTGTTAAATTTCTTTGGGATCGATGTGCCACTGTCGATCTTTTACGGAGTGTTCGTCATCTTTTGGCTGGTCGGTTTTTCAAATGCAGTCAACTTGACCGACGGTATCGATGGTCTGGTCGCAGGACTGGGCACGATTTCTTTTTCAACTTACGCACTGATTGCTTGGCGGCAAGATCAAATTGATGTATTGATCGTTTGTCTAGCAATCATTGGCGGATTGATCGGCTTCTTTCCGTACAATCGCAAACCGGCTAAAATTTTTATGGGGGATGTCGGCTCGCTGGCTTTAGGCGGTCTGCTGGCAGCAATTTCGATTCTTTTACACCAAGAATGGACCCTCTTGCTTGTCGGACTGGTCTATGTTTGTGAAACAGCAAGCGTGATGCTGCAAGTTGCATCATTCAAATTAACGGGCAAACGAATCTTCAAGATGTCACCCATCCACCATCATTTTGAAATGAGCGGATGGTCTGAGTGGAAGATCGACACTGTTTTTTGGTGTATTGCGTTAGGTTGCTCGTTGCTCACAATAGCCCTTGTATGGTAGGAGATGAAGAAAATGAAAAAAATTAAAACATATCAAAATAAAAAAGTTCTTGTGCTAGGATTAGCGCGTAGTGGATTCAGTGCGGCCAAATTGTTACATGATTTGGGCGCACTTGTGACCGTTAATGACGGCAAGCCATTTGCTGAAAATCCCGAAGCACAAGATCTTTTGGCGTTAGGGGTCAAAGTGATCACTGGCAGCCACCCAATCGAATTATTGGATGAAGGCTTTTCGTTAGTTGTGAAAAATCCAGGAATCCCTTATTCACAGCCCCTTGTTCAAAAAGCTTTAGAGAAAAAAATTCCTGTAATCACGGAAGTGGAGCTAGCGTATCAAATCTCTGAGGCTCCGATTATCGGCATTACTGGTACGAACGGAAAAACCACCACAACGACCATGATCGCCAATGTCTTAAACGCAGGGATGCAAAAAGGGCAGGCACTGCTTTCTGGGAACATTGGGTTTCCTGCAAGTTCCGTTGCTCAAACGGCCAAAGCGGAAGACCGATTAGTCATGGAATTGTCTAGCTTCCAATTGATGGGGATCGATACTTTGCGACCAAAAATCGCCGTGATCACCAATATTTATGAAGCCCATATCGATTACCATGGCAGTCGTCCAGAGTATGTCCTAGCAAAGTGGCGGTTGCAACAGCGAATGACTGCAGATGATTATTTGGTGATCAACTGGAACCAGCCAGAACTAGAAGCACTGTCGGCAAAATCAAAAGCGCAAATCATTCCTTTTTCCACCAAGGAAAAAGTAGCAGGCGCGTACATGCTTGACGGTATCCTCTATTATAAAGAAGAAGTGATTATGGCAGCTGATGAACTTGGCGTGCCAGGAGATCATAATATTGAAAATGCATTAGCAGCGATTGCTGTCGGTAAACTTTGCGATATGCCAAACGAAGCCATTAAGCAAGCGTTACAAACCTTTACAGGCGTGCCCCATCGGACTCAGTATGTCACCACCATCAATCAGGTGAAATTTTTCAATGACTCCAAAGCAACAAACATTCTAGCCACAGAAATGGCATTAGGCGGCTTTGACAATGAGAAACTGATTTTATTGGCAGGTGGTCTGGATCGGGGGAACAGCTTTGATGAATTAGTTCCCGCACTAAAAGGGCTAAAAGCCATCGTGTTGTTTGGTGAAACAAAGGAAAAATTAGCCGCTGCTGCTCAAGCAGCAGGGGTAAAAACAATTGAAATGACAGACAATGTTGAAACAGCCGTCCCATTAGCCTTTTCTTTAAGTGCTGCTGGAGATACGATTTTATTGTCACCTGCGAATGCAAGTTGGGATCAATACCCTAATTTTGAAGTTCGCGGCGACAAATTTATGGCGGCAGTAGCAGAACTTAAATAGAAATGAGTGACGGATATGAAAATACTTGTGACTGGCGGCGGTACTGGCGGACATATTTATCCAGCGTTGTCTTTTGTCGATTATGTAAAAGAGATTGACCCGACAGCCGAATTTTTATACATTGGTGCAACAAGGGGCTTGGAAAATAAAATCGTCCCTCCAACAGGTATTCCTTTTAAAACATTAGAAATCCAAGGCTTTAAGCGTAAGTTGTCCTTCGATAATGTAAAAACGATCCAACTTTTCATGAAAAGTTATTACGCAGCCAAAAAAATCATCAAGGAGTTTCAACCGGATGTGGTGATCGGCACCGGCGGCTACGTTTCTGGCGCGGTGGTCTTTGCTGCAGCGAAGTTGAAAATTCCTACAATTATTCATGAACAAAATAGTGTTCCCGGGATTACGAATAAATTTCTAACCAAATATGTGGACAAAATCGCCATTGCCTTTCACGATGCGTCCCAGTACTTTCCAGCGAAGAAAACGGTGCTGGTGGGGAATCCCAGAGGTCAAGAAGTACGCAACAGTCAAAAGTCCGCGATCTTGTCTTCCTACGATTTAAATCCGGCGAAAAAGACGGTCTTGGTTTTTGGTGGGAGTCAAGGAGCACTGAAAATCAATCAAGCGATCATTGATGCGCTGCCGCTGTTTGCTCAAAAAGAGTATCAGCTTCTCTATGCGTCAGGTGAACGGTATTACAAAGAGATCGAAGAAAAAATCGGCATGTCAAAAGATGCCTTTCCTAATATCAGTATTCGCCCTTACATTGATCAGATGGCAGAAGTGATGGCAAATAGTGATTTGTTGATTGGACGAGCAGGAGCCACATCGATCGCAGAATTCACTGCATTAGGGATTCCAGCGATTTTGATTCCTAGTCCTTATGTGACCAATGACCACCAAACGAAGAACGCCCAAAGTTTAGCCAATGCAGGAGCAGTCAAAATGATTGCCGATCATGAACTAAACAGTCAAAACCTCGTGGAAGCAGTAGACAGTATCATGCAAGATGAAGCCCTTCGTAGTAAGATGGCAAAAGCCTCAAAAGAACAAGGGATCAGCGATGCCTCAGAACGATTATTTCGACTTGTGCAAGAGGTAATCAAATAGTACAATGTGTGGGATAGAAAGGAGCGATTATCATTAGTAAAGACAAAACACCTCATGATGATCAAACCCCCTCGTCAACGGAAGAGTTGACCCCTTGGCAAAAAGAAAATCTAAAGTATTTGCAAGAAAAAGGCAATCAGCCAGCTTGGTCTTCTCCTGCTCCTGAAGAAACAGAAGATACGTCCAAAGACCATGAAGACGAGCAAGAAGAAACATTTTTTGAAGCAGATGAAGCAATGGAAGAGTCTGTTGATGAGAAGGAAGCATTGCCAGAGCCAGAAAATAAGGCCCGCTCCTTTGCTGATCGGCTGCCTAACCTAAAGGCGTACCGCAACCAAGTGTTGATTCGCCGTTTAGCCTTGATTATTGGATTGTTGATGATTCCTTTATTGATTGTTTTGTATTTCGTTTCGCCCCTTAGTCGTTTGGCGAATGTGGTCGTCAAAGGCAATCATGAAGTATCCGCAGAAGCAATTCTCGAAAATTCGGACCTAACCGTCAATGAAGAGATGTGGCCGCAATTTTTCGAACGTAATCAAAGCGTGTCTGCCATCAAAAAAGAATTGCCACGTATAAAAAATGCCTCAATTTCTCTATCTGGTATCAATCGCTTCGATATCACTGTCACTGAATTTCAAGAAGTTGCTTTACTAGCCCAAGATGGTGGCTATGCGCCGGTTTTAGAAAATGGCGTTGTGTTAGATGAAATCAGTGAGCAGCCAGTGGAAGGATTGCCGGTTTTAGAAAATTTTTCGGCTGAAGATAAAATCAAAGCAACACTTAGTGCCTATCAAGAATTAAGTTCAGAAATTCGCGATGGCGTTTCTCAAATCAAATATACCCCCCGTGACAGCAATGATGAGCTGCTGACTCTCTTTATGAATGATGGCAATCAAGTGATCGTCAACATTTCGAATATGGTGAGTCAAATGCAGTATTATCCGCAAATTGCCAAAGATTTGACCGAGGACAGTATTGTGGATATGGAAGTTGGAATCTTTACTTACCCAATTTCAAATACACAAGAAGACGATGCAGACGAAAATCAAACAGCTGATAGTGATTCTTAGGAAAAATTCAAGAGTTTTTTTCATTAACTTGTTTCTAAAAAGCGCCATTATATGGTAGAATTGGTAACAGTGAACAAATTATTCGAATGAACTCTAAAAACGGACTGTGATGGTTCGCTATATATCCAATTTAAGTAGGAGGGAACCCCATCCATGGCAAAAACGGGAATGTATGTTGGCCTTGATATCGGTACGACATCTGTAAAAGTTGTAGTAGCCGAATACGTTGACAGCCAAATGAATATCATTGGTGTAGGTAATGCAAAATCAGAAGGAATCAACCGTGGGATCATTGTAGATATCGATAAAACGGTACAAGCCATTCAAAGAGCAGTAAGACAAGCAGAAGAAAAAGCAGGAATTCAAATTCGCAGTGTAAGTGTTGGTGTACCAGCCAATCTTCTTGAAGTGGAAAATTGTCAAGGAATGATCGCTGTCAATAGTGAATCAAAAGAGATCACCGACGAAGACGTGCGTAATGTTGCCTCCGCAGCACTCGTTCGTTCTACCCCTCCTGAAAGACAGATCATTGCTATTTTACCGCAGGAATTTACCGTTGATGGTTTTGAAGGAATCAAAGATCCTCGTGGCATGATCGGGGTTCGCCTAGAAATGTTTGGTGTTGTGTATACAGGACCAAAAACCATCATTCACAACATTCGCAAATGTGTTGAAAAATCTGGTCTGATTGTTAATGAAGTAGTCATTACGCCATTAGCACTAACGGAATCGATTTTATCAGACGGTGAAAAAGATTTTGGTACGATCGTCATCGACATTGGTGGCGGCCAAACAACCACAGCAGCGATGCACGACAAGCAATTGAAATTCACCCATGTGAACCAAGAGGGCGGCGAATTTGTCACAAAAGACATTTCGACGGTTTTAAATACCTCTTTCAACAATGCAGAAGCATTGAAGATCAATTATGGGGATGCGTATCCTGAACGCACTTCAGCCAGCGAAGAATTTCCGGTTGATGTGATCGGAAAATCAGAACCAGTGAAAATCGATGAACGCTATTTATCAGAAATCATTGAAGCCCGTATGGAACAAATATTCACCAAATCAAAAGAAGTCCTAGACGAAATCGATGGACTTGATTTACCGGGTGGCGTGATCTTGACTGGTGGCGCTGCAAGTCTTCCTGGTGTCGTAGATCTTGCTCAAGAAGTATTCGAAACAAACGTCAAGCTTTACGTTCCTAATCATATGGGACTTAGAAATCCTGTTTTCACGAATGTGATCAGTATCGTTGACTATTCGGCAAACTTAAGCGAAGTGTACCAGCTTGCCAAAAGTGCGATCACTGGTGAAAAAACAGTGGCGCAACAGCCCGTTGCTATTCAACAACAAGAAGTGCATTACGAACAATATGAAGCGCCAGAAGAAACTTATGAAGAAGCAGAAGAAGAGAAAAAAGGTGAGTCGATCACAAACCGAGTAAAAGATTTCTTCTCAAATATCTTTGAATAATCTAAAACGATTCTCAGGAGGAAGATAAATTATGGAATTTTCAATTGATAATAACATCAATGACGGCGCTGTGATCAAAGTCATCGGAGTCGGTGGCGGTGGCGGCAACGCAGTTAATCGTATGATCGAAGAAAATGTCAAGGGCGTAGAATTTATTGCAGCCAACACTGACGTTCAAGCGTTAAAAAACTCAAAAGCAGAAACAGTCATTCAATTAGGCCCTAAATATACCCGCGGACTTGGTGCTGGCTCTCAACCAGAAGTTGGTCAAAAAGCAGCGGAAGAAAGTGAAGATTCTATTCGCGAATCATTAGAAGGCGCAGACATGATTTTCATTACCGCTGGTATGGGTGGCGGAACCGGAACAGGTGCTGCACCGATCGTAGCGAAAATCGCTAAAGAAATCGGCGCGTTGACAGTCGGTGTCGTTACTCGTCCGTTTACATTTGAAGGACCAAAACGTGGCCGTTTTGCGGCTGAAGGCATCGCTAAATTAAAAGAGAATGTCGATACCTTATTGATCATCTCAAACAACCGTTTATTAGAAGTTGTTGACAAGAAAACGCCAATGCTTGAAGCATTCCGTGAAGCAGACAATGTCTTGCGTCAAGGGGTTCAAGGGATCTCAGACTTGATCACTGCACCTGGCTATGTCAACTTAGACTTCGCTGATGTGAAAACAGTAATGGAAAATCAAGGCACAGCCTTGATGGGAATCGGTGTTGCTAGCGGGGAAGAACGTGTAATCGAAGCAACGAAAAAAGCGATCTCTTCACCATTACTAGAAACGTCAATCGATGGCGCAGAACAAGTGCTATTGAACATCACTGGCGGATTGGATATGACTTTATTTGAAGCACAAGATGCTTCTGATATCGTCGCTCATGCGGCAACAGGCGACGTAAACATTATCTTAGGTACATCAATCAATGAAGACTTAGGCGATGAGATCCGTGTGACTGTCATTGCAACCGGCATTGACCCTTCAAAAAAAGAACGGGGTTCTCGCTCTAGCAGACAAAGCCAAGGTCAAATTCATTCTATCCCTCAAAAACCAACGTTAGATATGGATCAAGCACGCCCAGCGCAAGCAGAAGAAAGCAATGGCTTTGGTGATTGGGATATCCGCAAAGAACAAAATGTACGACCTAAAGTAGAAGAAAACACATTTGAAAATGTAGAAAAGAAAGAATTCGATACCTTCAGCCGTGATGAAGTACGTTCGAATGATGACGACGAATTAAGCACACCACCATTTTTCCGTCGTAAACGCTAGGGGGCAGAGCACATGATTTCTGAGAACTTGCACAAGATTCAGCAAGAGATACAGGATTCCTGTGCTCTTGTTTCTAGAAATGCCAGTGATGTCTGTTTGACAGCTGTGACAAAATCCGTCGATACAGAAACAACAAGAGTCCTTTTAGAAAATGGTGTGCGGGATTGTGCAGAAAATCGAGTAGAAAAACTACTTGAAAAGAAGGCAGCACTAAAGGATTATCCAGATGTCCGTTGGCATTTTATTGGCAATTTGCAACGCAGAAAGGTAAAATCAATTATAAATGAGATTGATTTTTTCCATGCGTTAGATTCAATCAAACTGGCACAAGAAATTCAAAAACGAGCAGAGCATCCGATCAACTGCTTTGTGGAAGTGAATGTTTCGCAGGAAGCAACGAAACAAGGGATTTTTGTTGAAGAGGTAATGGCTTTTATTGAAGCACTTGCTTCGTTCGACAAAATTCGTGTTGTTGGATTGATGACGATGGCCCCGCTCACTGCTTCCAAAGACGAGCAGCATCAGATTTTTAAAGAATTAAAAAGGATTCAACAACAGATCGCTGACCTGCATCTTACACATGCCCCTTGCTTAGAAACGAGTATGGGAATGAGTAATGATTTTCCCATTGCGATTCAAGAAGGTGCAACATTTATTCGTGTAGGAACAGCATTATTTCAATAAAAAAGGAGGTTGACCGATGTCGCTCAAAGAGAAACTGACCAATTTTTTTGGATTGACTGACGAAGAAGATTACTACGAAGAAACATTTGCCACGGAAGAACCGGCACGCACAGCGTCTAAACAAGCTGTGAACCAAGGAGGAGCTTTTACAGCCCCCAGAGCAACCACGAATACGTATGCATCTGGCCAAGCGGCAACACGTACAACAAGTCAACCACAAAATCAAGCCTATCAATACAGACAGCAACCACAAGCAGCTGTCTATCAACAAGCCTCAGCTGCGGCTGAACGGGTAAGACCGGTGACGAAGACGGAAGAAAAAGTCGTTCCGATGGCACAACAAAGAAGCAATACGAGAGTCAAAGAAACAAAAGCAAAAGAAACACCCGCACAAGCAGCTGGTAAAATAACGATCGTAGAGCCACGCGTCTATTCCGAAGCGATGGGGATTGCCAAGCAGGTCATCAATGGGGATGCTGTACTTGTTAATTTTCATTTAATTGAAGAGTACCAAGCTCGTCGAATAGTTGATTTTTTAACAGGAACAGTGTACGCTGAAGATGGTGATATCAAGCGTGTTGGCGATGAAATTTTTCTTTGCACGCCTAAGGGTATGGAAATTGAAGGCACTGCCCAAACATTAGCAGATACCAATTTTTTTGATATCTAAAGTGAGGAGGAACGCCAATTTTATTTTTGAGATTCGTTAAATTACTAAGTGATGCTGTTTATCTGTATACCATTTTATTAGTGATCTATGCACTTTTGTCTTGGTTTCCAGGAGGGTATCAATCCGCTTTTGGCCGTTTCTTAGCAAAAGTGTGTGAACCGTATTTGAGTTTATTTGATCGATTGAAATTAAGTTTTGCTGGTATTGATTTTACGATTGCGTTTGCAATTATCGTCTTACAGCTAGCATCACAAGCATTGATATTGATCTTACAATCAATTTTATTTTAACGTAAGGGGTGGTTATCGGTGAACGCAAATGTCTATCAACATTTTCGAAACGATGAACGCCCTTTTATTGATTCCGCTCAAGGATGGATCGAACAAGTGCAAATGCAGTATGCGCCTTACTTAACTGATTTTTTAGATCCGAGACAAGCGTATATTTTAGAAAGCTTGATTCGTCAATCAACGGATTTAAGCTTCCGCTTTTTTGGTGGTTACGAAGCTGCTGAAAGACGACGTTGTTTGATTTATCCCGATTATTATGAGCCCACCACCGATGAGTTTGACATGACTTTGTTTACGATTCAATACCCGAAAAAATTTACGGTGTTGAGTCATGGAAAAGTTTTAGGCACGTTAATGGGGACTGGAGTCAAGAGGGAATACTTTGGAGACATTCTTTCCGATGGTGAAATATGGCAAGTATTCGTTGCCGCTGAAGTCAGTCATTTTATCCAACTCCAAGTGGATAAAATCGGAAACGTCTCGGTGCGCTTGGAAGAAACAAAATACACCGAGTTGATCGTTCCTAAAGATGGCTGGACCGAGGAAAGAGAAACGGTTAGTTCATTGCGTCTTGATACAGTGATCTCTGCCGTATACAACATCTCACGTCAGCGTTCGAAACAGTTGATCGAATCAGGAAAAGTAAAAGTAAACTGGACAGAAGCACTACGACCAGATTTTGTTCTGGATTTACTGGATATCGTTTCAGTAAGAGGATTTGGTCGGATTCAAATACAGGGGTTAGAAGGAACCACGAAAAAAGAAAAAGTTAGATTGTTATTAGGTGTATTACGTAAATAAATCAAAGAGGTGTATAGAATATGGCATTAACTCCATTAGACATTCAAAATAAAAACTTTTCAGTAAAAATGAGAGGATACAACCAAGACGAAGTCGATGACTTTTTGGATATGATCGTCCGCGATTATGAAGAAGCGGTTCAACGCAATCGCGAGTTAGAGAAATCATTGAAACACGCCGAAGAAAAACTAGAGTATTTCAATGAACTGAAAGACGCTTTGAACCAATCCATCATCGTGGCTCAAGATACCGCGGATAAAGTAAAAACAAGCGCAAGCAAAGAATCAGAAGTGATCGTTACGTCTGCCCAAAACCGTGCGGATGAAATGGTTGCTACTGCAGAAAAACATGCCCATGCCTTGATGACCTCAGCGGAAGAAAAAGCCAAAGAGATTTTAACGGATGCAACAGACAATGCCCGTCAATTGGCAACAGAAACAAATGACTTGAAGAAGAAAACCAGAGTCTTCCACAACAACTTATTGGTTATGTTACAAACCCAATTAGAACAAGTGAAGAGCCCCGAGTGGGAAGAGATTTTGGCGCCATTTTCAAGCTACGTGCAAGATTCCCATCAAGTAATCAGAGAAGTTTTATCAAAAGAACTTGACAGTGAAAATGGTTCTGGAGTAAACTCAGAAGCAGTGGACACATTTGATGTGGACGTTGTTGAATCAGATGAAAAAATCGTTGATGTAAGCGAAAGCCCTGAAGTGAAAACATTAGATGATGCGAGAAACTTATTAGATGAATTGAACAAAACAGATAACAACTAAGACACAGAACAGAAAAATTTCTTATATTTTTCAAGCGAGTTTGGGAGAGTGGAAGCCAAATAAAACCCTGTAAGAAATCAGATCATCTGTGAGTTGCGTTCTTTAAAGAGCCGATTATCCAAAGACTCAAGTAGAGAACGACGCCTGATCCCGTTACCGATCATCAAAGAATTGTCTAACGACAAGAAAAATTTGGGTGGTACCACGAACACGTTCGTCCCTTGCCAGGGACGGACGTGTTTTTTGCTGTGAATCACTATGATTGGCTTGCGAAGCAAGACAGAATAGATGATGAACAGTACTAGGCGACCATTGGGAGCGTAGTAACCCTACTAGGAATCACTATGATTGATTTTTAAAATCAGTGAGACCTAAACACAAGGAAGTCATGGCAACCAATCCATTTTGATACGTTCAATAGAAGCAATTGATTGGTCGAGTCAATGGATTTAGAAATTATACGGAAACGTAGTGAGACGAAAAGGAGCGAAACAAGAATGAAAATGAAAGAAACACTGCATCTTGGAAAAACCGCTTTTCCAATGCGAGGCAACTTGCCGAACCGCGAAGTGGATTGGCAAAAAGAATGGGAAGAAAATCGATTGTATCAACGCCGTCAAGAATTAAATGAAGGCAAGCCAACCTTTGTCTTACACGATGGTCCTCCTTATGCAAATGGGAACATCCATATCGGACACTCATTGAACAAAATCAGTAAAGACATTATCGTACGTTCCAAATCAATGTCAGGTTTCCGTTCCCCTTATGTACCTGGTTGGGATACCCATGGTTTGCCGATCGAGCAAGTGTTGACAAATAAAGGAATCAAGCGCAAAGAAATGAGCTTGGCAGAATACCGCAAAAAATGTGAAGAATATGCTTTGACACAAGTGGATACACAAAGAGCTGACTTCAAACGTTTAGGGGTTTCTGGTGACTGGGAGCACCCATACATCACACTGACGCCCGATTATGAAGCTGCAGAAATTCGCGTTTTCGGAAAAATGGCAGAAAAAGGCTATATCTACAAAGGATTAAAACCAATCTACTGGTCACCATCTAGTGAATCATCACTAGCAGAAGCCGAGATCGAATACAAAGATGTGAAATCACCATCGATCTATGTTGCTTTCCCAGTCGCAGATGGCAAAGATTTGCTTGATTCAGATACATCTTTTGTTATCTGGACGACGACGCCATGGACCTTGCCAGCGAATCTAGGAATCTCTGTGAATCCAACCTTTGCCTATGTTCAAATCTTGGCTGATGGTCGTAAATTTGTCGTGGCAAAAGATTTATTAGAAACCGTGACGAATGAGATTGCTTGGGAATCTGTCGAAGTATTGCAAGAATTTGCAGGCGATCAATTAGAAAAAATGACGGCGCAACATCCTTTCTATGACCGTACGTCTCTGTTGATGTTAGGGGATCATGTGACATTGGATGCCGGTACTGGTTTGGTCCACACTGCACCAGGACACGGGGAAGATGACTACATCGTCAGCAAAAAATATGGACTGGATGTCTTATCACCAGTCGATAGCCGTGGGGTCTTCACAGAAGAAGCACCAGGATTTGAAGGGGTCTTTTATGACAAAGCCAATCCAATGATCACTGAGCTTTTAGAAGAAAAAGGGGCGCTATTAAAACTAAACTTCTTTACTCACAGCTATCCACATGATTGGCGGACGAAAAAACCAGTCATCTATCGGGCAACGCCACAATGGTTTGCTTCAATTGATAAGTTCCGTCAAAACATTTTGGATGAGATCGAAAAAGTAGATTGGATCATTCCATGGGGCAAAACCCGTTTATACAATATGATTCGCGATCGCGGCGACTGGGTGATCTCTCGTCAACGTGCGTGGGGTGTACCATTGCCAATCTTTTATGCAGAAAACGGCGAAGCCATCATCACGCCTGAAACGATCGAGCATGTGGCAAACTTGTTTGCTGAACATGGTTCAACGATTTGGTTTGAAAAAGAAGCCGAAGAATTGCTGCCGGCTGGCTTTACGCATCCAGGCTCACCAAACGGTAAATTCTCGAAAGAAACTGACATCATGGATGTTTGGTTTGATTCAGGTTCTTCTCACGAAGCCGTGTTACGTCAACGTCCAGAATTGACGTTCCCAGCTGACATGTATTTGGAAGGTTCTGATCAATATCGCGGGTGGTTCAACTCAAGTATCACAACTAGTGTGGCGATCAATGAAGTCGCACCATACAAAGCCGTCTTGTCTCAAGGCTTCACCTTAGATGGCGAAGGCCGTAAGATGAGTAAATCTCTTGGAAATACCATTGCACCAGAAAAAGTGATCAACCAAATGGGTGCGGATATTTTGCGCCTTTGGGTCAGCAGTGTTGACTACGAAGCGGATGTTCGAGTGTCTATGGATATCTTGAATCAAGTATCAGAAGTCTATCGGAAAATTCGCAATACCATGCGTTTCTTATTGGCTAACACGAATGATTTTGATCCAGCAAAAGACAGCGTACCATTTGAAAACTTGCGTTCTGTTGATAAATACATGATGGTTCGTTTGAATCAAACGATCAAAACGATCCGAGAAGATGGTTATGAAAAATACAACTTCTTGCATATTTACCGAACAGTCATCAACTTCTTGACAGTCGATATGTCATCCTTCTATTTGGATTTTGCGAAAGATGTCGTTTATATCGAAGCTGAAAATGATTTCCAACGTCGCGCCATGCAAACCGTCTTTTATCAAACAGCGGTTGCGTTGACGAAATTACTGACGCCGATCATTCCGCATACGGCAGAAGAAATCTGGTCACATTTGAAAGAAGAAGAGGAATATGTCCAATTAGCGGAGTTCCCTGGCTATGATACATTTGCTAACCAAGAAGAGCTGCTTGATTTATGGCGTGCTTTCCTTGATTTCCGTGACAATGTCTTAAAAGCATTGGAAGAAGCGCGTAATGCAAAACTGATCGGGAAATCGTTTGAAGCAAAAGTGACTGTCTATCCAACCGAACCGGTTGCGGCATTACTAAAAGCCATTGATTCAGATATCGCTCAGTTGCTGATCATTTCACCGGACTTCTTAACGATCAAAGAAGCAGGTGAAGCAGCACCAGAAGCGGCCTATCAATTCGAAGATGTGGCGATCTTAGTGGAAAAAGCCGTAGGTGAAGTCTGCGAACGTTGTCGTCAAGTCCGTGTGGATGTCGGTGTAGAAGAGCAGCTACCAACACTTTGCGGCCATTGCGCAGCCATTGTCAAAGAAAACTATCCTGAAGCGGTTGCAGAAGGCTTTGAAAAATAAAAAAACGGAAAAAGATGATCCCATTGTGGGTCATCTTTTTTTTGAAATCAATCAAGCTTGTTCCTTGAAAATGGGACATAAGCAGCTGTTTGTGACATCCAAATGAGAAAATCCGCGTTAATTGATAACGATTCTCATTTGTTTGCAATAATTTTACAATAGTTTATTGTATAATAAAAAAACCTTATTAGACGAAGACTCCTGCCTGTGATTTACAAGTAACTACTTGTTCAATGGATGTAAGTAACCCTTGAAGGAAGAAAGCAACGAGATCGGATCAAGTAAAAAAAACTTGCCAGATAGAAAAACAGGTTGTAAACTGTTAAAAATCGGAATATTCAGAAAATTGAAAGAAAGTGTGATTCCATGAGTGATTTAGAGATGATGAAAACAACGAACCAAACGATGTACGATGCCGCTTTTGAAAAAGATGCTTGTGGGATGGGGTTCATTGCTCAGAAAAATGGTCATTATTCCCGTGAGCTCGTCCAAAATGCCTTAACGATGTTAGAACGGATGAATCATCGAGGGGGAACTGGCGCTGAACCTGACACGGGGGACGGAGCAGGAATCTTGATGGCGATGCCAGATCCTTTTTTTCAGCAGCGGGCAAAAGAGGCAGGAATCCCATTGCCTGAAAAAGGCGCCTATGCTGTTGGGATGTTTTTTTTACCGAAAGAAAAGCTCCGAGCAGCACAGGTCCAAGAAGAAGTAACTAAAGACATTCAACAAATGGGTTTTACGGTTTTATGGCAGCGCGACGTTCCATATGATTATTATCAGTGTGGGCCAGGGGCGCAAAAAGTCATGCCATCTTTTGTGCAAGTCTTTATTGAAAAGCCTGTCGATGTAGCAGCTGGCCGTCCCTTTGAAGATCAGCTTTATCGGCTACGGCGTAAACTGGAAAAAACATATCATACCGATGAGCTGTCTATCTGCAGCTTGTCCAGTAAGACAGTTGTTTATAAAGGGATGCTGCATGCCTATCAAGTTGGCTTGTTTTTCAAAGATCTTCAAAGCCCAGAAATGACTTCGAGTATTGCTTTGACCCATTCTCGCTTTTCAACGAATACCTTTCCAAGCTGGAGTCGGGCGCAACCTTTTCGTTTCTTAGCCCATAATGGCGAAATCAACACGTTACGCGGGGCGGAAAATTGGATGCATGGACATCAGATCGAAGTCTACGATGACGAAAACTCCGATTCTGCGAAGCTGGAAAATTGTATGGAATACTTGTATCGTCAAGGTCGAGACATTCCCCAAGCACTGTTGATGATGGTGCCAGAAGCGTGGTCTAAAGAAGCTGGCTTGACGCCAGAACTGACGGCTTTTAATGAATACAATGCAAGCTTTATGGCTCCTTGGGATGGACCAGCAGCTTTATGCTTTACCGATGGGGAGATGGTGGGAGCTGCCCTTGATCGTAATGGATTGCGACCATCTCGCTACTCGATCACAAAAGCTGGTTTTGTTGTCGTGGCCTCTGAGTCAGGCGTGGTGGATTTACCAGCGTCGGAAGTGATTGAAAAAGGGGTGCTTGGACCAGCAAATATGTTTTTGGTGGATACCCAAAAAGGGATGATCTTACGAAATCAAGAAATCAAAGCGCATTATGCGAATGCCCATCCTTACCAGGAGTGGCTAGCGGAACACCTATTGACACCAGAGCTGCTTCCTGGGACTGAGAAGCAGGAAGAAACAGCAGATGATGCGATCCAGACCCTTTGGAAACGAAATGGCTACACGGATGAGATCATACGCACGTTGATTTTACCAATGGCTCAAACGGGAGAAGAACCAGTGATCTCCATGGGGTTTGATTCACCCTTAGCTATTTTGAGCGAACGTCCCCAATCTTTGTTTACGTACTTCAAGCAACAATTCGCCCAAGTGACCAATCCACCCATTGATGCGATTCGCGAAAAATTAGTAATCGGTACCGAGCTGTTTTTAGGTCGAGATGGGGATGTTTCAAAGGACATCCGAATCAATTGTAATAAGCTGAAGATTGCTAGTCCTGTGTTAAAAACGAGTGAATATGAAAAGATCAAACAGTTAAATCAAAATGGTCAAAAAGCGGTTTTACAGTCGATTCTTTATGATTATGTACCAGAAAACGGGGTAGCTTTGCAACAAGCGTTAGAAGCGCTTTTTAAAGAAACGGAGCAAAAAATCGATGCTGGGGCAACGACCGTCATTTTAAGTGATCGGGAAGTCATCCAAGCGCAAGAAGGAAAAGTGGCGATTCCGATTCTCTTGGCGGTATCAGGCCTGCACAATTATTTGGTGCGAAAAGGCAAACGTTCCTTGGCATCGATCGTTGCGGATACAGCGGAAGTCTGTGAGGTCCATCATTATGCCATGTTAGTCGGCTACGGAGCAAGTGGGGTCCATCCTTATGGGGCTTACCAGACATTGGCGCATTTTGAGCTTTCAGAGAAGATCGAAAGTTACCGCAAGGCATGTGAAAAGGGCATTGTCAAAATCATGTCACGAATGGGAATCTCAACGATCGCCGGTTACCACGGGGCACAATTGTTTGAAGCGGTTGGCATCTCTGAGAAAGTCATCGCTGAATATTTTACCGGCACGGTTACCCGTATCGGTGGACTCTCATTAGCGCAAATCGAGCAAGAATATCTGACGCGTTATGAGGCAGCATATGGTGAAAAACGAATGGATTATCTTGATTCTGGCGGTAGTTTCCAGTACAAAGCCGATGGGGAGCATCATTTGTTCAATCCAAAAACGATCTATGGGTTCCAAAAAGCCGTTCGCACAGGCAGTTATGAGCTTTATAAAGAATATGCGGCGGAAATGAATCAAGAGGCATTGGACAATCCAACGACGTTACGGTCTATGTGGACCTTTGCGAACACAGGACGCAGTATTCCGTTAGCTGAGGTGGAGCCTGTCGAAACGATCGTCAAACGATTTAAAGTCGGGGCGATGTCCTATGGCTCACTAAGTGAAGAAGCGCATCGCTGTATTGCTGAAGGAATGAATGCGATCGGGGCAAAATCCAACAGTGGAGAAGGTGGAGAAAACCGAAATCGTTTCAAACCAGTGGAAGGCATTAATTATAATAGTCGTATCAAACAAGTAGCTTCTGGCCGTTTTGGTGTCAATGCCGAATATTTAATGAGTGCAGATGAACTCCAGATCAAAATGGCGCAAGGGGCGAAACCTGGAGAAGGCGGCCAATTACCAGGCAATAAAGTCTTCCCGTGGGTCGCCGAGATTCGAGGGTCTACGCCTGGTGTTCGATTGATTTCACCGCCACCACATCACGACATTTATTCGATTGAAGATCTAGCCCAGCTGATCTATGACTTAAAAGCCATCAATCCGTATGCACGGATCAATGTCAAATTGGTTTCTAGTACGGGCGTGGGTACGATCGCTACCGGTGTCGTCAAAGCTGGCGCAGACGTAGTCGTGATCTCAGGCTATGACGGTGGGACTGGTGCTTCTCCGAGAAATTCGATCCGTGATGCCGGCTTGCCTTGGGAGATGGGGCTTGCAGAAGCCCATCAAACGTTAGCTATGAATCATTTGCGGCAGCGAATGACCTTAGAGACAGATGGAAAATTGATGACGGGTCGGGACATCGCCATTGCTGCTCTTTTAGGAGCAGAAGAATATAGCTTTGCCTCTTTAGCGCTAGTTGCGATTGGTTGTGTCATGATGCGGGTATGCAGTATCAATACATGTCCTGTCGGCATTGCTACACAGAACCCAGCGCTGCGAAAATTTTTTGCTGGAAAACCTGAGCACATCATCAACACGATGTACTTTTTAGCAGAAGATCTACGGGAAACGATGGCTGAGTTAGGATTTCGTACCATCGATGAGATGGTAGGACATGCGGAATTGTTGACACCACGCTTCGTTGCTAAAGGCAAAGCAAAGTCATTAGACTTTTCGAAAATGATTGGGACGACGATCCCAATCGAACGCAAAGTGACCGATCCATTCCTTGAGAAACGTCAATGGCCAGAATTAGATGCTTTTGCACAAGCTGCTATCGACAACAATCAAGAAATCGTGACGAATCATACGATCAATAATGTTCAACGCTCAGTCGGCGCGCGTTTAGGAGGCTGGATCGCGGAACGTTTTGGCAATTATGAAGTTATCCCAGGTCTGTTGCAGTTTACGTATCGAGGTATTGCTGGACAAAGCTTTGGGGCTTTTGCCACCCAGGGCATCCAGTTGAAACTGATCGGTGAGGCCAACGATTATGTAGCCAAAGGGTTAAGCGGTGCCCGCTTGATCATTGTGCCACCTGAAGATGCCGCTTATGACGCAGAGCATTCACCAATTGTTGGTAATGTAGCGTGCTTCGGGGCAAATCGAGGCGAAGGCTATTTCCGAGGCATTGCTGGCGAACGCTTTTGTGTTCGTAACAGTGGAGCCAATGTCGTTGTTGAAGGTGTTGGCGATCATGGCTGTGAGTACATGACTGGCGGTGTTGTGGTGATATTAGGAAAAACCGGACGCAACTTCGGTGCTGGAATGTCCGGTGGCGTGGCGTATGTTTACGACCCCGATCAAACCTTTGCCGATAAATGCAATCGGGAAATGGTCGATTTATATCGGATTGGCGAAAGCGGCGATGACCACCAACTAAAAGAGATGATCCAGCAGCATTTCGCCTATACAGATTCATTGAAGGCGGCTGAGATCCTAGAAGATTGGGAAAATCAGCAGCACCATTTCATCAAAGTCTATCCGACAGAATACCATCAGATGATCCAAGCGACGGAGACCTTGGCGGACCAAGGGTTTGTCGGAGATGAACTTGTGACGAAAGCCTTCGAAGCTGTCGTCGGTCCACAATTGACCATCCCAGGAAAGGAGCGTGACTAATATGGCAGATCCATTTGGTTTTTTAAAGTACCCAAGAGTAGAAAATCCTACCCGACCAGTGGCAGAACGAATCGAAGACTGGCAAGAATTACAGACGCCATTGCCTGAAAATGAGCGTCAAGAGCAAGCAGCACGCTGTATGAACTGCGGGATTCCTTTTTGTCATACCGGTTCTTTTTACGGGGGGCAACGAGCGGTTTCAGGTTGTCCCAATGACAACCTGATTCCTGAATGGAATGACTTGGTTTATCAAGGGCGTTTCCAAGCCGCTTTTGAGCGTCTTGCCAAAACCAACCCATTACCTGAAATGACTGGTCGTGTTTGTCCAGCTCCTTGTGAAAAAGGCTGTACCGAAGCATTGAATGGCTCAGGTGTCACGATCCACGACAATGAACGCTTTATTATCGATACTGCTTTTGAAAATGATTGGGTCAAAGCCTCGGGATTGCCTCAAGAAGCGACTGGGTTCAAAGTTGCCATCGTCGGCAGCGGACCAGCTGGTTTATCCGCTGCATGGCGCTTGAATCAACTAGGGCATCAAGTGACGGTCTATGAACGCAGTGATCGCTTTGGCGGTTTACTGATGTACGGTATTCCAAATATGAAATTAGATAAAGACGTCGTTCAGCGACGGATTGACTTGATGGCAGAGCTAGGCGTGACCTTTGTCGCTAATACGGAGATCGGTCGTGACTTGTCAGCAGAAGAATTGGCCGCTCAGTATGATCGGGTCATCTTGGCAACAGGAGCTAGTGTTCCTCGTGACTTGAAGATTCCAGGTCGTGAATTGACTGGGGTGCAATTTGCAGTCGATTATCTGACGGAAGCAACCAAAGATGTGTTAAAGCATGGCAAAGCGGCAACAAGTAAAAAACTTGCTGGCAAACATGTTATCGTGATTGGTGGCGGCGACACTGGAAATGACTGTATTGGTTCAGCGATTCGGCAAGGAGCCGCTTCTGTGCGTCAATTGGAGATCACGCCCCAACTGCCATTGACACGGAACAACAGCAATCCTTGGCCAGAATACCCAATGACAGCTCGCACAGGATATGGGCAAGAAGAAGCGGCTGAAGTGCTACAAACACAAGTGACGTATCATGGAGTGTCCACAACGGCCTTTATCGGCGCCGAACGCGGCCAGTTGATCGCCATCGAAACGGTCTCAGTAGATCAACAGTTTCAGCCGATCCCTGGCACAGAGCAAGTGATCAAGGCGGATTTGGTCTTGCTGGCAATGGGCTTTGTTGGTGCAGAGACCCAACTCTTCGATGCCTTTGGTGTGCGAGAAGTGTACGATGATTACACGACGAACAATGAACGAGTGTTAGTCGCAGGAGATGCCAAACGAGGACCGAGTTTAGTCATCTGGGCGATTCGTGAAGGACGCTTAGCGGCAGAAAAAGTCGATCAAGCGTTACGATCGTTGGTGTATCAATAAGCAATCAATAAAAAACAACCTGAGCAGCTATTCCTCCTTCTGAATTAGAAGGGGAGCAGCGAAATGCTCAGGTTGTTTGCCTGTTAAGCGGTTGGTTCAGATGGATGGGGCTTTGACAGCTGTTCATTTTTTTCCATTGCTGCCTTCGGTAGGCGAATCGAAAAGACGATGGTTTCATCACGGCTTTCCGCCCAAATCTTTCCACCTAATGCTTCAACGATTTCTTTGGCGATCGGCAAACCAAGACCCGTCCCACCCGTCGCTGTTGCTCGGGAAGCATCCATGCGGTAGAAAGGCTCAAAAATCAAGCCGATCTTTTCAGCTGGGATCGTTTTTCCTTGATTGGTCAAACGAATCAGGATATCATCAGACTCGCTGATGGCTAATCGCAAAGGGGAGTTAGGATAGCTATAATTGATGGCATTGCGGATCAAGTTATCAAAAACGCGTTCCATTTTCTCCGTATCAACGGTCGCAAAGACTTTTTTCTGTAGCTGAAGTTGCCAATGGAGGTTTTTTTCTTCTAACAGCGGCAAAAATTCAAACGTCAATTGTTCCAGCATCAAGCTCAGATCCGTGGTTTCAGTTTGCAGGGCGATCGTTGTAAGATTAAAGCGGGTGATTTCGAAAAATTCGCTGATCAATAGTTCCAGCCGTTGGGCTTTTTGCAAGGCGATCTTCGTATAGCGTGCGCGTAGTTCGGTAGAAAGCTGCGGTTCCTCTTCTAAAAGCGTCAAATAGCCGATCACACTGGTCAAAGGCGTTCGTAAATCATGTGCGAGATAGACGATCAAATCATTTTTTCGTTGTTCCGCTTCTTTGGCGGCTCGTTGATCCTGTAAGTTTTTCTCCCGCAACTGGTTCATTTCTTCTTGCACATCAATCATATTGCTGGAAAGAACGATTCGCTTCGTGGGTTCGGCAATCAGTTGGTTTGTGGCTTGGATCGTTTCATTCAAACAACTGATAGCTTTACTCATATAATAAATCGTTGTGCTCACCCAAATCAGTAAGGCCCCGATGGCTAAGCAAAGAAGCCAATAGTCAGCAAAAAGACGTAAAATTTGATAAATGGGTTCATAGCCATACCAGACCCTCATTCCAGCAACGAAGCGTACTGCGAAAGGAATGATGATCAAGATCGCCATCAAGATGCCCGTGGTGATAAAGTATTGGGTCAAGAGCTTGCGGATCAATGGACTTCTATTTTTCAATGATATAGCCGACCCCCCATACGGTTTTGATTAATTTCGGTTTGCGGGGTTGTTCGTTCAGTTTTTCCCGCAAACGGGCGATATGTGCCATCACTGTGTTATTGTTGTCTAAATACTTTTCTTTCCAAACTGCTTCAAAAAGGGTTTCCGAGGCAACGACCGATCCTTGGTGTTCAAATAAGTAAAGCAAGATTTTAAATTCGATGGGGGTCAAGAAAACCTCTTTGCCATAAAGAAAACATTGGTGGCTGTTGATTTTCAACAGTAAGCCTTCCTTTTCGTATTCTTCAATCTTCTGGGGATTCGCTGACTGGTTGTAACGCTGGTATCGCCGCAGCTGCGTTTTGACCCGAGCAACGACTTCTAAAGGATTGAAGGGCTTGGTCACATAATCATCTGCCCCAAGGCTTAGACCGGTGATTTTATCCAAGTCTTCCCCTTTTGCCGTGAGCATCAGTACTGGGAAAAAGTGGGTCTTACGAATTTGCTGCAACAGCTGGAAGCCGTCGATATCCGGCAGCATCACATCTAAAACCGCCACGTCGACCGTTTCTTTTTCAAGATAGGCCAAAGCGCTCGTTCCATCATAAAAAGGTTCTACTTGGAAGCCTTCATTCCTTAGAAACGTCGTGACTAACTCCGCGATTTCTTTTTCATCATCAACAACAATTATTTTTTCTGCCATCCTTGATTCACTCCAACTATCTACGATCATTTTTCATTTACACTACCATTTACTCTACACCCATCATACCGTAATCGGTAAGCGAATGCATTCGTTTTCTACTTTGAACTAGAGGTGATGCGGGAACCTAGGCGGCTGATCAATTCATTGGTAATGGTTTGTGCTTGATCAGCGGTAGTCGTCCAATCGCTGATTACTTCGAGCGAACTTTCGACCGCCAGTTCTGGATAGTCCGTTAAATCGATCAAGAGCATATCCATACAAACCAACCCAATCTGCGGGAGTAAAGCACCTTGATAAGAAAGTTGGAACCCTTGGTTTGATAGGGCACGTGGAACCCCGTCGCAGTAGCCGATGCTAACGATCCCGATCGTGGCTGGTCGATCAAAAACAGTGCCTAATCCATAGCCGATCGCTTCACCAGCGGCAACTGTTTTTTTGTCTACCAGTAAGGCTTTGAGTGTCAAAATTGGCTGTACGTTTATCTTCTGCTTCGTTGGTTCGTTCGGGACGCTCAATGAACCAGTTAGAAGAATACCTGGACGTACATAATCATAGTGTTTCTCTGGGTAATTTAATATTCCGTAGCTGCTTTGCAGATGTGTCAGTCCATAGGCGATATTTCTAGCGGATAAGCCAGCCAACAGATCATCAAAACAAGTGATTTGGGCTTGTGTCCGCAAGATACTTGCCGTATCCAGCTGATCTGAAGAGCCTAGATGGGAAAAAATGCCCGTGATCTCGAGAGATGGCAAGGCGTAAAGTCCAGTAACTGTCTCAAGATCAGGTGCAACGCCTAAGCGGTGCATACCAGTATCTACCGCTAAATGGCATTCGATCGGAATGCTTGTTTGGGCTAAAGCATGCCCATGGGCCTCACTAACGATGGTTTGAATCAAGGAATAATGTTTCAGCTCTTTGGCACGTTGGGCAGAAGTGTACCCTAAAATCAGTAAGCGACTTTTGATGCCAGCTCGCCGTAATTCAATGGCTTCTTCAAGGGTAGCAACGGCAAAGAAATCAACGCCGGCTCTTTCTAGGGTACCGGCGACCGTCTTCGCATCACAACCATAAGCATCCGCTTTAACCACCGCCATCACTTTTGTTGTTGCTGGGATCAATCGCTTGATTTCCTGCAGGTTGTGCAACAAAGCGGGGGCGGAAAATTCTTTGGCTGCTCGCTGCAATTTGGGCGGCGTTTTTTTCGAAAACGGGAACAGCTTCTGCAAAACAAAGAGACCTTGCACCACCCCAATGGTCAGTCCTAAGACCACGAAGAAATTGATCAGATTGTTTTGCAGCAAGGGCAGCTTTTGACTAAGAAAATGGGTCACTGCAATGGTATAAGGATGGAGCAAATAGAGCCAAAGGGACAGTCGACCCGCTTGTTTCCAGATTATGGGTGCTTGCCATTGCTGGATGATCGGAAATAAAAACAACAGGACGAAGGGCAAAAAAACATACATGCTGTCATGTTTCGGCGTGGTAAAGTGATGCAAAAGGTAACTTTCCAAAAGCAAGCAAATCAGAGTGATCAGCAGATAACTATAGCGATGGGAAGAAGCTGGTTTCTTGGAAAATCTTCTGGCTAGTACCCCTAAGATCAAAAACAAAGGAGCAAAGAAAATGCCGTTGCGAGTTCCATCCAATAGTTGAAAAATCAGTGAATAGAGTGGCGTAATGGGTGTTTGTGCAGCCAGGCCAGACCAACTGTCCCCACCTAAACCAACCACATACAAACCGACAGCAATGAAAAACACCTGCTTGAAAGAAAGCCGTGTCAAGAGGCCCATCACTAGTAGACTGCCGGTAATGATCGCAGGAAAATACCAAAGATGGTAAAGAATGCCAGTGACCAACAATGTTTGGATAAGGGTGCCCAGCGGCATGTTCAACCCAAGCATGCCGCTGTACCAAGCAAGCGGTAAAAAGAGCAGTGTGGCTATGAGGTAGACTTGCAGCTGCTTTTTAATAAACTGCCAGACACGCTGTCTGGCAGGATAGCTGTTTTGGGTGGCAAAGTCGCTGAACACGTAATATCCGCTGATCATAAAAAAGAAGGGAACGGCAATTCTGAAGAGCGTCAACGTGATCAGGATATCACCGTCAGGCCATAAGTGATGAAGAGGCAGACAGTGGATCGCCACCACCATCATCGCCAAAATCACCCGGAATTGCTCGATTCCTTGATTCTTCTTCATGCGAACTGCCTCGCAGTTTGTTCAAGGTATTGATGGTATTCTTCCAAGGTCCACTGTTGACTGGCGATGATTTGACTATGAGGCAGACCGACATAACGAAAATGCCATGGTTCATAGCCAATCCCTGTAATCTCCTGTTTGTCTGCGGGATAGCGTAAAATAAACCCATAGTTCATCATTTCCTGGGTAAATAAATCGGCGGCTGCGCTGTCACGAAATCGTGGGCAGATCAAATCATCCTGGCTGCCCTTTAAACCAACATCGATCGCTAAGCCTAACTGATGTTCACTGCAACCGGGCAACGCCACAAATTGTTTCGTATAGGCTAGCCCATTTTCTTTCAAGGAATATTCCCATAAATACCGTTGCTGCTTTTCGGTTCGGTAGCCATCTAATAAGCAGATCTCGTCTTCAAGCTTTAAAGCTTTGACGAGCCGTTCCCATTGTTTGGCTGCTTCTGGCTGCAAGTAAACCTCGTCTTCGCTGAAGGCAGCAAGGACTAAATGAGGGGGTTCTTGGTTTTTTTCTAACGGAAATTCTTTGCTAACTAACTGTAGATAGGGATTCATTTGACTTCCTCCTTTGCTAAGACAAGCAGTTTTTGTAGTAGTTCTTGATAGGATAAGCCGACCGCTGCCATCATGGCAGGATAGCGGGAGTGACTCGTAAAGCCCGGCATAGTATTGATTTCATTCAAGTATAGTTCTCCTTGATCCGTGACAAAAAAGTCGATGCGAGCAAGACCTTTAAGACCAAGACTACGATAGAGCAGCTGAGCTTGTTCTTTGACCTTGGTTTCAATCGTTTCAGGCAATGGCGCAGGGACGGTGATTTTGGCGCTGATCAGCTGGTACTTTTCTTCAAAATCGAAAAAGCCGTCTACTAATGAAATGGCGTCACAAGCACCGACAGTCAAAGAGTCGTTGCCCAAAATACCGCAACCGATCTCAACACCGGCAATATTTTTTTGTAGGAGCACTGCGGAACAATAAGTAAAGGCTTCTTTTAAGGCAGAAGCGATTTCTTCAACGCAGGTGACTTTAGTGATCCCTTTTGAGGAGCCCGCTTCATTAGGCTTAAAGAAAACTGGAAAGCCATGGGTCTGGATAAAAGCTTCGATTTGTTCTTGCTGGTTGGCTTGATTTGTCAAGAGAATCGTAGGAGCACTTTGTACGCCAATGGCTGCTGCAGCTTGATGCAGCAGCCATTTGTTCATACATAAGGCAGAGGCTGCCACCCCGCAACCTACATAAGGCAGCTTCATCAATTCAAACAATCCTTGGATACTGCCATCTTCCCCATATTTGCCATGCATAATGGGAAATAAAACATCAGGTACCAACGTTTGCTGCTCTTCACTTAGCCAAAAGCCGTTTCCTTCAAATAGCGGCTGTATTTTCTGTTTCTGTTTCGTATCCAACAACCACGTGTCTTGTCGGATGTTTTCCAGTTCTCCTGTATACAAGTACCAATCCATAGCATCTGGGGCGATCCCGATCAAAGAGAGGTCGTAGTCATAGGGAGATGATTGGAGTGCTTCGATTGCGCTAGTTGCTGAAGCTAAAGAAACGGTGTATTCCGGTGAATTGCCTCCAAAAATAATGGCGATTTTTTTCATGTTTTTCTTCCTTCCGCTTTTCGATTCTTACTACATTCAGTCTATCAAGGAAAGAAAAAAGAAATTTGCGGGCTTACTGGTATCTTTCTTTTCTTTTTGTGATGAAATTCTGACGAATTTATGACAAAAGGAAAGCGACAGCTGCCGCTCCTTTTACACCAGAAAGAAACTTGCCTTTGAAGTAGAAAAAGCTGCCATAAGATGGAGTGGAAAAAATAGTGAAAAAAGAGCACTCTGAAGGAAAGGGGGAGGCAATAGCAGGAACGTTGACACAAAAAAAGCACGCCAAAGCATGCTTTTTCTTTTTGATGAGGGCTTTTCGATTATTATACGATTCGCTTATTGTGCGTAATGCGCACGAGGACCACCAATATATTTGGGCCGTGATCCCAGAGCTGTGACATGGGCAGCGCCGAGGGACTTGATAGAGGGACGGATCGGGATTTGAACATGTTTGACATGCATGCCGATTGCTGTGTCGCCAATATCGATGCCAGCTTTTGCTACTATGTGCTCCACTTCAATAGGCTCATCGAACAGCTGGAAAGCGGCAACTGAGCAAGCACCGCCTGCATGCAACTGGGGCACTACTGCGACTTCTTCTAATTGATATAGTCGAGCCGTTTCACGCTCAACAGCTAAAGCCCGATTGAGATGTTCACAGCCTTGAACGGCTAAATGAATATTTTTGGGACGCAAGATCGCTCGTAGTGTTTCAACGATAACCATGCCTACTTCTTGACTGGAATTTTTGCCAATCAAGCCGCCCACGACTTCACTTGTTGAACAACCAAGGACAAAAAGATCATTTTCACCAACATTCGCTGTCGTAATGACTTCTTCAACGATCGTAGTTAAATCCGTTTTTAATTGATTGATATCTGTCATAAGAATCACCTTTCATTTAAAGAAAACTTTTTCGTGCGGCGCAAGGCATGCGTCAGGGGTAAAGCAACGATGCTGCCAAAGACCGTTTGGATCAAATTACTTGGGATCGAGGCGATCCCAGCGCCTAAACCGAATAGCAAAACCGTTGCTGCTGCATAGCCGGCGATCATGATTAAACTGCCGACAATGACGGCTGCTAGTGGCCGATGGCTCATTCTACCTACGATCCAGCCTTGCACACCATGGATCACGATGGAAAAGAAGGCCCATTCAGGGTAACCTGATAGAAAATCAATGATGCCGCCGCTCATTCCACCGACGAAGGCACCGGCGCTAGGTCCGAACAAAAGGGCCGAGATATAGATCCCTGCTTCACATAAGGTCACAAAGCCCTTCGTTTGCGGAACAGGAATGATAAAGGTCAAAGAAAGTGCGCACGTGAGTGCCGTCAGCATAGCGATCGTCGTTAGGTTTCTTACTTTCATAGGTGTTCCTCCTTTTTAAAATAGACGAGCTGATTGACGTTGCCAGAGGTACCTAAAGGCAGACCGTCTTCAATCCCTGCCCAAACAAATGCTTTTGCGGTTTGGATAGCTGCTTCCAACGAAGTGCCTTTAGCAAGCATTGCGGCAGTCGCTGATGAGAGGGTACAGCCAGCACCGTTGGTTGTGGTTCGCGTACTTTTTTCTGCCTCAAAAACGGTAAATTGTCCTTCTTGATACAAAACATCATAGGCTGTTTCCCCAGTTAGTCGACTGCCACCTTTGATCAGAACATTTGGGGCACCAAGCGCATGGATTTTTTTTGCCGCCGTTTTCATCTCTGTTAAAGAGGTAATGCTTTGTCCAGATAAGTGTTGTGCTTCGAGCAGATTAGGTGTCACTAATGCTGTGTAAGGAAACAATGAGATCAATCCTGCTTGATAGGAGTGGTTAAAGGCAGTATCTCCTTCTTTGAAGGCGAGAACGGGATCGAGCACGATCGGTCCGGTAAATGTTTGTAAAAAATCTCGCAGCAATTCAATGATGGCCGTTTGATGAAGCAGCCCGATTTTGATTGCATCTAATACGACCGAACGCAGTGAATCCAGCTGTGCTTGGATCACGGGCTCAGGGAGATCATGGAACATAAGATCATCCTTGATGGCGACCACACATGTTAATAGGGCATGGCCAAACACCCCGAATTCCTCAAATGTTTTCAAATCAGCCGTCATGCCGCCACCTGCCAAACTGTCGAGACCGGCGATCGATAAGACTTGTTTCATGTCTGCTGCTCCTTTCATTTCTCATTTCTTTCTATTATAAACAGTCGGTAAAAAAGAAAAACGGCCAATTGGATGTTTTTTCCTCATCCAATTGACCATTTGCTTATTTCTCATTTAGTAAATCTCGCTCACGATACCATTCATCGGGACGCCAGATCCATTCAAAGCCATCGGCAGCTAAGAGATCATAGGCTGCTTGGGGGCCCATCGTTCCTGCGGCATAGTTTGGAAAATCAGGTGTTTCTTGGTCCCAAGCGTGACGGATCACATCAACGATGCGCCAAGATTGGGCAACTTCATCCCAGTGGGTAAAATTAGTGCCATCACCGTTCAAGGCATCTAGAATCAGTTTTTCGTAAGCTTCAGGGGTGTTTTCGACGATTTCAGTACTATTTCGGTAATCGAGCTTCACTGGCAATGTCTCAAACCCTTGACCAATTTCTTTTCCGTTCAAGGAAAGAGAGAAGCCTTCCGTCGGTTGAATGTAAATCGTCAGCACATTCGGTGCCAAACTCTCGATTTGCTTTTGTTCATTCAGGTCTTGCTTAAAGACATTGACTGGGACTTGTTTAAAGACAATGTTGATGCGAGTGCCTTTTTCCGTCAACCGTTTCCCAGTGCGCACATAAAATGGTACGCCGGACCAGCGGAAGTTATCGATCAAAAATTTCCCAGCAACGAAGGTTTCCGTTGCCGATTCTTCATCCACATTGGCTTCTTCACGGTAGCCAACAAATTTCTTGTCTTCTAATTGTCCTTTATCGTATTGCCCACGAACGAAGTGTTGTTTCACTTCTTCTTCGGAGTAGATACGGATCGCATTTAAGGCTTTGATTTTTTCTGTCCGTAATTCTTTTTCAGAAAAAGCCACTGGCGGTTCCATGGCTAATAAGGAAAGAATCTGCAGAATATGATTTTGGACCATATCCTTCAAGGCACCGCTCTTATCATAATAGCCGCCGCGTTCTTCTACGCCTAAGTTTTCTGCGATATTGATCTGAACATTGTCAATGTAACGATTGTTCCACATTGACTCAAAAATGTTATTGGCAAAACGAATCGCAGAAATATTTTGGATCATTTCTTTTCCTAAATAGTGATCGATTCGGTAGATTTCTTGTTCCGTAAAGACTTGATTGATCTCTTCATTCAATTCTTTTGCTGAATTATAGTCGCTTCCAAACGGTTTCTCGATGATCACCCGATGGTAGCCGTCAGTATCCAGCATTCCTTGGGATTTCAAGTGAGAAACGATCGTCCCAAAGAAATTAGGGGACATTGCTAAGTAAAAAATCTGATTGCCTTCTAAATGGTATTTCTGATCTAAGGTTTCCGCCAAATCCTTTAATGAATCATAATGGCTCGTATCTGTTACATCATGTGATTGGTAGTAGAAATGAGAAGCGAATGTCTCTGCTTGTTCTTGTGAGTCACTCAACTCTTTGATTGTACCTATCACCACTTCACGATAGTGTTCATCCGACCAAGGACGGCGTGCAGTACCAATGACTGCAAAATCTTCTTTCAAATCGCCTTTTTTGTACAACCGAAACAAAGAAGGATATAGTTTGCGTTGGGCAAGGTCGCCCGTACCGCCAAAAATCGTAAAAAGGACCTTTTTTTCCATCATCTTCACTCCTTACAGTTTATCGACAAAAATCGTGCTGGCGGCTTTGTAGCTGACAGCAATTTCTTTTGTGTCATTTTTGATCGTAATCGGACCCTCGTATGCTGCCGCATCGATGATCTCGTATTCTTCATGAATATTCAATTTGATCGAAACGAGATAATCCAGCAGTTCTCGTTCGTCAAGGACACGGGCGATACGAATCTTGGTTCCTACCGGATAAGAACTCATGGTGTTTTTTTCGCCTTCGTGAATGAGTTCTCCTTGTTCAGGAATCATTCCCCCATGTGGGCAATACCGAGGATGATCAAGGTAGGCTTCTAAGCGGCTCGCCAACGTTTCTGAGGTGACATGTTCTAAAACTTCTGCGTCATCATGAACTTCATTCCATGAATAATGCAGGTGCTCCACAAGAAAGACTTCCCATAAACGATGCTTACGAATGAGGGCACTTGCAGAAGCTAAACCAGTTTCAGTCAACTGTACCCCTTGATAAGGTGAATGTTCCACTAAGCCTTCTTTTAATAATTTTGAAATCATTTCACTTACTGAAGCTGCTGAGACGTCCAGACCTGACACGATTTGTTTGTTATTGATCTTCTTTTGGTCACCACCAAGCTCTAAGATGAGCTTTAAATAATCTTCACGATTTGGTGTCATCGGATCCATCCTCTCTTATCAAAGACTATCAAAGTAGATTTTATCAAAAAAGCCAGCTGATTACTATGAAAAAAGCCGCCGGTTCTCAATATTCTATGTAAAAAGAAGACCGAGGGGAGCTACTCCACCTCAGCCTTTTTTTATTAAGCCCAATCACCATTGCGGAAGACAGGAACTGTGGTGCCATCTTCTTTGATGCCATCGATGGACATTTGGTCAGAGCCGACCATGAAGTCTACGTGGGTTTGGCTGCGGTTTAAACCAGCCGCTGCCAGTTCTTCTTCACTCATCTCAGTGCCGCCTTGTAAGCTGAAGGCATAAGCAGAGCCTAAAGCCAAGTGGTTTGAGGCATTTTCATCAAACAACGTATTGAAGAAGATGATGCCAGATTGTGAGATAGGGGAAGGGTCAGGGACTAAAGCGACTTCACCTAAAGATTTCGCTCCTTCATCGATCGCTAGCAATTTGCCTAACACTTCTTCGCCTTGTTCTGCAGAAAAGTCCACGACTTTACCGTCTTTGAAGGTGAATTTCATGCCAGAAATAATCGTTCCTGCGTAGCTCAATGGTTTCGTACTTGAAATATAGCCATCGATGCGACGATTATCTGGGGCAGTAAAGACTTCTTCTGTCGGCATGTTCGCCATGAATTTTTCATTGCGGGTGTTGTAGCTGCCAGCACCTTCCCACAAGTGATTTTTTGGTAAGCCGATGATCAAATCGGTACCCGGTGCTGTATAGTGTAATGCGCTGAATTGTTCTTTGTTCAATTCTTCTGCCTTGACTTGCAGTGTTTCATCATGTTTTTTCCAAGCAGCAACAGGATCTTCTTCGTAGATACGCGTCGTTTTGAAAATTTGATCCCATAGCTTGTCTTGTGCTTCTTCTGGGGAAGCATCAGGGAACACTTTTTGTGCCCAATCTTGACCTGCAGCAGCAACAACGGTCCAGCTGACTTTGTTGGCTTGTGTTGCTTGACGCAGTTTCATCATCGCCTTACCAGAAGCTGCTTGGAAAGCGGCGACCCGATCTGAGTCAACGCCCGCTAACGCATCGGGATTGGCAGAAACGACACTGATGCGGCTCGCACCTTTTTCGACCCAATCTTCTGTTTGATCAATTTTGTGTTGAGGGATCGTAGACAAACGATCCTCAGCTGCATGCGCAAGAAATTCTTTTTGAACCACATCGTCGGTCCATTGAACGATTACTTCATCAGCGCCTAGCTCATACGCTTTTTTTGTCAATAGTCGAGCTAACGGTGCTTGGTCCACGGCGATTTGGATGACGATGGTGTGCCCTTTTTGGACATTCACACCAACTTCTGTGATCAGTTGGGCATATTTTTCAAGGTTCTGATTAAAGTTTGGTAAAACCATTAAAATTCCTCCATTTATTCTAAAATTATAACTGTCTTCATGATAGCACTAAGTATTTTTGAAAACAAACGAAAAAGAGAGCAAAAAAACAGAGGTCTTCAAATTGAAAAACTGGAAACACTAGGGGCAATAATTTTAAAAGTTTTTTTGCAAACTTAAAAAAACATGATACAATAAGTAAAAGGTATTTCTGAAAGCGATGTATAGCAGAATTAAGGAGATTAAAAAATTATGGCAAGAAAGAAAACTATTACTAGAGACCAGATTTTAAAAGCTGCCTATGAAGTTGTCGCAACCGAAGGATTTACACGTTTTACCGCACGCAATATCGCAGCGAAGATGAAATGTTCAACGCAACCGATCTACTTAGAATTTAAAAATATGGATGACTTAAAAAATGCATTGATCAATCAGATTTACGACTACTTAGCGACAGAAGTTTTTCCAGTTGAAAGACGGGGAGATGTCATCGTTGACTTAACGTTAAATTATATTGGCTTTGCAAATAAAGAAAAACGATTATACCGAGCGCTATACTTAGAAGAGCATGGTGGTGGGGATTCCATGCAGCAGTTTTCATTTGACCTTTTTGTGAAATCAGTAAAAAAAGAACCAAAGTATCAAGATCTATCGGACGTGAAATTACAGTCCTTGCATACTGGTGTCTGGATCGTCGCTACTGGCTTAGCGGCATTGATGTCTTCGGGGATCATTCATCCCACAGAAGATCAGATTGCTAAGCTGATGACGGAAACCACCGATAATATTTTAGCAAGAGAAACACCCATCGATATCAGTTATCATTAAGCAAACAAGAAAACCTCCGACAGAATCAAGTGATTTTGTCAGAGGTTTTCTTGTTTTATTCTGCAAATGCTTCCGCTAGCTTTTTGGCAAAGGCTTCTAAGTTTTGAATATCGTCTTCTTCCGCAGCCAAGTCGACCTTGACGCTATCTGCCCCTTTTGTTGCACCAGTCTTACTAAAGACGGCTTCAAAGTCATCGACGGACTTACAAAAGTCATCATAAAACGTATCGCCAGAGCCGCAGACCCCAAAGATTTTGCCACTTAAATCAAGTTCTTGCAAATCTTCGTAAAAATCGACGATCTCATCAGGCAATTCACCGTCACCGTATGTATAGGTTGCGACGATACAGATATCGGCGTCTTCAAACTCATCGGCATCCACTTGGGTACACTCATTCATTTCAACTTCCATGTCAAGATTTTCAAGGGCTTCAGAAACGATATCTGCAATTTCTTCCGTATTCCCCGTCATACTCGCATAGACGATTTTTGCTAAAGCCATGGGCTTTTTCCTCCAATCTCATTCCTATTCTCAAGGAAAACTCTCTTACAGATTATAGCAAATGCACGAAAGATTGAAAACAAAACTTGAAAAACTCTTTACAATGTCTGTGAATTTTGTAAAATAAGGGATTTCTATGGTAAAATAAGAGGAATTTAATTAAGGGAGACGAGAACATGATTACATTAAAATCTGCCAGAGAAATAGACCGCATGGCCGAATCCGGCGCGCTGTTAGCAGATGTCCACAAACAATTACGCAGCTTCATCAAACCTGGTATCACCAGTTGGGATATCGAAGTGTTTGTCAGAGATTATATTGAAAGCCATGGCGGAATTGCCGCCCAAATTGGTTTTGAAGATTACAAATATGCCACTTGCTGCAGTATCAACGATGAGATTTGTCACGGGTTCCCCCGAAAAAAACCATTGAAAGATGGCGATCTGATCAAAGTTGATATGTGTATTGATTTAAAAGGCGCCATTTCTGATTCTTGCTGGAGTTATGTGGTAGGAAACTCGACGCCTGAGATCGATCGTTTAATGGAAGTAACCAAAAAAGCGTTGTATCTAGGAATCGAACAAGCCCAAGTTGGCAACCGAATCGGTGACATCGGTCATGCCATTCAAACCTATGCGGAAAAAGAAGGCTACGGTGTCGTGCGCGATTTCGTAGGACACGGCATTGGCCCAACGATCCATGAAAGTCCGATGATTCCTCACTACGGAGAAGCCGGCAAAGGGTTGCGTTTAAAAGAAGGAATGGTTATTACCATCGAACCTATGATCAATACAGGGACGTGGAAAATGAAAATGGATCCTAACGGCTGGACCGCCTATACTCTAGATGGTGGCTTAAGTTGCCAATACGAACATAGTTTGGCGATCACCAAAGAAGGGCCACGCATTTTGACTTCTCAAGGAGAAGAAGGAACCTACTAAATTTTGGCGGTAGGAGACTTCTGATTGTTACGTATGACAAAGAAAAAAAGGCAGATGATTCGCTGGCGGAGGAAGAAACATGAAAATCGTTGATAAAGTAAAAAGCAATCAAAAGCTGATGCGTTTCATTGAAACAACGCAAAATAGAATAACCGATTCAGAGATGGGGACCACATCGGTCGTCGTCGCCTACTATTTATTGCTTTCACTTTTCCCGTTAATGATTGCGCTGGGAAATCTGTTGCCTTATTTATCGATTGATCCGAACACGGTTTTATCTTATGTACAAGAATTGATCCCTAGTCAAATCTATGACTTTATCGGACCAGCGATCGAAAACCTCCTCACCACAAGCTCTGGCGGGTTGTTATCGATCTCCGCCTTGGCTGCGTTGTGGTCTGCGAGTCAAAGTATCAATGCCTTGCAAATTGCGATGAACAAAGCCTTCGGTGTGGACCAACGTTCCAATTTTATCGTGGTGCGCGCAGTATCATTTGTGATCATCCTGCTCTTTATGATTGCGATCGTTGGTGTTACGATGGTATTTGGGCTTGGAAAAATCATTCTTGATTTTTTGCAGCCGATTTTTAAGTTTCAAGACAATCTGATCGATACGTTCCAAACAGTCAAATGGCCAGTCACGATCGTTGCTTTGCTGTTTATCATGATGCTGATCTATTGGTTAGTGCCGAATGCAAAGGTCAAGTTGCGTTCGACTTTGCCAGGGGCGATCTTTGCAACGATTGGCTGGATGTTGCTGTCACAAGTGTTTGGCTTATACGCCCGTTACTTTGCTGCGAAAATCATTGGCTATCAAATTATTGGAAGTTTTATTGTTTTAATGATCTGGTTGAATCTTGCTGCGACGATTATTATCTTGGGTGGAATCATCAACGCAGTGGTAGAAGAGTATGTGTCGGGACAAGAGATCAAAGAACGAACAGATCCTGTTCAGCGGATTTCTTCGAAAATAGAAGATACATTTACCAATAAAGAGAAATAACGGAAAGCGAGAATAAACGATGGATTTTGCATTCAAATTTGTAATGCGCTTATTTATAACAATGATCGTGTCTTTAATCCTAACACCGATCATTAAATTGATCTCTTTTAAGATCGGCGCAGTCGATCGACCAGGAGATCGCCGAATCAACACCAAGACAATGCCGACCGCAGGGGGACTGAGTATTTTTCTTTCGTTCTCTTTTGCATTGCTTTGGGAATTCCGTGCAATGATTCCTTTTGACTATGTCTGGCCGATGCTTTTAGGTGCAGCCATCGTCGTAGTTACTGGATTATTGGATGATATCTTTGAGTTGACGCCCCTGCAAAAAACACTGGGTTTGACGTTAGCGGCTTTGGAGATCTATTTTGTTGCTGGTATCAAAATCAGCACGGTTTCGATCCCTTATCTCGGGGTTTTTGACTTGGGCTGGTTAGGCTTACCTATGACGATCCTATGGATTTTGGCGATCACGAATGCGGTCAACTTGATTGACGGTTTAGATGGTCTAGCGAGTGGGGTCTCCATTATCAGTCTGACAACGATTGGGATCATTAGTTACTTCTTTTTACCAAACTCCGTTGAAGTACCGATGGTGATTTTTACATTGATTGCCGCGATCGTAGGCTTCTTTCCTTACAATTTTTATCCAGCCACGATTTTTTTAGGCGATACTGGGGCACTTTTTCTAGGTTTCATGATTTCCGTCCTATCGTTGCAAGGCTTAAAAAATGCGACCTTCATTACAGTGATCACCCCAATGTTGATTTTAGGGGTACCCATTACCGATACCGTCTATGCGATGATTCGTAGAAAATTCAATAAACAAAAGATCTCTTCAGCAGATAAGATGCACTTGCATCATCGCTTACTTTCATTAGGGTTTACCCACCGTGGCACGGTCTTGACGATCTATGCCTTGGCGATGGTTTTTTCATTTATTGCATTATTGATGAATTATGCCAGTAACACCGCAATCATCTTGCTGATCATTAGTACAGGTTTTGGCATCGAATTGTTTATCGAGTTGATTGGTTTGGTGGGAGAAAATCGTCAACCACTCATGTGCGCGCTGAAGTTTCTTGGAAACCGTCGATTCAGGCAAAAAGTCTTGAAGGCGCGAGCGGAAAAGAGAAAAGACAAGCAAGAAGAGGAAAGCGAAGATTTAGCTGCTAGCGCTTCTCAAATCAAGGAAAAGCGACGAAAGAGAAAACATTACCAAGCAAAACACAAAAAATAAACGATACAGTTGCGGCAAAGGTGTCCAACAGGTGAGATGAATACGAGTGATCGTTGAAGGTCAGGAGGAGTCAGTGCTTCTTCTAGCGCGTTCTCTTACGATCAGCTGTCGATGATTCGATCAATCCGTTGGCGATGCTTGCCGCTTTTTGTTTGTTTGAAAATGGTCAGACAAACAGTATTTCCTGTCGAATTCTTCCGTCTTGAATTGACGGATCTAGCCCTAAACGTCTATACTTAAAAAGAGCAGCAGACTAATCAAAGAAAGAAGGATATGAACGAATGCCAAATGTGAAACAACTGACGTCAGAAAGAATGGGAACAATTTATGAGCTTTCCAATGATAGCGGTACCATCGTAAGGCTAAGTCCTGAAGGCGCACGCTTATTGGATTGGGTCGTTCCAGTAGAAGAAGGTCGCGACATTGTGGTCGGTTATGACACGATCGAAGGACATCGCCAAGCACGTTATTATGGCGCAACGATCGGCCCTGTGGCGGGAAGGATCGCAGGTACTCGCTTTGAGATCGACGGACAAGAATACCAAACGGAAGACAATGATGGCGGCAATACGCTTCATGGCGGTTCAAAGGGGCTGGATACTGATACATGGATCACTGAAACCTTTGAAGAAGCAGACAAAGCTGGGGTGATTTTTACTACCACACGGCAAGATGGCGATGGCGGGTTTCCTGGGAATGTTCGTTATCAAGTCACCTATACGTTGACGAATGACAATGAACTATTGCTTGCTTATGATGCCAACACTGACAAAGCGACTTTATTTAACCCAACGAACCACGGTTATTTCAATTTGATAGGTGATACCCAACAGCCGATCGATGACCACTTGGTTCAAATCAATGCCGAACATGTGGCTGAAACGAATGACGATGTGACGACGACCGGTGAAAAAACGCCTGTCTCAGGCACAAAATTTGATTTTAGACAAGAACGCCCGATGGGAACGACGATGTTGGATGATCCGTTCTTATTAGACCATACGCAAGAGTGGGATCTAAAAGTAACCAGTCCCGATCAAAAAGTGCAGCTGACTGTAACTACTGACCGTCCTGCCGTTGTTATTTACACAACGGGTGAGGGAGAAGCTGGTGCATCAATGAAGACTGGTCCTTTTGCCAATCATGGCGGGATGGCGATCGAAACACAAGGTGTTCCTGGCTCTGAGAAATTTACCCACTTTGGTGAGATCGTGTTGCGTCCAGAAGAACCCTTCCACTCTGTGACGACGTATCAGGTCCACTTTTAAGCATAGGAACCAAATCATTTTTAATGAAATAGAAAAAAGCATTGTCAAAACGCAGAAAGTTTGGCGATGCTTTTTTTTTGACAAAATCCGATTACAGATGTAAACTTAAAAATGTGAATCACTTATGAAAGGAAGTGAACAAATGCAATCTGTGGTCGAACCAATCAAAATCAGCGATTCTGAATGGGAAGTCATGCGTGTGATCTGGACATTAGGACAATCCGACGCGAAAGAGATCACCGCTTTATTGAGCGAAAATAAAAATTGGAAAGCAGCAACTGTCAAGACGCTTTTAGGACGACTCGTCAAAAAAGGCGTATTGAAAACAGAAAGCCAAGGGAAAAAATTTGTTTATTCGCCGCTTGTTTCCGAAGAAGCAACCGTTCGCAGCGCAGCTGAGAATCTTTTTTCTCATATTTGTGCCAAAAAAGTTGGGCAGACATTAGCAGAAATGATCCAAGAAGCAGCATTGACGGCAGAAGATTTGGCGATGCTCCAAGCAGCAGTCGACCAAAAAGTGCCAGTAGCAGCGATCTCATGTAATTGTATTCCTGGTCAGTGCCAATGCAAAACCCATGCAACAAAATAAGTAGCCAACGAACTGTTAAAAGAAATGAGGAATCGTAATGAAAAAAAACATGCAAATCAGCGGAATGAATTGTGCCCATTGTGCCGCAAAAGTTGAAAAAGCGCTTAGTGAAGTATCGGGTGTGAAAAAAGCCAAAGTGGACTTGAAAAAAGCTCGCGGAACAGTCAAGTTTGACGAGTCGCAAGTGACAGAAACAGCCTTAGTCAATGCGGTCACCGAAGCGGGTTATCAAGGGGTATTTGAGTAAGCAATGGAATTGCTAAAGTGAAAATGAAAAATCAAAACAAATGAAAAGTGTCCAGCCGCTTGAAGCTTTTGTATGAAGGAGCAAGACTGTACGCACATTCAGTGAAATAGGAAGGGGAATACTAGGATGAATCAGAAAAAAACGTCTTCCGCAAGTAGTAGTCAGACGTCAAGCCATCATAGGCATGAACCTGCTTTGAATGAGCGGGATAATGGTACACAGGGAAAAGAGCAACATGCGCAATCACAAGTGACAGAAGTCCCTGAGCCTAGCCATGAGATGAATGGGATGGATCATCACAAGGCGACATCAAAACAGCAGGAGCATGAAAGCTCCGATAGTAACCATGGTCCTATGGATCATGAAGTGTCCAGCATGGACTATAGCCATAAGGGCCATGAGATATCTGGCATGGATCACGGCCACAAGGACCACGAGATGTCTGGCATGAACCATAGTCACATGAATCATGAGATGTCTGGCATGGAACATAGTCACACGGATCATGAGATGTCTGGCATGGATCACGGCCATAAGGACCATGAGATGTCTGGTATGAATCATAGTCACATGAATCATGAGATGTCTGGTATGGATCATAGTCATATGGATCATGGAATGGGTGGCATGGATCATAGTATGCATATGGGAAATTTTAAGCAAAAGTTTTGGCTATCCTTGGTTTTGGCGATTCCAATCGTCATTTTATCACCAATGATGGGCATCGAATTGCCCTTTCAGTTCACGTTTCCTGGCTCAGATTGGGTCGTATTGCTTTTAGGAACGATCCTGTTTTTCTATGGAGGGCAGCCGTTTTTAAGTGGTGCGAAAATGGAATTGAAACAAAAAAGCCCAGCCATGATGACGTTGATTGCTATGGGGATCACGGTTTCTTATTTTTATAGTCTTTACGCATTTATCGCCAATCATTTTCTTGCTGTTCCTCATGTAATGGATTTCTTCTGGGAACTAGCGACTTTGATCGTGATCATGTTGTTGGGCCATTGGATCGAGATGAATGCCGTTTCTAATGCTGGCAATGCATTACAGAAATTAGCAGAACTATTGCCAAAAGAAGTGATTCGGAAAAATGCGGATGGATCAGAAGAACAGATTCCATTAGAAGAAGTGACCAACAAAACACAGTTGATCGTTCGCTCAGGAGATAAGATTCCTACCGACGGAACGATCCTTGAAGGAGAAACAACAATCGATGAGTCGGCAGTGACTGGTGAATCCAGACGGGTACCTAAAACCGTCGGCAGTACTGTCATTGGAGGATCTGTCAACGGCAATGGTACCATCACGATGGAAGTCACAGGAACTGGGGAAGACAGCTACTTAGCGAAAGTCATGGAAATGGTGCGAAAAGCCCAAGCAGATAAATCCCGCTTAGAAGCACTTTCGGACAAAGTGGCAAAATGGCTGTTTTATATTGCGTTAGTTGCTGGTGTCTTGGCATTTGCTGTATGGCTGTTTGTTGCTGACCTACCGACTGCTCTTGATCGAATGGTCACGGTATTCGTCATTGCCTGTCCCCATGCGTTAGGGCTAGCGATTCCCCTCGTGGTTGCTCGCTCGACATCGATCGCTGCCAAAAATGGCTTGCTCTTAAAAAATCGCAACGCACTGGAGAATGCGCATCATGTTGATTATCTGATCCTCGATAAGACCGGTACGTTAACAGAAGGAACGTTTACCGTAACTGGCATCGAGGCGACAGGCAGTCTTTCTGCATCAGAAGTACTAGCTTACCTAGCAGGTCTTGAGAAAACCGCCAATCATCCGATCGCAGAAGGTATTTTAGCCCAAGCTGAAAAGGAAAACATCACAGCCAAAAAGGCGACTGATGTTCAAACAAGGACAGGGATTGGTCTGGAAGGCGTGATCGATGGACAGAAGTGGTTGATCGTCAATCAAAAAGGATTGGAGCAATTAGCCATTCAGTATCAAGGGAACTCCTTGGAAAATTATCAAGAACAGGGCAATACCATCAGCTATTTGGTTCATGACGGCAAAGTGGAAGGAATCGTCGCATTAGGGGATAAGGTGAAACCAGAAGCGAGTCAATTTATTCAAAAAGTGAAAGACTTAGGCATCACACCAGTTATGGCTACTGGAGACAACCAAGAAGCGGCGCAAGCCGTAGCCGATTACCTAGGAATCGAAGCCTTCCATGCGGCAATGTTGCCAGACGATAAAGAACGTCTAGTCAGTGACTATGTCAAAGAGGGCAAGCGCGTCGTAATGGTAGGCGATGGGATCAATGACGCCCCAAGTCTTGCAAGAGCGACGATCGGGATTGCGATCGGAGCGGGTACCGATGTAGCGATCGATTCAGCCGATGTCGTTTTGACGAATAGCGAACCTCAAGACATCTTGCACTTCTTGACTTTGGCGAAAAAAACAAGACGCAAGATGATTCAAAATCTCTGGTGGGGCGCAGGATACAATATTTTTGCCATTCCTTTGGCAGCTGGCGTCCTCGCACCGATCGGGATCATTTTGAACCCAGCAGTCGGAGCTGTCTTGATGTCTATGAGCACGATCATCGTTGCCATCAATGCAATGACCTTATCAATCGAAAAAAGCGGCGATTAGCCGCTTTTTTGTTTCTTTTCCTAGGAGCAGTGAAATACCTCTATAATCTGCTTCTGGATTTATGCTATAATGTGTTCGTTGAGACAAGGAGGACGTTGATTATGGAACTGAAGAAATTGGATGTTCCCACTACTTCAATTACTGAAGTAAAAAAATCTCCGATGGATGTATTTAATCAAGCGCGAGAAGCAGGAACAGCAGTATATGTATTCAATCGTGAAAAAGTGGCGGGGGTCATGTTGACACAAGAGCAGTATGAAACGTTATTGCAGGAATTAGATTATTTGCGTCAGCGACCGATGATGGAAGAAGAACCCGAACAGCCGCCAGTGGCAGGGCTAGAGGAATTCTTACAAATCATGCGGCAAGCGTTGATCACCGGTGCGAGCATCTCGGCAAAAAATTTAGATGAGCGAATGGTGGCGTTAGGGTTCATCACTCGTAAAACTGGTTTTGGCGGTGTCGTTGACATGGTGAACGAATTGAAAGAAACAGGCAAGATCGTTTACCAGCTACGTAAAAAACAAGATGGTAAATCGGTGACCGCTGAAGTCATTGGAGAACAAGACAATCAAACGCAATTATTTGATAAATTGATCATCAAAAAAATCTTTCTAAAAGAAAAATAAACGCTGGAACTTGTCCCAGCGTTTCAGACGGTAGACAAAGTACGGATGTGTTCGTACTTTGTCTTTTTTTGTTGTAAAAAAGCGAAACTTGTTAACTTTTTTTAAACTGTGAAAGATACTGCTCATCCAACCAACAAAAGTTCCAGCCAGTTACAGACTAGGTTTTAAGTCAGCCAGTAAGTTTTCCCGTCTTTCGTCCGTTGCATAAATCCGTATTCGATCAAATAACGTCGGACAGTGACGTAATCGGTGATCGCTTGTTTTAATACATCGTTGACAGCAGCTTCTGAATAATTTTTCTTCGGATCAAATTTTTGTGCCAGTACACTCAAGACAACAATCTTGCGCTTTTCTTTGCTGGGAAACTGTTTGATAAACCCCGTTTCATCAAAATAAGTGGCAATGATCTTTTCTCTTTCACTAGCCGTAATGGCATAGCGATCATCAAGCATCGTCGCCCCTTTATGAGGCGGCAGCAACGGGGTATCTTGCAACAAGGACATGATACTTAGAAAAACAGTCGCTTGTCGCTGCTTTTCTTTTAGTTTAAAGCGATGATTCCTGACAGTCGAAGAAGAGATACCTAAGCGCTGGGCAATCACAGTATCGCTAACATCTTGGGCAAACAGTTGTAAAATCTCCTGCTGGCTTTCTGATAGGCCTGTTTGTTCTTTGGGTAAAGCCAACAATGCGGACAAAACGGTTCCGTGATGGTCAGTAATATGTTGCATCATTCGTTTTTTTGATGTAAAAAAGGCGCCATCAACGGGATAGATTTCTTCTTTGTCGAAGGTCTCCTGACAAAAGACGCAACAATAATCCGTTGGTGTTGCGACATATCCTTGCTGATAATCAGAAATGGTAAACTCTTGATAAGGTTTCATTTTGGGTTCTCCTTTTATTGTTTAGATATATACTAACATAAGTTGAATTTGTTTGTAAATAAACAAACGGATTTATCGTTATTAGATTAATTTCATCCGTTGCTTAAAATTGTCGCCTTTTTGTGTTAGGATTAACAACAATAGCGAATGAATTTGCTTAATTCAAAGGAGTGATACTATGGCAGACGTAAGCCAACGCTTCAATCACGAAGTGTACAATATAGCTGTTTCATTGATTCGTAAATTTGATGAACGGGTTTCTTCAATTCCTGATATTTTAAAGTTAACGTTAGGCGAGCCGGATTTTAACACACCAGAGCACGTGAAAAAATCGGGTGTCCAAGCAATCGAACAAAATTTTAGCCACTATTCTGGAATGGCCGGCTTAGCAGATGTTCGGCAAGCAGCCAGCCTCTTTTTGAAAAATAAATATCAGCTTGATTACGACTTTCAATCAGAAGTATTAGTGACGATCGGTGCAACGGAAGCAATCTCAGCTTCTTTATTAGCCACGTTGGAACCTGGCGATAAAGTTCTCCTACCGGCACCAATTTATCCAGGCTATGAACCAGTCATCCATTTAGCCCATGCCCAACCGATCTATCTTGATACGACGGACAATGACTTTGTTTTAGCGCCAGAAGTTTTGGAAGCAGCCTTAAAAGAGCATGGGGAGCAAGTCAAGGCAGTCATTTTGAATTATCCTAGCAATCCAACAGGGGTCGTTTATACCCGAGAACAAGTCAAAGCATTGGCGGAGGTTTTAGAAAAATACCCCGTTTTTGTTATTAGCGATGAAATTTATAGTGAGTTGACTTATGATGAAACCCATGTGTCCATTGCTGAATACTTGCGGGATCAAACGATCGTGATCAATGGCTTGTCGAAATCTCACGCGATGACTGGGTGGCGCGTCGGCTTCATTTTTGCACCAGAAGCGTTGACTGCTCAGATCATTAAGGTCCACCAATACTTAGTGACTGCGGCATCAACGATTTCTCAAAAAGCCGCAGTGCGGGCATTGATCGAAGGCATCAATGATGCAGAAGTCATGAAAGCCGATTACCGTGAACGCCGAGATTACTTGTTTGAAAAGATGACTGCCCTTGGTTTTGACATGGCGAAGCCATCAGGTGCATTCTATATTTTTGCCAAAATACCAGCTGGTTTCAACCAAGATTCCATGGCTTTTTGTGTCGACTTAGCCGAAAAGAATCAATTAGCAATCATCCCGGGTATCGCCTTTGGTCCCGAAGCAGAAGGCTATGTTCGTTTAAGCTATGCGGCAAGTATGGAAAACTTGGTGGAAGCGATGGATCGCTTGACACGCTATATGCAAAGCAATTGATTCTACAAACGTTTCTTTCGTTTTTAGATAAAGTAAGCCCCCTCTGATGGATTCAGTGGGGGCTTTTATAGGCAATCGACGAACTTTACAAAAGATTTACATCGCTTTATCGATTCTTTACATGAAATCCATCAAGGGTTTACACCGCCTTGCTAAACTAAGCATATAACGAAAGGAGATTTACTAAATGAAAAAATTGGGACTTTTATTTTTTGCAACTGGTTTATTATTAGCTGGCTGTGGGAGCGGTGGCGCAAGCACTGAGAGCAGTCAAGCATCAGGCGGATCTTCATCAGGTGCCGCATCAAATGAAAATGTAGAAATTTTAGCGGTAGGCTCAACTGCATTGCAACCCTTGGTTGAAGCAGCAGGTGAAAGCTTCTCAGCAGACAATCCCAATTATACAATTACGGTTCAAGGTGGCGGTAGCGGAACTGGCTTAAGTCAAGTAGAAGCAGGCGCGGTGACGATCGGCAATTCCGATGTGTTTGCGGATGAAAAAGATGGTGTGGATGCTAGCAAATTAGTTGACCATAAAGTAGCCGTAGTTGGTATGGCACCAGTGGTAAATAAAGACGCAGGCGTTACGGACCTTAGCCAACAAGAATTGATCGATATTTTTACAGGCAAAGTGAAGAATTGGTCTGAACTAGGCGGAGCAGATCAAGAAATCTCTGTAATCAACCGCGCATCAGGCAGCGGTACGAGAGCGACCTTTGAAAAATGGGGCTTAGATGGTGCAGAGACGATCCAAACACAAGAGCAAGATTCTTCTGGAACAGTCCGTAAAATCGTTGCTGAAACACCAGGAGCAATCAGCTACCTTGCTTTATCCTATTTGGACGATTCGATCCAAGCGCTATCTCTTGATGGGGTAGAAGCGACTCCTGAAAATATTGCAGATAACAAATGGCCAATCTGGTCTTACGAGCATATGTACACGAACGGCGAACCAGATACAAACGTCAAAGCCTTTCTTGATTACATCATGACAGACGATGTCCAACAAGGAATCGTTATTGAATTAGGTTACTTGCCAATCACTGATATGAAAGTAGAACGCAGTGTAGACGGCGAAGTAACGAATGTTGAATAGTGAAATGACCGAAGAAGGAGAATGCTCCTTCTTTTTTTGTGTTTAAAGCATCAAGAAGATGCTATTGGCTGGTGCTTCATTTGGTAATGAAAAACAACTACAAAAACAGCCGATAACAATTATTCACCTGTTATCGGCTGTTTTTTATCAATAATCATCTTTTTCATGAAGCGGCAAAGTCACCGTAAAGGTAGAACCAATTTTGGGGAAACTGTCAACCTTGATGCTGCCGCCTAATAATTTGGTATAGTCTTTAACGATAGCCAGCCCAAGTCCAGTGCCGCCAGAATTGCGGGCGCGGGCTTTGTCCACCCGATAAAACCGCTCAAAAATCCGTTCCTGATCTTCTTCATCGATGCCGATGCCTTGATCCTGCACTTGAAATAACAGCTGGTCGTCTTGCTCTGAATAGGATAATGTGATGACACCACCAGGTTTTGAATAGGTGACAGCATTTTCTACCAGATTTTTTACGATGGGCTGCAGCAGCTCTTTTTTGGTAGATAAAATGAAGGGTTCGGGTCCTTCAAATTGAAAGGTCAATTGCTTCTTAGCAGCTGCGGGACCATAGGTTTGAACGACTTGTTGCAGCAGCTCAGAAAAGTTGATCGGTTGGTCGACATACTGGAAAGAATCACTGTCTTGAGACAGTTGGATGATATCTTGTATTAGATTTTTCAAGCGATAAGCATCTTTTTGAATGATCTCTAAAAAGGTCTGCAATGTTTCTGGGTCTTCTTTGGCGCCGTCCAGCAGTGTTTCGGTAAACCCAATCAAGGAAGTTACCGGCGTTTTTAATTCATGGGAAACATTGCCGACAAAATCTTTTTGCATTTTTTCTAATTGTCGGATGCGCGTCAAGTCATAAGAAATACCAATCAACTGGTTTTCTTGAAAGCTTCGCAAGGTAACATCCAAGACTTTTGAACGTTCTCCGCTAAGGGTGGTTTCCGCATGGAAAATAGGGGTCTCGTCGTTAAATTGATAGATCAATTGGATCAGTTGTGTGTCATGAATCACTTCAGTGAAGGGCTGCGGCAAGGTTGGCGCATTTTCCATCCCCAACTGTTCTTGCATCGTCGGATTCAACAGCAGCAGTTGATTTTCTTCATTAATGATAAAGACACCGATCATCAGTTCACTGAGCAAGCCGTACAGCTGTTGTTCAGATGCCGCATAGGCACGATAGGTCTGGCTCATTTGTTCGCTCAGCTGATTGATCAGTTGATACAACTCATCATGTTCAGGGGTTTCTTGCATAATGATTGCTTGTTGATCGGGCGAGGTGATCATTTTTTTTACGACGGGCAGAATCGTTTGGATTGGACGATTCCGCTGACGCAGCGTGTGAAAAATCAGCAGGCTGATCAAGAAACAAAAGACAAGATAGACAATCAAGATCGATTGCTTGATTCCTTGGTTTTTCGCAAAAAAAGCAGCAGTCGGTTCTGCGATCCGCAAGATTTGAGTTAAGTTTCCATCTTCTTTGACAGGAATCGCCACGTAAAGCAATTCTTCATGCAAGGTGTCGCTTTCCCGCAACGATTGACCAACGGCGCTTCCGCGCAAAACGGCTTGAACTTCTGGACGATCGGAGCGGTTTTCATGCAGTGTATGATCATAAGTATCGAAAATGATTTGGCCTTGATCATCTAACAAAGTGATGCGGCTATTGCTATCTTGAACATAGGCATCGGCAAATTGTTCGAGCGCTGCGGTTTGGTTATCTGAGAGATTCAAAAACACAGCGGCTTTCTCTTGCAGAAAATCCACTTGCTGGGCGATGACTTGCTGACGGTAAAAACTGCTTAGAACTTGCCAACACAGGAAAAAAATCAGCAATAGACCGATTGACCATAAACCATAGCCATAGCGTTTTTTCATTGGGTCGGCTCCTGAAATTTATACCCAAATCCTCGAACGGTCACCAAGTATTCTGGACGCTTGGGATCAGCTTCCAATTTTTCTCTTAAATGACTGATGTGAACATCCACGATGCGACTTTGTCCATCAAAGTCGAAATTCCAAATACGATTGAGTAAGGTATCGCGATCGATCACGCGGCCTTTACGTTTCATAAAGTAAACCAGCAGCTCGAACTCTTTCGGGGTCAGGAAGATTTTCTCCCCATCCACACTGACCTGGAAATTGGTCAGATCGGCTTGAATTCCGCCGATTTGCAAGATTTCTGCAGGTTGATCTTCTTCTCGTGCTTGTTGACGAGGTTCTAAGCGACGGAAGATGGCCTTCATTCGAGCCAATACTTCTCGAGGGCTGAAGGGTTTCGTCAAGTAGTCGTCAGCCCCGATCTCTAAACCCAAAATCCGGTCGATCGGATCATCTTTTGCGGTCAAGACGAGGATCGGTGTCTCGATTTTTTCTTGCCGTAATTTCTTTGTGATTTCGATGCCGTCCAAATTCGGCAGCATGACATCCAAGATGATAAAGTCAAAAGGTTTTGACAACGCCAAGTCGAAGGCTTTTTGACCATCTGAGGCGGAAACGACTTGGTAGCCCTCTTTTTCTAAATTAAAGGTTAAAAGTGTGACGATTGAAGGTTCATCATCGACAACGAGTATTTTTTTCATGATAGACTCCTTTCGTTTCTTTTTTTCAAGAAACGATTAAATTTCAACGAACAAGTCCTATTTTAGCATGAATAGACAATTGGTACTATTGCAACCACTAAATAAATGCTATAATAAAGGACGATTTCATAGGAAAGCTGAGGGTGCTAAATGATTGGAATCAGTGCGTGTCTAGGCGGTGCCCTTTGCCGCTACGATGGAAAACATCAAGCAGTACCACAATTGATCGAACTTGTTCGTGCGGGTCAAGCAATGATGGTCTGTCCAGAAGTTCTTGGCGGCTTGCCGATTCCACGCGAACCGGCCGAAATCGTCGGTGGCGATGGGGTGGATGTTTGGGCGCAACGAGCGAAGGTCGTCACCATTTCAGGAGAAGACGTGACGGAACAATTTACTAAAGGCGCGAAAATTGCTTATCAAAAATTACAAGAGCAAGGCATCACCCAACTGATCTTAAAAGAGAAAAGTCCCTCTTGTGGCAGTCAGACGATTTATGATGGCAATTTTTCTGGAATCAAAAAAACAGGGGTCGGTGTCGCTTGTGCCTATTTTCGACAACAAGGCATGACTGTTTTGTCCGATGTCGAATGGCTTGCAAAACAGGAGGAAGCAAATGGAAATTGAAAAGACCAATCGCATGAATGCGTTGTTTGAGTTTTATTCCACGTTATTGACGGAAAAACAGATGAATTACATGGAATTGTATTACGCAGATGATTTTTCTCTAGGAGAAATCGCTGAAGAGTATCAAGTTAGCCGTCAAGCAGTCTATGACAACATCAAACGCACCGAACGTATTTTAGAAGACTATGAAAAAAAACTACATATGTTTTCGGATTATATCATGCGGGAAGACTTGATGGATCAGCTAAGCGAGTATACGAAAACCCACTATCCAAAAGACGAAACCTTACAGGGGTTTATTCAACAGCTCCAAGAAATTGAAGAATAAAGGAATGAAAAAAAATGGCATTTGAAAGTTTAACTGAACGCCTCCAGCAGGCAATGAGCAAACTGCGCAGAAAAGGAAAAGTATCTGAAGCAGATGTAAAAGAAATGATGCGTGAGATTCGTCTAGCTTTATTAGAAGCCGACGTCAATCTGCAAGTTGTAAAAGAGTTTACCAAAAATGTCCGTGAACGGGCAGTGGGGGTAGAAGTATTAGAAAGCCTATCTCCAGCGCAACAAATCGTTAAGATCGTTGATGAAGAATTAACCAAAACATTAGGATCAGAAACAGTTGGGATCGAAAAATCACCGAAGATCCCAACGATCATCATGATGGCTGGTTTGCAAGGGGCAGGGAAAACCACCTTTGCTGGGAAATTAGCCAACCATTTGATCAAAACCGAAAACGCACGTCCATTAATGATCGCTGGTGACGTGTACCGACCAGCTGCGATCGACCAGTTGAAAGTATTAGGGCAGCAATTGGATGTACCTGTTTTTGATATGGGAACTGATGTCAGCCCAGTTGAAATCGTCCGCCAAGGATTGGCTTTGGCTCGGGAAAAGAAAAATGACTACGTTTTGATCGATACGGCGGGTCGTTTGCATATCGACGAAAACTTGATGGAAGAGCTAAAACAAATCAAGGACTTGGCACAGCCAAATGAAATTTTACTGGTAGTAGATGCGATGACAGGACAAGATGCTGTCAACGTGGCGGAAAGCTTCAATCAACAACTGGGGATCACAGGGGTAGTCATCACCAAGCTAGATGGCGATACTCGTGGCGGGGCGGCATTGTCGATTCGTCAAGTTACGGGCGCTCCAATCAAGTTCACTGGTACCGGTGAAAAATTGACCGACCTTGAAGTATTCCATCCAGATCGGATGTCTAGTCGGATTCTCGGTATGGGTGATATGCTGACTTTGATCGAAAAAGCACAGCAAGATTACGACGAGAAAAAAGCAGAAGAACTTGCTCAAAAAATGAAGGAAAACTCCTTCGACTTCAATGACTTTGTCGAACAGATCGATCAAGTTATGGGCATGGGCCCAATTGAAGATCTCTTAAAAATGATTCCGGGAATGAGTCAAATGCCTGGTATCGAAAATGTCAAAGTTGATCCGAAACAAATTGCTCGACAAAAAGCCATGGTTTATTCTATGACACCAGCTGAACGGGAAAATCCTGATTTGTTGAATCCAAGCCGTCGCCGCCGTATTGCTGCTGGTTCTGGAAACAGTGTCGTCGAAGTCAACCGTATGATCAAACAATTCAAAGAATCTCGCAAAATGATGCAGCAAATGAGTAAAGGGAATATGAACATTCCTGGCATGGATCAAATGTTTGGCGGCGGTGTCAAAGGGAAACTTGGAAAAATGGCCATGAACCGCATGGTCAAGAAACAAAAGAAGAAAAAGAAAAAACGTAAATAATCGTTTAACACTGATAGGAACTGAGAACTGAACCTTATCTTCGTGTAATTAAAAAAACATGATCTGAAAAGGCACCAAATCGAGAAGCTGTACCTGCTAATTCTAGCAACTGCAGCGCCTCAGATTGCCTTCTTCAGGTCATGGTTTTTTATGCTCACAGCGTCCTCTTTAAATGAACTCCTTCAAAGAACATCAAATAGAACATCTAAAGAACATCTAAAGAACATCCTTTTTTTATAGAGAAATCCAGCTTTCTACCGAATATCTCAAATCGTCCAAGAGTCAAAAATAGCGATCAACTATCGTTGCGGACAACTCTAAGAATAGGATAGAAGCAGAACATTCGTGCTTTCTGTTAAATGGTGCTACTATTAATTTATAGCAAGTATGAAAGGAGTTTTTTACGATGACAAACAAAGATCGCATTGAAGGAAAAGTAACCGAAACAAAAGGGAAACTTACAGGAGATGACTCCGAAGAATTAAAAGGCAAAACCCAAAATAAATATGGGAAAGCCAAAGATAAGGTTGAAGATTTTGCGGATGATGTTTCTCGTAAAGTAAATGACTTCTTTGACAAAAAAGACGACGACAAACCTAGACATTAAACTTAAAAGCATCCCTGCAACAAGAACATGTTGCAGGGATGCTTTTTTATATTCCACTGATTTGTTTGTTTTTTCGTTTGTACCACCAATTCATCAGCGCTTTAGGATAGACAAGCAGCAAACTGATGAATAAGCAGGCAACCAGTAATAAACCGAGCCGAAGGGCGATGTTCCAAAGACTGACATCATACCCCTCATAGAGATTACGGTAAAAAATTTCTAGTGGGTAATAAGAAATCATGGATAAATAGAACCAAGTTCCCAAAGAAAGCAGCCAATAAACTGGTGCGCGCAATTTAGGGATCGTTATATAATCACCGTCATTTTCTAAAGAGATTTTCGAGAACACTTTTTCGGCAGCCAGAATCAGCAAGCCGCTCAAGCCGAGGTAAAGGAGCAGCAGCCACCAAGGGTAGACATATCCTTGCGGCCAATCGATCCAGGTTTGAAAAGGAATCAGAAAATCCCCATGACCAAGAAACACAAAACTAAAAAACTCGCGGGTACATTGGAAAAAGCTATACCCCATTGATCCTAGCGAAATAGTGAAGAAGACCGAGAGCACGCCAGTAAACAGATTCCCCAGCAAAACGCCTAACAAGAGACCTGCAGCAAATACTAGCAGATTCGTTGCCAAGGTACTAAGGGCAGAAAGCAGCACGTCTTGAAGCGGCACAGCGAGATAGCGAGCTGGGATCATCGTGTATTCGATCAGGATATGACCTAACAGACCCAACACTAAACAAGCGGTCAAGGGTAAGCCGATAAAAAGCAGTTTCTTGTGAAAGACGTGCTTTCTGCTAAAGGGTAAGGCAAATAAAAAGCGATTGAAATTGTTGCGGCCATCGACAAAAAAGGATAAGAAGCCCCAAATAAACAGGAAGACAATCACAAATTGATTCATGGTGGTCATATAAGGGCGATTGTAATAAATCTCATCAGGGGACTCATTGCTGATCGTCAATACCGCATCGCGGTATTCTGTTGCCGAATCAAAGTAAACCGGGGTTTCACCCTTGTAGCTTTTGACATAGTACTCTCGATTTTCGTTGAAATCTTTGATAAATTCTTCAGATGTCAAATAGCGTTCTTGCTGATGCCAGGCTTTTTGTGATTGCCAGCCATCACCAAGATACATTAAGAGTAAGACAAAACAAAAGCCGATCAGCAGCTTGCCGTAGCGTTCTTTAAATATATTGCTTAACATCGTTTTCCACCTCTATCCTTCCACTAATGCCTCTTGTCGTAAATTTGCTTCAAACAGATCTTCCAAGGTCAATGGCAATTCTTCGAAAACCAAAGGGTCAAGCTGCTGGATCTCAGCCGCCAGCTCTTTTGTGTAATTGTCAAACAAAGCGGTCAAGACTCGACCTTGTTTTTGAATCAGCTTGGAGCGCTGCTTGATAAGGGGAGGAATCTGCTTGCTGCGAAAGACGAGTTGAAGTTTGCGAGATTGTTCGCGAATCGTTTCCAAACGGTAGTCTCCTTCAATCGTTTTCCCTTTGATCAACAAGGCACGATCAATAATATGCTCTAATTCATTTAGATTATGAGAAGCGATCAATGCGGTACGATTCGACTCACTGAGGCTTTCCAGCAATAGTCCGATCACTTTTTTACGGACGATCACATCAAGACCATCAAAAGGTTCGTCTAACAGTAAGAACGTCGCATTTGAAGCGATCGCTAGAATCATCTTATAAAGACCTTGCATTCCTTTTGACATTCGCCGGTAAGAAAGCGTTAGCGGCAGACCATGGCTTTGCATCAATTCTAAATAAAGATTTTGATCAAAATTCGGATAAGCAAGCCGATAAAATTGATTGATTTTTTTTAACGAGTAGGCAGCCAGAAAGTTTTCTTTTTCATCGATATAAAAAAGCTGTTCTTTTAATTCCGGGTGCTGATCCAGGCGTTGGTTATCGATTGAAATCTCGCCATCATCTAGTAAATAATGTCCAGCGACCGTCCGAAACAGCGTGGTTTTCCCAGAACCATTGCGGCCGATCAATCCTACGAGTTCTCCTTTTTCCAAAGAGAAGTTCACGTTTTCTAAGATAATTGTTTGTTCCATTTTCTTGGTCACATGTTCGATCTTCACTGTGGATCGCCTCCTAACTCTTGTTCAAAGCCATTCATCCAATCGCTCAGCTCACGCATGCTGATCTGTAGATGGCGTGCTTCGATCACCAATTCTTTCAAACGTTCTTTCACTTGTAAGATCCGAATCTCATCGCGTGGCAGATCCTCAGTAACTTTCACAAAGGTGCCTTTTCCTTTGATGGTGACAAGCACTTGCTCATTTTCCAATACTTTGTAGGCTTTGCTGACGGTATTTGGATTCATCAACAGGTGCTTGGCCATTTCACGAACCGAAGGCACTTGGTCTCCAGCGGTTAGAACACCGTTCAGAATATCTTCTTTGATACTTAAAACCAATTGCTCATAGTAAGGTTTGCTGCTGGCTTTGTTAATGCGAACCACAAAATCAGCTCCTTTCATTTATGTGTACTAGTATACGTAGTACACTAGTGGAAGTAAAGTCTTTTATGATAAAATAAACAAAAAGGAGCTGATGAGGACAATGGAACGATGTGAGTGGGCCAACAGTACACCAGCGATGCAGGAGTATCATGATACAATCTGGGGGAAACCTGAATATGAGGATCAGCAGTTGTTTCGAAAATTGGTGTTAGATATGAATCAAGCAGGGTTGAGCTGGCAAACGATTTTAAATAAAATGGCGAATTTTGATGCGGCGTATGATCAGTTTGAAATCAACAAAGTAGCGAACTATACGGAAGAAAAAGTGGAAGAACTGATGATGAATCCAGGAATCATCCGCAATCGGCGAAAGATTGAAGCGGCGATCAGCAATGCCCAAGAAGTTTTAAAAATCCAGCAAGAATATGGTAGTTTCTCCGCATTCTTGTGGCGATATGTCGATCATCAGCCGATCATTAATGAATTTGAGCAGCAATCCGATGTACCGACCCATTCGGAAATCTCTGATCAGCTAGCGAAAGATTTGAAAAAGCGAGGGTTTAAATTTGTCGGAACGACCATTATTTACGCCTTTATGGAAGCTGTCGGCATGGTCAACGACCATTTAGTCACTTGTGTTTGTCGAACATCAGCAGCAAACAAAGAATAAAGGAGCGAGCATAATGGGAAAAGTGATATTCTATGGTGCGATCAGCCTCGATGGCTATTTAGCAGGTCTGAAGGATCAACTGGACTGGCTGTTTCAAACTGATACCGGTGTCGCCACGACTTATGAAGCATTTTTTGCAACCATCGATGCGATAGTGATGGGGAGAAAGACCTATCAAGAAGCAAAAAAACTTATGGATGGTGGACTGTTGTATCCCGAAACGACAAATTATGTTTTTTCCCGTACACAAAAAGAACCGTTGCCAGATGCAACGCTAGTGTCAACGGATCCAGTGGCATTTGTTTCAGCATTAAAACAAGAGGAAAACGTATGGGTAGTAGGGGGAGGTTCCTTATTAAAACCATTGCTGGAAGCTGATTTGATCGATGAATGGTTTATTCAAATCGCGCCGGTGTTTTTAGGAGAAGGCAAGCGACTGTTTGAACCGGGGGATTACTCGAGACGCTTGACGTTTGTTGAAACAAAACAGATGGGGGAACTGACAGAACTCCATTTTGTCCGAAAGTCTGTGTCAGGCAGCGAGTAAAAAGCGTAAACGATTATTCTTGACAGTAAAAAAGACCAAGAAACTCAGTGCCGAGTTTCTTGGTCTTTTTGTATGGAATCTTCATTAGTTGAATCGTTGAAAGAATTCAATATATTTTGCAAGGATCGTTTCGAAGAAGCTTACTGTATCTGGATTGATTTCATTGTTTTCATCGATCAAGTTTGTGATACCGCCAATGTAGGCTTCTGGTTGTTGCAGAGTAGGCATATCCAAAAAGACTAATGATTGACGCAAATGATGGTTCGCACCAAATCCAGCGATCGCTCCTGGAGAAACGCTGACGACTAAGGCTGGTTTGCCACCCCAACTGCTCGCACCGTAAGGACGAGAACCAACATCTAAAGCATTTTTCAAGGCTGCAGGAACAGAGCGGTTGTATTCTGGTGTAAAGAAGAAGACACCATCAACGGCGCTTAATGCTTCACGAAATGCTGTCCATTCAGCAGGAACTTTTCCTTCAACTTCCAAATCTTCATTGTAAAAAGGCAAGTTGCCGATCTCGATGAAAGATGCTTCAAAACCTTCTGGTAATAGTGATGCGAATTTTTTCGCTACGAGTTTATTGTAAGAACCTTCCCGCAAGCTGCCGACGATAAAACCGATTTTTTTTGTCATGTAAAATTCCTCCTTGTTGTTTTCTACTCATTTAGCTTACCAAAAGTAAGTGGATGGTGCAAATAAAACGATTTGACCTTAAAAAGGTTTCTCTAGTATTCATGATACGCGTCCAGATTCATTCTGGCAAAAGATAACCATGCCGAAAAAACAGGAATGAAAAACTTTTTTCAGCTGTAAAGAAAAAACTCTTTACACCATCAGAAAAACCTGTTAAACTAGCTCTTGTGATTAAATCAATGGAGGTGTAAATAATGGCAGTAAAAATTCGTTTAAAACGCATGGGTTCTAAAAAGAAACCTTTTTACCGTATCGTCGTAGCAGATTCACGTTCTCCTCGTGACGGACGTTTCATCGAAACAGTTGGTACTTACAATCCTTTACTAGACCCAGCTGAAGTAACAATCAAAGAAGATCTAGTTCTTGATTGGTTATCTAAAGGTGCGCAACCTTCAGATACAGTTCGTAACATCCTTTCTAAAGAAGGCGTTATGAAAAAACACCACGAAGCAAAATTCACTAAGAAATAAGGTGACTTTGGATGAAAGATTTGCAAGAATTAGTCTTAACGATCGTTTCACCACTTGTTACCAAACCTGAGGATATCAAGCTTGAGCTGGTAGAGTCAGATGATTTCTTGGAATATAATCTTACTGTGGCACCAGAAGATATTGGTCGTATCATCGGTAAACAAGGTCGGGTTGCCAAAGCAATTCGAACGATCGTTTACAGTGTACGGACAAATGGACCGAAAAAAGTTCGTTTGAATATCATTGATGGTAAATAAGCAAGAGTGTAAAGCATTTCTCTTTGAGAAATGCTTTTTTTGTAAAATTCATGCTTAAGATGGAGGACAAAAAAGGATGGTTTTGAGATAATCAAAAATGAGGAGGTGCTTGTATGTCTCAACTAATCGCATGGATCGTCGTTCTTTTGATTCTCGTCTTTATTTATAAAATTGGTTCTTTTCTTTGGCGAACGCTAGGGGTCTTGCTACTACTTTTTTTGATTTGGGTCTATCGTGAGGAAATCATGACCCAACTGAACCAATGGACACAAAACTTTCGTTGGGGCGACCTATCGACGATCGCCAATCAAGTTTGGCAATGGATCAAGGACGGCTTCCAATCACTGCAAAATTGGGTCACTAATCTTTAAAAAATCGACAAAAAAATGACAGACAATCTGACTTGTTTGTCATTTTTTTTATTGAGGGGTATCCTTTGTATAAGGAGGGGAACATCATGAAAAAAGAACTAGGATTATTTGTTACGCTGCTAACGATCGGAACCTTGGCTGGCTGTAATAATCAAAAAGACCAAGAAACCAGTCAAGCCAGTACAGCTGAAACAACAGCAACGACTATGGTGGAAAGTACCCAAAAACAAAAAAGTAGTCAATCAGAAACCAGTCAATCAACTGCATCGACTAGTCAGGGGGGTTCTGAGGATTCTTCAAATACGAGTAGCACCACAGACATCTATAGCCAAATACAAGCGGTATTCCCTGATCTTGTCTTGCCAAAGGACGTTCCGCTTGCTTCGGGTAAAGTGTTGAATGCTGCCACAGCTGGCAGTCAATCCGATGCCTCGATTCTTTATTATGGACTTGATCAGCAATTGTCTCTCAATGACAAGGCTTTGAACGAGGAAACACCGCTTGCTGCTTTTCAATCAAAAGAGTATCAATCAGCGGATGAAGCGGCTGCAGCGGTCAATGTAACAGCGGATGATGGCGGACAAGCCGTTGATCTCGGATATGGGATTACTGGGCATATGCAAGGAGCTGCTGGCTCCAGTTATTTAAGTTGGCAAGAAGGGAATTGGACGTTGACTGTTCGAGCGGTCAACCAAGAAGAACAAGATCCTGTGCCGGTTGCCAAAGAAGTGGTGGCGTATCTGGAAGATGCCATGCTCCCAGCGCCTGAGGTCGGTCAAATCACCATCGATATGGGAAAAAATGACCATACAGCAACTACCGTGGTCTGGCAACAAGAAAAGATGCTTCGAACGGTGCAACATCAAGATGCACGTTCAGCTTTGGAAATGGCCGTTTCAATGAATCAATAAGTTTCAGATTAGGACATTGCCCCTTTGATCAAGCGTCGAAGGGGTGTTTTTCGCGCGATGATTTTGAGGAAAACAGGGGGCGCTAGGAAACGGCTAGAATTCGCTACTTTGCTATGCTAAAATAGAACAGAAGTTAGAAGAAATGGGGAACGAACGTGACAGAATATTTAAACGTAGGGAAAATCGTCAATACACATGGGATCCGTGGAGAAGTACGAGTGATATCACAAACGGATTTTCCAGAAGAACGCTACCGTAAAGGGGCTGAATTGACACTTTTTCGTGAAAATAAAGAGCCATTACCATTGATTGTTTCAGGTCATCGCAAACATAAAAATTTTGATTTGTTAACGTTTGAGGGCTATCCTAACATCAACGACGTTGAACCGTTTCGTAACGGCATTTTAAAAGTTACCAAGGATGATTTGGTGGATCTAGCAGAAAATGAGTTTTACTACCATGAAATTATTGGTCTGGAAGTCGTCGAAGAAGATGGCACAGTCATTGGTAAAGTCAAAGAGATCCTTTCACCAGGCGCCAATGATGTTTGGGTGGTACAGCGAAAAGGGAAGAAGGATGCCTTGATTCCTTATATCGAATCTGTTGTTCATACCATCGATCTTGAAAATGGTCAGGTCATCGTTGAGATCCCAGAAGGATTGTTAGACGATGAGAATTGATGTGCTGACACTATTTCCACGAATGTTTGAAGGGCCTCTTGGAGAATCGATCATCGGTAAAGCACGGGAAAAGGGATTGTTAGAAATCAATGTCTCTAATTTCCGTGATTATTCTGACAACAAACATCAAACAGTGGATGACTATCCTTATGGTGGCGGAGCAGGAATGTTATTAAAAGTCCAACCTGTCTATGACAATATCAAAGCGATCGAAGAAGCGACACCAGAAACGAAAAAGCGGGTAATCCTATTAGACCCAGCGGGAAAACCCTTTGATCAAAAGATGGCGGAAGAATTCTCTACCGAAGAGCACCTTGTTTTTATTTGCGGTCACTATGAAGGCTATGATGAACGAATCCGTTCATTGGTCACTGATGAAGTGTCACTGGGCGATTACGTCTTGACTGGCGGAGAATTGGGGGCAATGGTCATGATCGATGCGACGGTCAGGCTATTACCAGAAGTTTTGGGCAATCAAACCTCCGCACAAACTGATTCTCATTCCACTGGTTTATTAGAGCATCCGCAATATACACGCCCGGCAGAGTTCAAAGGCATGAAAGTGCCGGAAGTTTTGATGAATGGCAATCATAAACTGATCGAGCAGTGGCAATTAAAAGAATCATTGCGCCGAACGTATCAGCGACGCCCAGATATGCTGGAAACTTATCCGCTGACCGCTGAAATGCAGAAGCTTTTAAAAGAAATTGAAGACGAAGCGAAGACTGGCAAGTAAAATAGTGCCAGTTTTTTTGATATTCTGTGCCATGACAAGAAAATTCTCTTTACAGCCTATGGTCGACTGTGGTAAGATATTTCAGTGAGTGTAAACTCAACTATTACGATGTTCCGCTGGAGCTTTCATGCTTTAAGAATGTTTGGGAATAAGGAGAATGATAAACATGAATCCATTGATTCAAGAACTAACTCAAGAACAATTACGTACTGACATCCCAGCTTTCCGTCCTGGGGACACTGTTCGCGTTCACGCGAAAGTTGTCGAAGGAACTCGCGAACGTATCCAGTTATTTGAAGGTGTTGTCATCAAACGCCGCGGTGCTGGTATCAGCGAAACTTATACAGTTCGTAAAGTATCAAACGGTGTAGGTGTTGAACGTACCTTCCCATTGCACACACCACGTGTTGCACAAATCGAAGTTGTTCGTTACGGTAAAGTACGTCGTGCAAAATTGTACTACTTGCGTGCATTACACGGAAAAGCAGCTCGTATCAAAGAAATTCGTCGTTAATCATTTATTATCAGATGAAGCAAAAGCCCTTGATTTCAAGGGCTTTTTTCTTTTGTTTGGCGTTATGTTCTATCATTTTAAAGTTCTAGAATTGATTAATTGTGGAAAAAGGGGAGGCTGTTACAGTGTTTTCTTTCTTCATAGATAAAAAGACAAAGTACTGGTTATAGTACTTTGTCTATCGAGAGGCTGTCCATTGTTCGGACGAGCGTTTTTTAATTAGCTTTGTCTATTCATCCCTTGAAACAACAACCATAGATTTGATCGTTTTTCGTTCCTGCATATCGGCATAGGCTTGGTTGATATCATCTAAATCATAGGTTTGGGTGAAAACGCGGCCTGGATTGATAGTACCATCAAGCACCGCTTTTAACAGGATTTCCTTATCATATGTTGTGACCGATGCAGATCCTCCTGCAATGGAAATGTTTTGAGCAAAAGTGGAACCGATTGGTCGATCATCATAGTGAGGGACGCCGACATAACCTACACGACCACCATTATGCAATACACCAAGGGCTTGTGTAATGGCAGCTTCTGTACCAACACATTCAAGAGCGGCTTCCGCGCCTCCGCCAAGGATCTCGCGTACCTTCGCGATTCCCTCTTCACCACGCTCAGCCACAACAGCTGTAGCACCTGATTGAAGAGCCATTTCTTGTCGATCTTTATGACGGCTCATTAAAATAATTTGGGAAGCCCCACGCATTTTTGCCGCGATGACAGCACATTGTCCTACGGCACCATCGCCAATCACGACGACTTTATCCCCTTTTTCTACATGTGCACAACGTGCCGCATGATATCCTGTGGGCATAACATCTGCCAAAGTTAAAAGAGACTTGATCATACCTTCCGTATAATCAGCTGGCTGACCTGGAACTTTTACAAGGGCCCAGTTGCCGTAATGGAAGTTGATATACTCAGATTGGAAACCGTTAGACCAATTCGTTGTACCTTGATGACGGTCGCATGTGCCATCAAAGCCGGCACGGCAAGCATCACATTCACCACAACCATGGGTGAAGGGGACGATGACAAAATCTCCAGGTTTCACAGTCGTAATGTCTGGACCGATTTCTTCAACGATGCCTAATGCCTCATGACCATCATTAACTGAATGAGGTTCTTTACTATCGCCATGGGCATACGACCAAAGATCAGAACCGCAAACACATGCTCGGACAACTTTAATAATAACATCATCGGCTGCTTGCAAAGTTGGCTTTTTTACTTCCTCCACTTTAACTAATCCTGCTTTTTCAAAAATTGCTGCTCTCATATAAATCCTTCTTTCTTAAGTTAGTATTGTTAGTATAAATGCTGAAGTTAACTTTAGGTCAAGAAAAAGACACATCAAGAAATGACGTTCTCTAAAAATTTATATCAACAAATTCGTTACATCCTGATTTATGGCAGAGGTTAAGAAAGAATTTCTTCTTTTTTGTCGTTACTTCAATTGAACCATCAGTGAATCAGCATGGATAACTCTAAAGGGCACTTGAACCATGAAATTTGAACAAAAAAAAGGAGGACTCGAAAATGATAAACGATTTTCGAGTCCTTCTTTTTTCTTGAGAGGAGAACCTAGCTTTTTATAGCTCAGATTCTTAGGTGATTTATTTAGTTCTTTTTTGAAAATTTTTATGACTATAAAAGTAATTATGGTCGATTCGGTCAATTCTACGGATGAAAAGAACGAATGACTGAATAAAGAAAGGATAGCAAATAGACAGGAAGAAAAAGGAAAATGAGACGTCTATTATTATGTCATTTGATAATGGTGTTGACATATGACAAAAGAGATGGCAAAATACAGATGTAATAGCAAATGACAAACATCTTGTCGTTTGACAAAAAGGAGGAAGAAGCAATGACGCTTTATACAAAGTTGTTACATCGTGAAAAAGAAGGAAACCCAATCAAGGTAGGTGTGATTGGGGCAGGACAAATGGGCTTTGGTATGATTTCACAAATTTCAACGATTCCTGGAATGATCGTCAGTGGGATAAGCGATATCAATTTAGAAGCTGCCAATCGTGCAGCTGCTGCTTACAATGCGACAGCCCATGAGAAGATCGACATTTTGATCAGCCAAGATTTTAAAGATATTATTCATTCCGATAAAGTAGAGATAATCGTTGACGCAACCGGTGTCCCCGAGGCAGGTGCACAAATTTCTCTTGAATCACTAATGGCGAAAAAGCATCTTGTACTTTTGAATGTTGAAATCGATATTACGATCGGACCGCTGATGAATAAGCTATATGGAGCAACCGACTTGATTTATACTGGATCAGATGGTGATGAGCCAGCGGCTACGATGCAGATGTATGAATTTGCTAAAAGTATGGGGATGGAAGTGTTAGTCGCTGGTAAAGGAAAAAATAATCAATTGATGGTCCATGCCAATCCAGATACGGCAGCTGCAAAAGCCAAAGCCCAAAAAATGAGCCCGAAAATTCTAGCGTCATTTCAAGATGGAACAAAGACGATGGGGGAAATGAACTTGCTCTCTAATGCAATGGGGTTTGTCCCTGATGTTGTTGGCATGCATGGCATCAGTGCTGATTTAGATGGTACGCTCGAACAACTGACGACCAAAGAAAACGGTGGGATATTAAATAAATTTGGTGTGGTGGAATATGTTGACGGAATTGCCCCGGGTATCTTTTGTATAGTGAAAGGGCAAAACGAAGGCGTTAGTCATGAATTAGATTACCTGATGAAAAAAGGCGAGCGTGATCATCATCTTCTCTATCGGCCGTTTCATCTATGCTCATTAGAAACACCAATTACGATTGCAAGAGCTGTACTAGAGCAAGATACAGCAATCGTACCTATGGGAGCACCTGTTTCAGAAACTGTTTGTGTGACGAAAAAAGCCATCCAAGCGGGTGAGCGAATCGATGGAATCGGCGGCTTTTGCGTAAGAGGTGTCCTTGAGACCCATGAAGACATGAAAAGAAATAGTCACATTCCGATTGGTTTGATTGCTGGCGCAGTTGCCAAGCGTCCGATCAAAGATGGCGCCTTTTTAACGGTGGATGATGTTGAATTAGATGAATCAACGACTGTATATAAATTACGCAAATTACAAGACGAAACATTTGATTAAACAGTAGTTAGCTTCTCCTTTAACCACTGATCCAGATAAGGTAAGTAGGAATAAAATAACCGTTAGCTTGTATCGAACATAGGAATCAATTACACTAAAAAGATATCAATATCACATACTTACAAAAATCGTGGTAGTTAAAGGAGAGGTTATTTATGCAAGGAATTGTGGTGCTAGGAACACTTATCGTCGTTTTACAAGGAATATTTAGTTTGTTTCAAATTCGGTATTATCAGCGCTTTGTGAAACAATTAATCCAACGCTATAAAAATAAAAGTGGGTATCAATTAAATACAGAAGTGGCCAAAAATTGGTATTCATCGGTGGTATTAGTCGTAGTAACAAATACACAGGGAAGGATCATTGAGGCGTATACGTATTCTGGCTTGACGATTTTTTCTCGTTTTACATCTTGTGAGGCATTAGTTGGTGAACAACCCTCTCAAGAGTTATTGAAGGAATGGCAAGCGAAAAAATCGTGTTTGCACCAAAAAGTGATTTTGTCCTTTTTAGACAAAAAAATGAAACCGATTACTTGATTTTAGGAGGAATGAATAATGAAATATATTGAATGGTTTGGTAAAAACTTTATTGGTTTGTTTGAAGCCGGTGGAGAACAATTTATGAGTTTTATGACTGGTATTATACCGCTATTGATCGTTTTACTAACATTTACCTATTCTTTGATCGCTATTATTGGAGAGAAGCGAGTCAATAAAGCAATTCGTGCCAGTGCGAAACATCTTGTATTAAGGTACACAGTCATGCCGATTTTATCGGTCCTTTTATTAACGAATCCAATGGCATATACGTTTGGTAAATTCGTTGAAGAAGAAGAAAAACCGGCATTTTATGATGCTGTAGTTTCATTTTTACATCCTGTAACAGGTTTATTTCCTTATGCGAATGCCGGCGAACTTTTTGTATACTTGGGGATCGCTAACGGGGTCATGAAGGCAGGGTATGATCAAGGAAGTTTAGCCGTTCGTTATTTCTTATGTGGGATTGTCGTGGTTTTCGTTAGAGGTGTGATTACGGAGAAAATCACAAAATTTTTAATGAAGCGAGAATCTGCCACAAAAACTGAAACGATTTAAAGTGTGTTGAATCGAGTATATGGGAGGAAAAGCGATGTACAGAAAGATTTTTGTAAAAAAAGGCAGCAACGGCTGGGGAAAAGGATTAGAAATTCAGTCTGAAGGGAAAAAAATCAAGATTATCTCTGTGACTGGAGGAGGAATTCATCCTGTTGCGAAAAAGATGGGCGAACTGAGTGGGGCTGAAGTCGTCGACGGTTTCTCAAATGCGATCCCAGAAGAAGAAATCATGGCAGCAGTCATCGATTGTGGTGGAACAGCACGTATCGGGGTTTATCCAATGAAGAAAATCCCAACAGTTGATGTTTTGCCATCTTCGCCTTCTGGCCCTTTAGCTAAGTTCATTACAGAAGATGTTTTCGTTTCTGGTGTCACGCCAGAGGATATCGAGCTATGTGAAAATAAAGGGGCAGTGCTTGTAGAAGAAAAAACGCTAGAGAAACAGGCGGATACTGAAACTACAGATGCCCCAGAGTCATTTGAAGAAAAGTATGCCCAAGCAAAAGCACAGCACCAAGCACAAAATGCCAAAAAAGAGAGCATTCTCGTGAAGTTCTCTCGAGGGATAGGCAAAGTGATGGGCATTTTTTACCAAGCAGGACGCGATGCAGTTGATATGCTATTGAAAAACATTATTCCTTTCATGGCCTTTATCAGCATGCTGATCGGATTTATCAATTATACAGGAGTAGGTGATCTCCTAGCACAAGCTTTAGCACCATTTTCTGCTTCGATCATTGGTATGCTTTTGATTGCTTTTATTTGTAGTATGCCTTTTCTATCGCCCATTTTAGGACCTGGTGGTGTGATTGCGCAAGTCGTTGGTGTATTGATCGGAACACAAATTGGCTTAGGCACCATTCCAGTTGCTTATGCGTTACCGGCGCTTTTTGCTATCAATGCTCAAGCAGGTTGTGATTTCATTCCGGTTGGTCTATCCCTTGGCGAAGCAAAACCTGAAACCGTGCAAGTCGGAGTCCCAGCGATCTTGTATAGCCGGGTCATTACAGGTGTGCTTGCAGTATTGATTGCTTGGGTCTTTAGCATCGGGATGTACTAATGAGAAAAAAGCAGAGGAAATCATACTTTTCTAAATGAAAAAAAATTCTACTCATTTGCAACAGAAGCAAAACGTTTGTGGAAGAGCATTGCCTAGTTCTTCCAAGAAATCGTGGGAGAAAACAACATCCATCCGCAGACATCGGCCAACATATTTCTAGAAAATCGCGAATTGGCTGTGTCATTTGACAATAGGTGTGGTATATTTTAATAAAAGGGTTTAGGGAGAGATGCGTGATGGATCGCACAGATGAAAAAGAGCTAGTTAAAATTGCATCGATGTACTATGAAGAAGGAAAAACCCAAGCGGAGATTGCGAAAATCATTGGTGTTTCTCGTTCTTTGGTTTCTAAAAATTTAATTGATGCGAAGGAAGCTGGCTTAGTAGAGATTTTTATTAATAGCAAAAGTGTTTATTCAGCAACACTAGAGCGAAAATTGGAACAAAAATACCAGTTGAAAAGTGCAGTTGTCGTGGATACGATGGATCTGGCAAATCATGAAGTGGACAAAATGGTCGGACGACAAGGTGCTTTGTATCTACAAAAGGTATCAAAAAAAGCTGCTAAAATCGGGATGTCTTGGGGGAAATCCCTCCGCAATTTAGTTGATAACTATCCTTTTGCCAATCAATCTGAGATCACCGTATACCCCTTGATTGGTGGGATGGGGGATGATCATGTAGATATCCACTCCAACCAATTATCGTATGATCTGGCAAGAAAAATGCGAGGACGAGCGAAGTATTTGTATGCTCCAGCGTTAGTTTCAAACCCACAAATTAAAAAGGACTTGACCGAAAACTCAACCATTCGTAGTGTCATAGCAGAAGCACGTGAAGTCGACATTGCTTTAGTCGGGGTAGCAAGTCCTTTCGAGGAAAGTACAATGGCAGAAATCGGTTATATTGATGATTCCGATATGAAAAGCCTTAAAGAAAAAGGAATCAAGGGAGACATAAATTCTCGATTTTTCGATGAAACAGGGAATGAAGTTGATTGTCAGTTGAATAAGAGTGTGATCGGTGTGAACTTAAAAGATATTAAAAAAATACCCACGGTCATCGGGATTGCTTATGGAGCAAAAAAAGTTTTACCGATAAAAATTGCACTAGAGCATCAGCTGATCAATGTCCTTGTTACAACAGATGAAGTTGCAAATGAATTGTTGCATGAAGCGTAAGTGTAAGTTATTAGGGCTCACAAAGCGTTGCAACGATCAGAACCAATAAACAAAATAGAAGCAGGTAGTCTTTCAAGAGCACTGTTTCTTACAGTCCAATTGTAAGCGTTATTTATTTAATTGAAAAGAATTCTAGGAGGATGTTCGATGTACAAAACGACAGTCACAGAAATCGGAGAATTAGTGGAAGCATTTAAAGAAGAAAGTTTATTGATCCTTTTTGGACCAAAAGCAACACCAGAATTGAGAGCGATTTCGGTCATCCATACGCATGAGGATCCAACAGAAGATGTGATTCAAGTTGGTGGGAAATTTCGTATTGGAGAAAAAGAATATGAGATCCAAGAAGTTGGATCGGCAGCAAATGCGAATTTCACTGAATTGGGGCATATCTCCATCTATTTCCGTGAGGGAGAAAATGAAGTTCTTCCAGGAGCGATTATCGTCTCGCCAAATGAGTGGCCTGATTTACACGTTGGACAAGCAATCACTTTCTAAATATTGCTTCCTCAAGGATCGGAGATTTAGTTGGAATGAATCAGCCATAGCCACAATGACCTATATTAGGAGTGATTGCTATCGATCTTAGTAAAGGTTTTTTCACAAAAATGATTTGAAAAGAATAAATCAGTCATTTATTCGCTAGAAGCCAATTGTTTCTCTTATTCAATCGACCAATGCTATAATGAGAACGGATTCAGCAGTGCAGCTTACCAAAGAAAGGGAGCAAGAAAATGGCGAACAAAATGGTGTTTATTAACTTGCCTGTCACTGATATCAAACGTGCAACATCCTTTTATGAAGCGCTGGGGTTTGTAAAAAATGAAGAGTTCTCAAACGAGACCAGCAGTGGAATGGTTTGGAGTGAATCGATTTGGTTAATGCTGTTAGAACATGCGTTTTACCAACAATTTCTAAATGGTAGAAGTATTGCAGATACAAAGAAGACGAGTGGCGCATTGATCGCGTTTAGTTTTGACACACCAGAAGAAGCAAAAAATTTTGCAAAAACTGCTGAAGAAAATGGTGGACAGTCGTTCCAAGTTGATATGGGGATTCCAGAGGACATGATGGTCGGTTATGAAATCGTTGATCCTGACGGCAATCAGATTGAGTCTGCTTGGATGAAGGGCTATTAGCAAAGTGCTCGTTTAAATAAAAAGGAAAAAAATGGTTCAGTAGGCAGTTCCCTCAAGAAGTTAGGCTTTTGTGCTAACTTTTTGAGGGCTGCTTTTTCTTGATGGGATCCTCGAGTTTTGTAAGATTGGTCAGTACCCTTTGTCTAAATCTGAAAAAAGAGGTATGATACAAGAAAAAGGAGTGGAGACGAAGTGAAATATTCAACGAAATACAGCGACGCCATTCACATCCTCGCTTACATCCACCTCTTTAAAGGAACTGATCTATCAAGTGATCGGATCGCCCAGAGTGTTGAAACGAATCCTGCTTATGTTCGCCGGATTATGAGTGATCTGCGTATTGCCGGATTGATCGAAAGCCAAAGAGGAAAACCAAACCCTAAACTAACGAAGGAACCAAATGAGATTTCTTTGTTGGACATCTATGCGAGTGTTGAAAAAGATCAGCATCTTTTACATGCGGACAAAAAGACCAATCCCAATTGCTTGATTGGGGGGAATATCCAAACGGTATTAGAGGAAACTTACGATGTGCTGCAAAAGAAAATTGAGCAGGAAATGAGTGCTATCTCGCTACAATCCATCATTGACGGCATTCAAGTAGAAGCCAATCATTAAAAGTGTCACATAATAGGCTGTAAAAAAAGAACTTTCACCTGCTAGGCAAATTCTTGACAGGGAAGAAAGTTTCTTTTATACTCTAGTTGTAACTTAATTAGTAACAACTGATTTTGAAAAAAACAAAAGTAGGAAGGATGATCATTATGAAAATCGGTATTATTGGCGCAACAGGGAATGCAGGTTCAGCAATTTATCAAGAAGCAGTACAGAGAGGACACGAAGTGACTGCTATCGTGAGAAATGAAGCGAAGGCCAAAGAACAACTTGGTGAGACGGTCAAAACACTTACAAAGGATGCTTTTTCCCTCACAGAAGAAGAGCTCAGTGACTTTGATGTGCTTGTTGACGCGTTTGCGACAAGTCCTGACAAAGCTTACTTGCATGTGGATCTGGCAGCAAAATTAGTGCACCTGTTTCGAGAAAAAAACACTCGTTTGTTCTTCATCTTAGGAGCCGGCAGTTTATTCAATGAAGCGGGGGAACGCAATCTCTCTGAGTTGAAAAAAGCACCAGGAAGCGAAAGTTGGATTGCGATTCCAGAAAATCAGCTAGACGAATATCTCTTTTTAGAAACAGTCAAAAATGTCCCTTGGGTGGGGATTTCTCCTGGGAATGTCTTTCAAGAAGGACCAGCTAAACCAGCGATTTTAGGGAAAGATCACTTACTATTCAACGAACAAAAGCAATCGGTGACATCTAGCGGTACGTTAGCTAAGGCAATTATCGATGAGATCGAAATAGTACAACATGAAAACACTCGCTTTACTGTGATTGATGCCTAGTAAGTTTTCAAAGACGACTGAGAAGGAAATGCTATGAGTAGCGTTGACTATTGGTACGAGTGGATGGATAGGCTTTTTTAGGCAACAGTTCTTTTTTCACATTATTGTTTCCCATACTCAGTAATTTAGACAAGACAAATCCTCTGTCTTTGCTTATAATCAAGGACAGAGGTGAGAAAATGAATAAAAAAATCGAAGCGTATGAATTGATGCTTCTGCAATTAAAAGGATTATTAGAAGCAGAGAGTAATTGGATCGCTAATCTAGCAAACTCTTCTGCTTTATTAAATGAAACATTGGAAGATACGGTGTTTGCCGGCTACTATTTGTTTGAAGAAGGCGAACTGATCTTAGGCCCGTTCCAAGGAAGAGTATCTTGCACCAGAATCACTATGGGCAAAGGGGTTTGTGGAGAGTCAGCGGCAAAACAAACGACATTGATCGTCCCGAATGTCAAAGAACATGAGAACTATATCTCTTGTGACTCGGCAGCTATGTCTGAAATCGTTGTTCCTATGATAGCTGATGATCAATTGATTGGTGTGTTGGATATCGATAGTGGCAAAACGAACAGCTATGATGAGATCGATCAGAAATATCTTGAAGAATTTGCGGCGATCCTAGTAGCGAGTCGTAAATAAATCGTCATTTCTTAATAATTAGCAAAAAACAATATAACGTTTACAAAGCAAGTGTTCATTGAATAATGGGCACTTTTTTCATTTTTTTTTTAAATAGACATGCATATCGCTTTATTTTATTAGAATTAGATGATAAGATGATAATACAATTAGAGAAACGAGTAGTAAGGAGCGCATTATGGAAGCAGAAACAATTGTATTAGGTAAAGCATATGAATGTAAACCAGTTGGCTTAGAAAGCCGCGTTATCGGAGAAGTGGTCAGAAAAATGGAACGTTGTGCCGTTTTGCATGTGATCTGTTATGAAGAGACCGATCATGACGAGCTTGAAGAACGTTGTGGACGAGTTGTGGCAAAATACAACGAGATCTATCAACCAGCATTGGTTGAATGCTTTTCTAGCTAAGGGTTAATCCCAATCAAGCGAAGCCATGCACGTAAACCAATTCCCTTAACAAAGGGGCTGTTTCTTGGAAGCAGCCTCTTTTTTTGATTCTTGGACACCGCTGCGTAGTAAAATACATGCTATAATGGGCGAGAAACTAGCAGAAAGCAGGGAGCGAAATGGAATTAGAAAAAACGGTCATTGATGACAAACAGATGCTTTTTGAATTGCCAAAGGAAGCAGGGCAACTGCAAATTGTTAAAGGAAAACTTATTGAAACAAAAGACAATACCGTCCTCTTAGCCATAAAAGAAGGCCAATTACTATCAGTAGCAGATGAGAATACATTTGATGACAAGCAAGAATATGATCGCTTAATGATCCTTACACCACCTTGGGAGATCATGGCGCCATACTTAGCAGCCTATTATCAAGAGAAATATCATTTGTCCAATGCTTCCAACGCACCTATCGTGATTCCACAGGAACTGCAACAAGGGGTCGCTGTTTGTGCGGAACCATTTGATTGCTTGATCGATTTTCTGGGGTATGTATCCACCAGCAAAAAGGAAACGAAAGCGGTGAAAAAAGGGGGCAAGCCTCGTCATAAATGGTCAAAAGAATTACAAGATGAACCCTTTATGGTGGATTATCAAGGAAGTACAGCAACGGTCTATTGGCAGAAACGCAACGAGGTTCGAATTGAAAAAGGCGCTACCTTGCGTCAAGAGGTTCCTTTGAACAAAGACGGCTCGGTGGGCTTTTCAGCTCGATTAGCAGAAAAGATACGGCAAGAGAATCAATCAGCGATCAAAGAGGGACGAACGATTGAAGACGTCGTATTAAAAAGTGTCAATGAGGTCGGCATGTTTCTTTACTATGGGGGGACCAATGGCTGGCTTCAATTAAAAGATCAGCAAGGAAGAACCCTGAACGAGCGAACGGTGGAATAGAAAAGAGAGATACTGAACAAGAAAGCGATCCACCAAAGCGAACGGAATCAGCTTTGGTGGATCGCTCGTATCGTTTAACTAGGAGTAGGCTCTTCATCGATCAAGACAAATTCTTGACCTGTTTTGGACAAAACAAGGCTCGGTTTTGCAGTTCCTTCCTTTTCTGCTCGATACGTCTCTCGGTGCTTTTGCAGATGTTCGGGGCGTTTTAACCAAGCTTGAAATGCTTTTTTCTCAGTCCATTTTGACACCAGCTGGAAAATGAGGTGGTCTTTTGATTCTGAAAACCAAGCTTCAGCAGAGTGACAGCCAGCGAATGTTTTCATTGAGGCGGTATCTTTTTTCATTTTAGCTAGAAATCGTTCTTTACCTTCAGGAATTACTTCAAATGCGACGGTACGGATATACATGAAATTCCTCCTTGCTGTGAGTGATTTCATTTAGTATAGCGCTAATTGAGAATCATTGTCAATTAGCGTAAGGGATTTGTACGTTTTTATCGATTTTCACTTTTTGATTAAATCTTTCAAAAGCCTTGAACAAATGAAAAAAGTACGTATAATTAATATACGTACTGAAGACTCCGAAGAGTATTGGAGAAAATGGATACTTGGGGAAGTCTTTCTTTTCTCACGTGCAATACTCTTCGTTTGTTTAGTGTACCACTCCCATTTTAAAATAGATACGTTTTTTTTACTTTCTGAGGAGATTTCTTTTATTCCTTGAGTTGAAAGGCAAAAAAGTGGGAAGGTTCTGAGAAAGCGCTATGAAGACGAAATTTATGTCTTCTTTTTTTGTGTGAAGGGAAGGAAAATTAAGAAAGTTTTTTTATCCATTTTACCTGCGAAATGATGTATAAGAAAGTATCATAAGTTCTGATCCCTAGAAGATCAGGACTTTTTTGTATGCTTTCTTGGCACGACTCCTTTCAACGATATTCAGCATAAAGCCGCTCTTTTCTACTTTTTACATTCAGAAGAGCGTTTCTGACACAACCATGTAACCTCTTACATTTTTTGGTCGTGTTAAATTGACAGGCTGCATAAACATGCGGTAAACTCGGTACAACAAACAGAATTTTTTGAATTATCTGAATGTTAGAAGGGGATGAGTAAAAATGGGGAAACGTAGCAAATATGCAGTATCGCTTGTGTTACTAGGCAGCTTTTTTTTAGCAGCTTGTCAAAATGGCACTCAAGAAAACGAGACGGATTCATCAGCCGCTTCTTCTGCAGAGCAAGTGATCAATGTGCAATTTTCGGCAGAGATGGGCAGTGCAGATATTTCTTTAGCAACCGACTCTTACAGCTTTATCACGTTAAACAACGCCTATGAAGGTCTTTATCGCTTAGATGAAAACAATGTTCCTGTGATCGCTGGTGCAAGCGAAGACGCTGAAGTTAGTGAAGATGGGCTTTCTTACACCATTTCACTGCGGGAAGAGGCAAAATGGTCCAATGGCGATCCAGTTACTGCAGCTGATTATGTTTTTAGCTGGCAACGCACCGTTGATCCAGCCACTGCTTCCAATTATGCTTATATGCTGGCACCCGTTAAAAACGCTGCCGCTATTTCAGATGGTACGCTAGATAAAAGCGAGTTAGGGATCGAAGCAGTCAATGATCATGAATTGAAAATCACGTTAGAAAAACCGACGCCTTACTTTTTATCTTTACTGGCTTTTCCAACTTTCTTCCCGCAAAACGAGCGTGTCGTAGAAGAGTTCGGTGACCAATATGCCTTAACCAGTGAAAACGCGGCGTACAATGGACCATTCCTATTGACCAATTATGCTGGACCAGGCACCGACATCCAATGGACATTGGCGAAAAATCCCGATTATTGGGATGCTGATTCGGTCAAACTTGAAACAATTAACTTTGATGTCGTGAAAGACTCATCGACCGCTTATAACTTGTACGAAAGCGGACAAGCCGATGACATTATTTTAAGCGGTGAATTGGCGATGCAGAATGTGAATCATCCTGATTACATTGTTCAGCCTAGTGCAACCACTCAGTATTTAGAAATGAATCAAGCACCAGAAGATTCGCCTTTTCGAAATGCAAATCTGCGCCAAGCCATTTCGTATAGTATGAATCGACAACAAATCGTTGACAATATTTTAGGCAACGGCTCCTTACCGGCGGTCGGTTTTGTTCCTTCTGACCTAGCGTTTAATCCAGAGACAAAGGCTGATTTTGTCGAGGATGCGGCAACCACGTTAGCCTTTGACGAAGAAAAAGCCCAAGAATATTGGGAAAAGGCAAAAGCTGAACTGGGTATCGATACATTGTCTTTTGAACTGTTGACATCAGATACCGATCAATCGAAAAAAATGGCAGAATACATTCAAGGTACCTTGCAGCAAACACTGGATGGGCTGACTGTCGAAGTCACAAACGTTCCATTTTCTGTGCGCTTGGATCGTTCAAATAGCGGCGATTTTGAGATGGTCATGAACAACTGGATCGGGGATTATGCAGATCCAATCAACTTTTTGGAATTGTTCAAAAAAGACAGTTCCTATAATCGTGGAAAATGGCTAAATGATGACTACAATCAATTGATCGAACAAGCCTCCAATGAAAATACTAACGATCCAGAAGCCCGTTGGGAAAATATGGTAGCAGCAGAAAAAATCTTAACCGACGACTTAGGCGTTATTCCACTCTTCCAAAGTGCTGAAGCACATCTACGGTCGCCAAAAATCAAAAGCCTCATCGTTCATAGTGTTGGCGCGGCCTATGATTATAAAAATGTCTTTGTCGAAGAATAAGGAGAAAAAAGCTCCTTTTGTCTATTCATTGTCTGACTTCGCCAAAGAGGGCAGCAGACGAGAAAAACGTTACTAGAATGTTTAGCAACTTGATAACAAGGAATAAAGCAGTTCTTTTTCTAGCAGCGAACAATGACGTATTCATTTTAGCTAGATAAGAACTGCTTTTCTTTTTGGGAGGAACACCAATGAAAATCACAGCAGTTGAAACCAAACGAATTCCGATCCAGCTGAATGCACCCTTTAAAACGGCGCTCAGAGAAGTGCACGCCGTCGAAGTGATTCGAGTGCTGCTTTTTTTTGATAATGAGATCGTTGGCATCGGAGAAGCAGCACCTACCGAAGTGATCACCGGTGATACAAAAGAAAGTATTTTAAAAGATATCGAAACGGTCTTTGCCCCGTTCCTGTTAGGCAGAAAGGTAGATGCCCAATTGCTAGTAATGGATGAGCTTCATGCGCTGATCCAGCATCATACGAGCCCTAAAGCGGCGATTGATATCGCGTTGCATGATGCACTGGCAAAAGCGGCCAACTTGCCTCTTTACCGCTATTTAGGTGGTTCTGCCAATACACTGACAACCGATTATACGATCAGTGTTGGCTCACAGGAGCAGATGCTGCATGATGCCCAAGCGAAAGTCCAGGCGGGATTTCGCTCCTTGAAAATCAAACTAGGGGCAGGAACGATCGAAGAGGAAGTTGCGAAAATTCGCCGCATCAATGAACGCTTGGCAGGAAAGATTCCCTTTCGAATTGATGCGAATCAAGGCTGGACCAAAGAAGAAGCGGTGCAGATTTTAGACCAATGGCAAGACATTCCGATCGAGTTTGTTGAACAGCCAGTAAAAGCCCATGATTTTGCTGGACTCAGCTATGTGACTGCTCGTACGACGATTCCAATCATGGCCGATGAAAGTCTTTTTTCCTATGAGGATGCCAAGCGTTTGATTACTGAAAACTGCTGCAATTATTTGAACATTAAATTGATGAAAAGCGGCGGGATCAAAGAGGGACAAAAAATTTATCACTTGGCAAAAGAGCATCAAATGCCAGTGATGGTCGGTTCGATGATTGAAGGGTATGGGGGAATGGCGGCAGCCGCCCATTTTGCCTTGGGGATGGCCGACGTCCAATTTTATGATCTGGACGTTCCTTTTATGTGGGAGACCCAAACGACTTCCCCTGAAATGCAAGGGATTCTTCAGCGTCCAGGAAGCTTGAGTGTCACCGAACGCATCGGTCTAGGAATCAACGAATAAATAGTTATGAGAGGAGCAAAGATGAAACAAATTGTTCAGGCTGGCTCTTCCTTCTTATGGAAGGAACCCAAAGAAAACAAAGTACTAGCAAAAATCAAAGCATTTCCTTTAGAAGCGCTGCACACTTTTTTGACTGATGAAGATACGATGCGGCTTTATCAGGAAAGCTTAGTGGACTCCGAAGTATTATATGGGACGATAGTAGAAGTCATCACCCAAACGGATGGTTGGTCCCATGTGATCGTCTTGGATCAAAAAAGCAATAAACACCCACTCGGGTATCCCGGTTATCTGCCGAACGAGGTATTGAAGCCATTGCCACCAGATTATGCACCAGCTAAAAGAAGGATTGGGGTGATTGCAAAAGAAGCCGTGCTTGTTTTTGACTCGACCACACGACTTGTTTCTTTTGGAACAGTTTTACCACTTGTTGGGGAAACCGCAGATTCCTATCAAGTGGCTACGCCTAATGGACCAGCAACGATCGCTAAAGCTTTTGCTCACGTCCTATTGGACACATGGGCAAAGCTCCCAGAAAAAATAATAGCCTTGGCAGAACAATTTATAAACCAGCCCTATGTCTGGGCAGGCATTAGCGGCAGTGGCTTTGATTGTTCTGGATTCATGTATTCGCTGCATCGACTTCATGGTATTTTAATCCCCCGAGATACGATCGAGCAAGCACAACAAGCAAACATCGTACCTTACAGTCAGGCACAACCAGGGGATCTGCTGTTGTTTGCTTATGAAGAAGGAAAAGGCGAAGTCCATCATGTCGGTCTATATTTGGGGGATGACGAAATGATTCATTCAAGAACACCTGGGTCACGGGTCATGAAAACCAAAATCACTGGCTCTAATTATGAACCAGAACTCGCAGTTGTGGCGCGTTATTGGCAAAACCAGCCGAATGCATCACAGGAATGCTCATGAACATTCTTTTCATGATCGTAAGGAAAGGGGCATTTGATGGGAAAAGATGACTTGCGTGTAGCAATTAAGCCTATTCTAGAAAACTATCAGACAACCTTGGAAATGGGTTTATGGATCGGTACGCCAACGGAATGTCTCATTGACTATCAGAGTCAAAAGTCGTTTTCGGCAGCGAGTATCAGTAAGCTTGTTTTGTATGCCTATTATCTTGAACAGATTATCGAAGAAAAAATCGATCCGCAACAGCTGATCGGTGTGAACGCCGTTGATCTGACAGGGGGTGCTGGGGTGATCCGTCTTTTTCCTCAGAAGAAAGGTTGGACCATCAGTGAACTTCTCACGGCGATGATCGCCGTATCTGATAATACTGCGACCAATGTACTATTGGACTTAGTAGGGTTGCCCACGCTTCAGGCCTGGATTCAGGAGCCAGAGATTCAATTTGAACGGTATATGATGCGACCGATCAAAGGCAAAGAGAACCGCTTGACCCCCTCGGCGGCTGCTAAACTACTACTAAGGTGTGTTAAACGAGAAGAAGCTGCACTAGGGTTTTCACCCTTAAATCAGCAGCAATTTCAAGAAGGATTAGCGGGAAATTTTGCGGAAACTGCGCAGCCCGCTTGCCGCATTTTTAATAAGACAGGCCGTCTTGACCGCATCGAACACGATGTAGCGTATTTACAAGCCAATGAAACGACGATCATCATTGCGGCATTTTCCTATGATAAAACCGGTAGTGGTCAAGGGATCAGTTGGCTAAGAGAAATTGGTCAAACAGTCTATCAGCAATATTTTTAAGTAAAATGCGCTGCGTATCGCTCCTCACTTAGAGGCACTTGATCCGCAGCGTATTAATTATTTACAACAATAAAATCCCCCATATCAAAGCGGTGCCGTGATTGGGAAAATTCAAAAGGCGTCCCATCGCCGAGGTAAACCGTTTGCTCAACTTCTAAAATGGGATCGGTGGCAGCACAAGCTAAGTATTGCTGGTCATAGGTGTCTGCACGATCCGCTTTGATACGACGGACAGATGTTCCAATCGAAGAGTGGAGTTGGTTCGTGATGTAGCTATAGACTGAAGAGGATAAGACTTCTTCGGTAATGACAGGAATGACATGAAGCGGCATGATGGTATACTCTAAAACAACGGGTACATCGTCAAATAGACGCAGACGAACGATATCATAAATTTGCTGGTCACTGCGAATTTTTAGTTTTTCTTGTTCTTTCTCATCGGGAAAAAGAATGGCAAAAGAAATGATCTTGCTGGTGATTTTTCCTGTCTCTCCAAGGCGCTTCGTCAGCCCGCGATTGATCTTGGCGTTGTAATCGAAGGTTGAATAGGAATCACTGATAAACGTACCCGTGCCTTTTTTACCGTAGATAATGCCTTCCATTTGTAAAATATTCAATGCTTTTTGAATCGTCACGCGGCTCGTTTGATAATCCGCAGCCAGTTCGGATTGCTTCGGCAATTTTTTCTCTTCTTCGTAAAACCCGTGATTGATTTTGCTCCGTAAATCGGCAGCGATGTCATGGTAGTTCGCCATTTGCTTCACCTCAAAATAATAATAAGTGATAAAACGAAGTATGTAAACTTGGAGCTTTACATACCCTGTTTTGAAGGCTTTTCCTGCGTTTACATTCTTCAGGAAATGAATTACATTTGTAATGTAATCGTTTTCTAATAATTGAAGAATAGGGGTATAGGAGGGAGTTTTATGCAAGGATTTATGGATCGACTCGCTGACGTTTTAGGAAAGTTTGCCAATAGGATCAACAATTTACGCTACATCATGGTCATTAAAAATGCCTTTGCTGCTTTGATTCCAGTAATCATTACAGGAGCGTTTGGTACATTGTTTTCAGCAATGGTTTTTGATGCTGAAAATGGATTGGCACAAATCGAGGCACTGCGCTTTTTAGAAAGTTTAAAACCGATCTCATCTGCGGTCAGTTATGTGACGTTGAGTTTCTTAACGATCTATGCAGTGTTTCTGATTGGGATTGAGATAGCAAAATTAAATAAGATTTCTGGGGTCTTTCCAGGAATCATCGCAGTAATGTCTTATCTTTCTGTTAATCCAATGATCTTTGAATTTTTGCATGAAGATGCGACGGTGGTTGCCGAAAACGTGCTGGCTAAGCAATATACTGACACGAAAGGCCTATTTTTAGGCATGTTCGTTGCGATCGTTTCCATCGAGCTTTATGCGTGGTTAGGAAGACAAAAACGGCTGCAGATCACGATGCCTGATAGTGTTCCTGGGAATGTTTCGGCAAGTTTTTCGGCATTGTTTCCAACGATTTTCACCGTGACCATCATCGCCACCGCTGGTTTTGCTATCAAAGCACTCACAGGGATGTATGCTTACGATATCATCTACAATGTCGTCCAACGACCACTGGAAGGGATCGTCCAAGGATTGCCAGGTATCTTGTTGTTGATGTTTATCGCACAAGTTTTTTGGGTCATCGGGATTCATGGGAACCAGATGGTCAAACCCATTCGCGAACCATTGTTGCTGGCAGCGATCGCTGTCAATACGGAAGCTTTTGAAGCTGGAAAAGAAGTACCCAATATTATTACGATGCCGTTTTGGGATATGTATATGAGTATGGGCGGCTCTGGGGTTACGATTGGGTTGCTGATTGCGATTTTGATCGTCGGCAAGCGGGAGGACATGCGCCAAATCACTAAATTGTCATTAGCACCTGGGATTTTCAATATCAATGAGCCAGTGATCTTCGGAATGCCAATTATGCTGAATCCCATTTTGGCGATTCCCTTTATCCTGACACCGTTAGTAACAGGAACGATTGGGTACGTGGCGACAAGTCTAGGCTTTGCCGCTAAAGCCGTGGTAATGGTCCCATGGCCGATGCCACCGATCGTCAATGCTTATCTAGCTACTGCTGGGGATATCGGGGCTGTGATCACGCAAGTTATCTGTATTGTCGTGGCAATTTTGATCTATCTACCTTTTGTTTTGGTAATGAATCGTACGACCAATGAAGTTGCATAAAGGAGTTTTAAAAAAATGGTAAAAATACCTGAAACATTTATTTTAGGGGCTGCTTCGTCTGCTTGGCAGACAGAAGGCTGGCAAGGAAAGAAAGAAGGGCAAGATTCGTATCTCGACCGCTGGTACAAAGAAGAACGCTTTGTCTGGCATAATGGCTACGGGCCGGCTGTTGCGACGAATTTTATGGAAAAGTTTTCAGAGGATGTTGAACTGATGCAGGAGGTTCATTTGACCCATTACCGAACATCGATCAATTGGGCGCGCTTCTTTACCGACCATGAACAGCTGATCGTTGATGAAGATTATGCTGCTCATATCGATCAGCTTATCGACCAATTGCTTGCGGGTGGGGTCGAACCGATGCTTTGTTTGGAACATTATGAACTGCCAGCTAGTTTGATGGATGCCTATGATGGCTGGAGCTCGCGGAAAGTGGTCGATCTATATACTCGTTATGCCGAAATCGCCTTCGAGCGTTACGGTGATCGAGTCAAACAGTGGTTTACCTTCAATGAGCCGATCGTTATTCAGACTCGTTGCTATCTCGATGCGATCCGCTGGCCCCATGAGCAAAACACAAAAAAGTGGATGCTTTGGAATTATCACAAAGTATTGGCTTCCGCCCAAGCGGTGGCTGTCTATCATGAAAAGGGCTACGAGGGGCGCATCGGTTGTGTGCTAAATCCAGAAATGGTTTACGCACGCTCTTCCTCACCAGAGGATCAAAACGCGCAAAAAATGTACGATCTTTTTTTCAACCGAATCTTTTTTGATCCAATGGTTAAGGGGCATTATCCAGATGAACTTATCACGCTTTGCCAAACCTATGACATCTACTTTGATCCGACAGAAGAAGATTTGGAAACGATCCGCACCCATACGGTGGATTTCTTAGGTGTCAATCAGTACTACCCTAAACGCGTGCGGGCACCACGATATCAATGGCATTCGGATACACCATTTCATCCAGAAATGTTTTATGAGACCTTTGATTTGCCAGGAAAACAAATGAATAACTCCCGTGGCTGGGAAATCTATCCGAAGGTCATGTACGATATGGCTAATTATCTTAAAGAAAATTATGGCAATATTCCATGGCTGATCACTGAAAATGGTATGGGGCGGGAAAATGAAGAACAGTATATGGATGCCACAGGTCAAGTCCAAGATGATTATCGGATTCAGTTTATTACCGAACATCTTTACTGGCTGCTAAAAGCCGTCGAGGAAGGCGCCGACTGCGAAGGCTATATGCTTTGGGCATTTACCGATTGTGTTTCACCTATGAATGCGTTCAAAAATCGCTATGGTCTCGTACGAATCGAGCTAAATGAAGAACGGACTCGGTCATTAAAAAAATCAGCCGCTTGGTATCGTTCCCTGATTGATGAACGGTGGCTTCCATTTGAAGAAAAACCATTGATTCTGTAATAAAAACCCACGTTGATTTCCTCATCCTAAAGGAAATCAGCGTGGGTTTTCAGTTAAAAGGGTTGTTTATGAGGAGCAAGTTTCTCCCAGTCAAAGGTGACGCCAATCCCTGGTTCTTCTGGGGCAATCGCACAGCCATCGGATGGATCGATCACTAACGGTCTCGTGGTGTATTGATCGATTGGGAAACTGTGCATTTCGAGATACCCAGCATTAGGCATCGCTGCTAGTAGACTAACGTGCAATTCTTGCATGCCATGTGTAGAAACAGATAAGTTACTTGTTTGTGTTAAGGCAGCAATTTTCAACCAGCCGGTGATCCCACCGCAATTGGAAGCGTCGGGTTGCGGAAAATCGACATTGCCATATTTGATCATATGAGCAAATTTGATAGGGGTGCGCAAGTTTTCTCCGCCTGCCACCGCAATTTGCCCTTCTTTAGCGATACGAGCGTAGCCTTCGTAATCTTCGGGGATCGTTGGTTCTTCAAGGAACAAAATGTCATAAGGCGCCATCAGTTTGGCGGCTTTGATCGCTTTTTCAACAGACCAGCTCATGTTGGCATCCACCATAAAGACAACATCGGGACCAATCAATTCTCTGACCGCTTTTATTCGAGCAATATCTTCGGCAAGTGTTTTTTGTCCCAATTTGATTTTGACCGCTTTTAATCCCATGTCTAAATATTTTTGATTATTGGCTAAGAGTTTTTCAAGAGGAAAGTTTAGATCAATCGCACCACCATAGCATTTTACTTTGTTGCTTGCGCCGCCTAAAAGTTTGTAGAGGGGTTCTTGTGCTTTTTTCGCACGTAAGTCCCACAAGGCGATATCACAAGCCGCAATGGCGAAACTTGCTAAACCGCCTCTGGCAACATAGTGGATTCCCCAGTTCATCTGATCCCACAAGGCTTCCACACATGCTGGATCTTTCCCTAAAAGGATCGCTTTTAGTTCTTTATCGATCAGTTTGGCGATCGATTCGCCACCGAAGCCACCAGTATACGTATAGCCGACCCCTTCACGTCCATCATCAGTAACGATCTTGACGATAGGCACTTCAAAGTGGGTATGTAAGCCATGCTTCGCATCTTCCATGATTTCTGGAAGAGGTATCCGATAATACGCTGTTTGTACATCTGTAATTTTTGCCATTAAAAATCCTCCTCAAATTAATGTTCACGTGTGCATTTTAATGTTAACGTTTGCATAACCATGGTAGCATGGGAAGGCGAGATTGACAAGGCTGAATTTCCTCAAATTCAAAACTTTAAAAGAAGGAGGATCACTATCGAAGTGATCGCATCTCATCAACTGATGCTTCATGGAACCATTTAGAATATAAAGAGATATAGGGAATATTAGCTAGAAATGAAGTGAACCCCCTATAAATTGTCACAAAATAGCATTTTGTTTATTTTTAAAGCATAGTTATTGAATAAAAATCATTTTTGTATTATGATTATCTTAACAACGAGCAATGAAGAGTACTGGGGCAAATGAAAGCTTGGGGAAGTCTTTTATTTGGGATACCCAGTACTCTTATCTTTGTTAAACGACAAGTGAAATACAAAAGAACGACTGAACTTCTTTGGTTCAGTCGTTCTTTTGTATTTCAAAAAGCGAGCGAAAGTAACTTGTCGTAAGGAAGAAAAAGTTTTTTCTCAATTGACAAAGGAATAATCATTGGCGGTTAAAACAGTACGAGCTTGTTCTACCTGATGCTCCTTGATTAAAATATAATCAGTATTGAAGGTAGAAACAGCAAAAATACTGATTGACTCCTCGGCTAGAAGGGAAGAGATTTTTGCAATAATGCCAATTAAGCTAAAATCCAGCACACCAATTATTTTCATCGCTTTCCATCCATCTTCTCTGTTTAGTGTTTCAGCTGGAACCTTTGCCGTTGGTAACACCAAAGAAAGTTCTTCTGACGTATGGGCAAAAAATAGAGGAACGATCTTCAGTATCGAAGGATCAATACGCTCTACTTGGATGACAGAAAAAGAGGGTGCCAATAAGGTCAGTTTCATTTAATCACGTCCTTCGTTTGATGCAATCATCATATCAAAGGATAAGAAAGAAGGGAAGGCGATTATCATTTGATCACGTATGATTCTAAGCGTTGTGTCGTTTCTGCGAGACGTAACAGACGGGTAGATTCTATACAGAAGAAAATAAGCGGTTAAAACTGATGGGTATACCTCTGTTTCTGGAGAAGAAGAAATATCAATTGGATCCGCAATCTATGCTGAATCAGATTTGAAATCAATCGAGTTAATAGAAGATAAATAGCACTCAATCATAAATCAATGGTTGAGTACTATTATTGTACATAAAATTATGGTGGACAGAGGAATGGAATATAAATCACTAATTGTTTGATTGGAAGAAAAATTGATACTGAGGATCATAAAGAGAAGAAGGAACATGCTAAATTTTACGAAGACCTTACAAGATTCAAGGAGAAGGTAAAGAACGCTCTGTAATATTTTGATAAACTTTAGTCAAGGAGGTGTGATAAATGGATAAATTTTTCAACTTTATTGAAAAAGGACTTTCCGAAGAAATTAATTTTTTTATGTTTTCCATAGATTTGGAACATTATTTAGTCGATCACTACGAGGAAATGTATACCGAAAACAAAGAAGCTACATTGTACCTGAATGATTTACTTCCTGATGAGGCTGAGAAAATGGAACCTGGAATGAATCCAGATAGTTTTTGTGAACGAGTAAAGGAAATTGTAGAGAAATCGAAAACACTTTAATTAGCACTTTTTTTGCTGAGGCAGAGTCAGATCAAGCCAGCAACGAACTATCATAGATTGTTGATGATCAAGCAGATTATGAAACTTACATCAAGCTTTGATGATAAGAAACATCTTCAAAAAATTTCATGCAATGAGCCAGGGAAAATAACTATTGTAGAAGCAAAGAAAGCCGTTGAGAACGCAAAACAGGAGTGAAAAAAAGTGTATCTAAAGATACTAAGGAGTAAAAAGCCTTAAATCAAAAATAGAGTAAAAAAATCAGCCCAAGAAAAACTCGCAAAAAAGAGATTCGTATACAATTTGGTGAAAAGGTACGCCATTGAAGAGCATTGATTGCTTAAAAAAAGCATCTGACTTCACTTGAACAATTAATGTAGGTTCAATCGGTATAAGAAATACAATCTAAGAAAAGCGAGGAATAGCACATCGGTTTAAAGCTGATAATTAACCACCATTTGACTACCAAACAAGAAAACTACGAAAAACATTGTGGAACTGAAAATACAAAAAAAGTGTTCAAAACCTCTTTAAATCAAGGCTTTGAACACTTAGGAAAAACTACGAAAATCTAATCGATTTTTCTTTATGGAGATGGCGGGAGTCGAACCCGCGTCCAAACATATTGCTACCTAAAAATCTACGCTCATAGTCAACTCATTTGAAGGTTCGCTTTACAGATTGCCGAGTGACAGGCAGTCTGTATCGCTAGTCTGATGCTCTCTTTTTTATCTTACAGACGGAAAGATAAAACGTATCCCACTTAGAATAGGACCCTTACTCGAGCACATGGGCGATGCCGAGAGGATCTACGCTAACTGTTTTTAGGCAGCTAAAGCGTAAGAGTTTTCGTTTTTAGCAGTTATATTTAACTGTAACGTTTTAACGTAGACGTAACCTACGAAGCGCAATTCAGGCTCAACTATGCCTGTCGAATCCGTAACATCCCCTTGATAAAAGGGGTATCGCTACCATTCATTAGTATACCATAGTTTTGCCTGTATGCAAAGAATCAGATTAAGTCAAAGTGTTTCAGGGCGTGCACGATCCCGCCTTCGGTATTTTTCAGGGTCACGAAGTCTGCCAACTCTTTCAACTCTTGAATTCCATTTCCCATTGCAATTTTGTGGTCGCAGGCTTCTAAAAGAGCGAAGTCGTTGCTGCCGTCACCAAAGCCGAAGGTAGGTACATCTTCTAGACCCAACAATTCTACCAAGGTTTTTACGCCCGTCCCTTTAGAGGTGCCAGATTTTACGACATCGATGGAAAAGGGGGTATTGCGATAAAAAGTTAATTCTGGAAAACGCTCATGATAATAAGCATCGTTGCCGACACCTAAAACTAACAACATATTGGTCCGATCTGTTTCATAATGCAGAGGATCGATTTCTGGTAAAGGGCTGCGGACATAGTTGTACGCACCAATCATTTCCGCGGTATGTCCAGTCGCCCAATAGCCTTTCTCATTGTAATAACACAGTTCATCGCCATTGTCTTTGACTGCTTGGAACATCCGTGCGCAAAGTTCAGGTTCAAGGGTATCGGAAAAAACTTCTTTGCCGTCAATACGGATAAAGGCGCCGTTCATGACGATGTTCGAGGTGATCCCAGCTGCTTCACGAATGGCGGTAACTTCAGGTTCGGTTCTTCCTGTTGCAATGATCGGCAGTACTTGGTTTTTTCGCAACATCGCCATCGCTTCAGCGATTTCGGATGTGATTTGCGAGTGTTCATCTAAAAGCGTACCGTCAAGATCAAAAAAAGTTAATGCTTTATAGGTCATGTATCTTACTCCTAAGGTTTATAGTCATAGTCCACTCACAATCTTATCAAAGATTGAAAAAAAGGCAAACCTTTATGAATAATCGGTGAAGTTGTTGGTAGAAGAAAGAAATTCGAGTATACTATAGGAAGAATGGAGTGAAACGATGATTTTTTTAGTAATTGGCATCATTTTTTTCTTGATTGGTCTCACTTTTTTTCTTTTTCCATCAAAAAAAATGAACCTTATTTATGGCTACCGTTCCTATTTAGCAAAACAAAATGAACGCAACTGGCGGCATGCTCAGAAACTATGCGCCCGTTATTTTCTGCTTTTTGGCGGAATCATGGCGGTCATTGGGTTTGTCTTGAAATGGCAAGAATGGACCAATTTTTTCCTAGTTGAAATGATCGCGATCCCTTGGTTCATCGTGCCGATCTTTGGCCTGATCGAAGAGAATCTGCAACGATTTGATAAAGAACATAGAGGTGAAGAAAATGAATATATTAATGATTGAAGACAACGAATCTGTTTCTGAAATGATGCAAATGTTTTTCTTGAATGAAGGATGGGAAGCGGCTTTTAAGTACGACGGCAAAGAAGGGCTGGAAGCCTTTGCTGCTGAACCAGACAAATGGGACATGATCACCCTTGACTTGAACCTTCCTTCCATGGATGGCATGATGGTGGCGCGCGAAATTCGCAAAATCTCCAGTACAGTACCTATTATTATGTTGACGGCCCGTGATTCAGAAAGCGATCAAGTCATCGGGTTGGAGATGGGGGCAGATGACTATGTGACGAAACCTTTTAGTCCACTGACCTTGATCGCGCGGATCAAAGCCTTACACCGCCGCAGTGAGTTGGTTGAAAAAACAACGCCTGAAGCTTCCGATGCAACTTTTGATGTTGTGACCGATCATTTCAAAATGAACACAAAAACACGGGAAGCCTATTTAAATGGCAAACCCATCGATGGGTTGACGCCGAAGGAATTTGATTTACTTTATACGTTAGCGAAAAAACCGCGGCAAGTCTTTTCACGAGAGCAATTGTTAGAACTAGTTTGGGATTACCAATATTTTGGTGACGAACGGACGGTTGATGCGCATATCAAAAAACTAAGACAAAAAATAGAAAAAGTGGGACCTCAGATCATTCAAACCGTCTGGGGTGTGGGGTATAAATTTGACGATGCAGGTGCTGCTTAATGCGCTACTTGTATCAACAGCTGATTGCGTTTTTTGTTGTGATCTTCGTGATTTTGATGACGATTGGTATTGCGTTTACACAAATGACGCGCCAAACATTACAAGAACGAAATTATGAGCAGTTAATGGGGTATGCTTCGTCGGTCGCGACGATTTCGCAAATCAGCGATTCAGAATATTTGCAGCAAAATATGACGCGAGATGGCTATCTGCAATATTCTCTGCATTTGGCTGAAAATATTTTGAGCAACCAAGACATTTCTTTTGCTTTCTTTAAAAGCCCCGATGACATCATTTATCCATTAGATACGACTCGTGCGGTAGATTTTCCAATTTCTGAAAAAGACTGGCAATCCTTAGAAAACGGGGCGCGTCTGCAACTGACGTCGCCTACGAATCTATATGGGGAAAAAGAACTGACTTCCTATGTTTTGATTCCTTTTTCTGTCAACCGAACGGATTTTTACGGGGTGATGGTGGTTTCGCAATCGGCAAGCAGCATCTTGAATCTTGTCAGTGCTTTTAACCAAAACTTGTTTAAAGTATGTTTGATCTCGATCGTCGTTTCCTTATTGATCAGTTACCTATTTGCTACGTTCCAAGTAAGGCGGATCAATCGCATGAAACGAGCAACCAAGGAGATCACCAATGGCAATTTTGATATCTTCTTGCCAGTGCATAATCGGGATGAATTTGATGAGTTAGCCGAAGATTTTAATTTAATGACGAAATCCTTAAAAGAGTCGCAAGAGGAAATTGAACGACAAGAAGAACGTCGTCGACAATTTATGGCAGACGCTTCGCATGAGATGCGTACGCCTTTGACGACCATCAATGGCTTATTGGAAGGGTTAGAGTACAACGCGATTCCTGAAAATCAAAAGGACAATGCGATCCGTTTGATGAAAAATGAAACCAATCGCTTGATTCGATTAGTCAACGAAAACCTTGACTACGAAAAAATCCGAACCAATCAAATCTCGATGGTCATCAAAAAATTCGATGCAACGCAAACCATTAAAAATCTGCTGACGCAACTTGAGAGCAAGGCAGAAATCGCCAAAGATGTGTTGATTTTAGAAACAACAGAGCCAATTGACGTCTATGCCGACTACGATCGTTTCGTCCAAATCATGGTCAATATTTTACAAAATGCGATCCAGTTTACGGAAGATGGAGAAATTCGGGTTCGAATCGAAAAAGGCTACTTGGAAACGATCATCGAAATCAGTGATACGGGAATCGGCATGTCTGAAGAACAAGTCAAGAATATTTGGGATCGTTATTACAAAGTCGATCCTTCCCGTAAAAACCGTCAATTTGGTGAATCAGGTTTGGGCCTATCGATCGTTGAACAGCTCGTACGCCTGCACAAAGGAAAGATCAGTGTAGAAAGTGAACTTGGCAAAGGCACGACGTTTAAAATTTCTTTTCCTGATATCGACTTAAATGAAGAATAGCAATCGACCGGCAGCAATTCGCTTAGCCGGTCGATTTTTTTTGCGGTTCAGTGGCAGCAGCCCAAACAAAAAGACCTGCTTTTGCAAGCAAGCCTTCTTGTTTGGGGGCTATGTAAACTATAGATAAGTAGTATAAGGGGTATGGGCAAAGCATTCGTCTTCATGAATCAAATAGATGGCAACAGCAAATTGTTCGGCGATTTCTTGACACAAGGGCAGCAGGGTTTGAACCTCTTTCGTTGTTAATGTGCTCAAGACATTTTCGATTAAAAGGGTTTCTCTTTCTGAAAGCAAAGCTAAGAGCAGTTGAATTTTGAGCTCCTCAAAGGGTGTTAACTCTGTTCGATCTTTTTTCAAAACCGATAAGGGAAGCTGTACATAAGGCAGCACATCCTCTAAATCGCCCCCCTTTTTATTTGCAAGAGATACATTGTCCATGACCGATAAAAAGGGGACGGAGGGCCACTGTGCGCGAATCAAGATTGCTTTTTTTTGTGAAAGCAGCAAACTTAATTCAGATGTTTTTGTTTCATTGTCTTTCGCAACATAAAAGAAACCAATTGATTTCGTTAGCTGAGTTGGTTTTTCCATTGTTTTTTCCTCCAATACAGACTATGTCCGCTAGCAATCAGACCAGTAAAGCTGGTAACAGCGGCAAGCAATACGATAAGTGTGTGGCGCGTACTTTCAAATAAAATAGCAAGCCAAGTGGTGCTGTTCAAGTCAACATTTTGGACAAGAATTTGACTGTTTTGCGGGATCGTAATGGCGAATTCTTGACCGGGAAGACTTTGAACAGCCTCCCAAAAGTGATCCGAAGCACGCTCACGATCAAGAGCGATGATATGCCCGCTAAGCAATTCTCGCTGGAAATAAGGCTGGAAGAGCAGCAATAACACAAAGGCGATCACGGCAGCTGCTAAAAGCGGCAAGAGCATTTCAAGCAACTGCATCGCCACCCATTGTCTTGTGGTGGCACCACTTGCTAACCAGGCAGTGTATTCTGAGCGTTTCGATAATTGGTAATAAACTTGAAAGCCGATAAAGACCAGTGTAAAGGCGCTAAAAATCAAATAGAACAGTTGATGATAGATCGTCGTGACTGGTTGGATCTCTTCCGCTACTTTCGTTTGCAAATCTTCTGTTGTTAAGAGATCTCTAGTTTGAGCGATCACTTGATCCATTGAGTAGATCAAGGCGAAGGTCACGATCAAGCCAATCACGGCAAAGAAGGATACAAGCGTATAAAGCACCATGGCTTTTTTATGATAAAATATGCTGGCAATCGCAAAATGTATAGTTTTCATCTAGTTCACCTCATCCTATTTCATAGTATAAAAGGGGAGTTTGAATAAAGTATGAAGTTCTTGTAGTAAAATATCGAAGCTAAAAAAGCAATAGAAAAAATCGGGTTTTTACGAACAAAACAGCCGAAAAAAATCCAGCAAAGCATCCGCCTTGCTGGATCGATCTTGTAGTACTTATAGGTTATTCTCCGCTATCTTGTTCCGTCATCTGCTGGTATTCTTGGAAGGTTTTTGTTTGGTACAGATCGACGGTCGATTGATTGCCGTTTTGAGAAAAGGCGCTGGTTGAATCACTGCCTAGATTCTTTTCGATATCCATCATTTGCTGAAGGGCGTCTTTGTAATTATAGGTCGAAGGATCGACTTCTTCTAAACCGCTCTTCGCATAGAAACGTAAGAGATCACCATTGTTGATCTGATCAGAAACCGACAGCTGTTTGTCAACTTTGGCTTTCCACTCATCGACTTTCGCTTGCAGTTCATCGGATGGATCGTTGATCGGCATGCCGGTACGATTGTCATACAATGTACTGCTATAGTAAGTGTAGTCTGGTGTCACAAAGTCGCCATCGCGGAAGGCAACCAGTTGTTCATTTTGATCAGAGAATAAATCTTGTCCCAATTGAATATAGTTCGATGTATCTACACCGAGTAAGTGCAAGAGGGTTGGCAACGCATCAACTTGGCCACCATACGTATGATTGATGCCGCCGTTTGATTGTCCTGGAATATGGATCATATAAGGAACACGTTGCAATGAAGCATTGTCAAAGTTTGTCCAAGTCGAACTTGTTTTTCCAAGCAATTCTGCTAAGTTGCGGTTCCGAGAATTGGAAATTCCGTAATGGTCACCATATAAAACGATGACTGAGTTTTCGTACAAGCCGCTTTCTTTCAAGTAATTAAAGAACTCTTCTACGGCTTTATCTAAATAATTCGCGGTTGCGAAATACCCATTGATCGTTTGATCAGAAGTGTTCGCTAGCGGGAAGCCGCCTTCTTCATTGGTAAATTCAGAATATGGGTAGTGGTTAGAAACTGCAATGAATTTTGAATAGAACGGTTGTTGCAGGCGTTCTAAGTATTGTACCGATTGTTCAAAGAACGGTTTGTCATGTAGACCGTATTGGAATGAATTTTCATCATTGACATCATAATAGGATGCGTCGAAGAAATAATCATAGCCAAACCGTTTGTAGGTTTCATTTCGGTTCCAGAAGGTACCCGTATTTCCGTGGAAAACCGCACTGGTATAGCCTTGGGTTTGACCTAAAATATCTGGCGCTGCCTCAAAGGTATTTTTTCCACCCAGTTGAGTGAATAATGCCCCCTGATTCAATCCGAACAAGGAATTTTCGAATAACGTTTCCGCATCACTGGTCTTCCCAGCTTTTACTTGATGGAAGAAGTTATCGAAACTAAAGGTGCTATCGCTATGATACAAACTATTGATAAATGGCATGACTTCATGTTCAACACCATTTTCATCTTTTAATTTATAATCGATCAAGAATTGCTGAACACTTTCTAAATGAATATAAATGACGTTCTTGCCTTTTGCGATACCGAACAGATCATCATTCGGTTCAGCGTAATGTTCTCTGACATAGCTTTCTACTTCGTTCATGTCGTTGGGACTTGCTTCGGCACGTACTTGCGAAGCTTGATAGGTTTGCACGCCATCATAAACCGTAAAGGCGTTGATCCCAAGGTATTTCACTAAATAGTCACGAGAAAACGTTCGAGTAAGCAGTTCAGGACGATCCGCTTCTGCTAAGAAAAGATTGGCAGAAAAGACCATGACAGCTAAGGTTGAGATCGCAAAAGCCATCCGTGCCCGCACAGGACGAGTGTCCATTTTGATTTTTTTCATTGAAAAGGCTGCAATCAGCACGATAAAGTCAATGAAGTACAACACATCGTAGGGACGGAACAAGCGAATTGCGCTTTCTCCTAGACCACTTGCCACTTTTCCTACACCAAGCATCGTGTTGATGGTGATAAAGTCAGTGAATTCTCGATAGTACGAAACATTGGAGAACAACAGCAGAGTCATCAAGAAATAAATCACAAGCATCGTGATATAAGCTGCTTTGGTTCTTCTTACGTACAATGCGATCGACAGCAGCAACAAAGTCGTTGCGATCGGATTGATGAATAAGATGAAGTACTGAATGCTGCTTTCAATACCTAGGTGGAAGTCCACCATATAGGCAAAGATATTTTTTAGCCAAAATAATAGGGCTAATAGGAAAAAAAAGCCCATTCTTGTATTCACAAAGGTGGATACTTTATTTTTTTTCAAAGGAATCGTCCTCTCTTTTTCCAGTATAACCGGTAAATTACGATTTTACATCACAGTACATTTTACTAGGCTGTGAAAGACGTGTCAAATGAATTCCTTGTCATGACGCGGAATTAAGTATTTCTTTACTTTCAAGGATACAGACAATACAGTCGCTTTTTGCTATACTAAAAAGGAGAATGAATGGAGCAGATGAACATGAAAATAAAACTAACGAAGCAAGGATCAGCGAAGCTTCGCAAAAAGAATCCGTTGATCCAACGAGAAGATCTTCAACAAGCAATCGAGACGAAGGAGTGGGTCACCTTTATTGATCAGGCCAACCATTTCTTAGGTGTCGGCTATCTTGGGGAACAAAATAAAGGGATCGGATGGGTCGTATCCTTTGAAGAAACAGTGATCGACCAAGCATTCTTTGCGCAACGCTTTGCGAAAGCAAAAGGCAAACGCATTGCTTATTATCAAGATGACCTGACAGATGCCTTTCGTCTGTTTAATGGCGAGGGGGATCAATTGGGGGGACTTACCGTAGATTTGTATGGCGAGTATGTCGTTTTTTCTTGGTACAATGCCACCCTTTATCAACATAAAAAAGCGATCGTGGCGGCTTTTCGTCAAATCTTTCCCGAGATCAAAGGGGCATATGAAAAAATCCGCTTTACGTCTGAACTGCCTGAATCAGCATGGGTCTATGGAAAAACGGCACCTGAACCCTTACTGGTGAAGGAAAATGGCGTCACGTATGCGACGTATTTGAACGAAGGATTAATGACGGGCATCTTTTTGGATCAAAAAGAAGTTCGTGGGCAACTTATTGATGGCTTGGCAGCTGGCAAGACGGTTTTAAATATGTTCAGTTATACGGGGGCGTTTTCTGTCGCTGCTGCTGTCGGTGGCGCTGCTCAAACAACGAGCGTCGATTTGGCAAAACGCAGTCTAGAAAAGACCCGCGAACAATTTGCAGTCAACGGCATTGATCCAGATACCCAGCGTATCCATGTCATGGATGTTTTCAATTACTTCAATTATGCCAGCAAAAAAGACTTGCGCTTTGATATGATCGTTTTAGATCCGCCGAGTTTTGCCCGCAACAAGAAAAAGGTCTTCTCGGTTGCGAAAAATTATGGCGACTTAGTCACTGATAGTTTGGCGATTTTAGCGCCTGATGGCTTGTTGATCGCCTCAACGAATGCGGCCAATCTTTCACCGAGGAAGTTTCAAGAAATGATCGAAGCATCCTTAGAGAAAGCACACGTTGCTTATGAATGTATTCAAAGTTATCGTCTACCAGCTGATTTTGCGGTAGATAAGCATTTTTCCGAAGGGAACTATCTGAAAGTATTCTTTTATCAAATGAAAAAGGAGTGAAGTAGATGAGCCGATCAAAACCAGTAACGTTAGACGGGAAAACACCGTTGATTTGTGTGCCATTGATTGGGAAAACCAATGAAGAGATCTTGAAACAAGCCATTGCTGCTGAGGAATCAGAGGCACAGATCGTCGAATGGCGTGTTGATCATTACAAACATGTCGAAGACCAGCAAGCGGTCTTAGATGCGTTATCACATATTCGCACGACATTAAAGCACAAAGATCTGCTCTTCACTTTTCGAACCTTGGAAGAAGGGGGCGAGCGGGCGTTCACATTGACCCAGTACAAAGAATTGTGTTTAGCTGCTGCTGATTCAGGCTTGATCGATTGGATCGATGTCGAATTAGAGAAAGCTGAATTTTTAGGTCGAGCCTTTATTCAAGAAATCAAAAAGGCACAGGTAAAGCTGATATTGAGCAATCATGATTTTGAGAAAACGCCAGAAGATGCTGTGTTGATTTTAAAGATCGGCGTAATGAATCAATTTGGTGCCGATGTTGGCAAGTTAGCGATGATGCCCAAGCAAGTCCAAGATGTTTTACGTTTGATGGGGATCATTACTAAAGCGCGTGGCTTCAACCAACTGCCGTTGGCGATCATGTCGATGGGGGAGCTGGGGAAAATCAGCCGGGTTAGTGGGGCATTGACTGGTTCGGTCTTTACTTTTGCTTCGTTGCAAGGTACTTCAGCACCTGGACAAATACCGATCGAACGAATGACCAACTACTTACAAGAATTTTCACTCAATGAGTAAGACCAGCCAAGGCCTTCTCTTAAAAGAAACCAAAACAAAAGAGGGATAAAATGGCGAAGAAGAAACAAAAAACCAATGCGATCCGTCAAGTAGAACAACAGAAAATCGCTTATAACGAATACACCTATGAGTGGTCGGAAGACCATCTCGATGCGCAATCCGTCGCTGCGCAACTAGCACGCCCGCAAGCCATCTACAAAACGCTGGTGGCAGTGGGCAACAAAACAGGTCCGCTGGTGGCTGTGATTCCTGGAAACAGAGAAGTGGATCTGAAAAAGTTAGCCAAAGTCAGTGGAAACAAAAAAGTAGAGATGCTGCATCTGAGAGATTTAGAAGAAACGACTGGCTATATTCGCGGCGGCTGTTCGCCGATCGGGATGAAAAAGCTCTTTCCTACTTATATTGATCGTGGGGCGAAGACACTGGAAGAAATCGTGGTTTCTGCAGGAAAGCGCGGGTTGCAGATGGGGCTTGCCCCACAAGCGTTGCAACAATTGACTAGGGCGGTCTTTGCCGATTTGTTTGCACCTGAACACGAATAAAAAATCCCCGTGAACCATCTTGAAATGCCGTTCACGGGGATTATTTTGTACTATTTTATTCCATTACTTCAATATCGAAAACCTCAATATTTTCTAAACCACCATAAAAGTCAAACCATGGAGTGGCATATTGTTTTAGAATGGCGTTTAATTCTTCAACATTTTCTTTCCCTTGGGTGTCCAGCCATTCCAGTAATGCTTTGGCGCCTTGCTTCCCATAGATTTCCACACTATCGCGCCAAGTTGCTCGTCCACCTAAGATTCCTGAGAATTTAGCACCATGTTGACCAGCAAAGGTCAATTCATCGCGAAAGACATTCGCTGGGACACCCGCACTCAAATAGATAAATGGTCGCGTCGCAGCGTCACTAGCTTCTTTGAAGTAATTGGCGGCTTCTTCTTGCGTATAGACGGCCTCTAAGCCTTCTTTTTGGAAACCTTCAACTAAGTCGAACTGAACCGGTACTTCGACTTTCAAAATATCGATATGGTAGTGATCTTTCGTCAGTTCCTGAATGGTTCGGATGACCTTGCTCGGTTTGATCTTGGCAAAAGCAGGTGATTTGTCATCTGTGATCTCATCGTCGTAAACGATTGGCTCTACAAATAACGGAATATCGGCCGCTTGTGCCTCCGTACCTAAACGTTCTAAAAACGCATGTTTGGTATCTAAAATCTCTTGCGGTTCATCTGGATTATAATAAACCAAGACTTTCGCAGCATCTGCCCCTTTTTTCACTAAGCGCTGCAGCGATTCATTGGGTAGAATTTCTGGCAAACGACCCGGCGTATTGACATCATACCCTGTTTTTTCATAGGAAAGGATCAAGCCAGCGTTGGGATTCTTTGCTTCGATCCCTAAGAAGCCATATTCCTCGTCTAACAAAATACTGCTGACATATTTGGTCAATTCTTGGGAAACCAACTGCTTGAATTCATAAATGTGTTCCATCGTAAAGTCATCTGGTCCAGTTGCCGCCTTCATCATTTTTTTCATGGAACCACGTTGGTCGATCGCTAGTGCGGCAATCACACCATCCTCATTTGAAAGTTTTTGCATTCGTTCAAATTTACCTCTTGAAATTCGTTTCATTAAAAAAACCTCCCTCGATCTTGCTATCTTTAGTCTACGCCTACTTTGAGAAAAACCCAACTAATAAGCAAAAAGAGAGGAGACCCAGGTGTTGGTAGCAACGGCAAGGATATTGCTGCCAACACCTGGGTCATCGATCAATAACTGAAATAACTAGCTGTTTCTGCTGCGTTTTTCCCTGAAACATGTCCAGTACAAAACGCTGCTGTAATGTTGAAACCACCTGTATACCCATTGATATCCAATAATTCACCAGCAAAATACAAGCCGTTGATTTTCTTGCTCTCCATGGTTTTTGGATTGATTTCTTTCAGATGGACCCCGCCACCAGTCACGAAAGACTTTTCTAACGGGAACGTGCGAACGATAGTGACTGAAAAGCCTTTGATCAAGGAAGCGAGCGCAGCCAACTGTTCTGGTGAGGCTTTTTCAGCAACCAGCTCATGCAGGTCTAGCTGCTGCAAAAAGAAGGTCATCAAGCGCTCAGGCAAAAAGCCAGCTAAAGCATTCGGCAATTGTTTCTTCGAAGCTGCAGACTGAATCAATTCTTGGGTCAAGGCTTCATGGGATTTTGCTGGCAGACAATCCAGAACAACCGTCACGGGTTGCTGCTTTTTCATTTCTTGATTTACAAAAGAGGAACAGCGTAAAGCAGCTGGACCAGATAACCCAAAGTGGGTAAACAAAAGATCCATGGTATGGGCGACGATGGGCTTTCCTTTTTGATCCAAGACACTCAACGTGATGTCTTGCAAGGAAATGCCTTGCAACGTCCGCTCTTGAATAAAGGAGTCTTCTGAAACAAGCGGCGATTCGGTTGGATAAAGTGGCGTAATGGTATGGCCGACTTTTTTTGCCATCTTATAGCCGTCCCCCGTTGCGCCCGTGGAAGGATAGGTGCGGCCACCTGTCGTCAAAATCACACTAGGGGCAGAGAACTCATCGGTTTCGGTTCGCACGCCGCGAATTTGACTGCCGTCATGGATCAGCTTTGTGACGACTGTGTTCGTCAATAGGGTGACGTGATGATCGTTGATTGCTTGAAGCAACGCTTCGACGATGGTTTTTGATTTGTTCGTCACAGGGAACATCCGTCCGTGGTCTTCTTCTTTTAAGACGACACCTAAGTCTGCGAAAAACGCCATTACATCATAATTATTGAATTGAGAAAACGTGCTATACAAAAACTTGCCGTTTCCTGGAATATGAGCAACTAAATCATCTACCGGCCGATTATTGGTTACATTGCAGCGTCCGCCGCCAGTCATCAATAATTTCTTGCCGATTTTTTTGTTTTTTTCGATTAATAACACCCGCGCACCTTGTTTGGCAGCAGTGATCGCAGCCATCATGCCGCTCGTACCTGCACCAACAACAATGACATCATAGGTTTTTTCCATTCTTTTCACCTCTTTGGGATTGTAACACATCGGCTATGAGTGCTGAAAGGATTGGTCGATTTTTTTCGAATAATAAAAAATTCTGACAATTCTAAAAAAAAGCGTGCAATTTCAGAAAATTTCTTTAAAATAGAAAATATCTTAAAGGAGGTAATGCACTATGACCAAAGCTTCAGCTTACGTGAAAGAAATTCAAGCGAAGATTCATGAGAAAGACCAACACCAACCGGAATTTCTTCAAGCAATTGATGAATTTTTGCCTACGATCGTTCCCTTTTTAGAGGAGCATCCAGAATATATTGAATCAAATATCCTTGCACTCTTAACTGAACCAGAACGTTTTATCCAATTCAGAGTCCCGTGGCAAGATGATCAAGGCAACTGGCAAGTAAACCGTGGCTATCGGATTCAATTCAACTCGGCAATGGGGCCTTACAAAGGCGGCTTGCGTTTTCACCCAAGTGTAAACTTGAGTATCTTGAAGTTTTTGGCGTTTGAGCAAATCTTCAAAAACAGCTTGACAGGTCTGCCGATCGGCGGCGGCAAAGGCGGAAGTGATTTTGATCCAAAAGGCAAATCCGATGCCGAAGTGATGCGTTTTTGCCAAAGCTTTATGACGGAGCTGTCAAAACATATCGGACCTGACTTAGATGTTCCTGCTGGCGACATTGGTGTCGGAGGCCGAGAAATCGGCTATTTGTTTGGTGCCTACAAACGATTGAAACAATACGATGCTGGTATTTTAACTGGTAAGCCATTAGACTTCTGGGGCAGTAAAAACCGCACAGAAGCAACGGGTTATGGCGCCGTGTATTTCGTTAAGCATTTATTGACAGACCTAGGTGAAACCTTTGCAGGCAAAAAAGCGATCGTTTCTGGAAGCGGCAATGTTGCGATCTATGCAATTGAGAAATTGCAAGAATTAGGTGCGATCCCTGTCACGTGTTCTGATTCCTCTGGTTTTATCTATGACAAAGACGGCATTGATCTGGCCTTGTTAAAAGAGATCAAAGAAGTGAAGCGTGAACGGTTGACGGCTTACGCCAAGGAACGTCCATCAGCCGAATATCATGAAGGGGCATCTGTCTGGGATTTTGATACACCAGCGGAATTAGCCTTTCCTTGCGCGACCCAAAACGAGATTGATCTCTCACAAGCCAAACGTGCAAAAGCCAATGGTGTCCGGGTCGTTTCTGAAGGCGCGAATATGCCTAGCTCATTAGAAGCAGCAGAATATTTTATTGAAGAAGGAATTTTCTACTGCCCAGGAAAAGCAGCCAATGCTGGCGGCGTGGCCGTTTCTGCGTTAGAAATGAGTCAAAACTCCCAACGACTGCAATGGGAAAAAGCTGAAGTCGATGCCAAATTGGACGATATCATGAAGTCGATCTATGAAGCATGCCGTGATACTGCTGAAACCTTCGATCAAAAAAATAATTTTATGTTAGGTGCGAACGTCGCAGGCTTTGAAAAAGTTGCTAAAGCAATGTTTGCCCAAGGACTTGTCTAAAATCACCCAACAGGCTACCTATCAGGAATTACTTGAAAAAAGTTGAAAAAAAACGTAAAGTAGGTAGTGTATGAAAAACTATTTTTTCAAGGAGGACAAATCATGTCACACATCAAGTTTGACTATTCGAAAGTAGCACCATTCGTGAACGAATACGAATTGAGCTACATGCAAAGTCAAGTTACAGCAGCAGACAAACAATTACGCGAAGGAACAGGTGCTGGTAGCGACTTTTTAGGTTGGATCGACCTTCCTAAAAACTATGACAAAGATGAATTTGCGCGTATCAAAAAAGCGGCTGAAAAAATTCAATCTGATTCTGAAGTATTAGTCGTGATCGGGATCGGCGGATCTTATTTAGGAGCGAAAGCAGCGATTGATTTCTTAAATCACTCTTTCTTTAACTTGCTACCAAATGAAGAACGCAAAGCACCACAAATCTTTTTTGCAGGTAATTCGATTTCTTCAACATACTTAGCAGATTTGATCGAAATCATCGGTGACCGTGACTTCTCTGTGAATGTGATCTCAAAATCAGGAACAACTACTGAGCCAGCGATCGCTTTTCGTGTTTTCAAAGAACGTTTGATTGAAAAATACGGCAAAGAAGAAGCCAACAAACGGATCTACGCAACAACGGATAAAGCGAAAGGTGCAGTAAAAGTTGAAGCAGATGCTGAAAACTGGGAAACCTTTGTGATTCCAGATGACGTCGGCGGCCGTTTCTCTGTATTGACTGCTGTTGGTTTATTACCAATCGCTGCCAGCGGAGCGGATATCGATGCCTTGATGCAAGGGGCAGCAGATGCTAGCGATGCTTACGCAAGTGACGATCTTGAAAAAAATGAAGCGTATCAATATGCAGCAATGCGTAACATCCTTTATCGTAAAGGCAAAGTAACCGAATTGCTGATCAACTACGAACCAGGCATGCAATACTTCTCAGAATGGTGGAAACAATTATTCGGCGAGTCTGAAGGAAAAGACCAAAAAGGGATCTATCCTTCAAGTGCAAACTTCTCGACAGACTTGCATTCTCTTGGTCAATACATCCAAGAAGGCCGTCGCAATATCTTTGAAACAGTTGTTAAAGTTGAAAAACCACGCAAATCAATTGCGATCCCTACACAAGAAGCAGATCTTGATGGTCTTGGCTACTTAGAAGGAAAAGAAGTTGATTTTGTTAATACGAAAGCCTTTGAAGGAACATTACTTGCACATACAGATGGGGATGTCCCAAATCTGTTAGTAAAAATCCCTACAATGGATGCGTACACGTTAGGTTACACCATGTACTTCTTTGAGATCGCTGTGGGTATCTCTGGCTACTTAAATGGCGTGAACCCATTTGACCAACCAGGGGTTGAAGCGTACAAGAAAAACATGTTCGCCTTACTTGGCAAACCAGGTTTTGAAGATCTTGCAAAAGAATTGAACGAACGTCTATAATTTGATAAAGAAACGCCTTGAGCCAGTCTGATTGGCTCAAGGCGTTGTTTTATTTTCGTATTTGTTGTGCTACTAGATCGTTGGGCCAATAAATCAGCGGTCTTCTTTTAATCCCCAAAGCAACGCAGCAGACAATAGTCCAAAGATACAGGTTTGAATAATTGGCATTTGGCTCATCTCCTTTTGATTTCCTTTAGTATAAAATGCTTTTTAAGAAGTGGCACGAACAAACCAGTGCGTTTCAACGAACGAAACTGTCATTTCTTGGTGACAAATGCGTGATAAATTGAAATAAAACGTTTTCAATTTGATGCTTTTTTGTTATTATATCTTTAAGAAAGAAAACGGTTGAGGTGAGGATATGGAGAATATTACGATCGGTGAAAAATATGTCTGCCAACCTGTCGGGGCGAGCAAGCCTGTGATTGGTGTGGTGGAAAAACTATACGTAAATACGGCGTTGATCGTCGTTTCAAGTTATGAAGAAGAAGATCAAGCACAAGTAGAAGCTTGTAATCGTCGGATGATCGTCAGTTTCAATAAAATTTGTACGCAAACAAACGTTGCCTAACCAACTAGCAAAAAATGCTGCTCAACGGAACACCGTGAGCAGCATTTTTCTTCGTGTGAGATCAGCCAACGCCGATCACAAAATTCAATAGTTTGTCTGAATAAGTCATATCTTCTTCCGTCACACTCAACTCTTCATTTAAGATCCCCATCTGGTCAGTAATGATCCCGTCCACCCCGTAAAAACGCATCCGGCTGATAGTATCCGCATCATTGGGGGTCCAAACGAACACTTCCTTGCCATCGGTTCGGGCAGAAGCGATGAAGTTGCGGTTGATCGTACTGTATTCCATTGTCAGAAAATCAGCACTGGTCAGTGGTGGCCCCACGACATTGAAGGGCATGATGTATCCTGAAATCAATTGAGGCGCCTGCGCCTTTAACTCCTCAACAACTGTATAGGAGAGACTTTGCATAATATGACCATTTGCAAGGAGGTCCTCTTGATATCTTGCTAAAAAGGCATTTACAAGTTCCTCGGTATCTTTTCGCTGCGTTTTGATCTCCACCAGCAGTTTTTGGTCCAATTGGTTGGCAAGTGCCAAGTACTCATCAAAGGTTGGAATACGCGCTGTCTGGTTGTTTTCCGAAACTGTCAGTGATTCGGCGTAACTCAAAGGCAATTGCTCTGGTTTGCCCTGACCACCTGTCAATGGACGGTAAGAAAAATCATGATAGACAATAAAATGACCATCACTGGTTTGCTGGACGTCCATTTCAACATAATCTGGGTGGTACTTCTCGCTAGTAAAGCGTAGTGCTTCAAGAGAATTTTGGACCCCTTGTCCGTCGCTGACCCCTCGATGGGAGATCGTTACCGGATGGATCGAAGCAGCTGAAGTCAGATAGTTCATATTATATAGACTAACACCGACACCGAAAAGCACCGTTACCAAGGTAAACAACGAACTTTTTAGACCTAAGAAGTGACGCTGGTTCAATGGTTCTTGGTGGAACCATGAAGGAATCTCTGGTAAAAAGCCTTCATCATCCATGAAATCAACGATGATGTAAAAAATGGCTACCGTCGATAAAATGACATTCAGTAACAAGATAAATTGCAAGAAAGTCATAATAAAAACAGCACTATACAACGCATAGTCCGGTGTAACAACTTCAATCACCGCCTGAATGGTAATCAGCAAAGTGAAGCCCAGTGTCGAAATCAACAAGATGCTGCCACCGATAAAGACAAATTGACCAACGATGGCAAAAAAACGGCGTTTTGTTACTTGGAGGCTTTCTTTGATCGCTTTTCGAAAGGGCAGATCACGTAATATCATTTCTGGCAAGGCAAAGATCACGCGAATCCCCAAGTAAATCAACAAAACATAAACCAACAGCACTGCCCCGATGATCAAGACACGGTTGGCAAAAATGAAATCCATGATAAATGCGGGAATTTTGATTTTTGCGAGTAAATCAGAATTAAAACTCAACCCACCGATCGGTAAAATCAGTAAGAAGTAAAACAGGAAAAATAAAAAGGTCATCGGCCGTAATTTACGCAACTGCAAAACAGTCATCCGTAACAATTGCCGCAAGCTGATCGGCTGTTTCTTTTTAATAAAATAGACACTTAGCAGCAAAAAAGTAAACTCAAAAAAGACGGCTAATAAAATCAAAAGTAAAATCAGTGTTAATGAGAGCAGCACGACTGGGTGGTCGGTAAAGATACTGCCAATATTATCAAAAGAAAGGTAAGGCAAGCCCCCACGTTTTAAGACGAACTTGGTGGAAGCCGATAAGATTGGGATCACTAAGAACAACAAAGCACCGTGCATCAGTAACACATCACGGAAGTAGGCATTGCTGTCTTTCAAAAAATCCCAAGTGTTGACTAAGCTGTTTTTTAAATAATTCATGGTCGTCATCCTAACAAAAGTAAGTATTTTGGTTCCTATTTATTCTAAAAAGGCGGAAAAAAAGAGTCGAACAGTTTCAGAAGCACATTCGCCACAGGTATAGATCCCTGTATGAAAAGCAGCTCCTTCATGTTCGGCTCAATGAATTGATCGTTTTTCTTACCTATTTTTCTTATCCGCCTAACAAACCAGTTAAGAATGTTCCACCATAAATCAAAGCCATGCTGTACAAGAAAATTGAAGCAGGTTTTGCCAACAAAATAATCAGCGTAAATTTCTTCACTGTCATGTTGGTCAAGCCAGCCATTAGACAAAGGGCATCATCTGGGGCGACTGGTAGAAAGATTGCAAGGGCGAAAAGTTTTTCAAATCGGCTTTGGTTATCTAACCAGCCAATATATTTATCGTAAGTTTTGTCACTGATCATACTTAAAATGAATGGTTTACCGTATCGTCGGCCTAGCAGGAAAATAATGACAGAACCAATACTGATTCCTACATAGTTATAAACGAATCCTAGATAAGGACCGAAAATCAAGACACCTGCAGCGCTGGAGACACCACCGGGAATGATCGGGATCACTACTTGCAAGATCTGCAAAAGGATAAAGACGATTGGTCCTAAGATAACGGAATTTCCAACTAGACCTCGCAGTGCATTAATGTCTTTGAAAACACCTAGATTGATAAAATAGATCGTTAATGCGATAGATAAACCTAAGCCAATAATAGAAATCGTATTAATGATACGACGAGAAGTTGCTATGCTCACAGGACTTCATCTCCTTTATGTTTCATAATCCCACTATACGGGGTGAGACCAGAAAAATCCAGTAAAACAAATGACAAACGTCAAACAGTTTTGTAAGGTATGCCTTTATTATAAAAGAAGTCCGAAAAGAAAACATTGTACTAAAGTCTGAAATAAGAAAAATTTATAGTTTCTGCGCACCAATAGTTTCAGGAGATTTTTTTATCTGAGGGATGTTTTTTCGTTCGCTTCATTTGCCAACGATTAACGATCTTTTCAACCACACTCGTCATCATGAAGCCTCCAGCGATCGCCCCAGCGGTGATGACAACGATCATCAGATTTTCAAAGCCGACAAAGTTGTCGCCCAAAGCGAATTCTCGAACGGCTTTGTAGGCAGGACCACCCGGTACGAGAGGAACGAGGCTAGGAATGTTAAAAATGATCATGGGCATTTTTTTTCTGCGGGAAAAAAAGATGCTGACGCAACCGACGGCAAATGCGGCTAAGAAGTTGGCGCTTCCTAGACCGTAGCCAATCGTTTTCAATGACCAATAGATCATCCAGCCAACCGTTCCAGCGATGCCTGTTGCAACTAAGGCTCTTTTAGGAATATTGGTCAAGATACCAAAGGTCACGGTGCTTAAAAAGCTAAAGGAAAGGTGAATAAAAATCGTCATGAGATCCCTCCAAATAAGGTGAAGACCGTGGCGATGCCAACACCGATCGCGGCAGCTGTGAAAATAGCTTCAGTTCCCCGAGCAGTCCCACTGATGAGATGGCCTGCCAAAATATCCCGAAAGGAATTGGTGATCGCTACACCAGGAACTAAGGGCATGACGGCACCGATAATCAAATTATCGACGTTTTGTGCGACATGAAGAGAGACCGCTAGAAGAGACAAAGTACCGATCAGTAAAGAGGCGCAAAACATATCCAAAAAGCGGATATCGATGACTTTTTTGACCCAATAGGCGCATAAAAATCCCAGACAGCCAATGACAAACGTTGCTAGAAAATCAAACCAAGCACCGCCGAAAATAATCATTAAAGTACTGCTGACCACGCCCGCACTAAAAACCTGCAGCCAATAAGGAAAACTTGGTGTCGTTGGATTGACCTTTTTTAATGCCTCGTGCAGTTCCACTAACGAGATTTTTTTTTCAGCATAGGCACGAGACAATCCGTTGACGGCAACAATTTTTTCGAGATTGATGACTCGATCATGAACATTTTCTACTTGTGCATAGTGGCTACTGCGTAAGCCCATAAAAAGTCCAGTTGCTGTTACATAACTAATGCTGCCTTGCTCTCCGGCATTTGCTGCAATTCGATTCATTGTATCTTCCACTCGATAGACTTCCGAGCCGTTTTCCATCATGATTTTTCCTGCCAACAAACAGGTCTCCAATAATAGCTCTTTTGATTCAGCCATTTCCAAACTCCTTTTTCAATCGAATTTGCGCACTACATTCTTAGTGTACAATTTCAGCGAGTTTTCAACAAGGAAGAAAAGTAGATTTGAAAAATAACTAGCAGCCAATGCGTAGGATTTTTTGTGATAAATGAAAGGAGAAGCACTTCTTTTAATTAGTAAACATTCGTTTTTAATGAACAAAGTGAATAGAAATAAGATAACGGATGGAGTGTTTTATTTTAAAAAAATGAATATCTCGGTTACAATTAAATAAATATAAAAAGGGGGATTTATTGATGCGAAGGAAGGTCTATACAAGAGAACACATTTTGAAGGCCGCTTATGAACTGATCAATAGAGAAGGTTTTGGCAATTTTACGGCCCGGAATATCGCTAAGCACATGGGAATTTCTACTCAACCGATTTATCTTGAGTTCGAAAATATGCAGGACTTAAAAAATACCTTGGTGGAGGCTGTTTTCAAAGATTTATCGGAAAATGTTTTTCCAGTTGTTCGAACAGGAGACAAACTTGTTGATTTAGGCCTGAATTATATACGCTTCGCTCAAGAGCAGCACAATCTCTACATCGCCCTTTTTATCGACGACTATGGCGGTGGGAAATTGATGCATGATTTTTCATCGACCTATTTCAAATCCTTGATCAAATCAGAAGAAAAATATGCGGATCTTTCAGAAGATGCGGTAAATGCATTACATAATGGCGCATGGATCGTTGTGACTGGTTTGGCTTCCTTAATGTCGGCGGGTATCATCACACCCACCGATGACCAGATCATCAAAATCATCAACGAGACCATTGAAGGCGTAATCGAAAAGAAAGATAGCTACATCTTCGATTAAAGAACAAAAAATCTGCATCCCATTACTTATTGGGTGCAGATTTTTCTTGACATTTTTAATAAAACTAGCGAAAATAACTGTTATGGAGAGTTGGCAGAGTGGTAATGCAGCGGACTCGAAATCCGCCGACCCGGTTCATCCCGGCGCGCAGGTTCAAATCCTGTACTCTCCTTATATCAACGCTTTGGAGCGTTTAGCCTATCTTTTGAGATAGGCTTTTTTGTTTGTTGTGGGCAGAAAAATGGGCAGAGAAGCTAACTGACTGCCGAGTTTGCTCGATGACCATCTGAAAAACCCTCAGCTTACACTCAATCGGGAAATCAACAGAAATGTACGCCAATTCGCTGGACTCTTTTTTCTTGTGGTGCGGCAACAAACGAAAAGAATCAATCGGGCAAACGTGCTAAGGCGTATTCAATTTGTTCAGAAGTAAAGCCTTCATAGGAAAGTTGGTTCGCTACACGCTCATCTGATAAGGATAAATTTTGCGAGTAGCGAATTGCTTTTTTCAAAGCTTGCTCGTTCCAATCGGCATCCACGGTGGCTACGGCAAAGTCTGCTGCGCTCTCAGAAAAATCTTCATAGAGTAGTTGGCGTTTCAAGCTCGACTGAGAAAACGCATTGCTGGATAAGTATCTTTCTGCACGATTCAGTGCATTTCTTTCTTCACGAGAAAGTTGAGGTGTATGTTGCTCGTTGTTTGCGGGTTCTTCTTGTTGCGCGTTGCTTGCTTCGTTGTTGCCAGCTGTTTGTTCTCCTTGTGGTTGTTCCATGGAAGCAGTGGCATCGCCAAAGGATTCATTTTTCCTTGCTTCGTTACGTAAAGAAAGGCTTAATTGGGCAGTGATGCTATCGAAAGACGTCACATCTTGGTAGAAGGACAAGCCACCATACGAAAACAAGACAATAAAGGCGGAAGCGACAATGAGAAAAACATTTCGATCTCGTTTGTTTTTTTGAGTTATCAACCCAATATAAAATAAGATAATGCCAAAAATGAAACCGATCAAACCGATAAAAAACAAACCAGCGAAAAATGTAGCCATAAGCATCCCTCCTAAGAAAACAGTTTCCTAAAGTTAATAGTACTATGTCTGGAATCAGAAAACAGATTTGTCTTTTCATGAATAGAGGAAAAGAATGATTTGACAAATGTAACGTGTATGCTATTAATGGATCATTCATATGTATCAAAGAAGTGACGCTCAAGAATTACTGGTAAAATCGCTAGTAAACGAAATGAAAGTATGGTTGTATCAGTAGGAGGGAAGAAGATGGATTTTGAAGAAAAAGATTACTTTATGCGTTACACAAAAATTGCGGCACAGGGATTGAGCAAATTTATTAAGCAAGGATCTGTTGATGAAATCTTACAGCTGGATGAACAGCAAAGTGGACAGAAGCAAGAAGCGGATACTGCAAAAGACAAAAGCGAGCCAAAAAACAAGAAAGCACCTAGCTAATTTTTTCCTTAGCGAGGTGCTTTCAGTACGAATCGGTATCCTTCATTTGGATAAACTCCTTATGCAGTTTTTTTCAATTCTTGTACAGCTTGCTCGATCGTAATTCCAGTCGCAAAATGATTCGCATCTTTTTTATCGAAAACGATAAATAAATTCAATTTGGTATCCAGAGTTACACGATATTGTAGATCTGTGTTATAGAATGTCATAGTCATTCTCCTTTCTTAAAACTTGTCATTGAAAGGCAACAGTTAGTTGATAACGAAATTCCATAGTTAGAATAACACTTTTTTTCACATTCGTCCAATAAAACTATCAAACGAACGAATCTGACTGATCCTTTTCAAGAAATCAATGCCTGAGAATGGCAGCAAAAGAAGTTTCCTGGAGTCAGTAAATTCGGGAAAAGTATCTTTGTATATTTTCAGAAAAATAGAATTCATAAAAAATTTCTTAAGAATTTTGAGGATAGCTATTTTCTTAGATAACAAATTTGTAAGATTGAGAGTATGAGTTGGTTGGAAACCTTGATATCATAAGGTTTATCTCCAAATTATGTTTTGTGCAAAAATATATTGATTGTATTTTTTTGAAAAAGAGATCGTATCTCTTGAATTCTATGGTATGATTTACTTTAGAAAAATGAAAATGGATTATGAAAACGGATGTGAAAATATGTGCGGAATTGTCGGCTTTGTCAATTCAAAAGACCAAAAAGAAATCATTATTGAACGCATGATGGACCGGATCGTTCATCGCGGACCAAACAGTTCAGGAAAATTTACCGACGACCAAGTAGCGTTAGGGTTTCGTCGTTTATCGATCATCGACTTAGAAGGTGGCTCACAACCGATTTTTAACGAGGATCGAACAAAAGTCATTATTTTTAATGGGGAAATCTATAATTTTCAAGTGTTGCGGGAAGAATTGATCCAAGCGGGTCATGTTTTTTCTACCCATGCGGATACCGAAGTAGTCTTACATGGCTATGAGGAGTGGGGCATTGATGTTTTGCAGCGCCTGCGGGGAATGTTTGCTTTTGCCATCTGGGATACTCAAAAACAAGAGCTTTTCGGCGCACGGGATCACTTTGGGATCAAACCATATTACTATGCGCAAATGAATGGCAGTTTTATGTTTGGTTCTGAAATCAAGAGCTTTTTGCCTCATCCAGATTTCAAGAAAGAGTTGAACCAAGAGGCGTTGAAACCTTATTTGACGTTTCAATACTCGCCTTTGAACGGAGAAACCTTCTTTAAAGGCGTTCATCGTTTGCAAGAAGGGCATTATTATTTGTTTAATGAACAGGGATTGACGATCAAGCAGTATTGGGATGCAGATTTTTCAGTGAAAGAAAATCATTCAAGAGAAGAATGGGTCGACAAAATCGATCAAGCAGTCCAGGAATCAATTGCCGCTCATCAAATCAGTGATGTTGAAGTCGGCTCATTTTTATCCAGTGGTGTCGATTCAAGTTACGTAGCTTCTGTCTTGCGACCAGATCGCTCGTTTTCAATCGGGTTCGATGACAAAACCTACAACGAAGCGATCGAGGCCCGCAAATTGACGGAAAAACTTGGTTTGAACAACACAGCAGCGGTCATCGATGGTGAAATGTCCTTTGAGGCATTCCCGTTGATTCAGTATCACTTGGACGAACCAGATTCTAACCCAAGCTGTGTCCCTTTGTACTTTTTAGCCAATCTGGCAGCACAGCAAGTGCGAGTCGTTCAATCTGGGGAAGGGGCAGATGAATTATTTGCCGGTTATGCTGCTTATGGCTTCCACACAAACTCTAAAGCGGTGCGCGTTTTTGCCCAAGGGTTGAAAAAATTGCCACAAAACATCCGCTTTCGTTTGGGACGTCAAATCGGCAAAATGAAAAACTTCCATGGTCGAATCCATCTTTATGAAGCAACGGCACCTGCCCAAGACTTCTTTATCGGGCAAGCACTGGTCTTTGAAGAAGAGGAAGCACTGCAGCTTTTAAAACCAACCTATCAAAAAGGACCCTCTGTTGCTGAAATCGTTGCGCCTCATTATGAGAAAGTCAATGGTCTCAAAGACGAGGTCAATAAGATGCAATATTTGGATCTTCATCAGTGGATGCCAAAGGATATCTTGTTAAAAGCAGACAAAATGTCCATGGCGAGTTCCTTGGAATTACGCGTTCCTTTATTGGATATTGAGATGCAAAAGCTGTCGCAAACAATCCCGACGAAATATTTGATCAATCAAAACAACACCAAAGATGTGTTTCGACAAGCGTCAAACCGTCATTTGCCAAAAGAGTGGGCAAACCGTGAAAAACTCGGTTTTCCTGTACCTATCAAGGCATGGCTGAAAGAAGGAACAGGATATGAAGCAGTCAAGAGCCTTTTTGAGTCAGACTTTGCGGCAACCTTCTTCGATCAAACAGCAATTTTACAAATGCTTGAAGACCATCGCCAAGGAAAACCGAATCTTCAGCGAAAAATCTGGACGATCTTTACGTTCTTGACCTGGTATAAAGTATTCTTTATTGATGAATCGATTCCAGAAGCCAAAGAAATCGTTTATGAAACACTTTGATTTGAATATGGCAGAAAAAAAAGCTGATGCGGACATCCCGCATCGGCTTTTTTTATAGACCTAAATATTTTTCCAAGTAATCGACCATGCCATCTTCCGCATTGGTTTTGTCGGTAACATCATTGGCGATCGATTTTAATTGTTGCGTGCCATTCGCCATGGCAACGCCCCAACCCGCATAATCCAGCATCTCCAAATCGTTGTGTTCATCACCAAAAGCGATGATATCTTGTCGATCCAAAGACAAAGAATCCGCGATCACCGAAAGACCAAGTGCTTTATGGACCCCTTTTGGTACGATCTCTAAGATAGCTTGAGGTCCGCCCCATGTTCGAACATCGACCGCATCGTCGAATTGATCCTTGATACGTAAAGAAACAGATTCTGCTAATTCATTTTCGGTTTTCACCAGTAATGAAGTGGGGTCCGTTTTTAAATTTGCTAATAGATTTTTTTCGGAAGCATTGCCCGAAAAGAAAAAGTGCTGATCAAATCCGCTTAGGTCATCGATGAAAAAGGTTTCGCGATTTTCTGCTGCCACAAACGTCAGCCCCAGCTGCTCTTTTTGCGCCATGAGTTCAAACGCAATTTCTCGAGAGATCGAGTGCTCCATTTCATTTGCCCAGACTTGTCGAGGTTTATGGACTAACCCACCGTTAAAATTGACCATTGGTGTTGTGAGCGCCAATTCTTTATAGAATTGATCGCTCATACGAAAAGGTCTTCCTGTAGCGATGGTAACAAAGTGTCCCGCTTTGGTGGCGCGAACCAGTACCTCACGTGTGCGAGGGGAAAGTTGGGATTCAGTATTTAAGGTTGTGCCATCTAAATCAATGGCGATGATTTTTGGTTTCAAAAGACTCGCTCCATTCTCTTATGGTAGTGGCTTAAGTGTAACATATTTCTGTCATTTCACAATACAAGTAAGTTTTCATAATATTTACAAAGCAAAACACGAACATTAAACGTTTTTGGTTCGTTTTATTCGGAAAAAGGTTTGAAAAGCGAAAATTATTCCCTTATAATTTGTATTTGTTCGATGAAAAGCGCAATTATTCATTTTTTCTTTTCATAGAAACGATTAAAGTTCAGGAGTGAAACATAACATGGAAAAGTTTTTCAAATTAAAGGAGAATAAAACGACGGTTTCCACAGAAGTGATGGCTGGGGTCACCACCTTCTTCGCGATGAGTTATATTTTGTTTGTGAATCCGACGATTTTATCTGCTGCAGGCATGCCGTTTCAAGCTGTTTTCTTAGCAACGATCATCGCTTCAGTGATTGGTACCCTGATCATGGGCTTATTTGCAAATGTGCCTTACGCGCAAGCACCTGGAATGGGCCTTAATGCATTCTTCACCTTTACCGTCGTTTTTGGTTTGGGGTATACGTGGCAGCAAGCATTAGCGATGGTTTTCATCTGTGGCTTGATCAACATTTTTATCACGGTCACTCGTATCAGAAAAATGATCATCCATGCGATTCCAGAAAGCATGCAGCATGCAATTGGCGGCGGGATCGGGATCTTTGTGGCTTATGTAGGGATCAAAAATGCCAACTTGCTAAACTTCAGTGCAGACACTGCCGCAGTGACTGGTTCAGTTGTCGACGGTGAGACGATCGTGAGTGCCAATTTTAATGGGGGGATCGTCCCAGCTTTGGCGAATTTCAATAATGCACCTGTTTTGTTAGCAGTGATTGGTTTAGTAGTGACTACTTTATTAGTGGTGAAAAATGTTCGTGGGGCAATTATTTTTGGTATTTTAGGAACGACGATCATCGGTATTTTGATGGGTGTGGTGGATTTAAGTGCCATTGATTGGCACGGGAATTCATTAGGAAGTTCCATCAGCGAACTAGGCATCACATTTGGCGCTGCGTTTGGCTCTGAAGGAATGGGCTCACTATTCAGTGATTCTGCCAAAATCCCTCAAGTAATTATGACGATTTTAGCGTTTAGCTTATCAGATGTCTTTGATACGATCGGTACCTTTATCGGGACTGGACGTCGTACAGGGATCTTTTCGAAAAAAGATGAAGAAGCGGTTGAAAACAGTAACGGGTTGAACACGAAGATGGATAAAGCCCTTTTTGCAGATGCCGTAGCCACTTCTGTAGGTGCCATCGTAGGGACCTCAAATACAACGACTTATGTGGAATCAGCAGCTGGTATCGGTGCTGGTGGACGCACGGGCTTGACTTCTGTTGTAGTGGCAGCACTCTTTGCGATCAGCAGTATCTTTTCTCCACTGATCTCAATCGTTCCCGCACAAGCGACAGCACCAGCGTTGATCTTAGTTGGGGTAATGATGATGGCTTCGTTTGCAGACATCAAGTGGACCGATCTAGAAGAAGCAGTTCCCGCTTTCTTCGCGTCTATTTTTATGGGCTTGTCTTACAGTATTTCCAATGGGATCGCTGTTGGTTTCATTTTCTACGCATTAGTGAAAGTAGTGAAAGGAAAAGCCAACGAAGTATCTCCGATCATCTGGGTCGTCAATGCGTTGTTTATCCTAAACTTTGTCATTTTGGCTTTGATCAGTTAAGTTTAATGAAGAAAATCTTTCTGTATGTTACCTGCAGAAAGATTTTTTTATTTGATTATTACTCACGATACGGTATAGTATTTGTGAAAGAAGGTTTGTAAATGAAGATTGATTGGAAACGAAATCTACTGATTTCATGGGTAGGTTGTTTTTTTACGGGTGCCAGTTTTAGTCTTGTCATGCCATTCATTCCCTTATATATAGAAGAGTTAGGCGCTCCAGAGAGTCAAATTGAGTTGTTTTCTGGATTAGCAATCTCAGTAACGGCGTTTGCGGCGGCTATCATTGCTCCAGTATGGGGAAATCTAGCAGATCAAAAAGGTCGTCGCTTAATGATGATTCGCGCGGCTGCGGGGATGACAGTGACGATGGGGTCTTTGGCTTTTGTACCGAATGTCTATTGGTTGTTGATCATGCGTTTCTTTACCGGAATTTTATCGGGGTATATTCCCAATGCGACTGCATTGATTGCTTCGCAGGCGCCTCGAGAAAAAAGCGGTTGGGCGCTTGGGACATTGGCTACAGGAGCCATCGCAGGGAATTTGATCGGTCCATCGATGGGTGGGGCGTTGGCGCAATGGTTCGGCATGAAAAATGTTTTTATCATTACTGGTGTTGTGCTGCTAATTACGCTCTTGCTTACGATTTTTCTCGTTCAAGAAGATTTTGAGCCGGTTGAAAAGGGCGATTTGCTGTCCATCAAAGAAATTTTTGGTCAAATCAAAAATATGCAGTTGCTTGTCGGTTTGTTTATTACGTCACTGATTTTACAGCTAGGTGTAACGAGTATCAGCCCGATCCTTACATTGTATATTCGTGATCTAAGCGGGAACAGTGGCAATATTTTGTTTGTCAGCGGATTGATCGTCTCTGTTGCTGGTGTTTCGGCAATCATCTCTTCGCCATTTTTAGGCAAAATCGGTGATCGTTACGGCAATCACAAGGTATTGTTAGGCGGTTTATTGCTGTCATTTTTCTGTTTCATTCCGATGGGCTTTGTCTCCACACCGTTTCAGTTGGGCGTGCTGCGCTTCTTGCTTGGTTTTTCGACAGGTGCGTTGATGCCGTCGATCAACACACTGATCAGCAAGATCACCCCGATGGAAGGGGTCAGCCGTATCTACAGCTACAACCAAATGTTCTCTAACTTTGGACAAGTGTTAGGTCCGATGGTCGGCTCAACGGTGGCAGCTGGCTTTGGTTATCCCGCCGTCTTTTGGGTAACTAGCGGGTTTGTACTGATCAATATTTTTATCTCAGGATTTAATTTCCGTAAAAGCTTGCGTAAAACGGACATCAGTGAATAGTTGAAAAGAAAAAAAAACCAGTTACAATAAAGGTAACTGGTTTTTTTTTAATGGCTTGTCTTTTCAGGCGCTGGTGCGATAATACCAACAAGAATGATCACCACACCTGTGACCAAAGAGATGATTGAAGTTAATTGAAAATCATAAGTTGCTCCAGCAAGTGAGCTGCCTAGATAGCCAACGACTTGACCTAATACAAAAGTCCAAAATAAAGTGACTAAGTAACGCATGACGACACCTCTTTTCTGCGTATCTTCCATTTCGACTTTAGTTTATCACAAAAATATTTATTGTAAAGATTTTCACTTTTTCATTTTGTTTTTCAAATCTAATTACTAGCAGAAAGAAAGAGAATTTTCATTTTTGGAGGGATTTCAATGTATTCACAGCTCACCACCTTAAGCGCCTATTCGTTGCTGCAAAGTACGATCAAAATTCCTCACTATATAGAGCAAGCCAAAAAGATGGGCTATCAGACGTTGGGTCTGACCGATCATAATGTTCTCTATGGCGCGGTCGAGTTTTATCAGCAATGCCTAGCACAGGGCATCAAGCCGATTTTTGGCGCTTTGTTCGACTGTACCTTCGGAGAGGGATCAATGTCCTTTCCGTTGTACGTATTTGCAAAAAACCTCAAGGGCTATCAAACCTTGATGCGTTTATCAAGTGAAAAAATGATCACCGAGCAGTTGAATTTGGCTGCTTGTGATTCTTTGCAGGACCTCTTTGGTTTGCTGCCTGAAGGCGAGGGATTTCTCCCTTCTCAGCACAATGATCTAGAAGCCAATCAAGAAGCACTGCGAGCAATCAGCCATAAATTTGATTCTGAGAGCTTGTTTTTAGGTATTACTAGCAAAGGGTTAGATCCAGAAACGATCGCTTGGTTTAACGAGCAAAACATTGCACCATGTGCGTATCAACCAATCGCGGCTTTAGCACAAGAAGAAGCCTTTGCAGTCAAAGTGATGACGCATATCAAAGAGGGCTCGCAAATTGAAGACTTTCGTCAGGCTAAAGAGCAAGGGGCTGCGCAGCTTTTTCTACAACCAGCAGACCAACTGACCGCGGCATTTGAAGAATGGTCGCAGGCATTGATGAATAATCAGCGGATTGCAGCTGAATGCGCCGTCGAGCTGCCGCTGCATCAGCGGCTGTTACCTCATTACCCGCTACCAGCCGAAGAAAGTGCTGCGGACTATTTGCGGAAAATTTGTTTTGAGCGTCTGCCTCAGCGTGTTGCCCACGTTACATCGGCGTACGAACAGCGTTTGGATTATGAGTTGTCCGTCATCCATAAGATGGGCTTTGATGACTATTTCTTGATTATTTGGGACGTCATGGACTTTGCCCACCAACAAGAGATCGTTACCGGCGCTGGACGGGGATCGGCTGCTGGCGCACTGGTGGCATATGTTTTATCGATCACCGACGTAGATCCAATCAAATACGATCTTTTGTTTGAACGATTCTTGAATCCAGAACGTTACACGATGCCTGATATTGATTTAGACATTCCTGACAATCGCAGAGACGAGATTTTACAGTATGTGCGCCAAAAATACGGGCAAGAATATATGGCACAGATTGCGACGTTTGGCACCATGGCGGCCAAAATGGTTCTGCGAGATGTTTCTCGTGTCTTTGGTCTTTCGCAAAGTGAAGCCAATCGCTGGTCAAAAGCCATCCCCAATGCCTTGAAAATGACCTTAGATCTTGCTTATGAACAATCCAATCAGCTGCGAGAATTGGTGTCGTTTAATGAGCGTAACCAAGTAATGTTTCAAGTCGCCAAAATTTTAGAAGGCTTGCCACGTCACGTATCGACTCATGCCGCTGGTGTGGTGATCAGTGACAAGAATTTGCTTGATCTGGTTCCCTTACAAGAAGGCAGCGATGGGATCTGGCTGACCCAATTTACCATGAATGACGTAGAAGCCATCGGCCTATTGAAGATGGACTTTTTAGGCTTGAGAAACTTATCGATCATTGATAATACCTTGAAAGGCATTAAACGAATCAGCCAACAAATCGTTACCCAAAAGGAGATTCCTCTTGATGATCCAGCAACATTGCGCTTGTTTCAAAAAGGCGAGACCGCAGGGATCTTCCAATTTGAATCAGCGGGGATACGCAATGTGCTGCGTAAGTTAGGACCAGAAAGCATCGAGGATATTGCCGCAGTCAATGCCTTGTATCGTCCAGGACCGATGCAAAATATCGATACCTTTATTAAGCGGAAAAAAGGACAAGAGCGTGTCTCTTATCCAGATGACAGCTTGATTCCGATTTTGCAAAACACTTACGGAATCATTGTCTACCAAGAGCAGATCATGCAGGTAGCTTCCAAAATGGCTGGTTTCAGCTTAGGACAAGCAGATATTTTGCGTCGAGCAATCAGTAAAAAGAAAAAAGACGTCTTGGATGAGGAACGTCGTCATTTTGTGCAAGGCGCCTTAGCCAATCAGTACGATGAAAAGACCGCCAATTTGGTCTATGACTATATCGAGCGGTTCGCCAATTATGGGTTTAATCGATCCCATGCGTTTGCCTATTCCTTTATCGGCTTTCAAATGGCCTATCTGAAGGTACACTATCCCGCACCATTTTTTGCTTCGATCCTACACTCGGTACGCAACACCGCCAGCAAAATGAAAGAATATTTAAATGAAGCCGCACGTTATGGCGTAGAAGTACTGCCGCCTTCGATCAATGCCAGTGGGTTTAGTTTTCAACTGCAAAATGAAAAACAAATTCGTTTTGGTTTCAGCAGTATCAAAGGAATCCGACGCGACATGATCCAAGACATTTTGGCAGAAAGAAAAGAGCATGGTAATTTCACGTCTATGGATCAATTTTTGCTTCGCTTAAATCAGCGGAACAGCAAATGGTTAAAATTGGATTATTTATTGCCGTTTTTGAGCATCGGCGTATTCGATGGGATCGCCCCCAATCGAAAACAAGCACTGATCCAGCTAGAAGGAAAGATCCAAAACATTACTTATAGTGGCGGCAGTTTGGATCTCTTAGAAACTATGGCATTAAAAGAAGAAGTCGTTGCCGATTACAAACTAGAAGAAAAACTGGCTTTGGAAGAAGAATACTTAGGTGTTTATTTGTCTGGCCATCCCGTGGAACAGTTTCAAAAATTGCACCAATTAAAACAAATCACTGATATTGCCGATCTGGTTCCGAATGAACGGGTGCGTATCCTTTTATATGTGCGCAAGATTCGAGAGATTCGAACGAAAAAGGGCGAACAAATGGCGTTTGTCGAAGGAACAGATGCCAGCAAAGAAGTGTCAGTAACGATTTTTCCCATCGTTTATCGACAAGTACGTTCCTTGATTGAAGAAAATGCTGTTCTTTATATCGAAGGAAAGGTCGAGGTAAGTCGTTACAATGGTGAAATCCAACTCATTGCTGATAAAATAGACTTAGCAGAAAACGTTCAAAATAAAATTGCGTCACAAACTTGTTACTTAAAGATTTCTGCTGAAGCTGAAACGTCGCACCTGCAAGCATTGTCGAAGGAAATGAAGCAGCATCACGGAAATATTCCAGTGGTGATGTTCTATGAAAGCAGTGGCAAAAAAGTGTTATTAGCAGAAGAAAACTGGGTGACGGATGAGCCGAACTTTGTCAAACAACTGATCGCATTATTAGGAAATGGAAATGTAATTTTCAAGTAATTTTCCGAAAGCGGTAATTCAACTTACACTTTTTTCAACTTTTTCCCACTATTTCAAGACATTTTCATGGAATAATGGTAGAATATGTCTCGTGGTTATTACTTGAAAACTAGCAAACAGGGGCTTCCCTAAACAAAATCTTTTGATGAGGTGAAAGAATAATGAAACGCATTGGAATTCTAACCAGTGGCGGCGATGCACCAGGAATGAACGCAGCGATTCGCGCAGTTGTCAGAAAGGGTATTTTTGACGGACTTGAAGTATACGGAATCAACTATGGCTATGCCGGACTAGTCGCAGGTGACATTCGTCGCTTAGATGTTGCTGATGTTGGTGACAAAATTCAACGTGGTGGAACATTCTTATATTCAGCACGTTATCCAGAATTTGCGACACAAGAAGGACAATTAAAAGGAATCGAACAATTAAAGAAATTTGGCATCGAAGGGCTAGTCGTGATTGGTGGAGATGGATCTTACCATGGTGCGATGGCACTTACTCGTCACGGTTTCCCAGCGATCGGGATTCCAGGAACGATCGATAATGACATTCCAGGAACAGATTTCACGATTGGTTTTGATACAGCGATCAATACTGTCTTGGAATCGATTGACCGGATCCGTGATACAGCGACATCACATGTCCGCACATTCGTGATCGAAGTAATGGGTCGTGGTGCTGGCGATATCGCTTTATGGTCAGGTGTGGCCGGTGGTGCGGATGAAATCATCATCCCAGAACATGATTTTGACATGCAAGTTGTTGCTGATCGTATCCGTGAAGGACGCGACCGCGGGAAAAAACATTGCTTGATCGTTTTAGCCGAAGGTGTGATGGGCGGAAATGATTTTGCTGACAAACTTTCTGAATACGGCGATTTCCATACCCGTGTATCAATTCTAGGACATGTTGTCCGTGGTGGTTCACCAAGCGCTCGTGACCGTGTGTTAGCAAGTAAATTTGGTTCATATGCCGTTGAATTATTGCAACAAGGCAAAGGCGGTCTATGTATCGGTATCGAAAACAATGAAATGATTGCTTCTGATATCATCGATACCCTTGAAAACAATCGTCACAAACCAGATCTTAGCTTGTATAACTTGAACAAAGAAATCTCATTCTAAAGAGATTTTTAAAGCAACGCAACAGTAATTTTGTAAAAAAAGCTTATTAGCTATTTTAAATAAATGAATAGGAGCGTTTAGTAATGAAAAAAACAAAGATCGTAAGTACATTAGGACCAGCAAGTAACAGTGTGGAAATTATTTCTCAACTGATTGAAGCCGGTGCGAATGTCTTCCGCTTTAACTTCTCTCATGGAGATCATGAAGAACAATTAGCGCGTATGACAATGGTTCGTGAAGCCGTAAAGAAAACTGGTAAAGATGTCGGTATCCTTTTAGATACAAAAGGTGCTGAAATCCGTACAACTGTACAAAATACGACAGAAGCAGACTTTGGTCGTGCTGGATACATCCAATTCAACGTTGGCGATGAAACACGTATTTCAATGGATCCAGAACACAAAGGAACAAAAGAAAAAATTGCTGTAACTTATCCTGGTTTATTTGAAGATGTTCATGTGGGCGGACACATCTTGTTTGATGATGGCTTGATCGACATGGAAATCAAAGAAAAAGACGAAGCAACCCGTGAATTAGTGGTTGTCGTTAAAAATGCTGGAATGTTAGGATCACGTAAAGGGGTCAATGCTCCTGGCGTATCAATCAGCTTACCTGGTATTACTGAAAAAGATGCAGAAGATATCCGTTTTGGTCTTGATAACGATATCGACTTCATTGCCGCTTCATTTGTACGTAAAGCGCAAGACGTTTTAGAAATTCGTGAAATTTTAGAAGAAAAAGACATGACTCATGTGCAAATCTTCTCTAAAATCGAATCACAAGAAGGTATCGATAATATCGATGAAATCATCAAAGTTTCTGATGGTATCATGGTTGCCCGTGGTGACATGGGTGTTGAGATCCCTGCTGAAGAAGTACCAATGGTTCAAAAGAGCATCATCAAAAAATGTAACGCTGCTGGTAAATCAGTTATCACAGCAACACAAATGTTAGAATCAATGCAACAAAACCCACGTCCAACTCGTGCAGAAGCTTCTGACGTTGCCAATGCTGTCTTTGACGGTACTGATGCAACAATGCTTTCTGGTGAGTCAGCAAACGGTGACTACCCTGTTGAAGCAGTAGCAACAATGGCACGTATCGACGTGGAAGCAGAAAAAGCTTTATCAGAAAACAGCACTTTCCAAATCAACCAATTTGATAAAACAGATGTAACGGAAACAATCGGTTTATCTGTCGCTCGTGCAGCGAAAAACTTAGGGGTTAAAACAATCGTTGCTGCCACTGAATCTGGCTACACTGCAAAAATGATCTCTAAATATCGTCCAGATGCTGACATTTTAGCTGTCACATTTGACGAACGCACAAAACGCGGCTTGATGCTTAACTGGGGTGTGTACCCAACCGTTGCTGAAAAACCATCAACAACTGATGAAATGTTTGAATTAGCAGCAAAACAAGCAGTTGATTTAGGCTTTGCTAAAGAAGGCGATCTAATCTTGATCACAGCCGGTGTTCCTGTTGGTGAACGCGGAACAACCAACGTAATGAAGATCCAATTGATCGGATCAAAATTGCTTGAAGCGCAAGGAATTGGTGAAAAATCAGTTGTTGCCAATGCCGTGATCGCTCACAGTGCCGAAGAAGCAATTGCGAAAGCAAAAGATGGCATGATTTTAGTTGTACCAACAACAGATAAAGAATATATGCCAGCAATCGAAAAAGCAGCAGCTTTAGTTGTTGAAGATGGCGGCTTGACTTCTCATGCAGCAGTTGTCGGAATTGCGAAAGATCTACCAGTGATCGTTGGTGCCAAAGACGCAACAACAACCATCAAAGATGGCGAATTGGTTACTCTTGATTCTCGTCGCGGTATCGTTTATCGTGGAGAAACAACAGCGATCTAATGATTTTTAACGATTGATCAAGCAACAGGCAAGTGCACGTTGTGCGCTTCCTGTTGTTTTTTTTGAGAGTGTCGAAATCCCTTGAGAAAAGGCATTAAAATGACACGATCAAAAATGAAAAAGGTGTCAAGAAAATTTCATTGACAAAGCCTCAGAAGCCCTGTATAATTGCTTTTGTTGCTTAGGGGTGATAAAAATGAAATGGTCTTTATTGGAATTAAAAAAATACCAAGAGACACCGCTGATGTTTGAAGAAACACTTGACCTAAAAAGTCAACTGATAAAACGCGATGGACAGATCATTGATTTGTCTCCTGTAAAAGTAAAAGGGCTGATGAGTGTTGATAAGCAAGGATACTTGCTGCACTATCAAGTGGAAACGACGATGACATTGCCATCTACTCGTTCTTTGACACCTGTAGCGATTCCTTTTGATTTTTCAGTGGATGAACAATTCATGACACCAGAGCAATTTCAGCGTCGCGATGAAACGATCGTCGAAGAAGAAGTTTTGATCATTGAAGGTCAAACCATCAGCTTAGATGAATCGGTCGCTGATAACCTATTACTTGCGATTCCTTTGCAAGTCCTGACAGAAGAAGAAAAACAAGGTTCAGCAATGCCATCTGGCAACGATTGGGCTGTTTTGTCAGAAGAAGACTTTGCAAATCAAAAAGAAGCGCAAGCTCAACAAGTTGATCCTCGTCTTGCAAAATTATCCGAATTATTCAATGAATCAGATGACGATAACGCGTAGGATTGGAATAAATTGCAGCCTCAAGGTTGCGTTCATTAACAAGGAGGTGTAGCAAAATGGCAGTACCAGCTAGAAAAACTTCGAAAGCGAAGAAAGCAAAACGTCGTACACATTACAAATTGACAATCAACGGTTTGAACGAATGTGCAAACTGTGGTGAAATGAAAAAAAGCCACCATGTCTGCTCTAACTGTGGTCATTACGATGGCAAAGACGTAGCAACAAAAGAAGCATAATTCCTTTTTTTCAGAAAGAGGATTCTAAAACCTTAGGCTAACCATGGAGCCTGAGGTTTTTTTGTTTTTTTTTGGAAAAGATGGAACTTTTCAGAAATATTTTTTGTCCATCGAAAGAGAATAGTTCAAAAGCAGGTACATTTGCGCTATAATGAAAAAGATAATTGAATCTTAGGAGGATGAAAGATGACAAAACAACAAATCGGCGTTGTCGGTATGGCTGTTATGGGCAAAAACTTAGCGTTGAACATCGAAAGCCGCGGTTATTCAGTTGCCTTATTTAACCGTACTGGTTCAAAGACAGAAGAAGTAGTAAAAGAACATCCAGATAAAAATTTTAAAGCAACTTATACGATAGAAGAATTTGTCCAATCAATTGAAAAACCACGTCGTATTTTATTAATGGTAAAAGCAGGATTTGCGACGGATGCTACGATCCAAGAACTATTGCCTCATCTAGACAAAGGCGATATTTTGATCGATGGCGGAAATACCTTCTTTAAAGATACCGTTCGTCGTAACGAAGAGTTGGCAAACTCAGGAATCAACTTTATCGGTACGGGTGTTTCTGGTGGGGAAGAAGGCGCCTTGAAAGGTCCTTCGATCATGCCTGGTGGACAAAAAGAAGCATATGAATTGGTTGCACCGATCTTAGAACAAATTTCAGCAAAAGCTGAAGATGGTACACCTTGTGTAACTTATATTGGACCAAATGGTGCAGGCCATTACGTAAAAATGGTTCATAATGGGATCGAGTATGGCGACATGCAGCTGATTGCGGAGTCTTATGACTTGATGCAAAACATTTTAGGTCTATCTGTTGATGAAATGGCTGATATCTTTGCCGAATGGAACAAAGGTGAATTGGATAGCTACCTAATTGAGATCACAGCGGATATCTTGACACGTAAAGATGATCAAGGAACAGGCAAACCGATCGTTGATGTCATCTTAGATGCTGCAGGCAATAAAGGAACTGGGAAATGGACGAGCCAAAGTGCCTTAGACCTAGGTGTTCCATTGCCATTGATCACTGAATCTGTTTTTGCTCGCTATATCTCAGCTTACAAAGAAGAACGGGTCAATGCCAGCAAAGTATTACCGAAACCAGAAGCGGTTGCTTTTGAAGGAAACAAAGAAGAATTTATCAATAAGATCCGTGAAGCCTTATACTTCAGTAAAATCATGAGCTATGCACAAGGTTTCGCGCAATTACGTACAGCATCAAAAGAGTACGATTGGGATCTTCCTTTTGGTGAGATTGCCAAAATTTGGCGTGCAGGCTGTATCATCCGTGCGCAATTTTTACAAAAAATCACGGATGCTTATGACAAGAATGCTGACATCGAAAACTTATTATTAGATGATTACTTCAAAGACATCACGAAACGCTATCAATCTTCTGTACGTGAAGTAGTTGCGCTAGCTGTCCAAGCGGGTGTCCCTGTGCCGACGTTCTCCTCTGCGATCGCGTACTTTGATTCGTATCGTTCTGATCGTTTGCCAGCGAACTTGATCCAAGCACAACGGGATTACTTCGGCGCGCATACGTATGAACGGACAGATAAAGAGGGAATTTTCCATTATTCATGGTATGACGAAGCGTAAGCTTTAAGAGAATCCAAAAGAGAAAGGCCGAAAGTGAGAACTTTCGGTCAATCTCTTTTTTATTTTTTAGATACATGATAAAATAAGACAGATAATGTCTATTTTAAAGGCAGAATAATCAATAAAGGGGCTATCAATAATGAGTAATATTCTAATCATTGAAGATGAAAAGAACTTAGCTCGATTTGTGGAATTAGAATTGAAGCATGAAGGGTATAATACCGAAGTTCATTACAACGGACGGACGGGACTGGATGCTGCGCTGAATAATGAATGGGATGCAATCTTATTGGATCTAATGCTTCCAGAGCTAAATGGGTTAGAAGTTTGCCGACGTGTGCGTCAATCGAAGAACACCCCGATCATCATGATGACCGCGAGAGATTCTGTGATTGATCGAGTATCAGGTTTGGATCATGGTGCTGATGATTATATTGTGAAGCCTTTTGCAATTGAAGAATTGCTGGCACGCTTACGTGCGTTGCTTCGCCGTATCGATATCGAAGGGGACAAAAACGTCGCAAAACAAACCACGATCACTTACCGCGATCTAACGATTGAAAAAGAAAACCGTGTCGTTCGACGTGGAACAGATGTCATTGAACTAACAAAACGCGAATATGAGCTATTGTTGACTTTAATGGAAAACGTCAATGTCGTTTTAGCCAGAGATGTTTTATTAAACAAAGTCTGGGGCTATGAGACAGAAGTTGAAACCAACGTTGTCGATGTTTACATCCGCTACTTACGAAATAAAATTGATGTGCCAGGGGAGGAAAGCTATATCCAAACCGTTCGTGGTACAGGTTATGTGATGCGGTCGTGAACCTTAAAAAAAGAATGAAAAAATTAAAAGAACTGAAGGGGCCTTCTTTAACTGTAAAGTGGGCCTTCGCAAGTTCTTTCTTTATATTCGTCGTATTTACGATCTTTGCTGTGATCACCTATAAAACATCGGTGAATTTGATCGTAGCTAAAGAAGAAAACAATGTGGAGCGGACGATGTCAGAGGTTGCTTCTCGTTTAGCCAATTCGGATCAAGAACTAACATTGGTTCGGACGTATCGTAATTTAACCAAAAATGATGCGGGGACGACGAGCATTTATGATCGCACTTCAACGATCGATGGCAACTTAATGAAAATCGATTCCTTTATTTCGGAATTAGGCCAAGCGCCGTTGAGCTTGTTTGTTTATAATTTGAATGAGGATCTTGTGTTTAAAACCCATGAGAATGATTTAGCACTGATCGACACGCAGCGCAAAGCGCCAACCATCGTAACGCTGGATGGTATCACAGGCTTTCTCTCGATCCAACCCATCTATTCAAAAGGCACCAGAGAGCGGATTGGCTATGCACAAACATTTTATGAATTGACTTCTTTTTACGAAATACGCAGCAAACTGCTGCTGACTTTGATTATCTTAGAAGTCGTTTCTCTGATTCTTAGTAGTGTGCTTGGGTTCTTTTTATCAGCGTATTTCCTTCAGCCGTTAAAGGTCTTGCGAGATACGATGGAAACCGTTCGGAAAAACCCACAGTCAACGGTGCATATGCCAGAATTAAATACGAACGATGAACTGTCTGATTTAGCAGATATCTTTAACGAAATGCTGGATCGCATGCGCCTATACATTGAACAGCAAGAGCGATTCGTCGAAGACGTTTCTCATGAGTTGCGAACGCCTGTGGCGATCATTGAAGGACATATGAATCTGTTGCAGCGTTGGGGAAAAGACGATCCAGAGATTTTGGATGAGTCTCTGGCAGCCAGTATGCAAGAGATCAGTCGGATGAAGACGCTAGTACAGGAGATGTTGGATCTCTCAAGAGCGGAACAAGTGGATGTTCATTATGCAAATGAAACAACCAATGCAAAAGAAGTTGTCTATCAAGTCTTCAATAACTTTAAAATACTGTATCCGGATTTTGTTTTTACATTGGATGATGACTTATACCATGAGTTGAAGCTGAAAATCTATCGCAATCATTTTGAACAGATCATTATTATTGTCTTGGATAACGCAGTGAAATATTCCACTGATCGAAAAGAAGTTCATCTATCCATTTCGTTGGATCGGCAATCCTTTGAAATTGCCATTCAAGACTTTGGTGAGGGAATCTCCAAAGAAGACCTCGACAAGATCTTTAATCGTTTCTATCGGGTAGATAAAGCCCGTGCTAGAACCAAAGGCGGAAACGGGCTAGGGCTCTCTATTGCGAAACAGTTATTGGAAAGCTATAAAGGAAAAATTTCAGCAGAGAGTGTCATCGGTCAAGGAACGATCTTTCGAATCTATATACCGATCGTTCAATCAGAAGATCGGACGAAAAGAGAACGTTAGGCGAAAAGCTTAAGTTCTCTTTTTTTATCCATTAATGATAGATTTAGCCGCAAAATACTTCTTATAAACGAACGTTCGAATCGTTTGACAATGAATAATTCGCTTATAAAAATAGTTGCCAAAAAGCCTATTTTTTTAGTTGATTTTTCCTTTAAGAATTGCTATATTATTACTTGTCCTTGTTAAGGCATTTGTAACAAACACTGATTGATCTTTTTTGAAATTAGTTGTTGACGAAACATTTTACAAGTGTTATTATAACAAGGTCGAAAAAATATCATCTCTGAAAAACCTAATAAATCAAAAAAACTTTTCAAAAAAGTGTTTGACATATAACGGTTGAGATGGTAAGATGAAAAAGTCGCTGAGGTTAAGAAAGAAGTTAAATAACAACTTCTTGAAAAAAACTTTTTAAAAAAGAGTTGACAAACAAACGTCG
>NZ_JBIORB010000003.1:0-135000 GCF_051714025.1 Enterococcus sp. AZ167
GTATCTCTTCTGGAATCGCTTGGATCTATTAGATACGTATGTTCCGTTACTGGCCAATTCATTTTTAGGACAAGAACCCTTCTTCGTGTTCATGATGATCCAGTTTATGCGTTCAATTCCACGGGATCTCGATGAAGCAGCGATCGTTGACGGTTGTTCTTCTTTCGGTGTTCTCTGGCGTGTCCTGATTCCGTCATTAAAACCTGCACTGATTTCTTGTGTGATTTTTCAATTCGTTTGGAGTTTCAGTGATTTCTTAGGTCCATTGATTTATATCACTTCACAAGACAAATTCCCAGTATCTCTTGCGTTGCGGCTCAACGTTGATCCATCTACTAATACCCCATGGAATCAAGTGTTTGCAATGTCGGTGATCTCATTGTTGCCAGCCATCATCTTATTCTTCAGCGCGCAAAAGTATTTTGTCGAAGGTGTCACAAGTTCGGGTATCAAAGGATAGGAGGTAAGTATGAATCCTTTCTTTCACGCTATTTCTGAGTGGACCGTTGCCATTGTCCACTCAGCCTATCGGCTTTTGGTTTATCAACTGTATTTCATCCTGTCGAATAGTTTACTCCTGATGCACTTGTTTTTTCTTCGATTGACTCTGAATAATATTGTCTTCTTTTGGGTACCCCTAGTATTTTTTATTGCAAGTCTGTCCGCTCAATTCGGCTTATTTAACAACCCAGAGCATTTATCGAATAGAAAGAACTATTCTCAGTACTATCGAGAATGCTTGAAGAAAAACTGGGGATTATATTTCTTGTATTCTCTGATTATTCTCTTGATTCTCTTTGGACTGAAAATACTGATATTATATCAACGATCTGTTATGTTTTTGCCATTTGTCCTTACGAGCTGTTTTTTATTAAGCAGTATGCTCTTTGTCTTACTGATCTCAAGCGATTCCCGCGTCACTCAAATCCCATTTAAGAAGAAAATAGAATGGTCATTGCTGATAAGCTACCGTTTGCCTTCAGTCACTGTTTATAATAGTGCATTTATTGGACTGTCGATCTTTTTGATGCAGTATTTTTCTTTGGCGTATCTTTGTTTTCTTAGTGGTGCAATCAATTACGGCGTGTATCGTAATTTGATTCGACGATTTTCACTTGATTTGTTTTTTGAGGAGTGGGGCAACAAGAGCGAACGGCTTGAAATGAATACTAATCAAAAACTGTAGCTTAATTTTAAAAAAAGAGGTGTTTCTATGAAAATAAAAAATCCTGTCTTATCCGGCTTTCACCCTGATCCGTCCATCATCCGAGTAGGAGATACGTACTATCTAGCTAATTCAACGTTCGAATGGTTCCCTGGGATTCGTTTGCACGAATCAAAAGACTTGGTCCATTGGAAACTGCTGGATGCTCCTCTCGATTCAGTAGAGATGCTAGACATGAAGGGAAATCCGTCGTCTGGTGGAATATGGGCACCAGACTTATCATATGCAGACAACAAATTTTGGTTGGTGTTTACCGACGTCAAAGTTGTGGATGGGGCATTTAAGGACATGACCAACTATTTGACTACCGCAACGAACATCCATGGACCGTGGACTACACCGATTCGATTGAATGGCGTTGGCTTTGATCCCTCTCTGTTTCATGATGAGGATGGCAGAAAATACCTCGTGCAACAGACGTGGGATCATCGAGAGTATAAAAATCCTTTCAATGGCATTACACTGACCGAATTTGATGTAGAAACCATGCAGTTGAAACCAGAAACTGCTCGAATGATTTATGAAGGAACGAATGTAGGATTAGTTGAAGGGCCGCATCTATACAAAATAAATGGGCGTTACTATTTATTTGTGGCAGAAGGTGGAACTGTCTTTACCCATCAAGAAGTCGTAGCTAGATCCTCTTCACTGGAAGCTGATTCGTTCGAAACCGATCCTCATGGTCCGTTTCTAACCAATTACGATACGCCTCATTCATACTTGCAAAAGCAAGGACATGGGGCACTTGTGTCTACTCCGTCAGGCGAATGGTACTATGCATCGCTATGTGCAAGACCCTTACATCGAGAAAACGAGTCGGTGACAAATCCTCGCGGATGGTCAACTTTAGGACGTGAGACCGCCATTCAAAAAGTTGAATGGGATTCTGAAGACTGGCCAAGAATCGTTGGTGGACATGGGGGACAAACAAGCGTGGAGGCACCTAAAGATGCAGTACCTACCGAAGTTTTGAGTAGCCGCTCTCATTATGATGACTTTAGTGAGAAGCAGCTAAATAAAAACTGGCAGACCCTTCGTGTACCAATTTCAGCAGAAATGGGCAATGTAGGCGATGGGAAACTAGAACTAATTGGAAAAGGAAGCTTAACAAATCGCCATGATCTTTCAATGATCGCACGCCGTTGGCAAACCTTTTATTTTGATACAATAACAAAAGTAAAATTTGATCCATTTTCTTACCAACAAATGGCAGGACTAACCAATTATTATAATGACCAACACTGGTCCTTCATTTTTATCACTTGGAATGAAGAAAATGGAAAAGTAATTGAAGTAGCTGAAAACAATCAAGGAACCTATACGTCCTACTTAAGAGAAAATGCGATTGCCATTCCAGATGATGTGGATTTTGTCTGGTTCAAAACAAAAGTCCGCAAGCAGACCTATAGATATGCCTACTCCTTTGATGGAGAAACATGGCAAGATTTACCAATCGAATTTGATTCTGCTATTCTCTCGGATGATTATGTATTACAAACTTGCGGCGGCTTCTTCACCGGAGCATTTGTCGGACTAGCAGCGGTTGATTATGCAGGCTATGACACAAAAGCTGTGTTTTGTGAATTTGATTATCGAGAGATGGATGAGGAAGGGCGCAGTTAATTATTATATTGATCTAGAGTAAACTCATTTTTTGTGAGTTTACTCTTTTTCGCTAATTTCTTTCAGTTGGCAGATGAAAAAGTGAATACCCTTAGGTGCTACACTTTTTTTTAATTTTGATTGGCGACCTTAGTTTTCCGATATTCCCCTAAAAAGCTCATCTAACAGCTCCTAACCTTATATACATTTACATATCTAACTCTTATCTTTTTGCTTTTAGTTAGTTAAAAAGCAAAAAATAAATGTGAATCCGAGCTATTTTTAAATAATTAACCAGATAATCTTCCGATTGGAACGATTAAATAGTGAATGATTGGTAGAAAAGAGATTAGAGGATGCGAGTTGTGATAAGTAAACTCATAAAAGAAGAATGCTAGAAAAGTAGAGAAAAAATAGGATTAATGAAATAATCGAGATCCTTATTTTATAACAATTTTCGAAAACCATAAATGAATTGAAGGAAGCTTAGTGTGGGTGAAAGAATAATTACAAAAAAATATTGACTTAAAAAAATGGCTATGGTAATCTATAAATGAAAATAGTGGGAACGTTTCCAAAAAAGTGACTTCGTTAAATTTTTATTTTTTTAAACAAAAATGGAAACGTTTCTAAAATGTATTGGGAGGAGATTGAATTGGAAAAGACATTGGGACCAGGTGGTGAGATAAGGGCGGTACAACGGGATAACAAAAATATCTCGAAGTGGAAAAAATTAAAGAAACAGTTGCGGCGTGATAAGTGGATGTACTTTTTGCTCTTACCCGGTATCATCATGACGTTTATCTTTAAGTATGTGCCAATGTACGGTGCTGTGATTGCATTTAAAGACTATAATCCTATGCTAGGAATTTTGGAAAGTCCTTGGGTAGGACTAGATCACTTTAGGGAATTTATCAGTTCACCAAATTTTACACTTTTGCTGAGCAACACATTAAAAATTAGCATTTATGGTTTATTGTTAGGTTTTTTTCCACCAATTATTTTAGCACTGAGCTTGAATCAAATTATCAATAAAAAAATAAAACAGAAAATCCAGTTGATTCTATATGCGCCGAATTTTATCTCAGTAGTTATTATCGTGGGGATGCTGTTTTTGTTCCTATCCGCAAATGGACCTATTAATGGGTTAGTAGAAAAGGTTACGGGGCAACCAATTATGTTCATGTCTAATCCAGCTTATTTCAGAACGATTTATATTTTATCTGGAATTTGGCAAGGAATCGGCTGGTCATCCATTCTTTACACCGCAACACTGGCGGGAGTCAGTACCGATTTATATGAGGCAGCAAATATCGATGGGGCAAATATTTTACAAAAGATTTGGCATATCGATTTGCCTGCATTGAGGCCTGTGATGGTGATCAGCTTCATCTTGGCCGCCGGCGGTATTATGAATGTAGGATATGAAAAAGCCTACTTGATGCAAACTTCAATGAACATCCCTGCCTCAGAAATCATTTCCACTTATGTATACAAAGTCGGCTTGCAATCAGGTGATTATGCCTACTCTGCTGCTGTTGGTCTGTTCAATATGATTATTAATGTCGTTTTATTACTGATTGTCAACAATATAACCAAGCGGCTAAACGATGGTCAAGGCTTGTAATGAAAGGAGAAAATTATGAATAGTGCTTTATCAAAAATCGACCGTCAAATCTTATGGTTGAATCGAGTGATTGTAACTTTTTTAGTCGTCATTACCATTGTTCCGCTGATTTATGTACTGGTAGCTTCTTTTATGGACCCAGCTACTTTGATCAATAAAGGTATAAGCTTCAATCCGAAAGATTGGACAATACAAGGATATCAACGGGTATTTGCAGATGATTCCATTTTACGCGGTTTCGTAAATTCGTTGTTTTACTCTTTTAGCTTCAGCTTATTGACTGTATTTATTACGATGATCACTGCGTATCCTTTATCTCGACCTAACTTGGCTGGGAAAAAGATTATTATGACTTTTTTTGTCATTACAATGTTCGTTGGTGGCGGCTTGATACCTACCTATTTATTGGTAAAGAACTTGGGCATGTTAGATAGTGTATGGGCGATTATCATACCAGGTGCTATAAATGTGTGGAATATTATCTTAGCGCGTACCTATTTTAGTGCTTTACCAAAAGAACTTTCTGAAGCTGCTACTATCGATGGCGCCAATGACTTGCAAATACTGTTCAAAGTCATGCTTCCATTAGCTAAACCAATTATGTTCGTATTGTTTTTATATGCCTTTGTTGGGCAATGGAACTCATATTTTGATGCCATGATCTATATCAAAGATCCCGACTTACAGCCGTTGCAACTCGTATTAAGAAATATTTTGATCCAAAACCAACCCTCACAAGACATGGTGGGAGCCAATACAGCCATGGCAGAAATGAAACAAATTGCTGAGTTGATCAAATACGCAACGATCGTCATTTCTAGTCTGCCATTAATCATAATGTATCCTTTCTTCCAAAAATATTTTGATAAAGGTGTTTTAGTTGGTTCTGTTAAAGGATAAGTATTGTTCACTATTTGTATGAATAAAAATTATAAAGGAGATTTTAAGATGAAAGCAAAATGGATGCTGCCAATCGTTTTTACTTCCGTACTAATTTTGGGGGCTTGTGGAGGCTCAAAAGAAAAGAGTACATCAAGCCCTGATTATGAACTAGAAAATGTCTCTTTTCCATTGAAAGAAAAAGTATCTTTAAAAATGATGTCTCAAAGTGCCCCTTTGGCTCCCAATGATCCTAATGACAAATTGATTTTCCAACGATTAGAAGAAGAGACCAATCTCCATATTGATTGGACAAACTACAGTAGTGATTTTGCCGAAAAAAGAAATTTGGATATCGCTAGTGGTGATTTACCAGATGCCATCTTCAACGCCGCTGCAGGTGACTATGATTTATTAAACTGGGCGGAAAGTGGTGTTATTGTACCGATTGAAGATTTGATCGAAGATTATATGCCAAATCTGAAGAAAATTTTTGATGAAACCCCCGAATACCGACAAATGTCTACTGCACCTGATGGTCACATTTACTCTATGCCTTGGATTGAAGAATTAGGCGAAGGAAAAGAGTCGATTCATACAGTAAATGGGATGGCTTGGATCAACAAGGAGTGGTTGGATAATTTAGGTCTTGAAATGCCGCAAACCACTGATCAGTTGATGACTGTGTTGGAGGCTTTCAAGACGCAAGATCCAAATGGTAATGGTGAAGCAGATGAAATTCCTTTTAGCTTTATTAACAATGGAGGAAACGAAGACTTAAAATTTTTAATGGGGGCATTCGGTCTAGGTGATAATGATGACCACTTAGTCGTTGATAACGATGGCCAGGTACAATTTACTGCTAACAAAGAAGGGTATAAAGAAGCCATCAAATATTTCAATGAAATGAATAATAAAGGTCTTATTGATAAAGAGGCTTTCGAACAAGATTGGAATACGTATGTTGCCAAAGGGAAAGAACATAAGTATGGCGTGTACTTTACTTGGGATAAAGCAAATATCACGGGTGCAGATGATAGTTATGACGTCTTGCCAGTCTTAGCGGGACCAGATGGAACGAAACACGTTACTCGTACGAATGGCATGGGTTTCTCAAGAGATCGTTTCGTAATTACTAGTGCGAATAAAAACTTGGAACTTACAGCTAGGTGGATAGATAAAATGTATGAACCGTTACAGTCTGTCCAAAATAACTGGGGAACCTACGGTGATGAAGCACAGGCGAATATTTTTGAATTAAAGGATGGTATGTTAAAACATTTGCCTTTAGAGGGGACAGCACCGGGGGAACTAAGACAAAAAACCGAAGCTGGAGGACCATTAGCAGTTCTTGATTCTTATTACGGCACAGTCACGACTATGCCAGATGATGCGAAGTGGCGTTTAGATTTGATGCATGACACGTATTTGCCATATATTACAGAAGACAATATCTATCCACGTGTCTTTTTAGAAAAAGAAGAAACAGATCGATTAGCAAAAATCGAAACGGATATGTGGGATTACATCTATCGCAAAAGAGCAGAGTGGATCACCGGCGGTAAAATCGATGAAGAATGGGAAGAATACCTTGCTGAATTGGAACGTGTAGGTTTGGAAGAATGGATTCAAATAAAACAAACTGGCTATGATAATTTTTTGAAGGGAGCACAATAAGTGTTAGTAGAAGAAACGGCGATTTTGGATAAAGCAAATCGATTTATTGAAATGATGCGAGGAAAAGTTAACCCTCAGTATCGACAAAACTATCATTTTTCCGCACCCATCGGGTGGATAAATGACCCCAATGGGTTTATATATTACAAAGGGCATTACCATCTCTTCTATCAATACTATCCTTACGATAGTCGATGGGGGCCCATGCATTGGGGACATGCGCGCAGTAGTGATTTGGTCCATTGGGAAGATCTACCAGTAGCGTTAGCCCCAGATCAACCTTATGACAGCGGCGGGTGTTTTTCAGGAAGTGCAATTGAAAGAGACGGAAAACTATATTTATTTTATACAGGCTGTCAAGAAATTGATGGTATTAGCCATCAGCATCAATGTTTGGCGGTCTCTGAAGATGGTATTCATTTTAGCAAATACAGTGGTAATCCTGTGGTAGCAGATAAACAATTAGGTGAAAATGGGTTGATACAAGAATTTCGTGACCCTAAAGTAATTGTTCACAACGATGCTTACTATATGGTAGTAGCTACTAAATCTGCACAGTCTACTGGTAGAATAGTGATGTTTCAATCATCAGACTTGTATACTTGGCACTTTTACTCTGTGTTACTAGAAGGGACTTCAGAGCAAGGAATAATGTGGGAATGTCCTGATTTATTCCATTTAGACGGACGAGATGTCTTAATCATGTCACCGATACAAATCAAGAAGAACGGACTGGAATATCATAATATCAGTTCTACCATGGCTTGTATTGGTGAGGTAGACTGGGAAACAGGTCAGATGATAGTTGATAATTTCCATGAAATGGATTTTGGAATGGATTTTTATGCACCACAAACAACAACAGATCCTAATGGCGGACGGGTGATGATTGCTTGGATGCAGATGTGGGATCGTACATTGCCTACACATGAGTTAGGCCATCTTTGGGCAGGCTCTATGAGTTTGCCCCGAGAGTTAAGAGTGAAAAAAAATCGATTGGTACAAAAACCCATCTCAACTGTATATAGTCATTTAGTTTATCAACAAGGCAGTGAAAATATCGCAGTGACTGACACATCAGTCGTATTTCGAAACGCACTGTCGGATTCTTCATATTTACATCTAGTCGCAGATTTGGAGAAAGCAGAAGTTTTTACAATTGAATTACTGCGGTCTAAGACGGATTGTCTCAAACTAGCCTATGACACTGCTACACAGGTTTTTGAATTGGATCGTCAGAAACTAGGAAGAGAGCTTACAGGGGCGGAAGAAGACCCTCTGAATGTCCGAAAAGTTGAAGTACCTTTGATTGATAATCAGCTCGTTCTTGAGATTTTTAGAGATACCTCATCAGTTGAAGTCTTTATTAATGGGTTAGAAGTTATGACGGCTACTTTCTATGAGCTGGAAAAAGCTCGAGATATCTTGTTTCATTCGATTGGAGAAAGTCGTATTCAAGCTTTTGAAACAGCGAGTGTGAAATAAATGTTTGATTGCTTAGGCGATGTATCAATTATTTAATAGGTTTTGAAGGATAATGTTTTTAGAAAAGAACAGATAGCTAGATTTCCCATGGTTTTGCTATTAGTATTTTGAAAAAATTAGTAATTTATGACAAAATTCATTATACTAAACTTGTGCAGAAATGTGAGGGATCAACTATGAAAGCAACAATGAAAGATGTCGCAAAATTAGCAGGTGTCGGAGTAGGAACTGTTTCCCGGGTATTGAATAACGGTTCTGTTAAAGCTTCTACTAGAGAAAAAGTTGAAGCAGCAATGACAGAGTTAAACTATCAACCAGATTTTTATGCCCGGGGGTTAAAGATGAAGCATACGAACACGGTTGCTTTGATTCTACCCACTGTATGGCATCCATTTTTTGGCGAATTTGCCTACCATGTAGAAACAGCATTAGAAAGACAAAACTACAAGCTTTATTTGTGTAACTCCAGTGGGAATAGTGAAAAAGAACAAGAATATATCCAGATGGTCAGTCAAAATAAAGTAGACGGCATCATTGGAATTACTTATTCAGATATCGATGAATACATTTCGAGTAATCTGCCTTTTGTTAGTATTGACCGTTATTTCACTGAAGAGGTGATTTATGTGACCGCTGACAATGCGGCCGGTGGACGTTTGGCTGCAAATGAACTTTATCGCCGAGGATGTCAGAATGTAGCATATATCGGTGGGTACCAAGAAACACCGAATGAAACGAAGAGTCGTCGAAAATATTTTGAGATTGAGTGCCGTCAATTGGGGATTTCCTATAAAGCGTTAGATATGTTAGAACCTTTAGACCATCTCTCAGAACGTGTAACAAATTTTTTGTTAGAGAATCCCGATATCGATGGTATTTTTACGATCAACGATCCAATGGCATTAGCTGTCATTGATATGCTTGAAAAAATAGGGAAAAACGTACCAGAGGATGTCCAAGTTATCGGATTTGATGGTCAAAAGATGACAGAAGGAGATCCTTATCTAGTCTCAACGATTGCCCAACCTACAAAGCAAATGGCGGAAGTGGCAGTGGCAAAATTAATTGCTGTCATTAATGGAGAGACAGTAGAAAAACGTACCGTATTGCCGATTGAATTTGGCGAAGGTGGCACAACGAAACCTTTAGTGAGAAACGATTTTGCTTAGTGCAAATACGTTTCTTTTTTTGAAAATGAGTGAATGAAAGGTGTAGATAAAATGTTATATGGTGGAATAGAAGCTGGTGGAACAAAGTTTGTCTGTGGGATTGGTAATGAACAATTACAAGTGATAGAACGGAAAAGCTTTCCAACCACAACACCAGAAGAAACGATGAAGCAAGTGTTTGATTTCTTTGATAAGTACAAAGGAAATATCGCATCAATTGGTGTAGGAGCATTTGGGCCTATTGATATTCAAATCGAATCAAGAACTTACGGATATATCACCAACACTCCGAAGGTAGCTTGGCAAAATTATCATTTTGTAGGAGCTTTGGAAAACGCCTTGTCGGTTCCCATCTATTGGACTACCGATGTAAATGCTGCTTGTTATGGAGAATATATGGCAGGTTATGGAAAAGGTAAAAATAGTGTTCTGTATTACACCGTTGGTACTGGTGTTGGTGGTGGTGCTGTAGTCGATGGAAAAATAGTCGCAGGTTTCAGTCATCCTGAAATGGGACATATGCTCTTACAACGTCATAATGAAGATCAATTTGAAGGGATCTGTCCTTTTCATCATGATTGTTTGGAAGGGTTAGCCTCAGGACCCGCGATTGAAAAACGCTTTGGAAGAAAAGCCCAAACCATTTCATTTGATCATCCTTATTGGGCGATTGAGGCAGATTATCTTGCTCAGTGTGTGTATAACACAACTTTACTATATGCACCGGAAGTAATAATTTTAGGTGGGGGTGTAATGAAACAGCCACAACTACTCGAGTTGATTCGCCAAGCGTTTAAAGAAAAAATGGGTTCCTATGTGGATACCCCTACTCTCGAAGAATACCTACTAACTCCAATGCTTGCTGACGATGCAGGTTTGATCGGCTGCTTAGCTTTAGCAATAAAGAAGTTGGAACAATAGCAGCATGTTAAAGAACGTGTGAGAGAGTTTTTATAGCAGTTAGGATAGATAAAAAGGTTAACTAAAATGTGAGCTAGAAAAAAGGATGGCTAATAATAGATGTTCATATGTATCTTTTTCGTAATCGAATGTTGCGAATAAGAATTTTTTCTTTCGTTCTATACTATTGTCTAGTTGCCTCAAATTGCTTCTTAATGCTTGGGTTTTGTTTTATCATAGATATTCAGTATAGAAATACACGATGTGAAAATCTATTATTCTTCTCGGTAGTTTATTGCTTCTAGTTGGGATGATTGCGTAGAAACTTAACGTCAGTTAAAGCGCGTCACGAATAGTAGTAACGAGAACTAATGAGACATTAGAATGTTATAAGAAACCCGTCAGAAGAGTCTGCCTGACGGGTTTTATAATTATTAGAAGGCTTGCTATTCCTCACAGCTCCGCAATCTTCCGTACGGTATTGATGGTCCGAATCGTAATCTGTTTACCGACGCTGGTGCCGGCTGTTTTTTTCCACCAATTGGTTTTTTGATAGTCTTTGCGGATGTAGGACCAGAAGACGACGTCTTTGTAAGGGAAAACCTGTTCAAGGTCGGCATTTGGAGCCCCGAGTTTTTCAGATAACACCTCGTAGGTCAGTGAAGGCATCAAAAAGATCAGGTTGTCATAGATGGTTTTATCTTCCGTTCCTGACCAGTCAGGTATATGGGTCAAGCGTTCCTGCAGCTCTGTTTGGCGAATGATATAAATAGCGATATCAAAGGAAAAGTCGTGTTTGACCATTGCTTTAATCATTTCGGCAAGGGCTTGTGGATCATACCCTTCACTGGAAAAAATCACATTGCCGCTATTCAAATAAGTGACCACATCTCTAAACCCTAGTTCTTCAAAACCGGCTTTCAATTCTTTCATAGAAATTTTGTTCTTTCCACCGACATTGATGCCTCTTAATAAAGCGATGTATCGTTGCATGGCTAGACCCTCCTTTAAAACGCTTCTTTTAGCTGATTATAGAATGGATGGAGCGGAAGCACAATCCTGGCTTCTCAGCTACCCAAAATACGTGAGCGAGAAGCGATTAATGCAAGCTTATTGGTGGAGTGGCTGTGGCGTACGTATTTTTGCACTGCTGATTAGTAAAAACGAAGAAACAGCCTATAGATGGTAATACCCCTCACAAATTTGCTAAAGCAAGCGAATTTGTGAGGGGCACTTTAAGTTGTTTTCTCTATTTCTGGTTTCATTGTTAATCCACCGCAATCTTCACAGACACTGTCTGTACGGGGACATCATAAAAGGGATCTTCTCGTCGGCCTAAAAAGTCTTGGGCTTGCTGAGGGAAGAGGGCGTACATCAGCACGTCTTCTTCGCTTTTGGCATACTCAGCGATTTCTTCCTTGAAGGCTGGCAATTGCGGTGCCAGTAGATCAGCTGGTCTGACAGTGATCACTTCAGCATCTCCGATAATTGTTTCTTTGATTTCGTCGCTGATGGGTGCTGGCGATTGTCCATAAAGTCCTTTGACGTAATCTTTGATCTCACTTGGGACAAGTTTGTAGCGTTCTCCTGAAATCACATTCATCAAGGCTTGAGTGCCGACCATTTGCGACAATGGGGTCACTAGCGGTGGATAGCCCAAGTCCGCTCTGACTTTTGGTACTTCTGCTAGGACTTCTTCATACTTGTCTTGCAATCCTTGTTCCGTCAATTGGCTGAGTAGGTTCGACAACATGCCGCCAGGTACTTGATAGATCAAGGTTTTGGGTTCGATGTCTTTGACTTTTGGATTCAGCAGCCCTTCTTCACGGAAACGATCACGAATGGGATTGAAATGTTCTGCAATCTCAGCGACTTTCTGCAAATCAAGTCCAGTAGCAAAGCCGCAATCTTCTAAGGCGATCGCCACAGATTCGGTCGCTGGCTGACTGGTGCCGCCAGCAAAAGAGGAGATGGCAGTATCAATGATGTCTGCGCCAGCTTCCGCAACTTTCAAGTAAGTCATCTCAGCAATGCCGCTGGTGGCATGGGTATGGACTTCCAGCGGCAGATCGACCGCGTCTTTGATTCGGCTGACCAACTCGTAGCCGGTTTGCGGCGTCAAAACGCCTGCCATATCTTTGATACAGATAGAATCTGCGCCGAGGTCTGCCATTTTGTTGGCAAGGTCAACGAAGTAATCCACGGTATGGATCTGGCTAGTAGTATAAGAGATCGCCGTTTGACAGTGTCCACCGGCTGCTTTTGTGGCACGGATGGCAGTTTCCAAATTGCGGACATCATTTAAAGCATCAAACAAACGAAGAATGTCGATGCCGTTTTCGACCGATTTGGTCACAAAGTCAGCAACGACGTCATCGGCATAGTTTTTGTAGCCTAAGAGATTTTGTCCCCGTAAGAGCATTTGCAGTTTGGTCTTTTTCACTTCTTTGCGGATTGCGCGCAATCTTTCCCATGGGTCTTCATTTAAAAAACGCAGGCAAGCATCGAAGGTCGCGCCGCCCCACATTTCAAGGGCATGATAGCCTGCTTGATCCATGGTTTTTAAAATCGGCAGCATATCGCTGGTAGGCATTCGCGTGGCGATCAGACTTTGTTGGCCGTCCCGCAAGACGGTTTCGGTAAATTGGATTTTTTTCATTCTTTCACTCTTTCCTGAATGATTTTACGGATCTGCTGCTGCATGTCTGCTACGCTATGGGTTCTAGAACGGCCACAAACTTTGGCGTCTTGTTCACAGATGTAGCAGCTTCTTGCAGGCAGTCCAATTTCGGTGCGGCTGATAGGTAAAAGCTGGTCTTGGGTTTTGGTTAAGACATCCAGATCCACCAACCGGCCGTAAGGATGATTGGTCTCAATCTGAACCATCATTCGTTTTAGTTCATAAGGATCTGTGGGCAGTACGAGATAATATTCTGGTCCGGTCTCCAAACTGCGGTAGAGGTTTGCCAGTGGAATTAGTTCCTTGACGACCTCTTCGATTTCCGTAATGAGTTCTTCAAAAACTGCGGTCAATGGGGCAGAATTTTTCACGGGACCAGGAATATTCATGGTGGCAACAAGTAATGCCGCTTTTTCATCTGCAGCGAGAAGCTCCCGTTGAAGGGAGCTTCTATTTTCTCGCGCCTGCAGCATGTCGGTTAGCGTCACAGGGGTTCCTGAAAATAGGGCATCAGACATTTTTGACCACATCAATGATCGTGCCATCGCGGTATTCGATCAAAGCGACGGTTTTTTCCCCGTACTTGATTGGTTCGGGTTGACCCACGATACTGTAGGCTTTTTCTTTTAGCTCTTCAATGGTGTATTGGGGAATATCCAATGCTTCAAAATGGCTGATCAGGTCTTTGCGAGCAGGATTGATGGCGATCCCGATTTCTGTGACAACGACATCAATGCTGGCGCCTGGCGTGACGATCGTGTTGACGGTATCGACGATCGTTGGGATCCGTCCCCGCACGAGAGGAGCGATCACTAAGCTCATTTTGCACGCCATACTGGTATCTGAGTGGCCGCCAGAAGCACCGCGGATCACACCGTCAGAACCGGTGATGACATTGATGTTGAAATTCGTGTCGACTTCCAATGCGGAAAGAATGGCGGTATCCAATTGATTGATAAACGCCCCTTTGCTTAACGGTGAGGCATACATATTGGCATCGATCTCGTAATGATTGGCGTTTTTCCCTAGCGATTGTGCGGAAGGATGATCGAAGTCTTGGACATCGATCAGTTTTTCCACTAATCCTTCTTCTAACAGTTCCACCATGGCATTGGTAATGCCGCCAAGGGCAAAGCTAGCTTTGATCTCATCTTTGATCATTGCTTCGCGTAAAAAACGAGAAACAGCTAATGCGGCACCACCTGTTCCAGTTTGGAAGGAGAAGCCTTGTTGGTAATAAGGCGAGCTGGTGATGACCTTGGCTGCATACTCAGCAATCAGCAATTCTTTTGGATTTTTGGTAAAGCGGGTCGCGCCTTTTGCGATCCCTGCAGGATCACCGATGGCGTCGACTTCCACGACATAATCGACATCCGTTTGGGGAATGCTGATTGGGGTATTTGGAAACGGCACAAGGGTGTCGGTGATGATCACGACTTGGTCGGCGTATTTTGCATCGACCATCGCATAGCCCAATGAGCCGCAGGTTGCTTTTCCGACAGTACCATTAGCATTGCCATACGCATCTGAGCTAGGCGCTCCTAAGAAAGCGACATCGATGTGGATATCGCCGGCGGCAATCGCACGAGCCCGACCGCCATGAGAACGGATAATGACTGGGGCATCCATAATGCCTTCGGAGATTGCGGCACCGACTTTGTCCCGCAGACCGCTGGAGGTGATATTGGTCACGACCCCAGATTTGATATGTCCGATCAATGGTTCATGGACATTGGCGATGGAACTAGGGGCAATCGCAAGATTCTTGATGCCCATTTTTGCGATCTCGTCCAAAACGAGATTCATGATAAAGTCCCCTTCGCGAAAATGATGGTGGAAGGAGATCGTCATGCCGTCCGTTAGCCCTGTTTTTTCAATGGCTTCACGAATACTGCCCACGACCTTGCTCTTGCCTGGCAGGACTGGCTCGATCTTGCGACTCGCTTCTTTGTAGGCATGGATATTGGCTGTTTCATTTTCAAAGACCCCGTATTGGTTGGCATAGCATTCAGGGATGTCTTTTCCTACTTTGTTTAACACCATAATTACACTTCCTCCTCGGTAATCAATTTCGCTGCTTTGGCAAGGGCGATCACGCGTTCCGCTCGCTCAACGATTGGTTTATCGACCATTTTGCCATTCAAGGAGATCACACCAGAGCCTTTGCTTTCGGCTTCGCGAATGGCCCAGATCACTTCTTTGGCCTGTTGGATCTCGGCTTTTGAAGGCGCATAGATCCCATTGACTAGGGGAATCTGCCGTGGATTGATCACTGATTTTCCGTCAAAACCAAGTTGCTTGATGCGAGTCGTTTCAGCAATAAAGCCATCTGTGTCATTGATATCAGAAAAGACGGTATCGATAGCGGCGATCCCCGCAGCTCTAGCTGCATGCAAGATCATACTGCGGGCAAACAACAATTCTTGCCCATCTGGGTAGCGACGGGTTTTCATATTGGTGACATAATCTTCTGCCCCTAAAGCGATCCCGATCAAACGATCGGAAGCTGTAGCGATGTCTCGGGCATTTAAAACGCCTTCGGCAGACTCGATGGCAGCCATCATTTTGGTGGTTCCCACAGGCAGATCGTTTTCTTCTTCTACTTGTGTGATCACAGCGGCAACGTCAATGATGTCTTGGGCGGTTTCGGTTTTCGGTAGACGAATGACGTTGACCCCCGCTAGGACCATCGCTTCGATATCAAGGGCACCCACCGTGTCGAGGCCGTTGATGCGTACGACGGTTTCGATGGCAGAATAGTCAAAGGTTTTTAAGGCAAAATGCACCAGTGTCCGAGCGGAGTCTTTTTCATTCAAGGAGACCGCATCTTCTAAATCAAACATAACGGAATCGGCGCCATACAATGGTGCATCCCGTAGCATGGCAGCATTGGCTCCTGGTACAAACATCATCGTTCTTCTTAAACGTTCCATGTGTCGATCTCCTTCCAAGCATACTGTTCTTGTTCGGCGGCCCGATGAACGGCGGTCAGAGTTCGGGCTTTGATGGCACAGTCCAATGCGCCTTTATCGGTGGCAGTGATTTTGGCCTGTGTCACGCCTAGATGGTTCAGCGTCTCAAGGATGACGGCGCGAATTTGTTTGCCGAATTGTTTTTCGACACTGCTATCGAGGGTCAGCTCGATGGTTTGGGTTGTGGTAGGCTCGATCGCGATTAAGATATCACTGGATTCAACAGAGCCAGCAACCGCACTTTTTTTGATTTCCACTTATTATCACCTCTAAATATAGTTATGCTGCATTAAAAATGAGAACGTTGTTTCTGGTAAAAATTGCTGCAAGGAAAGTAAATCTTTTTCTGCAATCGCTTTCCGGACTTTTGTAGCCGAAACGGTTGATTGGTTGATCTTCAGACGGTCGATCACGATCAGTTCAAGCTCGGGTGAAAAAACGGCAGCCATTGCCTCGTTGTAGAGTTGGGTCACGGGCGAGTAAGGCTCTGAGCCTACAAAACGCGTAGTGATCGTCAACAGCGGGGCAATTTTTTCTTTGAAGAGGGTTGCATCAAAGGCGGCTTGTTTTTTGGCGATCGCCTCAGGTGCTTGCTCTTTCAAGAAATAACTGGGAAAGACCGCCGAAGAGACGAGATAGTTGTTGGTCGTCAGCACCGTTACATTTGGCAGATGAGCCACACCATCCGTCACCATCTGCAGCCGTTCGCTGGCAGAAAATTGCGAGCGGTCTTCTGATAAAACGAACACATAAACCTGTTCTTTTTGACTCGCAGCCGTTTCGACTAAGTACAAATGTCCTTTAGTAAAAGGATTAGCGTTCATGACGATCGCGCCGTTGTTTTGTCCAATTCGCTGCCGTTGCAGCTGTTGGGCATAGCTTTCAAAAGAAGGAACGCCTTGTTCCATGAACAAGATGTCTTGTGCTGCCAGCACTTCACGAAACCCGAGGGATTCAAAAAACAGGCGGTTTTTCGGTGCTGTATAGACGAAGGACTTGGTGAAGCCTTCGTCTTTGATATGATCGCTAAGGTGCGAAATCAATTGCGTCAACAGCTGTTCGGAGCGTCTTTTTTCACAGACCACTACATACTTGATGATATTGGCATAGCAAGAAGCAGTAGCAATCAAGGTTTGCTGGTCAAAAATGCCAACGGTATAGGCTACCTCTTCACCGACGGCTAAGCCAGCACGGGTGATCAATTTTTGCCATTGCAAAAAGACTTCTGGATCTTTTTGCAGCCAGATTCTTTTCAGGGTATACATACAATGCCTTCTTTATTTTTTTACTGGGAAGAGCTTCGACAAAAGCAAGGATGCGAAGTAGATGATCAGGATCACGACAAAGACGCCGCCCCAACCGAATAACAACAATTCAAATGAAGTCAGTAAATCTTGACTCATAGTTTTCCTCTCCTTTCTAGTGACCTAAGCAATCAGTGCCAGCAGTAAGCCACCGGCGATGACCGAAGCAATCTGTCCTGAAACGTTGGCACCGGCTGCATGCATCAAAATAAAGTTTTGCGGATCTTCATCTGTCGCCATTTTTTGGATGACCCGACTAGACATTGGAAACGCAGAGATACCAGCGGCACCGATCATTGGATTGATTTTTTCTTTACGGAACAAGTTCAGCACTTTCGCAAACAACACGCCGCCGACCGAGTCCATCACGAAGGCAACCAGCCCTAAACCAATAACCATCAATGTATCGACTTGTAAGAATTCTTCATATTGCATTTTCACAGAAATTGATAAACCTAGGAGGATACTAATGATATTCACTAGTTCATTTTGAGCAGTGATGGACAAGCGATCCAAGACACCACATTCCCGCAAGAGATTCCCGAACATCAAAAATCCAACCAGTGGCAATGAAACAGGCGCAATCAACCCTGCTACGATCGAGATCACGATCGGGAACAAAATTTTGGCCGTTTGCGAAACTTCGCCGGCACGATACGACATACGAATTTTTCGTTCATGCTTGGTCGTCACTGCTTTGATGGCAACCGGTTGAATGATCGGTACTAGCGCCATGTAAGAGTAAGCTGCTACCATGATCGCACCCATATATTTCGAGTTCAGCGTATTTGCGACAAAAATCGAAGTCGGACCGTCAGCAGCGCCGATGATCCCGATGGAAGCTGCGTCGTTTAAATCAAAACCAAGCAACACGGCAACGATGATCGTAAAGAAGATCCCGAATTGCGCAGCAGCGCCAAACAACAAAAGAAATGGATTTTGCAGCAAGGGACCAAAATCGATCATCGCGCCAATCCCGATAAACAAAAGCAAGGGGAACAATTCAGTTGAGATCCCCATATCAAACAATACTTGGAACGGGCCAGCTTCTCCGCCAGCACTTAACACACCTGAGTTCGGGAAGTTCACTAACAACGTGCCCAATCCCATGGGTACTAATAAGGTCGGTTCATATTCTTTCTTGATCCCCAAATACATTAATAGACCACCGATGAACATCATAACGATCCGTCCCGGCTCCGATCCTAACCCGACTACACCTTCAATTAACGTTTCCACTACGTCACTTCCTTTTCAATAAATTAGCCGATCGTAATCAGCAGTTCTCCTGGGTTGACCATGTCGCCCGCATTGACTGCAATCGCAACCACGGTTCCTGCTTTTGGTGCCACGATCTCATTTTCCATCTTCATGGCTTCTAAAATCATCAACGACTGATTTTCTTGTACAGTATCACCTACATTGACCAAGAGACGTAAAATCGTTCCCGGCATCGGAGAATGAATCGGCTCGCCATCAGCAGGAAGCGTAGCTGGCGCTGGCTGCGGTGCTACTTCTGGTTCTGGTGTGCTGACTGCCTCTGGTTGAGCAGGTACCGCTGCGGGAGCCGGTGTTGGCACTGCTGGGGCAGGAGCGGTAGGTTGCGGCGCACCGATTTCTTCCATTTCGACAAGGTATTCTTGCCCATCGATCGCTATTTTAAATTTACGTAACATGTTTTTCCCTCACTTGTTTTCATTTTTTTTGGCTATTTTTTTGATTGTGAACTGAGAATCAGGCAGCTCTCCTGCGGCAATACTGGCAGCAATCAGGGCGACTCGCCTAAAATCAGGATTACGCTTCTCAATTCTTCGAATGACAAACTGACTTTCAGGGTAACATTCAGCCCCTAGTGCGGCGGCTATCAGACTGACTAATGGATAATCTTCTGCAGGCGCTGGCTGATAGCTCGACACTTCTTGCCAATCAGACGCGGGTGGATCCGTTATCATTTCCTGTGGCTTCAAAGGGGAGCTGACAGCCGCATCAGGTTCATCATGCGTTTTTTTGAACAATCTTTTAATAAGATTCATGGGTTTCTCCTTTCTCAATGATTCGTTCCCTTTCATTATAGAAACTCCCGTTCAATCAGCGAGATTTATTTCGGCTAAAAATTGTTTTTTCAGTGTTCCTTTTTTTAAAAAAGAGCGAAAAACCGAGATAAACGTTGATTTATCAAGGTTTTTATTGCGTTAATATTCTGTTAAGAACTTTTTAAACGAAAAATAAGATTTGAAAAGAGAAATTGTTTTTTTGCTGTTCTTTTTTTAAACGGGTCTTTTTTTCTATTTCTTGATTGTTTATTCTTAGACGTGTAAAGCATTCAATAACATTATTTCCTTTAATAAAAGAAAAAGATTCACAAACTAGTGACGCTTGTCGCTAACAAATTACGGGCCTGTAATTTTTTTAAAATGTTTTTTGATAACGCTTACACATTTCGATGCATGAAAGGAAGAAGAAAATGTTCTTAACGATTTTATCCTATGCTATGATTATTGTCTTCATGTTCGTCATCATGAAGAAAAAAATGTCACCCTTTACATCCTTAGTAATTATCCCATTACTATTTACCCTCGTTGCGATGGTTGCTGGTGTTTCAGAAAAAGGCAATATCGGTGATTTTGTCCTTGAGGGAATCTCCACCACAGCCAACACAGGGATCATGTTGCTGTTTGCGATTTTGTACTTTTCGATTATGTTGGATGCGGGATTGTTTGATCCAATCACGAAAAAAATGATTTATTTTGCTAAAGGCGATCCGATGAAAGTCTTGATGGCAACGGCAGTCGTTGCCGCTGCAGTCTCTTTGAACGGTGATGGAACGACCACGACCTTGATCTGTTGTTCTGCGTTTATTCCCATCTATAAGAAGTTGAATATGAAAATGATGAACCTTGGTGTCTTGATCATTTTGCAAAATACCATCATGAACTTGTTGCCATGGGGCGGACCAACTGCTCGGGCAATGGCCGTGCTGGAAGTCGATGCGGATATTCTTTCTTATCTGCTGCCAGGAATGATCTTGTCTTTGCTCTATGTGGTTTTCTTTGTGGCTCGCAGAATGGGGATCCAAGAACGGAAACGTTTAGGGGTTACCGAGCTGACGAATGATGAGATTTTAGAAATGACAACTGTGACTGATCCTGATACATTAGCGATCCGCCGTCCGAAAAACTTTGTCTTCAACGGTATCTTAACAATCGTCTTGATTGGCTGGTTAGTAGCAAGCTCCTTTATCTCTAGTATCGCTTTACCGCCAATCTTGTTATTCCTTGTAGGTACGTGTATTGCATTGATGGTCAACTACCCAATCTTGAAAGACCAGTCGTCACGGATCGGTGCCAACGGCGGCGACGCTGTGCAAGTCGTAATTTTAGTTTTTGCAGCAGGCGTCTTCATGGGCTTGTTCCAAGGCTCAGGGATGGCAACGGCTTTGGCGAATAGCTTCACGCAAATCATCCCTAAACAATTGGCTGGTTTCTGGGGATTAGTCATTGCCCTGATTTCTGCACCTGGGACCTTCTTTATTTCCAATGACGGATTTTACTTTGGGGTCCTGCCAGTCTTAGCAGAAGCAGGTCGTTCGTATGGTTTTACCAATATGCAGATGGCCTTGGCGTCCTTAATGGGCCAAGCGTTCCACTTGTTAAGTCCATTGGTTGCCTTCATCTACTTGCTGTTGCGCTTGACGGGCTTAGATATGGGGCAATGGCAAAAAGAAGCGGCGAAATACGCACTGGGGATTTTCGTGATCTTCGTCGTTACGATCGTGCTATTAGGTCACATGCCGTTTTATATTCCACAGTAATTTCATACAGAAACTATCGAGCAGGCTGCCATTTTGCTCGGTAGTTTTCCTTGTTTATCGATAAACTTATTTTTTCCCAAAAATCTCATTTGTTTTTAGTATGATAGGAGTAAATCATGAATCCAATTATTGATGCAGTAAATAAAAATCTGGATCTGACCAAAAATAAACCATTAAAAGATTTGATCTATGAAGCATTCAAAAAAACCATCATTTTAGGAGATATTCCCGCAGGCTCTCGCATCAATGAGAAAGAATTTTCCGATACGCTAAATATCAGCCGAACCCCGATTCGTTACGCCATGACTCAGCTCGTGGCTGAAAAACTGGTGGAGCATGTGCCAAAAATCGGCATCGTCGTAAAAGGGATCAGTATCAAAGATGCTTATGAGATTTACGATATCCGCAAATCATTGGATACGTTAGCGACCATCAAAGCGATGGACTTGATGACTGAGGAAGATTTCCAGGAGATGCGCTGCTTGTTAGAACATGGCGAACAGCTGAATCGTGAGGATGATGTGGATGGGGTCTTGAAAAACTTTTCGGACTTCAATGCGTTTATTTACGAAAAAAGTCAAATGCTGCGGTTAAAAAGTATCGTGCTAGATCTGCAAGCGTACCTCGTGTATTTTCGTGACATTGCGATTCGCTCTTCTAGAAGAAGGGATGCGGCATTGACGGAACATTGGCTGATTTATCGCGGCATGAGAACCAATGACACGGAACAGATCACGTTGTTGACCCATGAACATTTGGATCACTCCCTGCAATTTATTCTTGCTGAAATGGAGCGAAGAAAAATTGACTGATTCCCGTCTTTTTATCGCCAGCAGCTATGCAGTCAATGCGCTGCATTATGAGGTAGCGTTAGCACCCAAGCCTGGTTTAGTAGATCCTTGCTCCTCTGGTGCGCATCAGGACATGAATGTGTTTACCTTTATCAACAGTATCACTTGTTTGGCGCCTTTTTTTCAGCGCTATAGCCAAGCGGGCTTTGCCCATACAGGCTCGCTGATCCAGCTGTTTGACCAGTTACGTGGGATCGGTCAAGAAGCAGAAACAGCGATGCTTCGGGCAACCAAAGGCATCAATACCCACAAAGGGGCGAACTTTTCCTTTGCAGTTTTGTTGGGGGCGACAGGAGTCTATTATCAACAAAATGGCAAGGCGGAGCTGATGGCTGAAGATACCAATCAGATCCTGCAGCTTGCCGCTGATATCTGCCAGCATTTGGTCAAGCAAGACCTGCAGCAAATCACCCACAAAGACCAATTGTCTTATGGGGAAAAAAATTATTTGACCTACGGCACGATGGGGATTCGTGGAGAAGCTGCAGCTGGGTATCCAACGGTCAAAAAACTGCTGGAGTACTTGCGGCAGCAACCGCAAAAAACCTCCGTTTCCTTGTTGCGCGGGTTAGTCTATCTAATGAGTGAAACCGAAGACAGCAACCTCGTCCATCGAGGAGGTTACGAGGCGATGAAGACGGTACAGCAGGAGATGCAAAAAATTCACCAAGCCAATCTGTCAGATACAGACTTGCTTCGTGAATTAACGATCTATGATCAAGTATTGATTGCACGCCATTTGAGTCCCGGCGGCTCGGCGGATCTTTTAGCCTTGGCGCTTTATTTCTTGCAGCTAGAAGGCGTCTCCTTCTGGTAAAAAGGTATAGCCGATCCCCCAAACGGTTTTTAAAAAGCGGGCGTGCTTCGGCTCATCTTCAATTTTGTTTCGCAGATGATTGATAAAAACCATCACGGTATTGGCATCGAATTGGCCATCTTGCCAGACATTGCTGTAAATCTGTTCTTTCGAGAACACTTGATCTGGATTTTCCATGAAAAAGCGCATCAGCATGATTTCTTTTGAAGACAACTTGATGGGCTGATCATTTTTGAAAAACTGATAGCGTTTTTGGTCAAAACGAAACATGCCGCTGCACAGATCGCCTTCCGGTTTGGCGATCCCTTTTTCTCGCAGCACGTTGCGGCGATCAAGAATCGAAACGATTTGTGCTTTTAAGAGTGCCGGTGAAAAAGGCTTCGTAATGTAGTGATCGGCGCCAATCTCATAGCCGTTGATCATGTCTTTTTCGTCACTTTTTCCGCTCAAAAAAACGATCGGCACCGTGGGGTTTTCTTCCCGAATCAGTTGTGCCAAATGATAGCCGTCATTTTCATGCTCTAAACTGATATCCAGTAAAAAAAGATCAAAGCTGACACGAGAGTTGATCGCAATCGTTTTTTCAACGGAATCGGTCTGGTAGATCAAAATACCCGTCGACTGTAAAGATTTCCAAATCAGCCGCCGAATGGCAGGGTCATCATCAACGATTAAAATTTTTTCATCTCGCAAAATATCCGCCTCCTGTATCAATAGTATTATAGTAAATATGAAAGGGGTTTATAATGAAACCGCCATCAAAGTTTTGGCTGTATTTAAGTGTGGTCGCTACCTTATTCATTACACTGATTGGACTTATTTTTACCTTTACAAGTTATAAAAGCGCACAAAGACAAGCTGAAACCGTCGGGTTGCGGCAGTTGGAAACGGTCAATCAAGCGGCGATCAAGCTGATCAGCCGCAGTATCGAATCGTACCACATGGCTCTTACCAATTATGCCGATGACCACCTCGAAGGCGCCGCCTTGGCTGATTTGCAGCGCCCCTTAACGTTACCAGTGATCAATTCTGCGAACAATGCCATGGTCGGATTGTTTTTGATCGACCAACAAGGTCAGGTCATCGCCCAAAATACCGCAACGGCGGTCAATAAACCAGAAGACCCGCCGGTGCAAGAATTGTTATTCAAAGACCCATCCTTAGACAAAGTATTGGCAGGACGGCAGGTACAAAATGGGCAAGTCTATTTTGATGGCAAGCAGGCCTATCTAAATGTGTATCAGTCCTTAACCCTTGACGACAAAGAAGCGATTCTTGTGATGCCTTTGAATCTACAGCGCATGTACCATCATGAATTTACCACCGATCGCAATGTCTCCGGCTATACGATGGTCAAAAACGCCGAGATGCGGATCGTTATGCACCCATCGGACGAACAAATTGGTTTTTCCATCGTTGAAAGCCGCAAAAAAGAATTTCCAGAGCTGGATTTCACCGATCTTGAGCGCTTGGAGCAAGAACAAATCGACAATGAAGCAGGCACCTCCGTCTATTATTCTTATTGGTGGAACGAAGAAACACTGCAAAAAGTGCTGAAATTGGCTGCTTATCAATGGATCACCATCGGCGACAGTCGGCTGATCGTCGCTAGCAATGCCGATTTTTTGGAGCAAAGCGGTCTCTTTTTACAAGACAACTTAATTTTGATCGGCCTACTAGGTTTGTTGTTTGTCATTATGATTTTATTGACGATCCTGATCAAAAACTACATGAAACGCAATCAAGCCTATGTCGAAAACCAAGCATTGAAAGAACGACAACGGCTGTTAAAAGAAAAGCACGAGATCGAAAAAAACATTTTGCAAGAATCAAAACTGGAAACCATTGGCTTATTAACGACCTCGATCGTCCATGACCTAAACAACTTTTTGACGCCCATGATTGGTCATCTACAATTACTGATCGAGGAAAACCAACACGATGAAGTCTTGGTGGAGGACTTGCAAGAAGTCTGCAAAGCAGCAGAAAAAGGCAAAGAGTTATCTAGCAATGTGCTGCGTTTTTCGAAACTCGAAAGTGCCGATAAAACTGTGCAGTCGATCGCTACTACCTTGACAGAAGCCATCGATACTATGCGTGCGCTGCTGCCAAAAGCCTTTTCCCTTACGTATGATATCCAAGAAGTAGGATATGCCGTCTACGAGAAGATCGATCTGCAAGTCATCATTTACAATTTGTTGATGAATGTGTACCAAGCAAATGCCGATTGCAGCATTCGCTTGAGCCGCACTTCGACAGAAAGCGCCACCTTTCTGTTTCGTAAGCAAGCTTTCTCCGCGCAACAGGAGTTTGCTTTGATCGAAATCGCCGACAACGGTCCCGGCATACCAGAAGCGATCCAAGAAAAAATCTTTACCCGCTTTTTCACGACCAAGAGTGCCACTGGCGGTACTGGTCTAGGACTCTTCACTGTCTCTTCGATCGTGGAAAAAAACGATTGGCTGATTGATGTTACAAGTACGCCTAAAGGAACCACCTTTTATATTGGTATCCCTCTAACTGATCCCGAAAAAGCCGCTGAAACCAACTGATCCAATGGGATGGTTTCAGTGGTCTTTTTCCTGGGTATGTTGGAAGGCATTGATTTTTTGCAGGACTAGCAAGACGAGTACCAAAACAAAGATCGCTAAAGCAAAAAATAGGGCATCGTTCGCCATACCTTGCGTCAACAATAACTCGCGCAAAATCGCAGTAATGCTGATCAGAATCAAGTAACGGACGGGAATGTGATGTCCATCCTTCATATACCGCAGCAACATCAAAATGATTTCTAATAAAATGAATAACGTGGCAATTTCTTCAATCAAAAAGGACAGGTGAGGCGCTTCACTTAAGGGAAAGAGCGTCGTGCTGATCATAAAAATCGCTTTTCCCATAAAAATCAAGACGACAACGACTAAGATCGCCAACATGCTATCAATGCAAATACTGATCACTCGCTCGAACATTCGGGTCAATTTTTCCATTCGCCACTCCATTTCTGCTTTTTCTTTTATTATACAAAAGAAGGCGTAGAACAAAGGGAAAAGAACAGAGAAAGAACAATCGCGGCCATATCTTTTTGACCGCAAGCTTAACGGTCCTTCTATGGGCATGTCTTTTGTGATAGCTTTCAATAGCAGAAAGTAGCGAGAAAAATATATTATCTTTTTTCGGAAAAATTAGAAAACAATGAGAATAAATAGTTAAAATATACACAAATTATTACGGGACACTTAGTTTCTTTTTTTGTTACAATGGTTAAATAAAATAGAACGCTGTTGAAATGTTGCTTAAACAATGTTTTTATCGCTATCGAATAGAAAAATAGTCCGATCGCAAGATGTTTATCGTTGTTAATAAAGTAACAAGTTGGGCGGAGTTCGCAAGAAAAATGCTGCTTTTCTTATCGTATATGACGGGGATCAGTGAGGAGAAAAGAGCAAGAAAAACGGAGGGAAACAAATGAAAAAAAGTGGATGGTCAAAATGGGTGATTGGGGCAGCCTCATTATTGTTGCTTAGTGCATGTGGCGCCGATGGCGGAACAAAAGCCAGCAGCAGTGCGGCAAGCTCTTCTTCAGAAAGTGAAGTCACTTCAGGTGCTTCCCAACAAGAGTATACCGATCCAGCAGAGTTAAAAGATCAATATGATATCGTCATCGTTGGTGCTGGCGGTGCAGGGATGGCAGCAGCCTTGTCGGCTAAAGATGCTGGAATGAATCCAGTCATTTTAGAAAAAATGCCGATCGCAGGCGGAAATACCTTGAAATCTTCTGGCGGAATGAACGCATCAGAAACCAAATTCCAAGAAGCCCAAGGCATTGAAGATTCCAATGAACTATTTTTTGAAGATACCCTAAAAGGCGGTAAAGGAACCAACGATCAAGAATTGCTGCATTATTTAGTGGATAACTCTGCTTCAGCGATTGATTGGTTGGATTCAATGGGGATCACTTTAGACAATATCAGCTATAGCGGCGGTGCCAGTGTGAAACGGATCCATCGTCCTCACGACGGTTCAGCAGTCGGTAGGTATTTGGTGGATGGCCTATTGAGAAACATTCATGAGCAAGAAATTCCTTTGTTTGTAAATGCTGATGTGACAAAAATCAATGAAACAGACGGCAAAGTCACTGGCGTCAACGTGAAAATCAATGGCGAAGAAAAAGAAATCGCTGGTGATGCGGTCGTTGTTACTACTGGTGGTTTTGGCTCAAACAAAGAACTGATCGAAAAATACCGTCCAGATCTGAAAGGCTATGTCAGCACGACTTCTGAAGGTAGTACAGGCGATGGTATCAAGATGATCGAAGAATTAGGCGGCGCAACGGTTGATATGGATCAAATCCAAGTCCATCCAACAGTAGTTCAAGATACAGGCATGTTGATCAGTGAAACCGTTCGTGGAGAAGGCGCCATCTTGGTGAACCAACAAGGGGAACGTTTCTACAATGAATTAGAAACCCGCGACAATGTTTCAGCTGCTATCACGGATCTGCCAGAAAGCTATGCCTACTTGATTTTTGACAATGCGTTAGCAGGTAGAGCCAAACAAGTCGATTACTACAAAGAACAAGGTGTAGTGGTAGAAGCCGACACCATCGAAGCCTTAGCTGAAAAAATCGATGTCGATCCAGCAACCTTGAAGAAAACCTTAGATACATGGAACCAAGCAGTGGCAGACAAAGCCGACAAAGATTTCGGTCGTGAAACGGCGATGGACTATGATCTGACGGAAGGGCCATTCTATGCGATTCAAATCGCACCTGGGATCCACCATACAATGGGCGGCGTCAAAATCAATACGAAGACCCAAGTATTGAAAGAAGATGGCACACCAATCACTGGCTTGTATGCAGCAGGTGAAGTGACCGGCGGTATCCACGGACAAAATCGAATCGGCGGCAATGCTGTAGCCGACATTATGGTCTTTGGTCGCCAAGCAGGCGCACAATCCTCTGACTATTTGAAAGAAAACGGGAAATAAGCGGCTGCTTTTTCCTAAAAAAGACCGTATATAAAGAAAGAAACTTGGAACGAATCCTCTTAAGCGATTAGGAGGAGATTCGTTTCAAGTTTTTTTGTATTTCTCACTGAAAGGACGGGAAACTATTCATTATAATATTATAATGATTTGATAATTTATAATTCACATATAAACAGAATGTTTATGTCAGTAGGGTTTGCTTTTCAATGAATCGGAATCAAGGAATAAACGGATAGGATTGGTTTATTCGATGATAAAAAATTTTAGGAGGCAGAGTATGAAAAACGCATTGGTAAAATGGTCGGTCGGGGTGGCAATCTTACTTGGAGGGACCTTGTTCTTCACGGGGAAACAAGTATTTGCTCATGGTTATGTGGAATCACCGGTCAGTCGGGGCTATCAAGGGTCTTTGGATCGCAATACGTTAGGGTGGAGCGCTGCGTTTGAAAAATATGGCAATGTCATTTCAAACCCACAATCATTGGAAACCAAAAAAGGCTTTCCAGAAGCAGGACCAGTAGATGGTCGTATCGCTTCAGCAGATGGTGGACTCGGACAAATCGGGGACTTTGTTCTTGATGAACAAGGAACCAATCGTTGGACCAAACAAGACATCAATCAAGGACCATTGCGGGTCAATTGGCATTATACAGCGCCGCACAAGACCACAAAATGGCATTACTATATCACGAAACCAGGATGGGATCAAAACGCGCCACTTTCAAGAGATAGCTTGGAATTGATCGCTACTGTAAATCACGATGGTTCGGCTGCCAGCAATAGTCCAAGCCATACCATTACCATTCCAGAAAATCGTCTCGGTTACCATGTCATTTTAGCGGTCTGGGATGTTGCCGATACGCCAAATGCCTTTTATAACGTAATCGATGTTAACGTTTCTGGTTCAACGGTCATTCCTGAAAAACCAGTAGTACCAGCAAATGTCCGCTCAGAAAGAGTGACTAGCAGCACGGTGGCTTTAGCATGGAACGGTCAAACCGATGCGAAAGAATACAACGTGTATCGTGATGGTGCCTTAGTGGCAACGACTACTGAGCCAACCTTTACCGACACGCAATTAAAAGCCAACACAACCTATAACTATCAAGTAGAGGCAGTCGGCTTTACGGCGTTAGTTTCAGAAAAAAGTGCTGCAGTGAAAGTGACTACCGCAGCAGACAATCAAGTCGAAACCCCTTCGACACCAGGCAACCTACACCAAATGAGCGTGACAGACAGCAGCGTGTCCTTAATGTGGCAAGCATCGACTCATACAAATGGGATCGCTGGATATGACGTTTACCGCAATGGCGTCAAAATCGCTACAGCCACAGGAACAACCTATGAAGACACGAATCTAGCAGCGGACACGACCTACAATTACCAAATCAAAGCAATCAGTAAAACGGGCGAACAATCTGCTTTTAGTAACCAGCTGAGCGTGAAAACCAATGCCAAAGAAGAAACGGAAACACCTGGAGGCGGGGAGTCAGAATACCGTGTGTGGAAACTAGGTACTTTCTCTGCACCAGAAGTGTATACAAGCGGTGAAATCGTGAGCCATAAAGGCAGCAACTATGTCGTGATCAACACCCACTCAAATTACGGGGACACCACTTGGTCTCCTGATCAAGCACCAACCTTGTTTCAGAAGCTGTAACCCCTGAATGAATCAGTAACGCAAGAGCAGTGCGGTGGCACTGCTCTTTTTGACTCTTTTATGAGGAAATGATTGAACCTTTGTTTGATTCGTGCAACCAATTGGACGAATTCGTTTGAGGAATGCAAAAACAGGTGCTGCTATGCATCATGCGTAGCAGCACCTGTTTTTTGCTTTAGATCAAGAATAGAAGAAACGGATCAAGATCCCACCTAAAATCAGCACGATTGCACCGCATAAACGGTTGGCCATTTGGGCAAAAGCAATCATTTCCATTCTATCAGAGGCAGACAATACAGCGATATTGCCTGTTCCCCCCATGGAGTTGTTGATCATACCGGCGCCAATTGCGGTTTCAACGGGATACATCCCCAATACCATCCCGAAGAACCAGCTGGCAGCCCCCATAGATACGACACTGGTTAGGCAAAGCACGACAAATTGCCAAGTAAAGGCAGAAGCCAATGTTGACAGATCGATCAATGCCAAACCAATCCCCGCCAAGACCGCGTGGGTCAAATTCGTCATCACAACATTGTTGAACATCACCACAGAATCTTCGAGTTTCTTAGGGACAATGTTCAAGGCTTTTAGAATAAAGACAATCACGATCATAAAGGCATACTCGTGAATTTTAGGGAAAAAGTCGCTTAAAATCGCACCAACGACCAACAGTGAGAAGGAAAAGAGCATCCCGACCCCGATTTGTTGGGCATCAAGTGTTATTTTTGGTTTTTCTAATTCTTCTTTCGTGGCATTGATCAGTGTACCATGGCCATTGTATTTGGTTTTAGCAAAGGCCTTTGCGATAAATAAAGCACCAATAATGGCAAGAATATTCCCGAAAGTAACAGCTGGCGCTAATTGAGAAAAGATGGCGGCTTGATTGCCGTTTGCCAAGCCATCGGCATAAATTTGTGAAAGTGGGGTGATTCCCGCTCCCATACCGCCAGACATCATTGGTAGAGACACATACATCACCGAATCAGCGAATCCATTGCCTAGCAGCATACCGACAAGGCCGACGGAGAAAAAGCCTACTACCATAGTGATCAAAGCAACGGGAATGAATTTCGTAGAAGCTTTCACCAACAAATTACGGTTCATACCTAAAATCGAGCCGCAAATCAAAGCGGCAATATAGAAATCAAGAAAGCCAAAACCGCCCCCCATGAAGTCACTGACCGCGTCAATGACTTTCGTGGGTACGAGATGGAAGGAGGCTAAAAGGGTGGCACCAAGCAGGGTAAAAACTGACCCACCGCCAAGATAAGAATTCATGATCGGGAGTTTTTCCCCAATGAAATACAGCAGGTGTCCTAAGGCAACCAGTAAAATGGTGATCCCAACCATATTTAATGGCAATTTGTCTAAGGCAATCGCACTGAATATGACAACCATGAAAAAGAGATACAAGGGAAGACTAATTCCCGAAATCGTCATCGTTTTTAATTTATTCATTTTTCAGACCTTCCTAGTATGTTGGATACCATTTAAGATTTTGGACAGCTTTTGCCATATCGGTTTCTTGCGCTTGGGCTAACCCTTGTTCTTTGGCTTTGTTGGCAACTGCTTCAGCCACTTTGATAGAAACGTCCGCAACGTATTCAAATGGTGGAAGAACAGGTGCACCGGGTTGGCTCAAATCAACCAAACCACTTAATGAGTGAGCAGCGGCACCAATCATTTCATCGGTCAAGAGAGAGGCTTCTGAAGCCAACATACCTAACCCTAGACCAGGATAGATCAAGGCGTTGTTTGCTTGGCCGATTTGGTAGTCGACCCCTTTGTATTGGATCGTTCCTGAAGGGACACCGGTTGCCACAAAGGCTTTTCCATCAGACCATTCGATCACTTGTTCAGCTGTTGCTTCTAATTTTTTGGTTGGATTCGAGATAGGGAAAATCACTGGACGAGCAGTGTTTTCACACATCGCTTCCACAACTTCTTTGGTAAAGGCACCGGCATTGGTGGAGGTACCGACCAAAATCGTTGGTTTTGCGACTTTAATGACATTGATCAATTGCGTCATATCGCCAGCATTGGCAAAGTCAGCCCGTTTTTTGGCAAATGGTTTTTGTGCAGGAGTCAAATCGGACATATCATCAAACAAAAGCCCTTGTTTGTCAACCATAAAGAAATGATTGTAGGCTTCTTCTTCTGAAAGACCTTCGCTGACCATTTCCGCATGGACTCGACTGGCAATCCCAGCACCAGCGGAACCACCGCCATAACATAAGTAGATTTGATCCGTTAATTTTTCACCTGTAATATCCAGTGCACCGAAGATACCACCCAGCACAACGATTCCCGTTCCTTGGATGTCATCGTTAAAAGTTGGAATCGATTGTTTGTATTTGTCCAAAATCGTTGCAGCATTTGAACGGCCAAAGTCTTCCCAATGCAAGTAAAGTTTAGGGAACAATGATTCTGCCGTTTGAACAAATTGGTCGATGAATTGGTAGTAGGCGTCACCGTAAACACGTTCTTGCCGATTGCCTAGATACAAATGATCCTCTAACAATTCTTTACGGTTCGTGCCAGCATCGATCACGATTGGTAAAACAGAAGCAGGGTCGATCCCAGCAGCTGCGGTATAAATCATCAATTTACCGACAGAAATATCGACACCTTGGACACCCCAGTCACCAATCCCAAGAATCCCTTCAGCGTCAGTGGCTACGATCAAGCGAATGTCCCGATCGCCAGCGGCATTTTTCAACGTTTCTTCGATGTTTTCTGGATGATTGATATCTAAGTATGCTGCATATTGAGGATCAACGAATAGGCGGCTGTAATTTTCAATGGTATCAGCAATCGTTGGATCGTAGACGATCGGATTGAATTCAACGATATGTTGGTTGAACAAATAGTAGAACAATGTCCGATTGGTATTAAAGATTTCCATTAAAAAGTGACGTTTTTCTATGTCTGATTCTTTGGTGACATATTGCAAATAGGCTTGTTCTGCTTGTTCTTCGATCGTTTGCACGTGAGGGGGCAATAAACCGATCAACCCTAGTTCTTTTCGTTCTTCTTGTGTAAACGCGGTTCCTTTGTTTAAAAATGGGTTATTTAAAATGTCATGTGCTTTCATTATGTTCCTCCAATGGATATATTTTGAGTACTCGTTCATTTCCATTAGCTACTTTAATCCTTGCATGGAATTATAGTCAACTATCGGTGGTATAATAAAAATTATTTATAACAAAACCGATGCGAGCTTGAATCGGCTAAGGGAGAAATCAGACGATGAATATACGAGATTTAGAATACTTTAAAGCTTTGGCAGAGATGCTTTCTTTTACGCAAGTGGCGCATAAATTTGCTGTCAGTCAACCAACCGTCAGCTACGCTGTCAAACGCTTGGAAGAGCATTATGGCTGTGATTTGATCGCTCGAGAAGCCTCTCATCGCTCCATTTCATTGACCACGGAAGGAGAAATTTTGAAGGCTCATGCACAGTATATCTTAGATGAATTTTTGACCTTGGACCGAGCCATCGACCATGCCAAAAACAACCGGACCCACATCGGTTTGCCGCCGATCATTCGTTCCAAAGTCTTTTCAAAACTCTTAGACGAAAAAGAGATCATCCGCTTTATTTCGAATTTCCACTTAGTATCTGGGGGATCCAATGAATTGCTTTCGAAACTATTATCAGGAAAAATCGATTTTAGCTTGCTGGGCAGTGTCAATCCCCTCGTCCACCCGAATCTGCAGGTGAAGTTGCTGCACCAACAAGAGTTTTTTATCTTTGTGTCAAAAGAAAACCCATTGGCAGAAAAAAAGGAAATCTCATTCGAAGAAGCTGCCGAATATCCCTTTATCCTATTGGAAAAAGGCTATACCCATATGCGCGCCTTTCAGAATTTAAGTGAGAAATCAAAGAAGAAGCCAGAAGTTCCCTTTTATTTTTCAGACGTTCAGACAATTGGTCAGTTGGTCAGTTCCAATATCGGCATTACCTTGATGACGGAATTTCCCGTGTTTCAAGAAAAGGAAGGCTTAGTGAAAATACCATTGGTCCCTGAAGATAAGGAAATCTTTTATATTCAATATGCCTATTTAAAGAGTGCGATGTTGAATCAAGAAGTCCAGAAGTTGATTAGGATCTTGGATGAGCTGCCTTGGGAGGATGAAGGGTGAGGAATGGGGATCTCTTGAGGTAAGGTCAGAGAAAAATGGTGTCGGTATGTGTTCTTGAGCTGCTGAAATAAAAGGGATCTTTCAACGTGGAAAAAACAAATGGATGGTTCCTTTAAACGATGAAACGAGAAAAAAATCTCTTTACTTAGACCGTTCTTACCGCATGAAAAAAATGCTAAAAACCTTGATAAATCTCGGTTTTTAGCGTGGGTTTTTGGTATAATAAGGATACAGTAAAGTTTGTGACGGTGGCTATCTTTTGAAAGTGAGGTGGTGCATTATGAATGTACTATCGAAATCTGAAGAAAGGAGTAGCTTTTTGCAAGATGTGGATATAATCGGCATTTTGTTAGCAATAGCGCCTGTTTTGTTAGCCTTCATTGGTTTAATCGAAGCATGTGTGAAACTAGCAGATACGATTATAAACACTCGTTCTTCTAAGCATAGAAGCAAGAAGAAACGAAAAAAGAATGCAAAAAAATAACCGTCCTCTTTAGCCAGGCGACGATTATTTTTTAAAAAGTAATTAAATCTGGCCACCGTCTTAAACGGTGCTGTAGGGGAGTTGTTTGCGCAACTCCTCTTTACACAATAATTATAGCAAGATTTCGGTGAGATATCAATCATTGACGCTACAGACGTGCTATTGCACGTCTATTTTTTTGTCCTCCTAAGTGGTGGGTAGCAACGATTGGTCGCTTTGGTGTATCACTTGTTTACCAATCAAGATTTCTATGGGTTCGAAGATGGTAAGAGGTACAATATTTCTCCATTTGAAGTATTTTCTGGTGTTGATGAAGTTGGTTACCAGTTGATCAAGAAAGTGATCCATCGTAGACTACAGGTTTATTCATTCGTCTTAATTATTGTGTTCAGAAACACGTAACAAAATCTATGTTCAGTTATTCTGTCGGTATTAAGTTGTGGTAAAATTTACGATGAAATCGATCAGCCTATAAATCAAGAGGATTACCAGAATACTGACCTTTTATTTTCAAGGGATTACTAAAATAGTTAACCTTATCGTGCAAAAGCAAAAAAAGATAGATCGAAGATGTTGGTGTAAAAGTTGAATCTTTAGAAGAGTGGATCCCCCCATGAAAAGAAGAGGGGCAAAAAAATAGAAAGGTGAATACGGTAGAATAGCATGTTTTCAGGGATGTAACATGATAATTGCGTGCCTATTTTGTCGCACACAATGTATAATCCTACTTGACTGATATAGTAATCAGAAAAAATAGGAGATGATTATTGTGAGAAAAATTGTTTTAGGGATTGCAGCTGTTCTATCTTTGTTTATTGGGGGGATAGGAGCTTCAGCTGAAGAATCAGAGATTTGGGCTTCTGAAGGAATTGAAATTATTAGTGATGTTGAAACGGATGCCAATTTAAGCGATCAACCAATTGAAAATGTTGGTATAACTATCCCTGGGTTGACTAGAGGAGCTAATGTGCCAAGTAGCAATTGGAATATAGCCTCCAAAGGTAAATATTCCCTTAGTGGAAGTAGTGATCGAGGGGGATATGTGTATTCTTCTTATACATTCAAAGGAAAGACTTCTTATACTGTATCGATTAGTAATACAGGAAAAAATGTTATAGATATAAAGTGTAAAAATAGTAGTACAACGTATATTTCTTTTTCTGTTAAAGCAGGGAAAAGCCGAACAGTAACTTGGAATGGAATTAAATCTAGTACAACTTGGTATGCTCAATTTTACAATGGTAACTTGATAAACAATTCTTACTCGTTTACAGGTACAATAAAATAATTAGAGCAATTTATGTTTTACAAAATCAATTGTTAAATGGCAATTGCTAAACAAATGAACCCTTGGAGGATAAACTTTATTTATGGAAATCGGAAAAATGTTACGCCAAAAGAGAACTGATTTAAATTTAACACAAGAAGACATTGCGAAGCAGTTTAATGTTACACGTCAAACTGTTTCTCGTTGGGAAAATGAATTATCTTATCCCAATATAGATACTCTTGTAGAACTTAGCATTTTTTTTGAATTTTCCTTAGATGAAATTTTACGAGGTGATTCAGTAATGGTAAAGGATTTTGCACAAAAGGTTAATATGTCAAAAAAATACAAAGGATGGAAAATAGCGACACTTTGTTTAATCGTATTAATTTCTATATTTGTATTAAACTATTTTTCTCCCTCAATGGATATTGGTAACGGCGATGTAGATTCTGTTACTGTTACTAAATCAAAGGATCACACAAATGTTGAGGTTCAATTGAGTCTCAATGTATTTGAACAACCTGAAGTCTGGGAATATTATCCGGATCTAGAGGATGGAAAGGGGATTATTGAAGTTTCGAAAAGGATTCAGCTACAAGCTATTTTTAATCCAAAGAAGAGAGTGAATTTAGAAATTCCTAATGATTTTCTATCTGATAAGCAAACCATCAAAATTAAAAACACGAATTATATCATCGATTTAGAAACAGGAACTGTAACTAACTAATTCTCTCGTTGAGTATTACTTAACGAACATATAGTGCACGTGAGAGTATCCAGGTAATGTCAACCTAAGAAAATCTTCCCCTTATTTAATAGAGTGTATTGTAAACCCGAAGTTTGTTTTGGATAGGCTACAATTAACTAGACAGAAAAATTAAGGTGTGTAGACTAGAAGAAAACATACCAGGAGGAATTTTTATGTCTAAGAGAACACGAAGAACTTTTTCACAAGAATTCAAGCAACAAATCGTCAATCTTTACTTAGCTGGAAAGCCACGTGTAGAAATCATTCGAGAATATGAACTAACGGCTTCAGCATTTGACAAATGGGTAAAGCAATCTAAAACGAGTGGTTCATTCAAAGGAAAAGATAATCTTACGCCTGAACAAAAAGAATTGTTAGAACTACGTAAAAGAAACCAGCAATTAGAAATGGAAAATGGTATTTTAAAGCAAGCAGCGCTGATATTCGGACGAAGAGACAAGTAATCGATGCGAATAAGCATCTTTACCCTATATCAGCGATGTGCAGAATATTAGGTCTATCACGTCAGTCCTATTATTATCAATCAAAACCAAAGAAAGACGAATCAGAACTTGAAGAAGTAGTCGCTGAAGAATTTATCCGCAGCCGAAAGGCCTACGGCTCAAGAAAAATAAAAAAAGCCTTATCAAAACGAGGCATTCGGATCAGCCGACGATAAATTAGTAGAATCATGAAAAATAGAGGATTAAAATCGAGCTATACTGTTGCTTATTTTAAAGTACATCATTCTACTTGCAATGAAGCCAAAACGACAAACGTATTGAATCGTAAATTCTTAAGAGACAACCCATTAGAAGCGATCGTAACAGACTTGACTTATGTACGAGTCGGGAAAAAATGGAATTATATCTGTTTCATTTTGGATCTGTTCAATCGAGAAATTCTCGGCTATTCTTGTGGAGAACATAAAGATGCCGTTCTAGTAAAAAAAGCATTTAGCCGTATCAAACAACCTCTGACAGAGGTTGAGATTTTTCATACTGATCGTGGAAAAGAGTTTGATAACCAAGCTATTGATGAATTATTAACAACTTTTGACATCAATCGATCATTGAGTCATAAAGGCTGTCCTTTTGATAATGCCGTAGCTGAATCAACTTATAAGTCGTTGAAAGTAGAATTTGTCTATCAATACACATTTGAAACCTTACAACAATTGGATTTGGAGTTATTTGACTATGTCAATTGGTGGAACCACCTTCGGTTGCACGGTACACTTGGCTACGAGACACCGGTTGGTTACCGTAACCAGAGATTGGCGCAGCGAATCCTTGATAATGAGCTCGGATGTGCTAACGCTAGCGAGGCAGTCTAACTTTAACTGTTAGCTCCTGCCGAAGATCGTCACATCCGAGGAGGCTCATTGTCAAGGACAATCGGAATAGCATACGGAAGGAAGTTCTGCACCTTATAAAATTTGTCAAAAAAACTGTTGCCATTCCATCAACTCTACCAGCACATCAGCGGTTTCCTGTGGGTGGCTGATTGGAAAATGATGACCCAATGGCAGATCGACTATTTTAGTCGTTTCTCTTGGCGGTAAATAGCTTTTATCCTCAGTTCCCCATATGATCGGAATTGAAGGGTCATTTCTTTTAACAACCGATTTAGTTGAAGTGTTGTGTTGACTATCCGTGAAGAACGAACACTCTTCTTCACTCTTTTTAAATATTCACTAGAAGAGGCTGCTTCGTCTATCAGCAGTTTTTTTTGTGAAATAGGCGAGTAATTGTCGTTCAGATGCATGTCTTAAAGCTAATTTACTGAGCCATGTTGCAGGGACCGAATCGGTTTTGTGAATAGGTGGTTGTAAAAGAATCAGTTGATCGTTCTCTGAAAAGAAGCGCTGTTCAGCGGCTGTTTCGATCACTTTGTTTTTATTTGAACGTTTATAATTTGCCATAATAGAACTACATAGTACTAATTGAGTCTTGTCAATTTTTTGTTGACCGATTGATTCATTTTCTTTTTATTGTTGTAAAATTAATGTTAAAAAATAATTTAAGGTTCTTTTTTTAATGGTCGGCATATATAATAAGAACATACAGTAAGAAAATGTATGCTAAAAAGAGGACTCTTATGAAAAAATTTGCAATTGGCTGTTTTGGGATCAGCCTTTTTATGACGATCGTTGGCCTTTTTTTACAGACGATTTTGATCCCTATTCAAGATTTTGACACAATCAGCAAAGAAGAACTTAAGAATATCCAACTTGATCTTGCTATTAATTATCCATTAGGAACTGGTATGCTCTATGTCGGGCTTCCTTTGTTAGTATGCTCGAGTGGTTATTTGGTTTTTTGTTATTTTAGAGATAGGAAGAACTGAAGCTTATCTTGAAAAAATGCTTAAGAGGAACGCAATATAATATGATGTACGTTTGTATTTAAATGAAAAGGTAACTATTGTTTGTTTGGATCTGTAATGTTTGAGGAAATACTAACTAATTAAGGAAGTGCTTTATGAAAATAAATGATGTTTTGCATAGACGCCAGTATACGATTAATTTATCTTCTAATACTCCACTGCTTGATTTAGCTTCTTTAAGTAATATGGGGGTCTGGAGTAATCCAAAAGAGAAACATTATATATTGACTTTGACACACAATGACGATCCCATTAACGATTCTTCTATGTTTGAGAAAATTTTTAAGGAGCGTACTGGATTACAGTCAAAAGATTTTATATATGAAGCAAAACATGGACCGATGACCCTACAACGTGCTGTTGATTCGACTTGGTTTTGAAAATATAGAGTTTTTTGAATAGATGCAATAGCACAATGCATGAAATCATGGTATTGAGATTATTTTGAAGGAATTGAAAATAATGAATTTTTTTAAGGAAGCAGGTCTGAATAGCTATGAACAATCACGAAAAGAATCGAAAACAACATTCAATTAGCAATCTATCTAGTAATTCCTTTAACGTAATGAATACAAAATCTGATCCTTCACAAACTGGATCACCAATACCTTTTCAAAATGGCGACTTTTCATCAGTTGATCGAAACGTTCATTCTTCAAAAACAGTCGCTGAACTGCTTTGTTTCTATTTAGCAGGTAGTATTATTGCGGCAATTGGATGTTATTTGTATATTAAGCTGCCCTTATTTGCTAATTTACTGGAGAATACGATTTTATCTTTTGCTATTACTTTTGGGATTATCATCCTAAGCTTTGTTTTGTCTCATTTTATAACGAAAGTACTTACTGCTCATAACAGAAATAAATGACCAATATGAAATGAATTGTGAGGATAAATAGATGTATTCAAATTACCAGAAGCTGCCGCACTATTTAAAAAAGTGGTATGCATTATTTTATATTTTACCATTGATGCTTCTCTTATTTGTTAATGCCCTGACAGCTTGGTTAACTTTTCCCATAAACATAGGAATTCTATTGATTCTTTATGGAGTAAGTTGTTTGATTGCTACCAAGGCGTCTCAAGGTAAAAAAGAATGGTTTGTTCTAGATGGCATCACTTTTGGGATTGCCTTGATCACTCTTTCTATCATTTAATTGAAATAAAGGGGTAGCCTTTGATGCAGAGATAATAGTGGAGAACCGATTATTGCGCATGTCGTCTCTTCTTTCGTTGTGATGGCAGCAGCCATCTTGATCTAAAAATTACTGTGCAGTGGCTGTTTATAAGCGTAAAGGAATTGAGGATAGCTTGGCTGTACGCTTAGAAGCTCTAAAATTAGGTTGATTGAAGCCGATTTGAGAGTTCAGATAAGCGTTACGGGCTTGCTATTTTTTGCAGTCGTTATATACTGATGTCTATACTTCATGGTTTCGTATGTCGTCATCATTTCGGTAGTATTGCTGATATGAAAGACCGCAGCAAAAGTGAGCGAATAGGAGGAAGTAGTGATGCAGCAAACAGAAGAAACTGAATTATTTGTAGAATGCCCAGTGGCTAGCGTCCAGAAGGTCGTACGCGGCAAGTGGTCCATGGTCATCTTGTCCTTTTTACGGCACAAAACGCTTCGTTTCGGTGCGCTTAGTCGTAAAATGCCCATGGTGACCCAAGCAAATTTGACAAAGGAATTGCGCATGCTTGAAAGCTATGGCCTCATTCATCGTGAAGTCTATCCGCAAGTGCCGCCAAAAGTTGAATACTCACTGACCGAAATGGGGCATAAATTCATGCCAGTTTTGGATGCCTTAGAAACATTTGCTTCTACCTATGAGTCAGAAAACGAAAAAGTAGTCAATCCTTGAAGCGTTCAAGGATTTTTTTTGTACCTGAAATCCGTATGATTACACAAATCTATTGAAAACGATAGTTCCTATCAAAAAATATGGTACTTTTTATTATTGAGGTAACAGGTCATAATGAAATCATCTTAAGAAAGAAGGTTTTTTTATGAAAAAAAATGATACTGAATCAATATGGCTCTGTAGATGTTATGCAAATGGTTGAAACTGCTATCCCTGAGCCAGCTGCTAAACAAATTGTGATCAAAACCGCAGCGATCGGCGTGAATGATCCTGATATTGTTATTCGTGCGAATGGACCATTTCCAACGATGCCAAAAGAATTGAAACCTGTGCTTCCACACTCTTTGGGACAAGACTTTTCTGGTATCGTAACAGCTGTCGGAGATGATGTGACCCGCTTTTCAGTAGGTGATCATGTGGTTGGGATGGCGTTTATGAGTACATATTCTGAATACATTTTGTTAGACGAGTCAGCAGTTGTTGCTGCTGTACCGAAGGAGCTGGACTTGGTGCCGTTAGGTGGATTTTTCCTTGGTGTGGCCACAGCCTACGGTGCAACCATTCGTGATGGTCAAGCAAAAGATGGACAAAAAGTACTGATTCATGGCGGTGCTGGCGGTGTCGGGTCTAAAGCTGTTCAGCTGGCAAAACATGCCGGAGCGTATGTCATAGCAACAGGCAGCGCTGAACAAGCTGACTATATGAAGGAGTTAGGGGCAGATGAAACGATCGATTATCAAACAGAAGATTTCACAAAATTGGTTTCTAATGCCGATTTAGTGGTTAATTTAACTGGTCCTAAAATATTGGAGAACAGTTATCAAGTAATCAAAAAAGGTGGACGCGTCACTTCTGTTAATGCGCCAATCGATCCTGTTGAAACGGAGCGTAGAGGAATTACTGGTATGTATTCTATGGGATTCATGACTGTTGAAGAGCTGAAAAAAGTCATTGATCTTTATGCGCAAGGAAAACTTGATGTCCTTGTAGACAAGACATATCCCTTTGAATTAGAAGCAATCAAGCAAGCTCACCTTGATTTCCAAGCAGGCGGAAATACTGGCAAAAAGATCATTGTCTTTGATAAATAGGGAGTAGTAAATAGAAATCGTACAATAGAGATTTTAAGAGCGAGCGTAACAGAACGCTATCCGTTGTTTAGCTACAAGCACAGTGCTCCAGAGAAATGAGTTTAATCGATGGATTCTTCAGTTACTTGATCAAGGCAGAATTTCCAAAAAATTTGTAAGAATTACCATGAAAAGAGACAAGATACAACTCAGTTAGAACCAATACAAGTCCGCTTCCTTTCGAAACGGAAGCGGACTTGTATTGGTTTCCTTCAATAAAAAACCTATTAGTTTTCAGTATCTAACATCCGGTTCATAAACCATTCCACTTGTTGCGGTGCATCGTGGTCAAAGAATGCGGACTCTTTTTTATCTAAAGCGGCTATTTTTTCAATGTCTTCCTGGGAAAGCTCAAAGTCAAAAATAGCAATGTTTTCAGCCATCCGTTCTGGACGAACTGTTTTTGCTAAAGCGACGATCCCTCTTTGCATCAACCAGCGAAGCACAACTTGGCCAACCGTTTTGCCATATTGCTTGCCAATTTCTGCTAATGTTGGATTGGTAAATAGGTCATGACGTCCTTCTGCAAAAGGTGCCCAAGCTTCAACTTGGACGTCATATTTTTCATGCCATTCCTGATCTTCCACTCGTTGATTCCAAGGGTTCACTTCGATTTGATTGATTTGAGGTTTCACCTCATTCAAGCCGACAAACTCGATCATCTTAGCTGATTTGAAATTTGAAACGCCAATTGCACGTAATTTCCCTGTTTTTTGAGCAGCAACCATTGAGCGCCAAGCACCATAAACATCTCCATATGGTTGGTGAATAAGGTAGAGATCAAGGTAAGTTAATCCCATTGTTTCAAGCGAATGTTCAATCGTTTCCTTAGCTTTATCTTCGGAAGCTTGTAGAATAAATAATTTAGAGGTAACAAAAAGTTCTTCTCGAGTGACTAGACCATCACTGATGGCACGCTTGATTCCCTCGCCGGTTTCTTTTTCATTTCCATAAATAGAAGCAGTGTCGATCAAGCGATACCCAGCTTTGATTGCTTGGTAAACAGCTTCGGCTGTTTCTTCCAAAGGAATTTGATAAACGCCAAATCCTAGTTGCGGCATGGTGACACCATTATTGAGTGTGATTGTTTGCATAGTGTTTCCTCCTCTAATTTACATTACATGTTCTATCCTAAACCTTGGAGTTAGGTCTATAGCAAGTAAAAGATGTTACTTTTTTCGTTCCCATAATTTTTCCACTTTATCAGGGGTCATATTTCCTGCTTTGAATTTTGCGATATGCTCATCATACGTTTCTATCTTATAAATAAGCAGGTCTCGTACTTCCTGCATTTCTGCTAACTTTTTCTCTAATTCTTCGAGTTGATCGGATAAAATCTGTTTTTGAGCTTTTTCGACATTTTGACTTTCACGTACTTGTGCCAATTGGGCAAATTCAATTAGTGATTCGATGGACAATCCTGCATTTCGTAAATGTTTTGCTAAATAGATCCAGTTTAGATCATTCGTTGTGTACACCCGATAGCCACTCTCATTGCGTTGAACAGGTGGAATCACACCGACTCGTTCATAATAGCGCAATGTGTCTACGCTCAAATCAAACATTTCCGCTGCTTTTTTTATATTCATCGTTGGTTCTCCTTATCTTTTTCTATAAGTAATCATAAACCCTAAAGTGGACTCTAGGGCAAGTGGTTTAAAATTATTTATTTAAAAGAATATATTTTGTTCGTCAGGACGACTATATAGGAAGAAAAAGCTTCCAACACTTTTATTTCAACAGAATGATTTGGAATGGCAACAGTTTTTTTGACAAATTTTATAAGGTGCAGAACTTCTTTCCGTATGCTATTCCGATTGTCCTTGACAATGAGCCTCCTCGGATGTGACGATCTTCGGCAGGAGCTAACAGTTAAAGTTAGACTGCCTCGCTAGCGTTAGCACATCCGAGCTCATTATCATGGATTCGCTGCGCCAATCTCTGGTTACGGTAACCAACCGGTGTCTCGTAGCCAAGTGTACCGTGCAACCGAAGGTGGTTCCACCAATTGACATAGTCAAATAACTCCAAATCCAATTGTTGTAAGGTTTCAAATGTGTATTGATAGACAAATTCTACTTTCAACGACTTATAAGTTGATTCAGCTACGGCATTATCAAAAGGACAGCCTTTATGACTCAATGATCGATTGATGTCAAAAGTTGTTAATAATTCATCAATAGCTTGGTTATCAAACTCTTTTCCACGATCAGTATGAAAAATCTCAACCTCTGTCAGAGGTTGTTTGATACGGCTAAATGCTTTTTTTACTAGAACGGCATCTTTATGTTCTCCACAAGAATAGCCGAGAATTTCTCGATTGAACAGATCCAAAATGAAACAGACATAATTCCATTTTTTCCCGACTCGTACATAAGTCAAATCTGTTACGATCGCTTCTAATGGGTTGTCTCTTAAGAATTTACGATTCAATACGTTTGTCGTTTTGGCTTCATTGCAAGTAGAATGATGTACTTTAAAATAAGCAACAGTATAGCTCGATTTTAATCCTCTATTTTTCATGATTCTACTAATTTTTCGTCGGCTGATCCGAATGCCTCGTTTTGATAAGGCTTTTTTTATTTTTCTTGAGCCGTAGGCCTTTCGGCTGCGGATAAATTCTTCAGCGACTACTTCTTCAAGTTCTGATTCGTCTTTCTTTGATTTTGATTGATAATAATAGGACTGACGTGATAGACCTAATATTCTGCACATCGCTGATATAGGGTAAAGATGCTTATTCGCATCGATTACTTGTCTCTTCGTCCGAATATCAGCGCTGCTTGCTTTAAAATATCATTTTCCATTTCTAATTGCTGGTTTCTTTTACGTAGTTCTAACAATTCTTTTTGTTCAGGCGTAAGATTATCTTTTTCTTTGAATGAACCACTCATTTTAGATTGCTTTACCCATTTGTCAAATGCTGAAGCCGTTAGTTCATATTCTCGAATGATTTCTACACGTGGCTTTCCAGCTAAGTAAAGATTGACGATTTGTTGCTTGAATTCTTGTGAAAAAGTTCTTCGTGTTCTCTTAGACATAAAAATTCCTCCTGGTATGTTTTCTTCTAGTCTACACACCTTAATTTTTCTGTCTAGTTAATTGTAGCCTATCCAATTTGAGAAATCATCAGTATTGAAAGCTCCTTTCTTAGTGTTTTTCAAAGCAAGTCATACTCTCTTAGAAATTATTGTTTCGTTATCTATATGAGAGAGGCATTTTTTTCTATAGATTTTAAATAAATCCATCTCATGTTATGATGATGATGAAAATTCTTAACTTGGATTAAGGAAACAATCGGTTCTTGTTATGAAAAACGAAAAAAAGCTGATGAGAGTGTGACTATCCATGAATATAAAAGAAGTAAATAATATGAATCAAAAGTTAGAGCAACAATTAATTGAAGTTTGGGAGAGTTCTGTTAAGGCGACGCACACCTTTTTGTCAGAGGCCGAAATCCAAGCCATTAAGCAATACATTCCAGAGGGATTGCATCATGTGCCACATTTGATTGTCGTAGAAAGTGAGCAAGGAGAGCCAGCTGGCTTCATGGGGATCTCGGATCGAAATCTTGAAATGCTGTTTATAGCAAATGAACAAAGAGGCAAGGGCCTAGGAAAGAAACTCTTGGCATATGGGATGGAAAACTATGCTGTAAATGAACTGGGAGTAAATGAACAGAATCCTCTAGCGAAAGGATTTTATGAACATATGGGATTTGAGGTATACAAAAGAAGCGAGTTGGACGAACAAGGAAACCTTTATCCAATTCTTTATATGAAGAAAGTTGATAAAAAGTAGCTGTTTTTTTCATTCTTTATTTTTGAGGATTGCTTGGCTGTATGCCTAGAAGCTCTAAAATTAGGTTGATTGAAGACGATTTTAGAAACAAGATAAGTGTCACAAGCTTTTTATTTTCAGCAGTCGTTATATACGACTGTCTATCATTCATCATTTTATAGGTCGTCATCATTTAGATTACGCTGGCAATGTGAAAGGCTGCTACTTAATCAAGTCAGCTTCATTTGCAATGCCTCCAAAAAACTTTCCAATTTGAATAAAAAGCTCACCCCAAGCAACCCCCGAAAAATAGTTTCGGGGGTTGCTTGGGATTTGGGGGGCTTAGCTTGCTAAGCAATGATCGATCACTAAAAAATGATCAAAACAGAATAGGCAATTTTTTGTTTTTAATCAAAAAATGTTGATCGTTTTATCAAGCAGAGGATGGCACAAGTAAGTGGAAAGTAGGTAGTGGCTATTTTTTGTGTTCAGGATGGGGAAGTAGATTTGTCTAGGATACACTTGAGGATAAACGTTTGAGGATCATTTGTTTTTGACTTACCTATGTGCCATCACTGCGAAAACCCTGTGGATGAAGGCGTCGTGTACGACACCAGATACTCGGATGAGAACTAAGGACGGTTGATTGCCCGTGCCTGACACGCTTTTTCTAACCGCAAAGTCGTAAGGGCTGAAGAGCTGCAACGCTGAGTAAGTTGGCTGCCCCGTGCGGTTTTTGGTGTTTTTTGAACCCTACAAGCTGCTATTGCTCCTCGCCTATTCGTCGCAAGCTTGGAAGGCTTTCTCAGAAAATGCCCGTCAGCTGTCAGCACGTTGTCTTTTGCATCAGGAAGCATCAGCGTTCCAACAAACCTTGGTGACCCAGAAGGAAACCACTCATTTTTGGCAACTTTTATCCCAGAAATCGTTGCGCTAGAAGTATGTCCGTCCGTACTTTCCAGAAAAAAGGCAGCTGAAAGTGGGCAGATACCCAACAAAAAGGCGGTTATGACGACCACAAGCGCTCTCAAAAAACTCAGTCCTTTCTTTTCAATGGTCATTGTTCTTATCTGCACTTCATGATAGCACCGAAACGCGAAGTATTTTTCGCGTTTTTTTGTTTTTAAAATAAAAAATTAGATATTCGCTTTTTTTAGATAAATGGTATACCTGAGATGGAATAAAAATAATAAAAGAAAGGACAGGATTTACAATGAAAAAAACATCATTAGTTGCAGGTTTCGTTTTAGGTGTAGGCGTTTTGTTCACTCTAGGTGCGTGCTCAACAGTGGAAGAGTCAGGGGAAGTGGTCTCTGGGTCAGGAACCGAAACGTTGATCAGTGATTCTTCAGATGAGGTGATCGTGGGAAGTGAAAAATTGAGTGATGACGGGTATTTTGAAGAAATCGTAACCAAGGGAATCGATCCGAAAGTCAAAGATGTTGTTTGGTATGAAACGAATTATGAAAATGCTGGTTGGGATCACATTCGCTTTTTAGTGAACCATGTAAAAATTGTGAATGTAGAAGCGTTCAAACACAAAGACAAAGAATACAAAACATTGCTTTCACTGAAATATCAATTGTTTAATGAAGATTCGAAAGACAAAAAAATCAAACCTGACAAAGCCTATTTGGTGTTGAATGATGGCAAGAAAATTGAAGCGGAAGTATTTGTGGACTATTTAGATGATGAAATTTTGACCCATGACAAACACAAAGATGGCTTTATTCACTTTAAAGTAGCACAAGAACAAAGTTTGCCAGCGATCAAAGCAATCGAAATCGAATTTAAAGCAGATGGCGATCTGACACATACGTACCATATTGATCTTTCTTCCGCTGCTGAAAAATAGTATCTAACGATAGGAGGTTGAAAAAAATGGATACTAGCAAGAAAAAACTATCATTGTTGAGTTTTTTTGCGATAACTGCTTCAATGGTGATGACGGTATATGAGTATCCAACCTTTGCGACATCGAAGATGAATCTAGTTTTTTATTTACTCGTCGGCGGTTTCCTCTGGTTTATCCCTGTAGCCCTTTGCTCTGCGGAGATGGCTACTGTAAAAGGATGGGAAAAAGGGGGACTCTATACCTGGGTCTCAAAAACATTAGGGAGAAAATGGGGCTTTGCTGCCATTTTCTTCCAATGGTTCCAAATCACGGTAGGCTTTATTACGATGATTTACTTTATTGTCGGGGCGCTTTCCTATGCCCTAAATTGGCCGGCTCTTAATACCAATGTTTGGCTGAAGCTGATTGCCACTTTAGTGATCTTTTGGTTGATTACGATCTCGCAATTTGGCGGAACAAAAAATACCGCGAAGATTGCCAAAGTAGGGTTCTTTGTGGGGATCGTCGCAACTGGGATCATACTTTTTATCCTAGGAATTGTCTACATTGCTCAAGGAAATCCCATCAAAGTTTCCTTTGGCTCAGGCGCATGGATTCCTGATTTTACAAAAATCAATACGCTGGTCGTTTTTGTTTCCTTTATTTTGGCCTATGCAGGGGTTGAATCTTCTGCCAGTCACGTAAAAGACATGGACAATCCTGGAAAGAATTACCCGAAAGCCATTTTGATTTTAGTCGTAGCGACTATTCTTTTGGATACGTTAGGTGGGGCAACGGTGGCTGCCACGATTCCCCAAAATCAATTGTCTCTTGATACTGGTGTGATCCAAGCTTATTCTTATTTGATCCATCATTTTGGCGGCGGGGAATGGCTGGTTCGTTTGATTGCCGTGGTCATCTGTTTAGGTGTCATTGCAGAAATTGCCGCTTGGGTAGTCGGCCCATCAACGGCGATGCTTGAAGCAGCTGAAAATGGCTTGCTGCCAAAACAAATGGCCAAAGTCAATCAACACAATGTTCCAATCAATATCGTTTTGGTGCAAGGCATCATTGTTTCTATTTGGGCGGTTGTCTTGACATTAGGCGGCGGGGGCGCCAATCTATCCTTCTTCGTTGCGATGGCTTTGACGGTCTGCATCTATCTGGTTGCTTATGTCCTCTTGTTTCTTTCGTATATTAAGTTAGTCAAAGAAAAAGACGACTTAACAAGAACGTATCATATTCCTGGGGGGAAAAATGTGAAAATTGGTGTTGCGATGGTTGGTTTGCTTGTTTCTATTTTTTCTTTCTTTATTTCCTTCTTTCCACCGAGCGATATCGGATCGGGAAAAGGCGGAACCTATTTAGCCATCTTGATCATCAGCTGGCTGATAATTGTCGTGATACCGTTTGTCATCTATAAATACGTAGGTGAAAAAGCAAGCGATAAAAAATAAAAAGCACAACCTATGAGGAGGAGAGCTGCATGTTATTTAGTAAAAAAAATCGAAAAGAAGCCCAATATTTGGAACCTATCTATGGGAATGAGGCAATGGATCGGGCGATCCCTATGTACAAATTGCCAAAAGAGTCCTTGGTACCGCGGGATGCCTATGAATTAGTCAAAGATCAATTGATCGATGAAGGGGTCTCAAGACAAAATTTGGCGACGTTTTGTCAAACCTACATGGAACCAGAAGCAGTCAAAATCATGAGTGAAACCCTTGATAAAAACGCCATCGATAAAACCGAGTACCCACGGACAGCAGAAATTGAAAACCGCTGTGTCAACATGATCGCTGATTTATGGCATGCACCAGAAGCGTCCGATTTTATCGGTACATCAACGGTAGGATCAAGTGAAGCGTGTATGCTAGGTGGATTGGCCTTAAAATTTGCTTGGCGCAATCGGGCAAAAAAACTTGGCTTAGATATCAATAAACAAAAACCAAACTTAGTGATTTCTTCTGCCTATCAAGTCGTTTGGGAAAAATTCTGTGTTTACTGGGACATTGAAATGCGGACGATCCCTATCGATGAAGAACATGGCAGCATCAATGTTGAAAAGGTCACAGACTATTTAGATGAATATACGATCGGGGTCGTCGGTATCTTAGGGATCACTTACACTGGACGATACGATGACATCAAAGCACTAGACAAGAAATTAGAGGAATACAACAAACACACCGACTACAAAGTCTACATCCACGTGGATGCGGCTAGTGGTGGATTGTACACGCCATTTATGGAACCAGAACTTGAATGGGATTTCCGTTTGAAAAATGTTCGTTCCATCAGTACGTCTGGACATAAATATGGGTTAGTCTATCCTGGTATCGGTTGGGTGCTTTGGAAAGAAAAAGATTTCCTTCCAGAAGAATTGGTCTTCAAAGTAAGTTATCTTGGCGGTGAAATGCCAACGATGGCCATCAACTTTTCAAGAAGTGCCAGCCAAATCATCGGACAATATTACACCTTTATCCGCAATGGGTTTGAAGGCTACCGCTTGATCCACAAAAAGACCAGTGATGTTGCCCAATATTTAGCAAAAGAGATCGAAAACATGGGCTACTTCGATATTTATAATGATGGGTCACGGTTGCCGATCGTCTGCTACAAATTAAAAGAAAATGCCGACATTTCTTGGAATTTGTATGATTTGACGGATGAATTTGCCATGAAAGGCTGGCAAGTCCCTACCTATCCATTACCTGATAATCTATCACATATCAATATCCAACGCTTTGTCTGCCGAGCAGATTTAAGTATGCAAATGGCAATGGATCTGGTGCAAGACATGAAAGAAGGAATCGAGCGCTTGAACAAGCGACCAAGCCGTCATGTTTCATCCGACCAAACCTATGGCTTTTCACATTAAGAAACGGTATCGTTAGAAACCCGTTCATTGCTTTTTTCAATGAATAAAAAGACCCTTTATGAAACGTTTTTTGCAAGACTGAATGAACAATGGTTTATAGAAAAATCAAAGGCGGTTGCATCGACTGCCTTTGATTTTTTTGTTTATAAGAACGGGTAAGCACTTGATAGTATTATTTTTTAAGAGAAAGTAAAAAAATGGCGCTTGATAATTTCATTTATTGACATTTCTAGCTTGTGATAGTATTAATTATTATGGTCTAAATATATTTTTTTAGAGAAGAACGTTTTACATAAACAAAAAGAAAATCCGAGAACATTGTCGCGAGGAAACTCTGAGGAAAGTTCGTCTGGCAGGCGCATTTTTGTTCGTTCGTTTTGGTTTATTTGGGGAGTAAGTGAAGGAAAAGTATGTGTAGAAAGGGCCTGTTTTTACTACATTTGTTTGTTTCATAGGAAATGTACTGCTATCTTTTTCTGTAAATTGGTTGTAACTATTCGAAAAGAATAAGGATTTACACAGGAGGAAAAACAGTCATGTATAAAGAAGACTTACTGGATAAAGACTTGAAATTGGAGTATATCTTGCTCAAATTCTTGTATTTATCGACGGGTCATATCAAAAAAAGTGATGCGTGTCGGGAATTAGAGATTACGATGCCAACCTTGACGAAACTATCAGAAAATCTTCAGCAACAACTAAAAAATGAGAAGGTCTCTTTTGCAATCAACCGTTATACCCTTGATCTGCAAGTAAACGACAGCGTCTCATTGGATGATTTGACCGACACGTTATTGAAAAAATCTGTAAAATATCAAATCATCCATTATTTGTTTCAACATGCAGGCTATGATGCTTTCGTATTAGCCGATGAATTAAAAATAAGCGTGGGGACACTGAATCGTGTGATTGCAGAGTGCAATCAGCTGCTGCAGCATTTTGAATTAAAGATAAAGAACAAAAAGCTAGCGGGAACGATGACGCAACGCATTTATTTTTACTATAATTTTTTAAAAATGGGGGAAACAGCGATCGACTCTGTTTTGATCGATGAGCTGGTGGCGGAGCTAGCGAAAAAAATAACCCTCTCGATTGCGCAACAAAAGCAGTTGAAGATCTGGCTATTTGTGATCATGAAAAAAGTCACGCCTCACACAACCGTGGGAAGCTTAAGTCCAGAGGAACAAATCAAAATCAATCGCTGCCAAGAAATGCCGATTTGTCGCTTTATTCGACAGGCCTATGTGTCGAAAAAAAGCATCTGTTCAGTAGACGAAGCCAAGATCGTCCCCTTCTTTATCTGTCTTTTTCTCGTTACGGTAGGAGGAATTCCTTACGAGGAGCTTCGCTTAGGGTTGTATACCAATAAAAATCCTGTCTTTGAGATCACCGATGAAGTCATGGCAGCGATCCAGTCCATTTATTGTCTTGAAGCCTCCCATACGACGATCGATATTAAAGCCAGTGTCTTCTCCTTGATCGCACAAGTCTATTACTTTCATGGGGTAAATTACTCCATTGACCGAGTCACCTTGAATTATTACCACAAGCTATTTCACAATTCCTTGCGAGATCAAGTGATTACAGACATCCTGCAACACATTATTGCACCAACTAACTTGTTTACGCCCACGAAACTCAACTACCTCAAGAAACGTCTGGTCTTTTTAATCTATCTGTTATCACCGAAAGAGGAATATCGAGTACGGATCGGGGTCTTAAATATGGGCTCCAGTCTTTTGGCAGATGCTTCCATTTACTTGTTGAAAAATGAACTAAAAGGGAAACAAAATGTGACTATTTCTCCTTATAACAATGAGGAAGAATACGATTTGCTGATTTCAAACGCCCGTGTCCCTCAACTTGGCAACAATTATGGTCAATTTTATCAAGTGACTGCCATCGGTGCCGATTTAGATGTCAATCAGGTTTCTGCGATCGTCGATCAAATTGCTTACTCTAAGTACCATTCTTTTGTGGTGTGAGCCATTACTTGTTAGTTAAAAAGCAGTGAGTCAACAGATAGGTGATTCGCTGCTTTTTCAATTATCTGCAAAGGATGAGAAGGAAAAGGAGCTTGAATTGCTCTTATCATTGATGACGAAATAAGAATAGGGATCAGTCAAGCAGCTTTCTGCTAGATAAATGTGCCCAGTATCCTTGTATAACGTATCGCAACAGAGCAGAAGACATCAAGCGTGAAAATAATAGAAGGGATTCAAAATGCTGATTTTGGAAGGAGGTAAAAAAAGATCCCCATAGAGATGTGGGTCTGGCATCGTTAATTAGCTCTATCAATATCGACAAACCGACTAGCTATATTTTTCCAAAAACAGAAGTATGATAAAATAGAATTCAACTAATAGTTTAGTTCTGATTTCCTCTATTCCGCACTCCGTTCATTGAAAAGTTAATCTCAAGGAAGTTGTCTTAATGGTAGAGAGAAGAAAAAGTCAAAGAATTAAGGCAATCTAAAAAGATGACTCAAAAAAGCTTAACAGAAATTCTGAACGATAATTTTTTTAGTAACTAATGAAAGCGTTTAAACAAGCCCTGAGATAGAACTCAACCAATAGTTTAGTCCCCATTCCCTCTATTCAACGATCCGTTCATTGAAAAATTAATCTGAAGGGAGTTATATTAATGTTAGATTTAGGAAAAAATATCAAAGAATTAAGACAATCTAAAAAGATGACCCAAAAAAGCCTAGCAAAAATGTTGAACGTTACGCCACAAGCTGTATCTAAGTGGGAAAGAAACGAGAGTAATCCAGACATTCAGACGCTTATATCTTTGAGTAACTACTTCAATGTTTCTGTTGACGAGATTTTAGGAAGGAAAAGACCTACTTTTTTTGAGACTCTTTTTTCTAAAAAGAAAGGATATCAGCAAATGGAAAAAACAGGAGATTTAATTAAACCAAAAGATTCAGTAGAAGAAATGAAGTTGAAAAAAGTTATCATTTTTGATATCGTTTTTAGCTTCATTGCAGACCAAGGACTTTTACAAACGCAAGCTTTAAGTAGGAAACTGGAGATGCTTATGCAGAAAAGAGGACAGAAAGTTCTCATTGAGATTTATAATTCGAATCAGGTAAATCAATATGGCGGTGAAGCCGATCTTATTTTGCTGACTCCAACTTTCGGATATGCGAAAAACGAAATTGAACAGAATTTTCCTACAACACCAGTCATAGCTATTTCAAAAAAAGATTACGGGATGCTTAATGTTGAAAAATTGTACAAAGAGATAGAAAATGCATTCGATCAATAGCGGTTCTCAAAAGATTTGCTATTTTTGTTTTACGTTTCCCTTTGGGACTTTGGTTGGTTCAGCAACCTTATCCGCTATTTCGTTTGATTGAGTTTCTGATCGTAGACTCAAAGTTGTGCGGCACCACTTCCTGTTCCTTCTCCTTACTATATTCGGCTTGTGGTTCGCTGCACTTGCCAGTAACTATCTGCGAGTGGATTTGCACCAGCTAGAGAAGTGCCATCCATGTCCAGTAGACTCAAAAAAGATGAAAATCACTAACAAAAAATCTGAGCCAGAATGTGGTTTATTCTGACCCAGATTTGATATTGTAAAACTCATTAGTCCTTATTAACAAAGATTTCATTAGTTTTGATTTTCTAATTTCTCTAGAACCTTTTTGGGAATTGCGTCTTTTTCAACGCCATTCGGGCCTTTTATTGTACGCTTTTCACTGATCACCGCTTTTACATAAGAATTTGGTGTTAAGGGTTTTGCGTTATCTTCTGATAGTGAAACCTCAAGGGTTTGGGTGCTGCCATCTTCTTTTACAAAGTTTAATGTGTAATCGTAAGAATACCAAGGAGACTGGTCACCGATGCCGCTCTTACTTTCGTGTTGGACTTTAGGCGGAATCTCAGAGGGGACATACGCGTAAGCTGTTTGTCCTGAGTAGGTGGATTGATAATATTCATATCCTTTGTACCCAACGAATCCTAAAAGTACGACTAAGATGAATCCGATTATTTTTTTCATATAAACCATCCTTATCCTCAAATATGGAGCTATTATAACAGAATGGTTCTATAGATGACCTTTCATCAGACGAACAGTTTTGCAAGGAGAAACGTTGCTATCCAGTCGTGAAAAAGCAGGGAACGCCGCTAGTAAAGAGTTCGATCTATAAATCCTCAGGGGATTGGTGCTTAGAGCGACTAGAAATAAGAGGGGAAGTAGACGACAAGATCTTAATTAAAAAACACAGCATGGAAAATGCTTCTTTTATGTATGCCCAGCAGCAGACAGCTTGATGAGACGTGCCGTTTGTTTTTTCACTATAGAAAGGCGAAAGAGGGCGCACCAGTTTCATAAAAAACCAGCAAAGGCGCTCCGTAAGAGACCGTCTTTGCTGGTTTTTTCTACCGAAAATGCTTGTGAGCAGTCCATGGCAGCTTTTTATGGTTCGATTTTACTATACAAATCGAGGGCTCTTTTTCTGGCTTCGTTGTGGTCGACTATAGGCAACGGATAGTCGGTGCCTAAAACTACCTTTAGGTCGGCTTGTTCTTCGTCAGTCATCAAGTAAGGTTCATGGATGAATTTTAGCGGCAACTGGGCGAGTTCGGGGACAAATTGTTTGATAAACGTCCCATCCTTGTCGAATTTTTTCCCTTGTGTAATGGGGTTGAAAATTCGAAAGTAAGGAACCGCATCGGTGCCAGTCGAAGCTGCCCACTGCCAGCCGCCGATATTGCTGGCAGCGTCGTAGTCGATCAATTGTCGAGCAAAATAGGCTTCTCCTTGCCGCCAATCGATCAGTAAATCTTTGGTTAGAAAGGAAGCGACGATCATCCGTAGACGGTTATGCATCCAACCGGTCTGATTCAGCTGCCGCATCGCGGCATCAATGATCGGATAGCCGGTTTGCCCTGCTTGCCATTTGGTTAGCACCTCTTCATCCTTTCGCCAATCCATGTTTCGATATTTCTCAATGAGTTCATAGTTTTTTTGTTCAGGATGGCTGAAGTAGATCATATGATAAAAATCTCGCCAAGCCAGTTCTTTTAAAAAGGTCGCTTTGCCAGTGCTTGATGGCATTCCTTGGCAAGCGGCCCAAACCTTCCGAATGGAGATTTGTCCAAAAGACAAGAAAGGGGACAGGCGGCTGGTTCCTTTGATCGAAGGGATATCACGGTCTTTTTCATAGGTGGCCAAACGCTTTTGCACAAATGCTTGCAATTGCTTATGCGCATAGTCTTCCCCAACGATCGTTGAAAAATCGGTCTTTCTATTTTCTAGCAGCTTAGCAAGCAGCGCTGTCCCTGCTTTGAAGTGAGGGGCATCATCAAAATGAACGGCTTTTTCAAAATCGAGGGCCTGCTTTTGATACACCGGTTTGGGCAATTGAATCCATTTCTTATAGTAGGGGGTAAATTTTTTGTAGTACGTCCCATCCTCTTTGGTGACTTCTGTTGGTTGATGCAGATGATGGTCTTCAAAAGAATGGACAGTGATGCCTTTTTTCTCGACCAATTCTTTTATGTAGAGATCACGTTTACGACCAAATCCACGGTTATCAAAGTTGAAGTAAAGCTGGCTCCATTCTGGATAGCAAGCGAACAACTGATCAAAGGCTTCTGTCAAAGTCCCTGTCAATAGGTGGATCGTCAGATTTTGCTTTTTGGCAGCCTCGATAAAGTGAGCAACTGCGCTAAAAAAGTAATCATGACTTGGCGCCTCGGGGAGAAACTGCTTGTCATTGAGATGAAATACACACAACAAATGGTCGTTTTCTTGAAGAGACGCAAGCGCCTCAGTCAGTGCCGTGTTGTCCTCTAAGCGTAGATCCTTTCTAAACCACATCACATGAATTGCCATACAAACCTCCTTGATAATATAACCGTGCAAAAAACGATCGGATTTCGTTTATAGTAATGGAAAGATGGGATTTATTCAAATTTGGCGATTGCTTTAGCTAACCAGAAATCTTGGCAAGCGTCCGTGATTATAGAAAGCATATGGAACAAGAAGATGCGTCGCTTTTCAATAGCCGATCTTGTAAACAAAAAAAATCGAACACAGAACAAGAGTCTGCGTTCGATTCTAGCAATCAACAAAATTATTTCATTTTTCGTTCATCTGGCACGATATCTGCTTTTAACAACCAGATGTGGAAGAACCATTCTGCCACACCGATCAATACTGCTGGGATCAATACTAGCATCCAAATATCATTTGTATAGTCCATATAAGTCAGATATAGCCATAGGATAAGGGCTGCTGCGCCGGCATCTGCGATCGTTGCCGCAATGTTACCGATCTTCCGCAAAATGACCAAGTCGCCTAGCACATAGATCATCACCACAATGATCACACCGACGGTCGTCGAGTCCATAAAACTGACATCGTAAATCCCTGACAACACAATCCACAAAATCGCCCAAATCATTAGTGCTTTGACAACCAACGCTTTTAGATGTTTCATTTCATACACTCCTTTTTATTATTTATTCCAAAAGCAAGAAGGTCATCGTTAGTGATAACCTTCTATTTCAAGGCTATCATCTGACATTTTTTGTGTCAAAAAAAAGGATTGGTTTGGTTTTTTATACTATTTTAAGCATAATTGCTTGACGAATGGTCGTGAATAGTTTAAACATTTTAAGGAATAAGTAGTGGGATTGATTTGTGAAATGAAAGAAGAATAGAGGGGATTTTGTAAGGAGATAAAGTATCGGTACAGTATTTACTGGAATCAAACAATTTAGCATGGCAATTTAAATGGAGCGACCCGCCAAAGTCAGATTTTGATCTGCTTTTCGAGGGTCGCTTTATGCCGTCTTCTTATTTATTTTCTCCTAACAGCTCGAAAATAATTGAGCCCGGTTCCTGCAAATACTACGAAACTAGCCAATAGGAACAAAAATCCTACAGGAATCAGGTAGAAATTTTCATGTAAAATGCCGGATTGATCGATGTATTCTACGGCGCTTGCTTTGATGAAGAAGCAGGCAAAGCCGAATAGTAGTAAAAATGTTCCGATCAAGGTCGTGATCAAATTGAGTTTGGCGCGTCGGGTCTCGCTGCCGTCTTTGATTAGTTTTTCAGTGATCTTGTTCACTTGAGTTCCTCCTAAAATCAATTCATCAAGCGAGAGTTCAAAAATCGTGGCGATGGCAATCAGCATTTCTAAATCTGGTAGATTACGATTGTTTTCCCAGTTCGAAACGGCTTGTCTTGTCACGTGTAGTTGAGTGGCAAATTGTTCTTGGGTCAAGTTATTTCTCGTACGTACTTCTTTGATTTTTTCGCCAAATTCCATCTTTTCTTCCTTTCGCTGATGTGACTTAAGCATAGTTTAAACGCACGTTGATTCCAAGAAAGCAGGGCTTGCTGCTTGATAAATCAAGGGAAAGTGGTGCTTGCGTCGCTTTTTTGTCCGCTCTTGGTTAGGGCGGGAGCCAATCATCTTTAATAATCAAAGCGATCAGCTGCTAAGTAAACGATTTGATACTTGTTATTTTTACAATGTATCTTTTCTTTTATTATAGCATTGTGATCGAGGGGAGGGAAATGTGTGATACGGGTCTTTCGCTACTTGATTGGTAGATGTCTAACAGCTGTCGAGAGTATCGAGCGGGGAGCAGCGCAACAGCAAGTTTCTTTTCTTAAAGAAAATCACTTAGTTGACAAATCGCAAAACATCTTGTTTAATATACCCCAAGGGGTATACGAAAGGAGCAAGAAATGTTTTCACTATTTAAGCGCATACCAAGTATGTCAACAGCAGATTTACAAAAAGAAGGAGCCAAAGAATGGACGGTTCTGGATGTACGCACACCGGCGGAGTACCGCAACGGGCACATTGCCTATGCGAAAAATGTACCGTTAAATAAGGTTGCTGGATTTACTCAAAAAGGCGACAAGAAACTGGCAGTCATTTGCCAATCGGGGATGCGAAGCAAACAAGCAGCCAAAATCCTAAGTAAAAAAGGTTTTGATGTGGTCAACGTTCGTGGCGGCATGAATCAATGGCGCGGAACAACCAAAGGAGGAAAGTAATGATGGAAAAAATAGTTATTGTCGGTGGGGTAGCAGGTGGAATGTCGGCAGCCACGCGCTTACGTCGGCTTAAAGAAGCAGCGGAGATCATTGTTTTTGAAAAAGGTCCTTTTGTCTCTTTTGCGAATTGTGGGCTGCCGTATGCCATTTCTGGTGAGATCAAAGAGCGGGACGCCCTATTGGTCCAAACACCTGAAGCACTAAAAAAACGGTTCAACTTAGATGTGCGACCTTTTCATGAAGTACTGGCGATACAGCCAGAGGAGAAAACGGTGACGGTCAAACATGGCGAACACGTCTTCACGGAATCTTATGATGCGTTGATTTTATCGCCGGGGGCAAAACCGCTAGTACCAGCGATCAAAGGGCTAGAAGAAGCAACCAACGCCTTTTCTTTGCGCAATGTTCCTGACTTAGACCAAATCATGGTGCATCTTGAAGACAAAAAGCCTCAAAAAGCGACGATCATTGGCGCTGGGTTTATTGGGTTAGAAGTCGCTGAAAATTTACATAGAAAAGGCCTCGAAGTAACGATCGTAGAAAAAGCACCCCACGTATTGCCACCTTTGGACGAAGAAATGGCTGCGTATATCAAAAATGAATTGATCAAGCAAGGGGTCAAAGTTTTGACCTCGCAGTCAGCGACCGCTTTTGAAAAAGCAGGGCAAGAAATCGTTCTGGAAGATGGCACGGTCCTGGCCTCAGATGTCACGATTCTTTCGGTAGGTGTCCAACCAGAAACGGATTTGGCGAAACGTGCTGGTATTGAACTGGGACACCGGGGGGGTATCCTAGTAGATGAGCAATACCAAACCAGCAAGAAAGATATTTACGCGGTGGGTGATGCCATCGTTGTGAAACAACAAATCACCAACGAAGACACGTTGATCTCCCTGGCGTCACCAGCCAACCGCCAAGGTCGGCAAGTAGCTGATGTGTTGGGAGGACTGGCTCGTAAAAACAAAGGCAGTATTGGGACTGCGATCGTGCGCGTATTTGATCTTGCCGCAGCGTCCACCGGGTTGAGTGAGCGCAGCGCCAAACTGGCAGGGCTAAATCCCCAGGTGGTTCATCTTTCAGGCAAAGACCATGCAGGGTATTATCCTGATGCGACGGATGTTTATTTGAAACTGATTTTTGATGCGAATAATGGAAAAATCTACGGTGCGCAAGGCATCGGTGCCAAAGGGGTCGATAAACGAATCGATATATTGGCAACAGCGATCAAAGGCGGCTTAACGATCTTTGACTTGCCTGAACTGGAATTCACCTATGCACCGCCTTTTGGCTCAGCCAAAGATCCAGTGAATATGCTTGGCTATGCAGCGATCAATCTGGCGGAAGGAATCAGTGAGAATATTCAGTGGCACGAATTGACGGATGCCTTAGAAAACGGTAAGCAGTTGTTGGATGTTCGTTCAGAGATGGAATTAGCCAATAATGGGCGTTTTCAACAGGCGCTCCACATTCCGTTAGATGAATTGAGGGATCGGTTGTCTGAATTGGATCCAAGCGTCTCGTATGTCGTTACGTGTCATAGCGGATTGAGAAGCTACATTGCCGAACGCATCTTAAAACAAGCGGGCATCAATTGTCAAAACCTCGATGGTGCCTTTTCGTTGTATAATACTATTAAGCCGGAGATGATTATTCATGATTAAAGCAATATCTATGGAGGAATTTGCCCAAAAAGAAAAACGTGAACCACTTGAGATCCTTGATGTCAGAGAAGTCGATGAGTTTGCACAAGGACACATCAAAACAGCACAAAACCTACCGTTGAGCGAACTGACAGAACAAATCAGCGACTTAGAGAAGGATAAAAACTACTATGTCATCTGTCATTCAGGGGCTCGTTCGCAAATGGCATCTGAATTTTTGAGCCAGCAAGGGTTTCAAGTGACCAATGTCCTCGGCGGCATGTCAGCATGGAGAGGAGAAATCAAACGATGACCGCATGCAACAAAGATATCTTGAATCGGTTAAAACGAACCGAAGGGCAGTTGCGGGGGATTCAAAAAATGATCGAAGACGAGAAAGAATGCGTCGATGTCATCACGCAATTGTCCGCCGTCAGTTCCAGTGTTAACCGTATTATGGGGATCATTGTCGCTGAAAATTTGAAAAATTGTTTGGAAAATCCAGACAGCGACACGGAAACCCAAAAGCAGAAAATCGATCAAGCCGTTCAGCTGATCGTGAAGAAATAACGGGATTTTTGAAAGGTTTGTCGCGTTTTTTATCATCCCATGGAAAAGGTTCAGAAGAGCAGCATGTTCTTCTGAACCTTTTTACTCTTCATCAGCGATTGCTTGTCGACGCCAATAGAGGAAATAAGCGGAGATTGTCGGTATGTTTTGTTTTTTAATTATGAAGGAATATACACCGAGAAGGCTGTATGGTTAAATGGAGGGAGAAACGTCAAAACGCCTGATGGGTCGTTGCGTATTTATAGCGACCAACGATCGCTTTTCTTGTGACTAAAATCACAATAAGCGAGTGGGTGTTGCGCAGTTATGACGAATGAGAGAGGAGAGCTTTTTGAACAAAAAAATACAGTCTTTTACATTGCCTTTGATTGCTTCCAATTTGTTTCAAATCATTATTGCGCAAGTTTCATTAGCGATTATTTCAAGAAGATCCACGGAAGCGCTGGCGGCGATCGCGCTGATCGACGGGTTTCTCTATGCTTTTGCGGGTATTTTAGGTGCGATTGGCCTTGCTTTTAATATTTATGGCGCAAAGGCAGTCGGACAAAGAGAAGAGACGCAGTTAAATGATTATCTGTCGTCGGTTCTTTTTCTAGTAGTCGCGATCGGCGTGAGCTTTTTCCTGATTTTCCTGCTTTTTGGACGCGGCATTTTGCAGGTTATTTACGGATTTAGTGGGGAGCTGCTAAGGACCGCAACATTGTATCTTGCAATCATGTCTCCCTATATTTTACTTACGTTAGTCACGTTTGTTTTTACTAGCCTTTTAAAAATTGAAAAGAAAACGAACTACATCCTCGGTGTTTCCATTATTAGTGCGTTGGTACAGGTGTTGCTTAGCTATCTACTGATCAACGGCAATCTCGGTTTTCCCGCAATGGGGGTCTTAGGCAGTGGCATCGCAAATATGCTTGCGACTTTGTGCTTGCTGGGGATTTATGGGGTTCTTTTAAGAGAAAGTCTAGCCAGGGGGCTGAAACAAAGACCACGAAAACGCACCTTTTTATTGAAAAAAGCGGTCCCCTTAATGATTCAGGAATGCTTTGAAGGTTTAGTCTTTATTATTGCTTTTGAAGCTTTCGTCTCACGATTGGGTGTCAGTACGCTGGCAGCCTATGCGATCGGCAGCCAAGGATTGATGATCGCACGGTTGCCTGCTTTGATGTATGGCAACGCAGTGACCGTCTTTGCGAGTGAGGCGAATGGTCAGAACAATCGTCAGAAGATTTTAGCAGTGGGGAAAAGTGCCTTCGTTTCTTCTTTCGTGGCTTATGTCGGAATTGCCAGTCTGATCTGGGGCTTTCGTCCTGCTTTTTTTCAGTTGTTTACTACAGATGTCGCTGTTTTAGACTTGTTGCCAGCTATTCTACCAATCATGCTGGGGATAATGCTCGTCAGTCCGTTATATGAAATCACAAAATACCTATTACAAAGCTTGGAGTGCAGTCGCACGGTTTGTGTGTTGACAGGATGCGTCAACAGTCTGGTTTTAATGGGAATCATGGGCTTTTGGCGCAATGGGCAGCTGAACTTTTTCTTCCTCTACTGTCTATACGGCATGAATTTCCTGATTCTCGGTGGTTTCTTTGCAGGGCTGTTTTATTGGACGATCAAGCAGCGTGATCCTCAGGGCAAAGGACGCCTTTGAGGGTTAAAAAAGCGAAGGTGCTGCTGATCCTTCGCTTTTTCGTCGCCTACAATTGGACAGGGGGATTAATTGTGGCTGACTTCTTCGTAAAAAATGGCGTTGCGTTCTGCAATCAGTTGGGTTTCCCTTCGCTCTAATTCAAGAAAGGTTTCGTCTGCCAGCAATTCGGCAGCAGAGTAGCCGGCAGCTAAGAAATTTTCGGCATAGGTCAATTTTTGATTCGTAATGTTTCTTCGTTGCTCGGCAATAATGAGTAGCTGTTTTACATTCATATACACACTCCATTCTTTTATAAAAAGCAAGTACTAAGAAGAGGACAGCTAAGGCAGTACTTGCAAGTCAACGGTGAAGGTAGGGCTGCGCGCTTGCTCGGCTATTCATTGCTCATCAGGAGAACGTTCGGTGGGTTTCCGATCAAACGGGTTTATACGGAAGCTTTGTACTAAGTATAAAAAAATTTCCCCCGAAGCAACAGAACCTAGTCGTTTACATAAAGCAACCATTGGTTTACATTCTTTGGACAAGCGGGTGTTACAAGAAAATCAAGTAATTTTTCCAAGAAAACGGTGGGATTTGACGACAAAAAAACCTGCGACCAGCCTGAAGCGGTCGCAGGTTTCGTAGATAAGTAGAAATAGCTTAAACGGTTTGTTTTGCTGGGCGCAGTAAGACTTCGCTGATCGCCACATGTTTGGGCTGTTGAATGGCATAAACCACTGCATTTGCTACATCTTCTGGCGTTAGGCTGTTGCCTTCTATGCGAGAGGTTTCTTTCAAGGCTGCTTCTAGTTGAGCATTGCCGACGGTTTCAAACAATTCCGTGGAGACCATTCCTGGAGAGACGATGGTGGAGCGAATGCCATGTTCACGTTCTTCTTGGCGCAAGCCTTCCATGATTGCACGAACGGCAAACTTTGTCCCGTTGTACACGGCAGAACCTGGGTAAATGACATGTCCGGCAACTGAGTCAGTGGCGATGATCAAGCCGTCTTGCTGTTTTTGCATGATGGGCAACACAGCGCCGATCCCGTTCAATACCCCCATGATATTGATATCCAGCATTTTTTGCCAGCTGTCATAGTTCAACTCTGCCAAGTTTCCTTGAGGCATGATGCCAGCATTATTGAAAAGGACATCAATCCGACTAAAGGAGGCCATGGCTAAATCAATGACTTGTTGGACTTGTTCGCGATTGGTGACATCAGCTGTTTGATACAAGACATTTTCTGCTAATTTTTCAGCCAGTGCTTTGATGCGCTCTTCACGACGGGCAGCGATCACTACTTTTGCCCCTTGCTCGGCTAGTTTAACGGCAGTTGCTTCCCCAATTCCTGAAGATGCTCCCATAATTACGATAACTTTTTCTTTGATTTCTGTCATTTGTATATCCTCCAGTGAATGATTTTTTCATCGAATCCTGCTACTGACAATGGTGAACCTGTGAGACGATAGGTGATTGACAGTACAGTGCTTGCGGTGTATTTTAATTGTAGAACTTGAAGTTAGGTTTAGGTCAAGCAATAAACAAAATTTTTTTTAGGAGCGATGCAAGTGAGTTACTCGATTGGCGAAGTATCACAAACGACTAATATCCCCATCTCGACTCTGCGTTATTACGATCGAGAAGGGATGTTTCCGAAGCTGGCCCGCAGTAATGGCGGCATTCGGGTGTTTTCAGAAAAAGAAGTAGCGACGATCAAAGTGATCGATTGTTTGAAGAATACTGGCATGCCTATCAAAGACATCAAGAATTTCTTGGATTGGGGCGAGGAAGGCGATGCGTCTTTGCAGAAACGGCAGCAGCTGTTTCATGAACGTCTGGAAGAAGTCACAAAGCAAATGGCAGCCTTGCAAGAAACCATGAATACGATCAAATACAAATGCTGGTACTACGATACCGCGATGGCAGCAGGCACCGAAGCGGTGGTAAAAGAGTTGCCGCTAGAAGAAATACCCGAAGAAGTCCGAGCATACAAACTGTAAGTCCATCGAAAAACCACCTGCTGTTTTTGCAGGTGGTTTTTCGATTCTACTGGTTTTTCTGGGAAAATCAACCTTGCCAGTTGCCGTTTTCTAACGGCAGTTCGTCAGTTCCATGAAAATTGGGTTTCGTTCGTCGGCAGTGTTACTCAATAACGCCTACAGGAATCAAATAGCGGGGTTCATTTTCCGTTGGCAGCTGCAGCAGCTCTGTGAGTTCATGATCCGTGAAGGCGCCGATCGGCACAGCGCCTAAGCCTAACGCTTGGGCTTGTAAAAGGACATTTTGGGCGGAATGACCGACTTCGATATAGGCATAGCGTTCGATTCCTCGGTCCCCATAGCGCTCAATCAGTCGTTCATAAACCACTGTATAAAGCAATGTGGCAGGTGCCCGTTGGATCGCTTGCTGGTCCAACGAACCTTCCGCCAGTGCGGTCCGAAAATCGCCGGCAAGAACTTTTGCTAAGGTATGCTGCTCTGGTTGATACAGATAAAGCCCTGGCTCAAGCCCCGTTACCTGTGTGACCACGACATAGAGGTCTAAGGGATACAAGGCACCAGCCGAAGGCGCTGTCCGGCGACCATCTTCTGTAGTGACACCGGCAGCGGCCCATAAAAGCTGTGCCAGCTGTTCTTGTGTTAGCTCAGTGTCTAGAAAATCCCGTTGCGAGCGCCGCTCGAAGAGAGCTTCCGCCACACTGGTTTCCCCGTCTAAGATTGGTTGCGGCAATGGAAAGGTTTCATAGGAAACTGCTGGTTCAGAAGAAGTGGCGGTGTTAGTAGTCGGTTGTTCTTCAATTGGTGCCGTATCCGCACTGCAGCCAGTGAGGAGTAAGCCCAACACCAAAAGAGCGCCTAAATGAACAAAGCGAAATCGTTTGTAACGGGTCATGAGGGTTCCTCCTTTTTTAAGGACTTCGTGTTATTTATAAGTATAACAAGGATTGCTTTTTCATGCGCTTTTATTCACAAACGGGTGAGCAGTGACAAGCGTATCAGCTCAATCAGGTCATAGGAAAAGCAGACTTTTTAATATTTTCTAAAGGCTTAAAAAGTATTTGCCATCGAGACATCATCAAGATTCTGTTCTGGCTCTTTCCATCAATGATCATTGGAAAAGGATGCAGCAAACGCCAGAGTGTTATCTAAAGGAAGAGAATCATCAGAAGATGGAGAACTGTCCTTTAAGGAGCTTTCTGGAATCAATAAAGCCCCTTTGTCTTTTGCGACAAAGGGGGCGGGGCTAACTATTCATTTCTGCGACTTCTTCCTCCATATCAAATTCCAACTGTTTGGCAGCATTGAGCTGGTCGCTATAGTAGCTGGCAAGCTCTTCAGCAGATTGCGGTGTTAGATTGTTGAAGGCAAAAGTCACATAGGTGCCATGATCCTCCAGACAGATCGAATTGATGGTGAAGCGGTGTTTATCATCGTAAAAGGTATAACTTTCGCCTGGTACGAATAGTTGCTCGGGATGGGTACGGATACGGAAGCCGTTGAAACTCATTTGATACATTTCGAACGTCTTTGCATCATAAGAAAGCTGACGATTGATGGCGATACTCAAGGCTTCACTATCACTTTCGATAAAACGGTTTTTCCCGATCAAAATGGCATAAAACAAGCCATAGAGGTTATAAAGCGACCAAATCAAGGTCACGATATAGCCGAATTCATAGCCTTCTCCTCGGTACAAACGATACCCAGCCACCAGACAGGCAAAGGAAATCCAAGTAAAGAGGATGATGTGGGGCAAGACGGTTCGCCAATCAAAGGCGTTGCTGCCGACGATCTCTTTTTTGGTCACGTTGAATTTTTTCTGTGATTTCATAAATTCTTTGATCAATGCCCCAGTGTGGATAGGAGCGACAAAGCAATCATAGATGTGGGAGCTTGTCAGGTTCCTGATTTTAGGGACATACAGCCGAAACGACAGGGAAATCATAATGAAAGGCGGTAAAAAGAACAGCAACAATTGGTGATTGTTGCTTCTGACGATAAAGATATCAAAAACCATAAATAAGGTTGGTGCCAATAAAAAGATGATTTTTTGGAAAGAGGTAAACCAATACAAATAGGAGTTGTAATAACAAAGTTTTTGCATGAACGACAATCCTTTTAAGCGCGCGGTTTGAAGTGGTCAAAAATTTGTTTCGTTCCTTGCGCCCACCGAGTCCGTTGTGAGGTCAGCTCTTTGGCAGTGTAAGGAGTGATCCCCAAGGCATAGGCTTTATTGATAAAAATCGTTTCATAGCCGGCGTCTTGTAAAAGCATCCCGGTCGCCATATCTTCGGTGATACTGCTGGTAGGAACGCCGCCGATCTCTTCAAGGGCACTGCGACGAATGATGGCATTGGTACCGATATGGATCAAAGCATTCTCACGAGAAAGTGCAGGTTCTAGAAAGCGCATGAATAATTCCTGTTCGTTGTACATGGATTTGCGCAGTAATTGAAAGGGATCTTTGTTATAAAATGTTTGTGGATATTGCACCAATGCGACTTTAGGATTGCGGAAATAGTCGACAGCTTCAAAAATAATGTTCTTTTTGACGATAAAGTCAGCATCCAGAAGCAAAATCAAGTCACTGCTGGTTTGAGACAAGGCATAGTTGATATTCCCAGCTTTAGCATTGGCATTTCCTTCGCGGGTCAAATAGCCGAGGTTCATTCGCTCGGCCATTTCCTTTAGTTCCTCTCGATGGCCATCATCGCAGATATAGATTTTTTTGTTGGGGTATTTCAAGGCTTTGACAGCCAGTGCGGTGGCGATCACCAGTTTGATGTCTTCATTGTAAGTACAAATAAAAGCGGCGACACTTGGTAAGAATTCTTCTGCTTCATCCCCCTCGTAGCGGTATTCTTTTGAGAGCTTATTGGAAAAAAGGTAAACAAAAAAGCCATAGACAAACAAACCAATGACTTCCGCAATATAGAGAATGATCCCAAATACTAGTGAAGCAGAACTATCCATAGGGATCGTGAAAAACAAACGCCAAACCAAGTAAATAAGCAGAAAAGCAATCGTAATCTTCGAAAACAGCTGTTTGATGCGGTTATTTTTCTTTGCCAGAAAATACAACAAGAAAATGACCAAAAACAACCCAGATAAATAAACCAATTCCAAACCAATCTCCTCCTTTGTTATACTAAAATAGTAATAAGTTTTTAAAAATAAATCAAAGTAAACGATTGCATGTTTTTTAACATGTAAGAAAGAAGAAGGAGGACAAGTACGAAGAAGCGAAAAAAGGCCATACAAAAACCCTCCAGCAATTCGTTGCTGGAGGGTTTCATTTAATTGGCAGCTGCCAATGCTGCTTGGTTTTGTTTGGCATGATAGGCTTCCACGTCTAGGATTGCCTGTTTAAACATTTCTCGCGTGATCTCATAAGGCACGTGGACGATGTCATTGGTGGTCATTGCTTTGTCTAAGATTGCCTCAAGGTCGCTGGTGTCGTTAAGGCCCATATCCGCTAGGCAAACCGGCAGTTTGTTTTCCTTCATAAAGGCGTAGATGCGCTGGAAGAGGGCATCTTGCTGATCGAGCTGCAACAAGGCCAAAACGCCGTAACTAACGGATGCGCCGTGTAAATAGTCTTCCATTTTTTCCAAAACGGTCGTTCCGTAGTAAAAGGAATGGGCAAGGGCGGAGTTGTAATCATTGATGACTAAGACGGAAACTAAGCCGGTGGTCACGATGATATCCAAGACGACTTGCTCAATGGCATAAGACGGCTGATTGGCGGCACTGTCTTTCAAGGCTTGTGTGCCGTATTGCAATAAGCGTTCCGTACACATTTTGCCGATTTGGATGCCTAACCCATCGGTGTAATCTAGCTGATCGCCCCGCGCTGAAAATGTCGATTCGATCTCTTTGGAGAGGGCATCGCCGATTCCTGCCCATAAGTACTTGTCGGGGGCTTGGGCGATGATCTCACTGTCGATAAAGGCATGGGTCGGCGGTTGCGAAGGGAAAAACAACCCTTGCATCTCGCCGTTTTCTTTATAGATGACACAAACCGCGGTGACTGGTGAGCAGTTGGAGCCGATCGTTGGGAAGGTGAAGACTGGTTTGCCAGCTTTTTCCCCAACCACTTTGACGGTATCGCAGACGCGGCCGCCACCAACGGCGAATAGAACATCGGCGGCTTGGACACTTGGAGTAGCTAACAGCTGATCGACGTTTTCATAGGTCGAGTTGCCGCCGTACCACAAGGTATCCGTCACTTGGACTGCTGACGTTAACGCGGCTTTGATCTTGTCTTCGGCTTTTTCAAGGGCGGTTTTTCCGCCGATGATCACGGCATTGGTGCCGTATGGTTTTACGATGTCATTTACTTTTTCGTAGGCGTCCGCCCCGATTGTGTAGTTTGGCAAAAAGATACTTTGACTCATACTTTTCTCCTTCTTTCTTGGCCACGAGATTGGCTAAAATTGGTCCGGTAATTTGATGGATCACCATGCCGACTGCGGCAGGGGTAACGGCTGCAGCAATGGCGGCAAAGTGGGCATTGGCTAACGAGATCGCTAGGCCAGTATTTTTCATTCCTAATTGAAACATGATGGATTTGGCTTGGGTGGCACTGACGCCCATCACACGGCTCAGACCATAGCCGGCGCCGTAGCCGATCAAGTTATGGAGCAAGACTAAGAAAATCACGATCAAGCCAGATTGGACGATGACGGCGCCGTTGCGAGCGACAGTTCCTGCAACGATCAATAAGATACTGACGGAAGAAATCAACACAAATGATTGCAGAAATCGCTCGATGTGCTTGGCAATGAGTTTGTGGACGATCACCCCTAAAATGATCGGCAAAAGCACCATCTGCAAGACAGACAAGAGCATTTCCCAGAAGGAGATCTCGGTGTACTGACCAGCCAAGACATAAACCAAAAAGGGTGTAACGACGGTCGCTAACAAGGTCGATACCGTGGTCATGGAAACGGTGAGGGCGACATCGCCTTTGCCGATGAAGGTCATGACATTGCTGGCGGTTCCGCCAGAAACGCAGCCTAGTAAGACAAAACCGATGATCAAACCGGAAGAAAGACCAAACAGCTGTGCTAAGCCGTAAGCCACCAAAGGGCTGATGGTGAACTGGAAAAGCACCCCTAAGATGAATGCTTTGGGCTGTAAGACGACCATTTTAAACGCAGCAACGTTTAGAGTCATCCCCATACAAAACATGATGATGCTCAAAAGAATCGTTGTACGAGGCGGAATCCATAAGAAGGGTTGCGGGAAAAAATAAGAGACGATCATCAATAAAATCATGATGTAGATCAAATACTTGTTTACAAAAGCAGCGATCGTGTTGACGGTTTTCATAATAAAAAATCATCCTTCCTTTTTTCTGCTTGACCAATCAAGTGTCCAAACAGAAGGGGTCTTTAGAATAAGTGCAGTGCATAACCGCGGGGAATCGGCAGCAGTTGGTCAACGAGCGTTTCGGATCTATCTGACATCAAGGTGTCAGCTTGCAAAAGGCCGCTTTCTTGAAAATGGGTATAAAAAAACACTCCATCTCAAGAAGCTGTTCTTCTTTTTGGATGCAATGTGAATAGGGACTCTTTGAATGTATAAAATCAAACAGTCCCGACTATAATAATAAAATAATTCGTTTGCTAACATTGGTGCGGGTCATATACGCCACCGTCCTTTTCTTTATTTTGAATTTTCTAAATATTTAAATTATTTCTACCTAGTCTACAAAAGAGTCAACGCTTTGTCAATCGTTTGAGAAAATTTTTTTCATTTTTTTGGGTGTTTTTTAAAAAACATGGGTTTCTATGGGGAAAAACAGCAAGAATTGGTTTGTGCTGTGCTTTTTTCCCCATCGTTTAGAAACAGAATAGTTGTTGGATCTTGGTTTTTGTCCTACGATGATACTAGCAAGAGTTGGAAAAAGAAACGAGAGGAGCAAAGAAAATGAAAATTTTTGTCGTTGGTGCTACTGGACGAGTAGGCCAAAAATTGATCACCTTTCTAGAAAAACAAGGACACATCGTTTATGCTGGTGCGCGCAGCAGTGAGAAAATCACAGAAACGGAGACGATCAAGCCCGTGTTCTTTGATTTACACACGGAACCGGAAGAGATGGCGGCGAAATTCGCAGATGCGGAAGCGGTATACTTCGTGGCGGGTTCCCGAGGCAAAGACTTGCTGCAATCTGATCTGTATGGTGCGGTCAAAGTGATGCAAGCCGCTGAAGCAAAAGGAATCAAGCGCTACATCCACCTTAGCTCAGCCTATGCCTTAGAACCTGAACAGTGGCAAAGGGAAGGCATGGCGTCATTGATGGATTACACGATCGCCAAATTTTTCTCTGATCGCTGGCTGATCGACAACACCGCACTAGACTATACGATTTTGCAGCCGGATGCGTTGAAAGAAACACCAGGATCTAGTTTGATCGAGATCAGTGAAACGACCTCTGGTGCGATCCCCATCGAGGATGTCGCCGTCTTGTTAGGTGAAATGCTGGAACGTCCAGCAACTTATCAAAAAGTCATCAAAGTCCAAGCTGGGGAAACCCCCATCAGCGAGGCACTGGATCAGCTTTAAGGCGAGCCTTTGGGCTTGAAGAGAATGTACTGAAGGAGCTGTACGGCAATGAATCGTTGGCGTGCGGCTTTTTTTTGTGAAGAAGCCAGTCACTTTTCATTTTTGAAAGCGGTGACTCTTGACTTTGGAAAAATAGTTTGTTACGCTTATTGCTAACTTTAGAGGGGGTGGTAAACGAATGTCAAGCGACTCGAGTGACGGTGAGCAGAAACACTATTTTGACTTGCCTTACTTTTTAATTGAATAGGAGACCAACCAATAGTAGCGCGTTATTTAGGAGCAGTTTCTAAATAAGGGGCTTATTTGTGTTATCCATCAATGAAAAAGAAAAGGAAGAAGAAAAAAATGAATAAAAAAGAGTTTCAGTTATCAGTGTCAGAAACAATCGAACAGTATCAGGTGCCGTCAATCGATCAAGGGTTGACTGAGGCGCAAGTAACCAAGCGGTTAGAAACCTACGGATTGAACCAATTAGCGGTCAAAAAAACCGCCAAGTGGCGGTTGCTGCTGCGACAATTCCATAACACGATCATCTACATTTTGATTTTCTCTGCCATCTTAACGCTGCTGATGGGGCATTTCTCTGATGCCGTGATCATTGGCATCGTCGTGCTGGTCAATGCGTTGATCGGTTATTACCAAGAAGCCAATGCTTCCGATGCATTAGAACGGATCAAAGAGATGCTATCAGCAGAAGCCACGGTCTATCGGAATGGGATTCGTCAAGATATTCCAGCTGCCGAAGTCGTTCCAGGGGATGTCGTATTCCTAGAAGCTGGTGACAATGTGCCCGCAGATCTGCGAATCATCGAAGCCGACAACTTGCGTATCCAAGAATCCGCCTTGACTGGTGAAGCCGATTCGGTGGAAAAAATAACAGATGCCTTAATGGATGAAGCAACTCCATTAGCGGAACAACGGAATTTGGCGTTTGCTTCGACTTCCGTGACATCAGGAAGCGGGAAAGGGATCGTGATCGCTACTGGCGTCACGACTGAGATCGGGAAAATCTCAGCTGAAGTCAATCAAACGGAAGAACGAAAAACGCCGTTGATGAAAGAGATCGATGGACTGGGGAAAGGCATCACCTATGTGATCATGGGCGTGGCGGTCTTGCTATTTGTCGTCAGTTTGTTCCAGCAAACCTATGCGATCTCTGTCTTATCCTTAGCCGTTGTCACCATGATCGTCGGCTCGATCCCAGAAGGATTGCCAGCAACGACCTCGGTGGTTTTGGCGATGGGTGTCAGCGACATGGCAAAAAACAAGCACACCATCATCAAAACGCTACCAGCGGTTGAAATGCTAGGCTCAGTCGATGTGATCGCGACGGATAAAACAGGTACCCTGACCAAAAACGAAATGACGGTCAAAGACATCGTATTGGCTGAGCAGGAATATGAAGTGACGGGTGACGGCTATGCGCCGGTGGGAGAAATTCGTCCAAAGCAGGAGGACGTCCACGCGCAAGACACCTTGCAGTTGTTTTTGGAAGCTGGTTACGAAGCCAACGATACGGTATTGGTCCCAGAAGGAAATCACTGGACGATCAATGGGGAACCAACAGACGGCTCCTTTTTGACGCTTTATCATAAGCAATTTGCCTATCCGCAAGCACCTGCTTACCAAGAGCTGGATATGCTGCCCTTTGATTCGGACAACCGCTACATGGCGAAACTAGTGGCAAACCCTGCGGGGGAACGTTTGTTATTTGTTAAAGGCTCCCCAGATAAATTGTTTGAAATGGTGCAAAAACAAGCGGCGCCTTTTGATGAAGCCTATTGGACAGGCCATGTCCGCCGCTTGTCGGCAGAAGGCAAACGAGTGGTAGCGGTGGGCTATCAGAAAGTTTCGATCGATCACATTGATGAAACGATTTTTGAGCAAGGGCTGCAATTACTGGGAATCGCTGGGATCATCGATCCGCCGCGAGAAGAAGTGATTGCCTCCCTGAAGGAAATGAACCAAGCCGGTGTTCAAGTGAAAATGATCACTGGCGATCACCCTCTGACCGCCAAAGCGATTGGGGAAAAGCTTGGCTTAGCGGATGAGATTCACGTCGTGACTGGTGCCGAGTTGGATCAGATGAGCGAAGCCGAATTTCAAGATGCTGCCTTGACGAATCAAGTCTTTGCACGAACCACGCCGAAAAACAAATTGGACATTATCAAAGCGCTACAAGCCAAAGGCAAAGTCACGGCGATGACAGGGGACGGCGTTAACGATGCCCCGGCGTTGAAGCGGGCGGATATCGGTGTAGCGATGGGGATCAGCGGCACGGATGTAGCCAAAGATTCTGCTGATATGATCTTGACCGATGACAATTTCGGTACCATGTCCTTAGCGATTCGCGAAGGACGCAGGATCTATGACAACATCAAAAAGAGCATTCTGTTTCTGTTGCCGACATCTTTTGCCGAAGGGCTGATCATTGCCTTTACGATCATGATGCAAAAAGAATTGCCGCTGCAGGCGACACAACTGCTGTGGATCAACATGGTTTCTGCTATTACGATCCAGTTTGCGTTTATCTTTGAACCAGCAGAGTCTGGGATCATGAGCCGCAAACCGCGAAAGACAGGCAATAAATTGTTGAATCGTCACGATATTTGGCAGATGGCGTATGTATCGATCTTGATGGCAGTCATCAGTTTGATCGCCCATGACTGGCTCTTGCTGCAAGGCGTCAGCGAAGCCGTTGCTAGTACCATGATGGTCAATATCGTGGTCTTAAGTAAGATTTTTTATTTGTTCAACATCCGTACCAGTGCACCAGCGTTTTCTAAAGCTTCCTTCACCAATCCAAAAGCGTTCGTGATCATTGGTGTGATGCTGGTTCTGCAACTGTTATTGACCTATGTTCCATTTATGCAAAGCGCCTTTCATACGGAGGACATGTCCTTGATCGGCTGGGTCATCTCAGCAGCTTCCGGGATGGTCGTCTTACTCGTGACGGAGTTCGATAAATGGCTTCGCTCGAGAAAAAATATTTAACCTAGGTTTTCTTGTATTTTTTTTCAGGCAAAATCGCCTTGCTGCAGCTTAGGAAAATGGCGGAACGACAAGGGATTTCTGCTGTCGCTGCTTTGGGGTTGCCAAAAGAAAAAACCAAGAGGAATTCCTATCGGCTCGTGATCAGGCCTATTGACAAACAAAAATGGTCGGGCTAAAATGCACATGAATTTAATAGTATTCTTCGGGGCAGGGTGTAATTCCCGACCGACGGTGACAAGCGTAATGCTTGAAGTCCGTGACCCGCATAGCTATGCGGTGGAGCCAGTGTGAATCTGGCACCGACAGTGAAAGTCTGGATGGGAGAAGAAAAACCACAAAATTTCAAGGGGCGCAGTGCGTCTAAAATTGATTTTTTGCCGGTCTTGTTTGTCTATGCCTCGTGAGATTCTCACGAGGCATTTTTTTATTGAAAGGAGGAAGGAAGATGCATAACGAATACATGCGTTTGGCGATCGCAGAAGCCAATAAAGGGCGTTACCAAACCTTTACCAATCCGTTAGTGGGCGCCGTGATCGTCAAAGAGCAACGGGTCATTGCTAAAGGGGCTCACTTAGTCTATGGGCAGCCCCATGCGGAACGAAACGCCATCGAACAATGCCATTCCTCCGAAGACCTAATCAATTCGACTTTATACGTGACGTTAGAACCTTGCAACCACCAAGGAAAACAGCCGCCTTGCACCCAGCTGATCATCGACAGCGGCATCAAAAAGGTAGTCATCGGCCAGTTAGACCCTAACCCGATCGTGGCTGGACAAGGCAAGCGCTTTTTAGAAGAACAGGGCATCGACGTGTTGGTGGGCATCGAAGAAACAGCGGTGCGCCGTTTGAATCCACACTATAATTTTTACCATCAGCATCAGCGACCTTACGTGGCGTTGAAGCAAGCGATCACTTTAGATGGCCGGATCGCTCATGATGCGTTAACCCGCAGTGCGATCACTGGTTCAGCGGTTTGGCAAAACGTCCATCAAGAACGTGGAGACTATCAAGGAATCTTAGTGGGCAGTCAGACGGTGTTGACGGATGATCCCACGTTATTGACCACGGTTGAAACCAGCTTTCCGCCGATTCGCATCGTGTTAGACCGTCGGGGGCGAACGCTGTCGCAACCCCATTTGGCACTGTTTGCCGATGATTCGGCACCTGTGTGGATTTTTACGCAGCAGACAACTGTCAGTGATTTGCCAGCTCATGTGTCAGTGATCCAGCTGGAAGAGTTGACAATTGTTTCATTGCTGAAGGAGCTTGCCGAACGACAGGTCCAATCGCTTTACGTAGAAGGAGGCGCTGCGATCCATGATGCCTTTTTAGCCAGCGGACTGTGGCAAGAAAGCATTACCTATGTGGCGCCAAAGTTTCTTGGGGGCAATAGTCTCGCAAGTTTTACCAGTGAGCGTACCCCGAAACAGCTGCAGCAGCTAACAGAGGTGACGGTGACTGCAGTTGGGGAAGATGTTTGCATCCGAGGAAGGAGACCAGAGGAATGTTCACAGGATTGATTCAGGAAAAAGGCCGCATCAAAGAGATCCGCAAGCAAAGCCGCACGATCCAGCTAACTTGCAGTGCGTCCGAAGGATTACTGGCGGATTACCAGATCGGAGACAGTATGGCGATCAACGGGACGTGTTTGACGGCGATCGCCAAACAAGCGACGACGTTTACGGTGGATATCATGCCAGAAACCTTTCAACGAACCACCTTTAAACAACTCTCGGTGGGTGCCGAAGTCAATTTGGAGCGAGCGATGGCAGCGACGCAGCGTTTTGAAGGCCACTTTGTCGCAGGCCACATTGATGTAACGACCCGTTTGATCCAGAAAAAGCAGTTGGAAAATGCCTTGATCTTGACGTTTGCTTATCCTGTCAGTGTGCAAGGGGAAATCATTCCGCAAGGGTCGATTGCGATCAATGGCGTCAGTTTGACGGTTACCCAGACGACGGCACAGGCATTTTCCGTTAGCTTGATCCCCCATTCCAAAGACCAGACGACGCTGGGGCAGTTGAAACAAGGGGAGTGGGTCAATATCGAGACGGATATGATCGGGAAATATGTCAAATACCAACGAAAATGAAAGAAGGCAGACGATGCATAAAGTAGAACAAGCAGTGGAATGGTTAAAAAAAGGCGGCTTAGTGATTGTCGCCGATGATGAAAATCGGGAATCAGAAGGAGATTTGATTGGGATCGCTGAATACGCAACGCCAGAATCTGTCAATTTTATGGCGACTTATGGCCGCGGCTTGATCTGTGCACCCATCTCACAAGCGATCGCTGAAAAGCTGGCATTGCCTGAGATGACCGCCAATAATACGGATGCCTTTGGCACCGCATTTACCATCAGTGTCGATCACGTGACGACGAGTACGGGAATTTCTGCGAAAGACCGGGCAGTGACGATTGAAAAGTTGGCTGATCCTGCGTCACAGGCTGCGGATTTTTATCGCCCTGGCCATATCTTCCCATTGACCGCTCAACCTGGCGGCGTGTTGGAACGCAGAGGACATACAGAAGCGGCTGTGGATTTAGCAAAGCTTGCTGGCAGCGTGGAAGCAGCCTACATTTGTGAGATTTTAAATGAAGATGGCACGATGGCTCGGGTCCCAGAATTGAAAAAATTAGCAGAAAAATGGCAGCTGCCGTTTTTGACCATTGATGAGTTGGCGGAATATCTACGAGGAACCACGCCTATCACGGTGGATCTGCCAACGGCTTATGGGGCGTTCCAATTGTCCTTATTTGAAGATGAGTTCGGCAATGAACACCTTTTACTAGCCAAAGGCGAGATTCAACATACTACCGAGCCGCTGTTACTACGGATCCATTCAGAGTGTTTAACAGGCGACGTCTTCGGCTCTCATCGCTGTGATTGCGGCGAACAGCTGCAAGAAGCGATGCGGCAGATCGAAGCAAAAGGCCGCGGTGCGATTTTGTATCTACGCCAAGAAGGTCGCGGTATTGGCTTGCGGAACAAGCTCCGTGCCTATCAGCTGCAGGAACAAGGCATGGATACTTATGAAGCAAATATTGCATTAGGGTTTGCAGCAGATGCTCGTCATTACACGTTTGCCGCCGATGTTTTACGTTCCTTAGAAGTGCAGGAGATTCAACTGATGACCAACAACCCTGACAAAGTGAAGGAATTAGAAAGCTTAGGAATTAAGGTAGCAGAACGAGTACCGCTGGAGATGCCTGCGCATAAAGAAAACAGAAGCTATTTGAAAACGAAGAAAGAAAAGTTTCACCATTACCTATCTATTTAATCAGCCAAAGGAGAATGAACGATGACAGTATTTGAAGGAACGTTTCAGGGAGAGGCAGTCAAAGTAGGGATCGTAGTCTCACGATTCAACGAGTTTATCACTTCCAAGTTAGTGGAAGGCGCCAAAGACAATTTGTTGCGTCATGGAGTCAAAGCAGAAAACATCGATGTGTATTGGGTTCCAGGGGCTTATGAGATTCCGTATATTACCAAAAAAATCGTTGACCACAAACAATACGATGGGATCGTGACATTAGGTGCCTTGATTCGCGGAGCAACGACCCACTATGAATTGATCTCAAATGAAGTGGCGAAAGGCGTAGCCCAAATTGGTCTGAATGCCGACATTCCGATCATGTTTGGTGTGTTGACGACTGAAACGATCGAACAAGCCATTGAACGGGCGGGAACCAAAGCTGGCAACAAAGGCAGCGAAGCCGCTCAAGGTCTTTTGGAGATGATTTCGTTGAATCAGCAAATCCTTGGCAACGCATAGGTTTCACGTTCGAACAAAGGGAAGCTAGCAAGAACAAGCCTGCCTGAGCATAGGCATCAGACTGGAGACAGACTTTGTACAAAATGAAGTCTGTCTTTTTTTCATCATAAAAAAACACTTGATTATTATGCCAAAGGATTCGCTTCTTCACGGGTACCGTATTTTCGATAGGTCAATGGAGAGGAAAACGCCCAATCAATCACGAACATTAGAATAACTCTTATTTAAGGAAATTTTCAGAAAATTATTTACATTTCACAAAAGGTTCCTTATAATGACTCTATTCATTGAGAGTGATTCTCATTTGCAAATAGATGTCAAAGCAGCACATGGCTTTGGCGCTTTTCATGAGAAGAACTGTTATAAGCGAAAAAACGCACAGATGCTTCTTTTATGATGGCGGCGAGGCAACAGTCAAGGTTGTTTTTGCTGTGAAATTAGGAGGGGGTCGTGCTGAATAAAGGAGAATCACATGTCGATAGGGTTGATTAAATCAAATCGTTGGATGGTTTCGACAATCATTTGCTGTGTTTTAGTTGTCGCCATTCTCTTATCTGCAGGAGTTGCTTTGGCAAACGGTCAAGCCAATATCACCCTTGGCGAAGTTTACCAAATTCTCTTCTATAAAATCAGCCATGGATTGGTTGGTGATCTTTCAGGCATTTCAGACGCAAACATCAATATCGTCTGGTTTGTTCGGGCACCGCGGGTCTTACTGTCTATTTTTGTGGGCATGGGGTTAGCGATCAGCGGGGCAGTGATGCAGGCAGTGGTCCAAAATCCGCTGGCAGATCCCTATATCCTTGGGATCTCTTCTGGCGCATCCTTAGGGGCGACCTTCGCCATCTTAGTCGGTTTTGGCGGCTCGGCGCTAGTCTTGCAGCTGGGCTTATCGTTTGGTGCCTTTGCAGGAGCGGGGATTGCGACCATTTTGGTGCTGCTGCTTGCTAGTATCGGTGGGAAAATGACTTCCACAAAACTCGTGCTGTCGGGGACGATCGTCAGTGCCTTATGCAGCTCTGTTTCAAACTTGATCATCTATCTGGCTAGCAATGCAGAAGGGATGAAGACTGTGGCGTTTTGGTCGATGGGCAGCTTAGCCTCGGCTTCTTGGAACAAATTAGGCTTTATCGTGGTTCTGGTTTCTTTGATCACGCTGTTCTTCCTGACGCAATACCGTGTTTTGAATACGCTTTTGCTGGGAGATGAAGTTGCCTCCACCTTAGGGGTCAAGCTGACCTTCTATCGTCGTTTTTATATGCTGCTAGCAGCGCTATTAACCAGTATCATCGTTGCGAATTCTGGTATGATCGGCTTTGTCGGCTTGATCATTCCTCATATCGTACGTGGAGTCAGCGGGTCGGATCATCGCCTGTTGATGCCTTTGACCGCTTTGACAGGCGCGTTGTTTTTGATTTGGGCGGATGTGATCGCCCGCTCGACCCTGCAAGGAGTCGAACTGCCGATCGGGATCATTACAGCGCTGATTGGCGCACCGATCTTTATCTATATCATTGTCAAACGGCAATACAACTTTGGGGGGTGACGGAATGAAATTAGCAGTTGAAAAGCTCAATCTGACGATCGGGGATCAGCAGATACTAAAAGACATCTCCGTCCAAACCGCACAGGGGCAATTTGTCGGCTTGATTGGGTCCAACGGCAGCGGCAAATCTACATTGTTAAAAGCTATCTACAAAACGTTGAAACCTGACAGCGGCGACATTTATTTGGGTGAGATGAATATTTTGAAAAGTTCCGAAAAAAAAGTCGCCCAGCAAGTCAGCGTCGTCAGTCAGTTCAATGAGTTGAGCTTTGATTTAACAGTAGAACAGATGGTGCTTTTAGGCCGCACGCCCCACAAGGGTTTATTGGAACAAGACACCAAAGCCGATCATGAGCTGGTCACCGAAGCCTTAGCCAAAACAGGGCTAAGTGCCTACAGAAAACGCAGCTACCTCTCATTATCAGGAGGCGAAAAACAGCGGGTCGTCCTTGCTCGTGCCATCACCCAAGAACCGAAATTTATGATTCTCGATGAGCCGACCAATCATTTGGATATCCGATATCAACTGGAAATCTTAGAGACCGTCAAGCATCTGAAGATTGGCTTGTTGGCGGCGCTGCATAATTTGGAACAAGCAGCCAACTATTGCGACATCATCTATGCCTTAAAAGATGGGCGGGTCGTAGGGTATGGCGAACCAGAAACGTTGCTGACAGAAGAACTGATCGAAGAGATCTATGGCGTGAAATGCAGTATTTACCATCATCCGATCACAGGCGGATTAGGGTTTCATTATTATTTTGAAAAGGAGCAAACAGATGAATAAATGGGGAAAAATGATTGGGGTAGGATTGGCAGTCTTTACATTAAGCGCTTGCGGCAATACGAAGGATGAAGGAACTTCGGCTTCTTCTTCACAGACAGAAAGTACGTATCCCTTAACCATCAGCAACTACACCAAAGCAGAGGGCGGCACGCAGTGGACTGCCAAGGACCAAACCTTTAATGAGGCACCAAAAAAAGTCGTAGCCAACACACGACCAGCAGCGGAATTGCTGCTGCATCTCGGCCTCAAGGATCAGATTGCGGGTGTCGGTGCAACCTTTGGTGCCGCTGATGAGGAAGTTGCTGCTGATTATGCAGAACTAAACGACCTGGGCAGCGACTATATCAGTAAAGAAACGGCGCTCAGTGTGGATCCGGATTTGATTTTTGGCCGTGGGGGACTTTTCGATAATCAAGATTGGGGCGTCGGCACCGTTGATTCCTTGAACGAGATGGGCATTCCGACTTACGTCCAAGAAACCTCTGTCACTGGTGCAACATTTGATTCCGTTTATCAAGACATTGAAAACCTTGGTAAGCTCTTCAATGTCCCTGAAGCAGCCGCTGCTTTTGAAAAAGAATTAAAGGATCGCCAGAGTGCCTTGGAAGAAAAAGTAGCAGACAAAGAAGAGCAAACCTTTGCCCATCTCTTTATGTCTGATCCAAGTGTGGTCAGTGTCTATGCCGCTCAAGATGAGTCTTTTTTCAACAGCAACTTTGACATGATCAAACTGAACAATGTGTTTCAAGACTATTCAGGAGAAGTCAGTGTCGAAACCTTGATCGAAACGGATCCCGATGTCTTGATCGTCGGTGACTGGTCAACGATCGAAGGCAGTGTTTCTGGTCAAGAAATCATTGAAGGCTTGTACAAAAATGACAAACTCTCCAGCATGAAAGCCATCAAAAACAAACAAGTCTACAGCATGGACTACAATTATCTCTTTGGCTACGGCTACCAAGCCTTGACTGGATTGGAAGAACTGGTAGAGCAAATGGCACAATAAACACCTCTATTCCCATAAAAAGGAGAACCAACTTTTTATATAATAGAAGAAAACCAACGTTTCACTGGCCAATTGACCACAGAAACGTTGGTTTTTTGTATTTAAGAAAAGCAACCTTTGCCGCTGCCCGTTCCGCAACAAGTAACCCGTTAGCTGTTTTTTTCTGTCATATGGTCCATTTGATAGCGAGACAATAGCTTCTCTTTGTGTTTTTGCATGATCGTCTCTAGAGAAATATCGTATTTATCGGCGAGAATAAATAAGTTATCCAGTACATCGCCCAATTCTTCCGTCAGGTTTGCCAGTTTTTCTTCTGGCAAAAGCCTTCTTGTTCATCGGGACGGTCACGACCGATCTCCAATGTCCGAATGGCGCGGCTCACTTCCCCAACTTCCTCTGCTAAAAAATTCGCCCGAATAAACGGATCGTACTGATACCAGTTGCGGGCTTTGTAGAAGTCACTGATAGATCGTTGATACTCCTCAATGTTCATAAATTTTTTTCCATCCTTTCCCAGAACCTTTATCAGAATCATGATATACTATTTCAAAATGATTGAGAAGGATGATGGAGAGTTTTATGAAAATTGCAGTCTATTGTGGTGCCAGTGTCGGTAATGAACCTAGTTTTGCAACAGCCGCTCAAGAATTGGGGCAGTGGATCGCTTCACGGAAAAATACGCTGGTTTATGGTGGCGGAAAAGCGGGCTTGATGGGCGTGCTGGCAGATGCTGTCTTAGAAAATGGCGGTCAGGTGATCGGGGTGATCCCAACCTTTTTAAAAGATCGGGAACTAGCACATCCTGGATTGACCGAACTCCATGTCGTCGAGACGATGTCAGAAAGAAAACGAAAAATGTTCGAATTGTCGCAGGCCTTTGTCGCACTGCCAGGTGGTCCGGGTACGCTGGAAGAAATCACGGAGATGATCTCGTGGTCAAGAATCGGTCAAAACCCGAATCCGTGTGCTTTTTATGATGTGAACAACTTTTACCGCGCAACGAGAGCCTTGTATGACAACATGGTGGAAAATGAGTTCTTGACGCAAGCCGATCGCGAGAAAATCGGTTTTGCACAAACAACGAAGGAGCTGGAAGCCTTTATTCAAGCCTACGAACCACCAGTTATTCGGCAGTATTAATAAGCAATCGATTAAATCCTATTATAGTTCTCTAGTTTAATGAATGCGGAGGAGAGAAGTAATGCTAGAATGGCAAGATTATTTTGAATCCCATATTTTGGAAAGAGGAAAAGAGTATTATTTAAGCGGTTGTGTGGCGCGACTGAGAGCGGATGATCAGCTTATTCTGGCCGAAGTATTCGGCACAGAGCTTTATGAAGTAGAAATTGCGCTAAAACAGGGCAAGGTCGTGGAGGAATTTTGTAATTGTCCTCACTTTGCGGCTGGTTTTAATTGCAAACATCTTGCGGCTGTTTTATTCGCCTATACGAGAGCGAAAGAAAAGAATAAACCGCTGACTCCCCCGAAACGTAAAAGACGCCGTGAGGTCTATCAGAAGCTGGTGGATCAGCTAGATGAAGCAGATATGCGGCAGATTTTACTCAGTTTGATGGTTGACGATACTTCTGTAGCCCTTTTTGTGAAGAACGTTGTATCGGATAGCGAAGATGATTTCGCTGAGGAGGAAGAAGTAGAAGCTTGGGATGACTGGGATGAAGAAGAGGAAGATTGGGAAGAAGAATGGGAGGATGACTGGGAGGCTTAAAAGAAATTTCGTACTAGGTCTGATACACGTATCTTGCTCTTTTGCTTCTTTGACGCATTCTTAGTATAATGGGGTTTGTTTTGCAAGTGGGGTCATAAAAGAAGATCCTTGGACAAAGAAATGGAGCGTAAATCATGACAACAAATTTGTGGGCTGAATTGCCGAAGCCTTTTTTTATCCTAGCACCAATGGAAGATGTCACCGATGTCGTTTTTCGACATGTCGTTCAAGCTGCCGGCGCACCAGATGTTTTCTTTACGGAATTTACCAACTCCGATAGTTACTGCCATCCAGAAGGACGCGACAGTGTGCGGGGACGTTTAGTCTTCACCGAAGATGAGCAACCGATGGTGGCACACATTTGGGGCGATAAGCCAGAGTATTTCCGTGAGATGAGTATCGGTTTAGCGGAGATGGGCTTTAAAGGGATCGACTTAAATATGGGCTGCCCAGTGCCGAACGTTGCTGGACGAGGCAAAGGCAGCGGCTTGATCTTGCGACCAGAAGTTGCTGCTGAGCTGATCCAAGCAGCCAAAGCTGGCGGTCTGCCGGTCAGTGTCAAGACTCGTTTGGGCTATACCGAACTAGGAGAAATGGAAGCTTGGTTGACCCATGTCCTGCAACAGGATATCGCCAACCTTTCGATCCATTTGCGAACCCGCAAAGAAATGAGCAAGGTCGATGCCCATTGGGAATTGATTCCTGAAGTGGTTGCCTTGCGGGATAGAATCGCCCCACAAACGAAACTGACGATCAACGGCGATATCCCTGATCGTACCAAAGGTTTAGAGCTAGCAGAAAAATATGGCGTAGACGGAATCATGATCGGTCGGGGTATTTTCAAGAATCCCTATGCCTTTGAAAAAGAACCGAAAGAGCATACCTCAGAAGAGCTATTAGGCTTGTTGCAGCTGCAATTAGACTTGCAGGACCATTACGCCAAAATGGTACCGCGCTCGATCGCAGGATTGCATCGTTTCTTTAAAATCTATGTCAAAGGCTTCCCTGGAGCCAGTGATTTGCGGGCAAAATTGATGAATACCAAATCAACGGATGAAGTTCGGCAACTGCTGGCAGAGTTTGCTGAGAAAAAGAACCACGAGGAAAGTATTGAAGCGTAAGTTTCAATGCTTTTTTTGTTTTTGGTTGCTGTACCCGCTCTCATTGTCAATCCTTCCTTGACAATAGATAGGTACCTATGTAAAATGGAGAGCGGACTTTTAACTAGGTACCTATCTAAATAGTGAAGAGGCGAAAGGAGCTGAAGGTCGATGGTTTCCGAACAAGAAATCGTGGAACGATTGTTTGAAGTGTATAAATTAAATCGGCGGTATGCGGAACAAAAATATGGGCGTTTTATGCCAGGTCGGGGACAGTTCAATTGCCTACTGGTATTGGACGAAAAAGGGACGTTGACCCAAAAAGATCTCGCCGCGTATTTAGCGATTCGCTCGACATCCACTGGCGAACTACTAAAAAAACTGGCTGAAAAAGGGCTGATCCAAAAAGAAGTCGATCCGAAAGATAAACGCAGCCATCTGATTTCGCTGACGGAAGCAGGCAAGGAAGAGGCACAGCGAATGAAAGAAAAACGCAGTAAGGCGCACCAAGAAATGCTGACCTATTTGACGGCAGAAGAAAAACAAGCCTTTGGTCAAGCCTTAGCAAAAATCGAACAGTTTTATCTTGAGAAGGAGGCGGACGTTGAGTGAGTGAAACAGTCCAACGAACGGAACGTCAGCGGACGCTGATTTTTATTAATTTAATGATTACATGTATTGCCGTATCCATGTTGGCGACCGCCTTGACGACGGCTTTACCCGCCATCGTCACTGACCTGCAGATTTCTGTCACTACGGGACAATGGCTGACTAGCGGTTATTCCTTGGCGATGGCGATCGTTATGCCCTTGACGGCATATCTTATGAATCGTGTGCCAACCAAAAAGCTGTATCTCGCTGCCTTAGGAATTGCGTTGGTGGGCTTGCTGCTTTGTGCTGCAGCGCCCAATTTTTTAGTCATGATGCTTGCGCGTATTTTGCAGGCCGTGGGTAACGGGATCTTGACCGCAATGGCACAAGTGATCCTCTTATCGATCTATCCGATCAATCGTATCGGTGTCGTGATGGGCTGGTATGGATTATCGATCACCGCGGCGCCCGTGATCGCACCGACTCTTGCTGGGGTGATCGTGGACCGCTTGAACTGGCATGCGATTTTTTATATCGTTGCCGTGATTGTTTTGATTTCACTGATTTGGGCCATAAAGGTTTTTGATGATGTGTTGCCAGTAAGCAACAGCAAATTTGATCAGACCTCTTTTGTTTTGAGTGCCTTCGCCTTTGGTGGGATCACTTTAGGCTTTGGCAATATCGGCAGCTATGGCTTTCTCAGCTTGCCCGTTTTAGGAACCTTAGGGATCGGTTTGGTAGCAGGGGTCTTCTTTGTCTTCCGTCAGTTAAGAGCGGAAACCCCATTTTTGGATCTGCGGGTCTTAAAAACAAAAGAGTATGCCATCAGTGTCTTTGGCAGTATCATGCTTTACTTGGTCTTGATGGGTTCGGCGATGCTGATGCCGCTTTACGTGCAGTCAATTTTAGGCAAATCAGCGACGATCTCGGGATTAGTCGTTTTGCCAGGCTCTCTGGTCTCGGCTTTTTTAAGTCCCGTGGCTGGGCGAATCTATGACAAAGTCGGCATCCGTTTGTTGACGCTTTTTGGCGGCGGCTCACTGGTCTTGAGCAATATCGGCATGTATTTTATCCATATGCATACGGGTATTTGGGTAGCAGTGGTTTTGAACATGCTGCGCTGTGCCGCCACAGGCTGTTTGTTGATGCCCTTCGTGACGTGGGGAAATAAACATATTCCGCCGCAACTGACGGCGCATGGAACAGCGTTATTGACTTCTTTGCGGACGGTGGCAGGCGCCATCGGGACAGCATTATTTGTCGGGATCATGAATAGTGTGGCGCAAAAAAGCACGACCTTAACAGGAACAAGTGCACTGCTTCATGGGATGAATGTTTCTTTCTTATTGATGACGATCGCTTCTGGACTGCTGTTTGCAACGGGGGTATTCTTGATTCGTGATCAGAAGCCAGAAGCCGTTTGGCTAGAAGGGGCAGAAGAACCACTGGAATAAAGAGGGGCACCTTTCTTTGAAGGATGCTTTTCTTGATTTATTTCATGAAACTCTATGAAAAACCAAAAAATTCGATATAATAAGATAACTTATGGTTTAGGAGGAGTATTTTTTTTCATTAAAGGCTTGCTTTAATGGAAAAAAATCAGGGAGAAAATGAAGAATAAAGGCGTTTATTTTGGGTTGTCTGCCTATGTCTTGTGGGGCTTGGTCACACTATATTGGAAAATAATCGTTGGGGTTTCGCCATTAGCAACGATGTGCTACCGAATCGTGTGGTCCTTTGTTTTTATGGTGTTGTTTATCGTGCTTTCTGGGAAGAAAACGCAATTTTTACAAGAAGCGCGTCTACTATGGAAGAACAAAGCATTTGCTGGACTGATCGTTTTAGCTTCTGTGCTGATCTCCATCAACTGGTTCACCTTTATCTTCGCGGTGAGTGCGGGCCACGTGATGCAAGCCAGCTTAGGCTATTATATCAATCCGCTTGTCAATGTCTTGTTAGCGACCGTTTTTTTGAAGGAACGTCTTAGTCGTACTGGCATGCTGGCGTGTCTGCTGGCAAGTATCGGGGTGATCTTATTATCGATCCAAACAGGAACGATTCCTTATGCCTCACTGATCATGGCCTTTTCCTTTAGTACGTATGGCTTGATCAAAAAAAGAATCCCCATTAGTTCGGTTACTGGGTTAACAATCGAAACGATGGTGATTTTCCCCTTTGCCCTCGTGTATATTTTAGGATTTTCAACCGTCGGCTTTATGAACTATCCCTGGCAAACCAATCTCTTATTGGTGGGTGCTGGGATCGTGACGGCTATTCCGCTGCTGCTGTTTGCGGAAGCAGCGAAAAATGTTTCTTACATTACGCTTGGGTTTATTCAATACGTCAACCCGACGATCATGCTTTTGTTAGCCATCTTTTTGTTTCACGAAACCTATTCACTGGCCCAATTTTCCGCCTTTGCGTTTATTTGGCTGGGGATCGCGGTCTTCACCTATGGTACGCTAGGGACGGCGATGAAAGAGCGGCGCATGGGACAGCAAAGAAAGCAACTTTGATACATCAGGAATGGCTGCAGCTGGGCCGTTCCTTTTTTTATTAAAAAACAAAGCATTTTAGGTAGTGAAGGATGTTGCAAGGAGAACGTTTCAATGGTATAACAAAGGAAAAACCCGTTGTAGAAATTTTGTTTGAAAAGGGTTGCATCTGCCACAGGGGTGTGTTATTATTCTTTCAGTTACAAGGATTGTTACTGTTCGGCAGGCAAAACCAGAATTGACCGCAGCGCGCTAACGGGGAGATTCTAGGTTTTTTTATTTTGGAGTGAGGGAAAGCGATGATTATTGGAAAAATTTTAAATAATAATGTCGTCATCTCGACTAATGATGCCGGTCAGGAAGTGATCTATATGGGCCGCGGCATTGCGTTTAAGAAAAAAGTCGGCGATCCAGTGGATGAAGCCTTTGTCGAAAAAGAATTTGTGTTAAAGGATACCTTTACTGCAAATCAGTTTCAGCAATTGTTTTCAGACATTCCTGTGGAAGAAGTCGAAGCTGTCAAGCAAGTGGTGGATGATGCGGAAGCATCCTTGGGGATCGAGCTGTCGCCAAATATTTATTTGACCCTGACCGACCATATCCATTATGCGCTGGTTCGGGCACGTGAAGGCATTGAGCTGCCGAATCCATTGTTGTTTGAGACCCGCAAGTTTTATCCGAAAGAGTATGCGGTTGCAGCAGATGCCGTTGCTTATTTTGAAAAAGTCTTCGGGATTACATTGCCAGAATCGGAGATCGGCTTTATCGCCTTTCATATCGTCAATAGCGAACAAGCCAATGGCACGATGGAAACCACGATGCAAGCGGTAGAAATCGTACGTGACGTACTGGCGATCATCAGTCGCTTTTATGGACGAGTCTTTAACCCAGATTCCTTGAATTATCAACGGATCACCACGCATTTGCAGTATTTTGCGCAGCGTTATTTAAGCGATGAACTTTCAGGGGAAAAAGATGAGTTTTTATTTGCCCTTGTGCAATCGAAGTACCCTAAAGCGTTTCAAACGGTCCAACGGATCAACGAGTACTTGATCAAAACCTACGACAAATCGATCGGTGAATCAGAAATGATCTACTTAACGATCCACATCGAACGTGTCGTCAATGATCAAACCAATTAACATTCAATCATTAACGGATTGTTACTGTCAGGCAGGCAATACCCAGATTGAAAAGACAACAGTCAGCGAGGAAAAAACTCGTTAGACGGTCGTTTTTTCAATCTGGGTTTTTTTATAAAAAAAAGGAGTGTTGAAAAAATGAGTTCAAATAAAGAAATTGCCGTTCGCGTCCTTGATGCGGTGGGCGGCAAAGAAAATGTCAACAGCGTGGTGCATTGTGCGACCCGCTTGCGTTTCAAATTAAAAGATGAGAACAAAGCGGATACGGCACGCTTGAATCAAGACGACGATGTGATCCAAGTCGTTCAAAGCGGCGGTCAATACCAAGTGGTGATCGGCAGTCATGTCAGCGACGTTTACCGTGAATTGAATGGAGTAGCGAACTTTGATGGCGAAGCAGACAGCAAAGGCGACAAAGGCAACCTCTTGAATCAACTGGTGGATATTATTTCGTCGATTTTTACGCCATTTTTAGGCGCAATGGCAGGTGCCGGGGTCTTAAAAGGATTCTTGACGCTGGCAGTAACCTTGAATTGGTTAGCAGCTGATTCTGGGGTCTACACCGTATTGTATGCGATTGCTGATGGGTTATTTACCTATTTACCAGTGATGTTGGCTTTTACTGCAGCGAAAAAGTTTCGCACCAATGAATTTCTAGCGGTTTCCTTAGCGATGGCGTTGGTTCATCCAGACATTACTGCTTTGGCTGGACAAACTTTGAGTTTCTTAGGCCTTCCGGTCATTATTGGTGCGAGTGCTTATACGTCTTCCGTCATTCCGATTATTTTAGCGGTCTTTTTACAAAGCTATGTGGAGCGTTTCTTTAAAAAAGTCATTCCTAGCTTCTTACAGATCATCTGTGTACCTTTAGCGGTCTTCTTGATTATGGCGCCATTGACCTTTATTGTCGTCGGTCCACTAGGAACGATTTTAGGAAACTTGTTAGGTAGTGCTTACGACAGCATTTACCACTTTAGCCCACTGATCGCTGGGGCTGTCATGGGTGGTTTATGGCAAGTCTTTGTGATGTTTGGCATGCACTGGGGCTTTGTACCGATCATGATGTTGAATCTCAGTCAAACCGGTGTCGATACCATGGTGCCGATGCTGTTGCCAGCTGTCCTTTCTCAAGGGGGTGCAGCGCTAGCAGTGTTCTTTATGACAAAAAATGTGAAATTGAAAGGGTTGGCCCTTTCTTCAACGATCACCTCAATTTTTGGGATCACAGAACCGACGGTGTACGGGGTGACCTTACCTCTGAAAAAACCATTTATCGCCGCGTGTATCAGTGGTGCCATCGGGGGAGCCTTCATCGGCTTCAGCCAAGTCGAAAACTATACCTTTGGGTTAGTCAGCTTACTAAGTCTACCGTCCTTTATCCCACAAGATACGAAAGATCTAAGTGGTCTGATCGCAGCTTCGATCGGCACGGCTATCGCTTTTGGCGCCGCGTTTGTCTTGACCTTCTTCTTACGTTTTGAAGATCAGCCAGCAACCGATGCCAGTGTAACACCAGCGAAAGAGCCAGCAGCACCCACAGATAGTTCGTCTAAAGAACGTGTGATCCTCAGCAGTCCGTTAGAAGGCAAAGTGGTTCCCTTAGCAGAAGTCAAAGACCAAGTCTTTTCTTCTGGTGCATTAGGAAAAGGTATCGCTATCGAACCAACTGTCGGGGCTTTATATGCGCCAGCAGATGGCACCATCACGACGCTCTTTCCTACTGGCCATGCCGTTGGTTTGACCACCACGGATGGAGCCGAAGTTCTGATGCATATTGGTATGGATACTGTGGAACTAGACGGCAAAGGCTTTGAGGTCTTTGTTAAACAAGACGACCAAGTCAAACGCGGCGATTTGTTAGTGAAGTTTGATCTAGATACGATCAAAGCAGCTGGCTTATCCACGATCACACCGATCGTTGTGACGAACACCCCGCAATATTTAGATGTGATGGATATGAATCAAACCGATGTCTTCCAAGGAGAAGACTTCTTAGCCATCGTAAAATAAGCAAAAGAAACCCGATCCTCGACTGAATATCAGCAAGGATCGGGTTTTTTGTAAGAAAATAAGGCGCAGTTGCCCTTCTCGCTTGCCTTCTTCGGTGGCAAATGCTTGTCACAACGCTAGTTAAGGGCAAGACCAACAGCAGGAACGCCTACTCAGGGAAAACCCGAACATTCTTGGAGACTGCTCCTTACACATGGCTTAAATTTTCGGCAAGCGACTCTAAAGCGGGGAAATCGAGAATCGCATAGCCTTGTTTTTGTTTTTCGATCAGCTTGTCTTCACGAAAGCTGGTAAAGGTTCGCAGCAGGTGGCGATAGCTGACATTCAAGATCGCGGCACAGGTGGTCAACTGAAAGGAAAAGTGTTGATTTTCTTGATGCGCAAGAATAAATTTGGCCAACCGTGTCTCTACAGGTTCCGTCAATGAATTCGCTAAGTTGATCCCCGAATTCAAGCGGGAACTGAGCAACTGACAGATGGTTTGCAAAAAGCGGACGTCTTGTTGCAAGGTGTTGCGGTAGCGATTCAAAGGGATGCAGACACAGACGCAAGCAGAAGCGGCTTTGACACTGCTTTTCGGCAAGAGTTCCCATAAAGAGGAAGCTTCTCCTAAAGGTGCAGCTGGCTTGGCGTAATCAATACAAATCGTTTGGGTATCCGAAGAGAAGGAATAGACCATCACGGTTCCTTCTACGAGAAAATACAAGTATTCAGAAGGCGTACCCGTTCGAATCAGGTGCTCTTCTTTTTCAAAGGAATGCAAAGTGGCCATCGCTAACAAATCATTGTCCATATAAGATTGCAGATCGTATGTGTCAATGTAATTACTGAGGCGTGCGGTATCATCGATTTTTTTCATGGAAATCAGCCACTCCTGAATGGTTTTCTTTAAGTATAGCTTAGTTCCCCTTTTGACTCAACACGAACGATAAATAAAATCTAATGTAAATTGTATGTAAAAATAAGGTAAAATAGGACATGTGTCACTTCATTTTGACGGGATACTTGGTATGATTTGAATGTAAGAAAGCTTCAAACCATTAGGAGGAGAAAAAATGCCATTGAAACGAATTGTTAAAGGAATGTTAGGAATTGCGTTAGTTGCCGCATTGACCGGCTGTGGGAATGGGAGCAGCAGCAGCGACAGCAGTTCCGCAGCCGAAAAAGAAAAGCTGGTGGTACAATTCGTACCGACCAATAATGACGGCTCGATGCAAGCCAAAGCAAAACCGTTTGCTGAGTATTTATCAAAAAAATTAGACCGTGAAGTAGAAGTAACGTTAGCAACGGATTATTCGACGATCGTAGAAGCGATGGCTTCTGGACAAGTTGATTTAGGGATCATGCCGCCAGCCGCTTATGTTCAAGCCAAAGATATGGATGCAGCTGAAGCGATTTTGACTTCTCAATTAGGTGCTTATGATCCAGAGACGGGCTTGCCATTAGAAGGGGAAAAAACCAATACCTTCAAAGGGGAAATCTTGGTCCGTGCGGATAGCGACATGACAGAATTGACGGACTTAAAAGGGAAAAAAATCGCCACATTGAGTCCAAACTCTGCCAGCGGCTATATTTACCCAGTTGCCGAGTTGAAAGATGCAGGAGTTGATCCAACGACGGATGCTACATTAACGACGGTGAATGATATTCCAAGTGAGATCACTGCAGTCTTGAATGGTCAGATGGATGCCGCCTTTGTGTTCCAAGGGGCACGAAATGTCTTTGCGTCAAGCTTTCCAGACAACGACTTATTCAAAGACCTAAAAGTCCTTTACTTGACTGAAGGGGATATTCCAAATGACGCCATTGCCGTCCAACCATCAATGGATGCTGAACTAAAAGAGCAGATCAAAGAAGTGTTCTTGAACATGGCAGATGATGAAGAGGGTGCCGAAGCAATGAGCTTGTGGGGACACCAAGGGTATGAAGAAGCAGCAGATTCTGCTTACGATACCATTCGCGATTATACACAACGAGCAGCAGAGTAAAAAATCAGGGATTGCGGTAGAAGGATAACGGGACACGGAGATGTGCAGCGATTTACTAGGGGAATAGGTGGAATACGCATTACCAGTGCATTTTTTAGTGAAATAGACCGTGACCGATTGGGGAAACTTTGCCGCGGTCCCTACATAATGGAGAAAACAGATGATAACTTTTGAGAATGTATCCAAAGTCTACCCAAATGGGGTCAAAGGATTACAGAACATAGATGTAACGATTGAGCAAGGTGAATTTGTGGCCATCATTGGCTTGAGTGGTGCTGGTAAGAGTACCTTTTTACGCTCGATCAATCGCTTAGTGCCAATCACTGAAGGAGATATCCGGGTAGACGGCAAATCAGTCACGAAAGCCAATAAAAAAGAATTGCGCTTGATTCGTCGACAAATCGGATTGATCTCGCAAAGCTTCAATTTGGTCAAACGCAGTACCGTTCAAAAAAATGTTTTGTCTGGGCGTTTGGGATATTACGGGACCTGGAAAAGTATTTTAGGGTTGTTTACGAAAGAAGACTACGAAAGAACGAAAGAAGCGCTAGCGACGGTCGGATTGTCAGACAAACTGCAAACGAGAAGCGACCAGTTGAGTGGTGGGCAACAGCAGCGGGTATCCATCGCCCGTGCCTTGGTCCAACAAGCGCCGGTGATTTTAGCAGATGAACCTGTGGCATCACTAGATCCCATCACGACAGAGAAAGTGATGGAGGATCTGAAGAAGATCAATCAAGAAATGGGCAAAACGATTGTCATCAATCTGCATTCGATACCCTTGGCTCGTCAGTATGCGACAAGGATCATTGCCTTAAAAGCAGGTGCGATCGTTTTTGACGGCAACGCAGACGCTTTGACAGATCAGCGTTTAGAACAAATCTATGGCAAAGCAATTTTTGAAGAAAAGGCAGGAGAAATCGATGAAACTGAAAGAAACAGTTCATTTTAATTGGTACAAGCACCTGCTGCTGGTTCTTTTATTGCTGCTCTTTTTTCAAAGCAGTGCCTGGATCACAGGGGCTGATTTTGCACAAGTGTGGTCGAATCGCAGCCAGATGACGGCTTTCATGGCTCGCTTTTTGCACCCAGATTTTAGTTATCTACCGCAACTGATGATGCCCTTGATCAAGACATTGCAGATGTCCTTTTTAGGCACCGTTTTAGGAGTAGTCGCAGCGATACCGGTGAGTCTGTTGGCGACAACAGTCGTGACAGAAAGCCGTTGGGTCTCGGTGCCGATGCGTTTTCTCTTAGGTCTGGTGCGGACGATCCCCAATCTATTGTTGGCGGCATTGTTCGTAGCGATTTTTGGAATCGGTGAAGCCACTGGTGTTTTGACCATCGCGGTCTTTACCTTTGGTATGGTTTCACAGCTGATGTTCCAAGCGATCGAAACCATTGATTTTGCGCCGATCGAAGCAGCAGCAGCGGTAGGAGCGAATAAATTTCAAGTGACCGTTTGGGCGATCATTCCCCAAGTCATCAGCCAGTTTGCCAGCTATACTTTTTATGCCTTTGAAGTCAATGTTCGAGCTTCGACGGTGTTAGGGTATGTGGGTGCCGGCGGGATCGGGGTCATCTTGAACGCCTCATTGGCATTGTTGAATTATGAGCGGGTCTCGATCATTATCTTGACGATTTTGCTGACGGTAGCGATCGTTGATTTTCTCAGTGAGCGGGTAAGGAGGTCTTTCCTATGATGATCAGAGAAGTGAAGAAAACGACTTGGCTGTTATGGGGACTCTTTGCTGTTTTACTAGTTTTATCCGCTGCGACGCTGGATTATTCTGGATTAAGCACCTTTTCCTTAGCGATGGGAAGAGATGTCTTGCAAGGGCTGAGTCAGCCAGACTGGTCCTTCTTTTATGACGGCAGTGGGGAAGATCTGTGGAGCTTGTTGTTACTGACGATCGGGATCGCTTGTCTAGGAACGATGATCGCAACAGTCTACGCGATTCCAGTGACCTTGCTGAGTGCCGCCAACCTATGGACCTCGACACCCTGGGTCGCAAAAATCGGCAAAATGATCTGCAATATCTTGCGGGCATTTCCCGAGCTGGTTTATGCGATTATTTTTGTCCGTGTGGTAGGTCCAGGACCTTTTGCTGGAGTTATGGCGATCGGTGTCCACCAGATCGGTATGCTGGGCAAGTTGTTTACCGAAGAAATGGAAGCCATGGATGAGCGCTTGACGGAAGAGATGCAAGCCGTCGGTGCCAACTTTTGGCAGACGATGTTTTTCGTGCGGGTCCCTTACTTAGCACCTATCTATAGTTCCTTTGCACTGAATCATTTTGAAATTGCGGTCCGCAGTGCGGCAACGTTAGGGTTAGTCGGTGCTGGCGGGATCGGTGCACCATTGATTTTTGCTATTCAAACCAGAACCTGGAGCAAGGTAAGTATTATTTTGTTGGGCGTCGTTGTGACCGTCTTCTTATTAGACCAGTTGACTGGAATCATCAGAAAGAAATTGAGATAAACCTATGAATGTATTGCATATATCAGATATCCATTTTCGAGAAAGTTACCTGCCTTGTGAAGAAGGGTATCAAGGAATGCTGGCAGCCATGCAAAATCCTTTGATTCCTCTTGAAGAGTGTATCCAAGATGCCAAGGCGCGAGCAGCGATCGATTTGGTGGTGATCAGCGGCGATTTGACCGAAGATGGCGCGCCTGCCGATTATGCCTCTTTGAAGCAATATTTAGAAAAAGCCTTTGGCTCAGTGCCCATCGTAGTAACGCTAGGTAATCATGATATCAAACGGCATTTTCGCCAAGGCTGGCAAGGCAAGTCAGTAGAAACCGCCAGTGATACACCTTTTAATCAAGTCTATGAAACGGAGACATTGGCGATCGTGACTTTCGATAATTCCTGCTATGGCTATGCCGACGGTATCGTAGATGAGCGACAGTTTGAATGGCTGCAAGCCACGCTGGCGCAGCTCAAAGAGAAAAAGATCGTTTTTGTGACGCACCATCATTTGTTGCCCGACCAAGCAAGCACGCCGGCATGGGCCGGTGCCAATCGTTTGGTGGCATTATTGCAGCAGTATCAAATCTCTTGTATTCTCAGTGGACATACCCATCATGCGTTTACGGGAACGATCGCAGGGATTCCTTACTATACTGTGGCAAGTATGTCGTTTGTCGGGGAAGATGAAGGCGATGGGATGGTCCGTTTTGAAGAACGCTATGGATACAATTTGTATCGTTTTGAGGAAGGTGCATTGGTTCATCAATCCTCAGAAAACTATCGACCGAACCGTGTATTGATGCGGGTCAACATGCAAGGATAAAAAACAGACGTTCCGTCAACGCTGCCTTTAGCAGCAGAAAAGGAACGTCTGTTTTTGTGTGAAAAAGGCTTAGCCTTGATTGCCAAAGGTTTTGACAACTTCAATCGTGCCGTCGATATGAAAAAACAAGGTATAATTTTCTTCGGTTTTGATACCGTCAAAACGTCGGGCATAATAGGTGACCGCGTCTTTGAAGGTTTGTGGGGGAACCCCTAAAAAATCAGCGCATGCCGCCAATGTTTTGCATCCTTCTTCAAAACAAGCGATGATATCATAGGGCGTGACCACGATCGCAGAACCAATGTCGCGGGCTTTGCGTTCTTGTTTGCGTTTTTCGTTGGTATCTTGGGCGGTAATGTCGCCAGCACTGGTCAGATAATGACCGATTTCTTCACCGATGGTGCTCAAGAGGTCTTCTTGTGACTGGTCAGGGTTCAAGTAAATATGGTGATCGATGTACAATCCTTGCTGACCATCAGGCATATTTTTATCGAAAATAAAGTGCAAGTCTGGGTAGGCGGCCATCAGTTCTTCTACTTTATCCATTTCCATCATTCCTTTTGGGCGTGCCGCTGTTTTATAAATTCAATATAGCTGAGGATATCTTCCATCTGCTCATCGGTGACGTCATCATCAATATGGGCCGCAACGGTTTGAACTTTTGCAGAGGGCTGCGTAAAGCCTGCCGGGACTTGTCTGCCTAATAAAAAATCGGTGGATACTTGAAAAATCTCCGCGAGTTTGACGATGGTCTCGCCATCGGGTTCGTTACGATCATTTTCGAAATGAGAATACGCTGCGCGGGTGATTCCCAGCTGATCTGCGATCTGCTGTTGGGTTTGATTGGTTCGTAGTCTGAGTGTTCTTAGCCGTTCGCCAAGCATGAGTGATCGCCTCCTTTTTTGTAGTATAGCACGTTAGATATAATTTGTATCTATTTTTGTATTATTTGATATAAAAAATATCACATCAGTTGACGATACGAATCGTATCTTTTATACTGGAAACAGATGATATGAATCGTATCGAAAGAATGGGGGAGGATCATGGATACATCGATCGTAACAGTTGTCTTGCCGTCACTCATTACTGGTGTACTTACTTATTTGGCTACCCGAGTATCCAGCAAAGCGAATTTGGAACAAACGAATATCGAAAATGCCCAGAAGCTTTACCTTAAATATGAACAGATCAATCAAGAATTGACCCATAAAATCGATCAGTTAGAAGAAGAAGTCCAAAAGACCGCCAAAACCTACCAAGAAGAAGTCTTAGTTTATCAAGGAAAACTTGCTACTGCCCAAAGCGAACGGGATTTTTTGCGGGCAGAAAATCAGGTGTTGAAAGAATTGCAGCGAGTAAATCAAGTGCCTGGGACGCGTGAAGAGAAGCAACATTCAGCCGTTGGTTAATAGAAAAAAACTGCTTATCCGTCAATAAGCAGTTTTTTCGATTAGTTGATCATTTGTTCATTGACATAGGCAGCATAAAGCGGGTGGTTGTTGATCAATTGTGCATGGGTACCTTGACCGGTAATGGTGCCTTTTTCTATAAAGTAGATTTGGTCGGCATCCACGATGGTCGATAAGCGATGAGCGATCACTAATGTCGTACGTCCTTCCATCAGATGATCCAACGCCCGCTGGACTTTTTCTTCTGACTGAGAATCTAGGCTGGCAGTCGCTTCATCCAGCATCAGCAGCTTGGGATCCCGCAAGAATGCTCGAGCGATGGCGATTCGTTGTTTTTGACCACCAGATAGTTTGACGCCGAGTTCACCGATTTGTGTTTCTAGTTTTTCGGGGAACTCTTGGACGAACTGATCGGCATAAGCCAACGCCAGTCCTTGCCACAATTCCTCCTCTGACAGCGTCCGGCCCAATCCGTATTGCAAGTTTTCCCGAATCGTACCAGCAAAGACCGCACTGTCTTGGGAAACATAGCCGATCTGTGCCCGCCAGTTTTTCAGATCAATGTCAGCTATCGGCTGATCTCCAATCAGCAAGCGCCCGCTGGTGGGCTCATAAAAGCGTTCCAGTAAAGCAAAAATCGTGGATTTTCCGCCGCCGCTTGGTCCTGCAAAAGCAATCACGGTGTTGGGTTTGGCTTCAAAAGAAATGTTTTGCAAAATCGGCCGTTTGGGATCGTAACTGAAATCGATTTGTTCTGCTCGTAAGACTGCGCCATCGATGGCGGCTTTGGGTGCTGCCTGGATCGGCTCCAGCGGCGTATCCAAAATTTCTTGGATCCGTTCCGTAGCACCCATCGCTTTTTGGACTTGTGAAAAGAACATCGCAAACGTCGTTACAGGCGCAACAATATTAAAGAGATACAGTAGAAAAGCGATCAATGCGCCGCTCGTCAAGGTGCCGGCTTGCACACGGATCGCGCCATAACCGAGGATTCCTACGAGTAAGCCCAGCATGGCTGTCGTCATGATTGGCTGCAAAATCGCACTGACTTTCGCATCCTTGACCCCGAGGGTAAAAATTGCCCCAATGTTGCGCCGACCGTTTTCTTGTTCACTGGCTTCTCCGTTGCTGGCTTTGATCAAACGGATCTCTGAGAGCTTTTCGCTGGCATCCGCATTGAAATCGGCGGTCGCTGCTTGCAACTGGCGTCCCAGTTTTGACATGATCTTGCCGATTGGCCACATGATCAAGGTGATCAAAGGCACCGCACTGAACATGATCGCAGCCATCTTCCAGTCCATCAAAAACAAGATGATCATCGAACCGATCAATTGGATCAAGCCAGTGACAAAGCTGGGAAATTGCGAGGTGACTAGTTCTTTGATCACTGACGTATCATTGACGAGTCGCGAACTGCTTTCCCCCGACTTGTGGTCATCAAAATAGCTGACTGGCAAATGCAGCAGATGTTTCCAAAGACGTTCCCGCAACGTTTTCACAGCACTTTCTCCCACATAGCGCAAGAGAAAGCCGCCTAAAGTCCCTACGCCTAATTGCAGCACAAAGGCTAGGATCAAAACGACCAGCATGGAGGTGCTGAACGTGGGGGTGCCGCTGGCATCGACCAGTGTTTTCGTCAGCTGCGGCACGACCAAACTGGCGGCACTTGTGATCAGGCTAAAGAGCATCCCTAAAAGAAACAAGCCTTTTTTAGGATTGACACTGACGATCAGGTGGATAAAGTCTTTCATTTTAAATTTGTTTTTGTTCACTGTTGGTGTCGTTGTTTCCATTCGTTTTCCTCCGCAGCAAGCAAGATGGCTCACCGCTTTTTCTTTTTAATTAGGTGTTATTAGAAATCCTGCCAATCCTCCTCGGCTGCTTCGTCTTTAGAAGCGGAAGTCGGTCTTGCTTTGCGGTCTTGTCCAAACCCGTAGGCATCAAAAAAGTTGCCTTTTACCCATGTGTACCGTGGATCATTCGCCTCGCTATTATCAAACGGCCCAAACGGCCCAAACGGCTCAAATGGTCGATTGCCAACCATGCCGCGATGTCCAGGAAACGGCATTTGCCGCATGGCTTCCTTGATCTGTTTGTTCATTTTGCGTCGCTCATCAACGCCCATTTCTTGCCAAGTATCTTTCATTTGTTGCCTCATTTTTCGACGATCCTCATTCGACATTTCCTGCCAATTTCCGTCCCATTGCTTCATCATTTCTTCCCGAATCTCTTGCATGGCTTGCAAACGATCCATTGGGTCAATAAAGCGTTGTGCCTGCTGTTGGAAGTCCGTCTCCCACCCAGCGGCGATGTTTTCAAGCAGACGAGCAAATTCGGTTTGTTCCTCCTCTGAGAGCCCAGCAAAAAACGACTGACTGCTGGTGGCTTCTTTTTGTGCTAGTAATTTTTCCGCTTTTTTTCTTCCAGTTTCTGTCAGGTAGATTCGTTTGATCCGTTTGTCAGCAGCATCTTCTTTGCGATGAATATCGCCACTATTTTCCATTTTCTTCAATAGTTCCGCTAGAGAGCTTGGCCGTAGGTCTAAGACTTCTGCAAGATAACTTTGCACCAAGCCGTCTTCTAAATTTAAAACGGCCAGGACACGTTGCTGTCCCGAAAGGCGCTGGTTGTTTTGACTCATAAAGGCATTGCTGGCTTCGCTGATAAAACGAAGCTGTTTCATTAAGTGGTCGGTCATTGTACTCATGGTGTACACTCCTTTTGGTTTATCGTTCGGTACCTAACGATATCGATGAGTTGATTATAGTTCGGTACCGAACGAATGTCAATAAGAAGCAGCTGAGAGTTTTTTTCTAACAAAAAGTAAGCAGAATGATTGACTTACTAAAAGTAAGTTTGGTATGCTGAGTCCATCGTTAAAGAAACCACAACAAAAGGAGTACAAAAGAATGGTCTTTGGATTTGGGAAAAAAGAACAAATAATTGAAAAAGAAGTAATTAAAGAGGTGTATCGCACCCCTGAAAAGAAAAAAGCGCAAAAAATCGGGATCATCGTTGGCAGTACGAGAGAAGGCCGCGTGAGTCCGCAAGTAGCCAATTATGTTTTACAAACAGCACGCGCGCATAGCGACCGCTCGTTTGAAATCATTGATATCAAAGACTATGACTTGCCATTTATGGGTACAGGTGAAGTGAACCAAGCGTGGAACGAAAAAATCGCTGAGTTAGACGGCTACCTCTTCATCGTACAAGAATACAATCATGGCATATCAGCTTCCTTGAAAAATGCGTTGGACAGCGCTCGAGAGGAATGGTTCAACAAAGCAGCAGCGATCGTCAGCTATGGTTCGGCAGGAGGGATTCGTGCCGCTGAGCAAGTTCGCTTGATTTTGGCGGAACAAAAAGTAGCCACGGTGCGCACCAATCCTGCCTTCAACTTATTTACTGATTTTGAAAACTTTGCCACCTTTACCCCTGGCGAGCATATGACTGCAGGAATGAACGACATGTTGACGGAATTATTGGACTGGGCAGACACATTTGCCAATCGTTAAAAAAACAAACGAAAACAATCTTAGGAGGAACCTATCATGAAATTTGGTATTATTTTAGGCAGTACAAGAGAAGGACGCGTAAGTCCGCAAGTCGGAGCATATATTCAAGAAATTGCTAATCAACGGTCAGAGCATCAGTTTGAGATCGTTGATGTAAAGGCATTTGATCTACCGTTTATGGGAACAGCTGAGCCAAACCTGGCATGGAACAAAAAAATTTCTGAATTAGATGGCTATATCTTCATCGTGCAAGAATACAACCACGGTTTTGCAGCTTCCTTGAAAAATGCCGTAGATTCTGCTCGGGAAGAATGGTTTGATAAAGCTGCTGGGATCGTCAGCTACGGTTCTGGCGGTGGGATTCGGGCCGCTGAACAATTGCGCAACGTATTAGCTGAACAAAAAGTTGCCACCGTGCGGACCAACCCAGCCTTCAACTTATTTACTGATTTTGAAAGTTTCAGTACCTTCAAACCCGGTGCGCACATGGCGGCGGGTGTCAATGATATGCTAGATGAATTGTTGTTGTGGTCAAAAGCTTTTGCAACGATCCGCTGATCTGTTTTTAAGACACAATCATTTATAAGCGATCCTTTGCTGTTTCATCCCATGGATGGAACAGCTTTTTTGGCGTCTGCCAAGCAAGGGTTCGATTGGCAAGGGTGTTTCACTGAAAGAAAGACCAAAAATCGGGTATACTAGAAGAACAGAAGCTGCGTGCAACAGCAATCGATTTTTTTCCAAAAACCTGCACGCTGCCAGTAACAGAGGAGTGAACAAGAGCATGAATCTACTTTTTGCGATTGATGATCGATTCAGTGAACAATTAAAAACAACGTTATATTCAATCAAACGTCATACGACAGCAGCATCCTTTGATGTCTATGTCTTACAAGAAAAAGAATTGAGCCATGCTGCAGAGCTGGAGGCTTTTTGTCAAAAGCTGGCGATGACCTATCATCCCATCATCATCGGTTCTGGCTCGATTTTTAAAACCGCGCCAGTCAGTGATCGCTACCCTGAGTCGATCTACTATCGATTATTGGCACAAAATTACTTGCCGCAGCAAGTGGAAAAAATCCTGTATCTGGATGCGGATATTTTGTGCATCAATGATTTGCGCCCCTTGTATGAGCTGACGTTAGGGGATTTTCTGTATGCCGCCGCCAGCCATTCTAAGCTGACAGAAGTAACAACAGTCATCAATAAAGTCCGTTTGCGCAATTATGAGTCGGAAGGCTACTATAATTCAGGCGTTTTGCTGATGAATGTGCACCAGCTGCGGCAAGAGGTCAAAGAAGCAGAGATCGCAGCGTTCATTGAGAAAAATCATTTGAACCTCTTTTTGCCAGATCAAGACATTTTGAATGGGTTGTACGGCGATCGGGTGCTGGCGATCCCTGATCAGCTCTACAACTATGACGTGCGAAAAAACCGTACCTATGAAACGATCAGTTTAGGGGAATGGAGTTTGGATTGGGTCATCGAGCATACCGTTTTGTTACATTTTTGCGGCAAAGAGAAGCCATGGAAAAAAGGCTACCGCAGCCGCTACGGGGCGCTATACAAGTATGTGGAAAATGAACGACGGAAGTTTGAAGAAAAACAATCAAAGTAGCTGTCATTGAATATAATTATCTTGAAAGAAACGTCCACACGGGCGTTTCTTTTTTAAGCGTTCTATTCTGCTTTTTTTCGATTCGATGGTACGATGAAATGAGAGAGTCATGAAAAAAAGAAGGAGTGGAGAACATGAAATTTTTGATTTGGCTGGTCTGTGTGATCGGCATCGAAGCAACAGGAATCATCTCGAGTTTGTTTGCAGGAGACATCGCTGGAACGTATGCGCAAATGGAAAAACCCTTTTTAGCCCCTCCTGGTGGGATCATTGGGATCGTTTGGACGATTTTGTATGCCTTTATGGGAACAGCATTGTATCTGTTGATCGTAGCCAAAGTCAATCCAGCGCTTAAAAAGAATGCCTATATCTTCTTTGCGATCCAGCAAGTACTAAACTTCTTGTGGAGTATCGTTTTCTTTGGCTGGAATGCTTACTGGGCAGGAACGGTCATTATTGTCTTGTTAGTCCTATCAGTGATTATTTGTATGATCCTCTTTGCTCGCATCGACAAAAAAGCAATGTACTTGTTTATTCCTTATTTGATTTGGTGTCTGTACGCAGGCTACTTAACGATTGGCTTAACTTTATTGAATGCCTGATAGAAAAACCCTCTTCCAAGCGTCGTGTTGGAAGAGGGTTTTTTCTTTTAGATATAGTCTTCAGTCAATTCCATAAAGCTGGCAACATCTTTTAGGACCATGTCGATCCCTGCTTGCCAGAAGTCTGGTTTTGTTAAATCAACACCAAGGTGTTTTTGCGCCAGTTCTTCCGTCGTCATTGAAGCAGTATCTTGCAATAAAGCAATGTACTCTTCTTCAAAGCTAGACCCTTTTTCATTGGCATACGCATAGATCCCCATGCTAAAGAGGTAACCAAAGGTGTAAGGGAAGTTGTAAAACGGCACATCATCAATAAAGAAGTGCAATTTGGCTGTCCAGAAATGTGGATGATAAGTTGCTAACCCATCCGCATAGCTTTCTTTTTGCGCCGCTGTCATCATTTCCGTGATTTGCTCCGCTGAAACTAAGCCGTTTTGACGGGCTTGGTAGAAGCTGTTTTCAAAAATAAAGCGTGCATGGATGTTCATGAACATCGCGATCGCATTTTGCATTTTGGCATCCAATAGATTGATTTTTTCTTCCTTCGTTGTCGCTTCTTTGAGGGTTGCATCAGCAACGATCAATTCAGCAAAGGTACTTGCTGTTTCGGCGACGTTCATGGCATAGTTGCGGTTTAATTCTGGTAGCTCCCAAAGAACGCTGCTGTGAAACGCGTGACCTAACTCATGGGCAAGCGTCGCTACTTCGTTGACTGAATTGCTGTAGGTCATGAATATACGTGACTCTTTGGTTTCTGGCAAGCTGGTGCAATAGCCGCCAGGACGTTTGCCAGGACGATCTTCTGCTTCGATCCAGCTTTTTTCAAAAGCAACTTGGGCAAAGTCAGCCATTTTCGGACTGAACTTACGGAAGTTTGTCAAAATAAAGTCAGCTGCTTCATCAAAGGTGTAGGTTCTTTCTTCCATGTCCCCAAGGATGATCGGCGCATCTTGATCTTGCCATTCCATTTTTTCTTTGCCGAAAAGCTGGGCTTTGCGGGTCAAGAAATCAACGATCGGCTGTTTGTTCTTTTGGATCGTGCCCCACATAGCATCCAATGTCGCTTTTTGCAGACGATTGTATTCTAATGGTTCTTTCAAGTAATCAGTGACACCGTGAAGCTTGAAGGTAGAAAGGCGGAAGCCGTCTAAATGGTTCAAGGTATCTGCAAAGAGGTCTTCTTTTTCTGCCCAAGTCTTTTCCCAAGTGTCAAATAAACGTGCACGAACTTCTGGATCTGGATCACCCATCATTTTATTGAAGGCTTGACCAGCGGACAAGTTGATCGTCGTGCCGTCTTCTTGAAGGAAAGGAATTTCGATCGAGGCAACGATCGTATCGTAATGTTGGCTCCAAGCATTTAAGCCATCTAAATTTAACGTGTTGATGATGGTTTCTTCTGCTTCAGATAACAATTCTTTGCCGTCGCGACGAATCTCGCTTAGACGAAAAGCGATTGGTGCTAAGTTTTCCGCGGTAAGTAAAGCGGTCCAATCATCCTCAGAAATTTCTGTCAATTTTTTCGAGAAAACGGTTTGTGCTGCTTGCAATGCTGGCAGTTTTGCGTAGAGGTCGCCTGTCAGGATTTTGGCTTTGCTGTCGTTGACATTCGCTGAAAGCAAGGCATTGATAAAGCTGCCACATTGTGAAAATCCCTGATTGATTGTGCCAGAAAGTTCGATTAATTCCTCTAATTTTGTCGCATTGTCTGTAGCGTTTGGTGCCCAAGCGTCAACTTTTTCACGGTAAGTTTTGATTTCTTCTTCCAGCTGGCTCATGCGTTCTTTTAATTGAACAGAATCACTGCCTCCTGGAAAAATTGTTTCTAGATCCCAATTGATTGAATAGGTCATTCCTATCAAACCCCTTTCTTTTCCTACGATCTTATTAAGTATAGCATAGCCACATTTAGTCGCAACCATCGGATTTTTTTAATCGAAAAAGGAAAGCTGTTGGTTGAAAAAGTTCTTTTCTTTCGCAAGCTTTGCCTGCATTGGTCGGGGACGTCAAAATCAAAGAAAAGAACAAAATCGATCATTTTTTCATTCTCATCAAATTCTTATTTAAAAATTGCTGAATAAATATTACATAAAAAAAATAACAACGAGTAAAAAAACGCTCGCAAGAAGATATTCACTCTTTATTGCATAATGACAAATGCTTTGCATAATGAAGGCGAAATACGTCGCTTGGTAAGCGCATACATTCTTGTACTATGTAGGCGTAATCAAAACAAAGGAGGATGTAAAGAAATGTCAAATGCTATTCATGTTTTTTCAGAAATCGGCCGCTTGAAGCAAGTCATGCTCCATCGCCCTGGTCGAGAATTAGAAAACCTCGTGCCCGATCATTTAAATCGCTTGTTATTTGATGATATTCCCTTTTTGGAACAAGCAAGGGCTGAACATGATCAATTTGCCGATGTATTGCGTAATAATAATGTGGAGGTGTTATATTTAGAAGATTTAGCAGCAGAAGCGTTAACTAGTCAAGAAATCAAAGAGCAGTTTATCAAGGAATATTTAGAAGAAACAACGTTACAAAGCCCAGAAATCATTGCTGAAATTACCGATTATTTCTTATCTTTTGAAGATAACCGTCAATTCATCGATAAAACGATGGCAGGTCTAGCGAAAAATGAATTGAAATTGCCCCATAGTCAAAGCTTAGCTGGTGCTGTGGATGACCAGTATCCGTTTTTGATCGATCCAATGCCGAATTTGTATTTCACTCGCGATCCGTTTGCGACGATCGGTAACGGGGTTTCCTTGAATCGTATGTATTCAGAAACAAGACGTCGTGAAACATTGTATGGCAAATACATTTTTGCTCATCATCCAATGTTCCAACAACAGCCACCGCACTTGCTTTATGACCGTGATCAGCCAACACGAATTGAAGGTGGCGATGAATTGGTTCTGTCAAAACGAGTGTTAGCGATCGGGATCTCCCAACGAACAGATGCCACTTCCATTGAACAGTTGGCTCGTAATGTGTTCCAACATGAACCAAGTTTTGAGTACGTCTTAGCTTTTGATATTGGTCAAGAACGCAAATTCATGCATTTAGATACGGTATTTACAATGGTTGATTATGACAAATTTACGATCCATCCAGAAATTGAAGGCGAACTGACCGTTTATTCAATCTCACGTGACGGGGATGGCGTAACCATCAAAGAAGAAAAAGATACGTTAGAAAACATTTTGTGCCGCTACTTAGAATTAGATGCAGTGGAATTGATTCGCTGTGGGGGGAACGATTTGGTCGCTGCAGCTCGGGAACAATGGAATGACGGTTCCAATACCTTGACGATCGCACCTGGTGAAGTCGTGGTCTATGACCGTAACACGATCACCAATCAAAAATTAACTGAAGCCGGCATCAAATTGCATAAAATCTCCGGCAGTGAATTGGTTCGCGGCCGTGGGGGCCCTCGCTGCATGAGCATGCCATTTATCAGAGAAGATATTTAATCTAGAGGAGGAATTACTAATGAAACAAGTATTTAAAGGAAGAAGCTTCTTAGCAGAAAAAGATTTTACGAAAGCCGAGTTAGAATACCTTATTGATTTTTCCATCTATTTGAAACAGTTGAAAAAGCAAAATATTTCTCATCGCTATTTGGAAGGCAAGAACATCGCCCTCTTATTTGAAAAAACGTCGACTCGGACACGGGCGGCATTTACGACGGCTGCCATCGATCTTGGTGCCCATCCAGAATTTTTAGGTGCGAATGATATCCAGCTAGGCAAAAAAGAATCCGTTGAAGATACCGCCAGAGTTTTAGGCAGTATGTTTGATGGCATTGAGTTCCGCGGGTTCAGCCAACAAGTCGTTGAAGATTTAGCCAAATTCTCTGGCGTTCCTGTTTGGAATGGCTTAACCGATGAATGGCATCCAACCCAAATGATCGCTGACTTCATGACGATCAAAGAAAACTTCGGTACATTAGAAAACATTACGTTAGTCTATGTGGGCGATGGCCGAAACAATATGGCGAATAGTTTGTTAGTGACGGGGGCGATTTTAGGTGTCAATGTTCGCATCTGTGCACCAAAAGAACTTTTCCCAGCTGAAGAAGTGACAGACTATGCCAACAAATTTGCCAAAGAATCTGGCAGTCAGCTGATGGTAACAGACGATATTCAAAAAGGCGTCAAAGATGCCGATGTTCTGTATACCGATGTTTGGGTTTCAATGGGGGAAGAAGACCAGTTTGAAGAACGGGTGAAGCTGTTGAAAGCTTACCAAATCAACCGCGAAATGGTAATGGCTACTGGAAAACAAGACGATGGCTTGATCGTGCTTCACTGCTTGCCAGCGTTCCATGATACGAATACGACGTATGGAAAAATGATCGAAGAAAAATTCGGCATTTCTGAAATGGAGATCACAGACGACATTTTCCGCAGTCAATGGGGCCGTCAATTTGAAGAGGCGGAAAACCGAATGCACTCGATCAAAGCAATCATGGCAGTAACCTTAGGCGATCTCTTTATTCCTAGAGTGTAAGAAGGAGCAGTGAGCAGATGAGTGAAAAGAAACCAACGATCGTTGTCGCCCTTGGCGGCAACGCTATCCTAGCAGATGATGCCAGTGCCAAAGGGCAAAAAGAACGGCTTAAACAGACCGTCGAGTATTTAATTCCCCTGATCCAAAAAGATGTTCATTTGATCATTACCCATGGGAATGGGCCTCAAGTGGGAAATTTGGTTTTGCAGCAACAAGCCAGTGATTCTAGCAAAAACCCAGCGATGCCTTTAGATACCTGTGTGGCAATGACGCAAGGCAGTATTGGCTATTGGTTACAAAATGAGCTGAGAATCCAGTTGAAAGAAGCCCAAATGGCTAAGCCGGTGGTGACAGTGGTGACGGAAATTACAGTCGATGCCCAAGATTCAGCATTTGCCCATCCGACCAAACCGATCGGTCCTTTCTTAACGGAAACAGCTGCCAAAGAAGCCATGGCGGCAACAGATGCCATCTATCGTGAAGATGCTGGTCGTGGTTGGCGGAAAGTCGTTGCCAGTCCAGCACCACAAGCGATTCAAGAAGTTGCCAGCATCAAGGCGCTGATTGAACAAAACACGATCGTTATTTGCGCAGGCGGCGGGGGCATTCCCGTGTTAGATAATGGGCTGGGGGTTGAAGCCGTGATCGATAAAGATTTTGCTTCTGAAAAATTGGCTCGTTTAGTCGATGCGGATCAGCTGATCATTTTGACGGGCGTGGAAAAAATCGCTTTGAACTTTGGCAAGGAAAATGAGCAGTGGTTGGATCATGTGACCGCCGCTGAATTGGAAACCTATGTCGATGAAGGGCATTTTTCACCGGGAAGCATGTTACCGAAAGTACAAGCAGCTTTGAATTTTGTCAAAATGGGCACGGAAAAACGGGCAGTGATTACTTCCTTAGATAAGCTGGCAGAAATTGAAGACGCTGGTACACAGATCACCTGGAAATAAGCGAAGTAGCAAAGCAAGTCCAAAACATTGGAGTGAGAGAAATGATCGACTACCAAATAAAAGATCCATCAACAAGAGCGAATAGCTTTCAATGGCTGGAAGAAGAAAATCAACAGCGGTTGAAGGAGCATATTTACTGCCGTACGTACAAAAAAGGCCAAGTGCTTTTTTATGAAGGCGACGTAAGAGATCGGATATTCCATGTGATCGAAGGTCTCGTACGGATCGAAAAAACCGACGGAACTGATTCCTATTGTTATGTAGATTTTGTTGGGCCTGATCAGTTATTTCCTTTGATTGGCTTGTTTGAAAGAGACAACTATGATGTATCGGCATTCGCTGCAACAGACATTGTCGTGCAGTTTGCAGCGATGTCGCTGTTTGAACCGCTGGTTGTTTCATCTACAAGTCAGTTGCTGTGGCTGAATCAGCAAATGAGCCAGCAGTTGGAGAAGCAAAGACGCCGAGTGGAGTACTGTGTCACCTCTAGCGCGCAGACAAGAGTCGTCAATACGATCGGTCTCTTGATGATCGAGCACGGACAGTCACAAGGAGAGCAGATTCGTATTCCTTTTCCAGTTTTTATCAATGATATCGCTAAATACAGTGGAACGACGCGAGAGACGGTCAGTCAAACCATCAAGGCGCTCGTGCACAAAAGAAAGATTTATTATCGTTACAAAGAACTCATTATTTATGACAAAGATTATTTTTCCCATGTTGCGAATTGACCACAGACAGACTAGCTGTTGGCAATTTGCACCTAAGATTGATTCAATAGAGGAGGAACGAAGATGAAAAAAAAGCAAAAAGAAAAAAAGTCGCTGACATCGTTCAGTATCTTATTTCTGATCATTATTGCGTTGACGGTCGCTTCTTGGCTACTAGCTGGTCAGCCCTTTGCACCTTCATTACCAGTAGGCCAAGAAGAGATGGTCAGCCAAGTCGTCGGTGCCAAGTTTTCTGATTTCTTTATGGCGCCTTTTAACGGATTTCGTGATGCGATCGAGATCTGTGTGTTTATTCTTTGTTTGGGTGGCTTTTTGAATATTGTCACACGAACAGGCGCTTTAGAAGCTGGTATTCAGCATTTAGTCAAAAAACTCAAAGGCAACGAGTTGATTTTGATCCCGATTTTGATGGTGTTGTTTTCAATTGGTGGCTCAACTTATGGAATGGCGGAAGAAACGATTCCGTTCTATTCCTTATTAGCAATCACAATGGTGGCATCGGGCTTTGATACGATCGTCGCAGCAGGAACCGTCATGTTGGGGGCGGGTGCCGGTGTGATCGGCTCCACCGTTAACCCTTTCGCTACTGGGGTGGCAATGGATGCCTTACGAAGCATTGATATTGCTCCGAATAATGGCACGATCCTAGTAGTTGGCGCATTGCTTTGGTTAGTCACGACCGCGTATTGTATCTTTGTGGTGATGTCTTATGCAAAAAAAGTCAAAGCCGACAAAGGCTCCACGATCTTATCGCTGCAAGAGCAAAAAGAAATGGAAGAGCATTTTGTCAAAGACACGAACGAAGCCTTGGCGTTTACGCAAAAGCATCGCCTGATTTTGACGATTTTTGGCTTATCCTTTGTGATCATGGTGGTTTCCTTGATTCCTTGGGGCGACTTTGATATCCATGTGTTTGACGGTTGGACCGCCTTTTTGACCGGGAATAGCTTCGGTGAATGGTATTTTGGTGATTTGGCTATGTGGTTCTTCTACGTCAGTATCATCATTGCATTGATTCAAGGATTCTCAGAAAAAGAAATCGTGACCAACTTTATCGATGGGGTCAAAGACATTTTATCCGTTGTCTTGATCATCGTTGTGGCACGGGGGGCTTCCTACATTATGCAAACGACGTACTTGGATCTGTTTATTTTGGATCGGGCTTCCCATCTTTTAGAAGGGTTATCACCTGTCCTGTTCGTAATTGGCGCCTATATTTTGTATCTGCTCTTATCGTTCTTGATTCCATCGACTTCAGGACTGGCATATGTATCGATCCCTATCATGGGTGCCTTGGCGCAAAGCATCGGACTCAATCCGAACGTCATGGTCATGATCTTTACTGCTGGTTGCGGATTAGTGAATTTGATCACACCAACTTCTGGCGTCGTGATGGGCGGATTGGAGCTGGCGCGGGTCAACTATTCTACTTGGACTCGCTTTATGCGCAAACCGTTACTGGTTATCGGAATTTCCAATCTTTCCATTTTAATCTTCTCGATGTTGTTCTTGTAAGCTGCGTTTCAAGAAGTGAACGAGACGGATCAACTATTTCAGTAAGCGAGGCGACTTGAGAGGAGCGGATCAAGTAAATGAAAAAAAAAGAGCGACAAGCAATTATCAAAAAACTCTTTGTCCTACATCGGATTGAGTCTCAAGAAGAATTGATGAATTTATTAAAAAAAGAAAATGTTTCAGCTACCCAAGCCACGATTTCTAGAGACATGCGGGAAATGAACATCGCTAAAACGTATGCCAAAAATGGCCGACCGTATTATTCGATCTTTGAATCCAAAGAGCAGGATCTAGAAGACAGAATTGCGTTTTCGATGTATGAGTATCTAAAAAAGATTACGCAGATTGACTTTTTAGTTGTCGTTCATACGGCTGAAAACGGCGCCGATGTGATCGCCAATTATCTTGATGAAATGGAGCTGCCAGAAATTGTCGGCACGATTGCAGGGTTTGATATTTTATTGATCATCACGCCGTCACAAGAAGCGGCAGCAGAGGTCGTCGAGCGGTTGAATCATTATGTAGAAGGCTACGAGATGGGTTCGTCATTGTTTACTGGAGAAAAAAACGCAAAACAGCCCTGAGAATCGTTGAAGGAGCTGAACGTCACAAGCCCCAAGATCTCACAACCAAACGGGTGACGGCTTTTCATACCGATGGCTATTTTTAAAAAGAAAGAGTGCTTCTAATCTTGACGGAAGCACTCTTTTTTTGTGTGCAATGTCTCCATGGTTTGCTGGAAAAACAGTTGCATCACCAAATGAAAATGGTAAGATAGGAAAATGAGGAGTGAAAACTATGAAAAAATTACTGAAAGAACCGAATTTTTACTTTTGTATTGCAATTGCGGTAATGGTCATCCTCTTTATCAGCTCTTCACAAACCTATGAGCAGCAATCGCAAATTGGGTTGCTTTCACGAATCTTAAAAAACGAACCATTGAAAGAGTGGCTAGAGAAGATTTCTTTTTCCTATGCTGGTTCGGAGATCAGCATTGCGGAAAAAGGCTATTTCTCATTTGTGGAATTTTTCATTCGTAAAGGCGCGCATTTCTTTACCTATTTTGTCCTAGGTGGCAGTTTGTTCTTAACGCTTGTTTTTCGAAAACAGCCGTATTGGCTAGCCGCTTTTTTTGCTTGGTTGGCAGCCACCGGCTACGCTGGGATCGATGAATACCATCAAATGCTGACGGGAGGACGGACGCCGCTTTTTCAAGATGTCATGCTGGATTCAGCTGGAGCACTGACCGCCGTTCTTTTGGGCTGGTTGATTTGTCAGCTATCGAAAAAGTCACCTAAACGCCGCAAAAGATAACGAGTTTTCGGCGTTTTTAAGCGTTAAGCTGTCAGAAAGTATAAAAAACAAGAGGCGAAACCAATGGAAAAAAGTTTGAGTAGTGCCAAAAGAAAATCGGAGTTTGTCGTGCATGAAAGTTTACCGGTGGGGATTCTTCTTGCTATGGCGGGCGGTTTTTTAGATGCGTATACCTACTTGTTTCACGGGGAAGTGTTTGCAAGTATGCAGTCGGGGAATGTCATTTTGTTAGGGATCAATCTTTCAACGGGGCAGTTTGAACAAGCCTTTCGATATCTGCCACCAATCTTCATGTTTTTAGTGGGGATCGTAGTGACGAATTATCTGCAGCATCATTTTCCGACAGGGGGCTGGATCGTTTGGCAAAATGCCGCATTGATCTTTGAAGCAATCGGTATTTTGGTTCTGGGCTTTTTTGCTCGATCATTACCCAATGTCATGATCGATTCGGGGTTATCTTTTTTTGCGGCGATTCAATATGCCGCCTATCGTCGATTGGCAGGGATGCCCTATGCCACCACGATGACCACCGGCAACTTACGTTCACTGGCTGATTATGTGTACATGCGCTGGTTTAAAAAGGACCGATCAGTGACGCCCAAGATTATTTCTATTTCCTTGATCATCGGCGGCTTCTTTTTTGGTGCAGTCTTAAGCAGCTTGCTAGGGATTTTCTTATTCCACCGCACTATCTGGGTGGTTTCAGGGATTTTAGCCTTGGTGTTGGGGATCACGATCCATCATCAAAATAAACAATAGAAAAAAGACATTCGCTGGAATGTCTTTTTTGTCTTACTTTTTGGTGCTTGTGCGTGAATCTTTGAGATACAGTGCCGTTTCTACGAGTAGCGCTGCTAGAAGATAGCTGCCAAAAACGGCTACTTGGTAAAAAGCCTCTGCGATCAGCTCGTTGCGCTGCAATAAAACGACCCCGCCTAGAAAGAGCATCGCTAACAGGGAGAACCACTGCTGGGCAAAACGCCAATTGCTGACACTGGCTGTACTGCGCTTGGTGCGAAAGCCGAATACATAATTGGGTTCTTCTCGGTAAAAGCACCAGAAGACGATGAAAAAAATACCCGTAAAAATCAACAACAAAAGTCCAATATCGATCGAGATCACTACCTTTCACGTGCGATTTGTTGGATAAGTAAGTGAAGCCGCTAAAGATGAGTACATACTTATTGTATCCGCTATGAACGCTTCTATGAAGGGGAACAATCGAAAAATACGTGCTTCTAGCAAAAAAAAACGGATGGCGATTTGCAGCGCCATCCGTTTTTTTATCCCCGTTGAAAAGGGCCTTTTGGTGCAATCAATTCAAGATTGGTGCCGTCTGGATCTGTAAAGTAAGCGACGCCTGTCCCAAAGCCGCTTTTCAAACCGTCTTGTGCTTCAAAAACGATGGGGGTGCCGTCAGGCTCAACGCCAATGGCTTTTAGACGAGCAACGGCTTCATCAATATTTTCGACTTCAAAACAAAGATGCATCGCGCTGATTTGCTCATTGGAATAGCTAGCTTTGTTGGATCTTGGTTCGACGTATTCTAAAAGATCGATGTTGAGATTGTCTAAATGAAGATTGGCATATTTGATCAGTGTATCTGCTAATCCTTGCGTTTGCGCCATGCGTTTGCCGCCGATCGTATCTTGATTGGCGATTTTCTTTCCCGTTAATGCTTCATAAAATTGGATGGAACGTTCGAGATTGCTGACGGTGATTCCAACGTGGTTGACCATTGAAAAGCCTGTGTTTGTGTTTGTCATTATACTTCCTCCTAAGGTTTTGTTTAGTATATCGTTTGGTTAATGAAAATCGAATGTGTCTGGATCTGGACCCACTCGTAAGTCTTCATTTAATGCGTTCAAGCGGTCCATGTCAGCTTCTGATAAATGGAAATCAAAAATCGCTGCATTAGCGATCATTCGCTCAGGGTGCGTCGATTTGACATTGACTAAGATCCCTTGTTGAATAGCCCAGCGTAAAAGCACTTGTGCCGCTGATTTTTGCTGTGCATCGGCGATCGCCAAGACGGTGTCATCTTTCAGCAGTTTGCCTTGCATCAATGGCGACCAAGCTTGGATCGCAATTGCTTTTTCGCCACAAAAAGCCCGCAGGTCTTGTTGCGTCAGTTTGGGGTGCAGCTCGATCTGATTGATAACAGGAACGACCTTAGCAATGGCCAATAATTGCTCCAGATGATGGATCTGGAAGTTGCTGACCCCGATCGCTTTGATTTTTCCAGCCGCATAGAGGTCTTCCAAGGCACGCCAGGACTCTTGAAATGCTTGATTTCCTGGCCAATGGATCAAGTACAAGTCGAGATACTCGAGGTTTAAGCGGGCCAGACTTTCATTGAAGGCGTGGATCGTTTCATCATAAGTTAAATGATCGTTCCAAAGTTTGGAAGTGACAAAGAGTTCTTCACGAGCCAACCCCGTTTCTTGTAAGCCTTGTTTGATTCCTGCCCCTGTTCCTGTTTCATTGCCGTAAATCGCTGCTGTATCAATCAGGCGATAGCCATTGATAATCGCTTGCTTCACGACCTCTGCTGTGTCAGCTTCAGGGATTTGAAAGACACCTAACCCCAACCCGGGGATTTCGCTGCCATTGTTCAGGGTAACGGTATCTGATAATTTTCCGATCATAAAAACATCTCCTTTATTTTTTTCTGGTATCATCATATAATGAGGAGGTAAGGTTGTATAGTACGTACTTTTTTGTTTGATACACACCTTTTGGTAACATTTATGTGTTTGCAGACTTGATGAGGTGGAAAAAATGGAAGAAAAAATTTATAATATCGGTGTTGAAGCAACCATGGATGTCATCGGCGGGAAGTGGAAACCCATCATTCTTTGTAATTTACGCCATGGGGCATTACGTCCCAGTGATTTACGGCGGAAGATCCCTGGCATCAGTCAAAAAATGTTGACCCAGCAATTGCGGGAATTAGAAGAATCTGACATCGTTACTCGCAAGTCCTATAATCAAGTACCACCTAAAGTTGAGTATTCCTTGAGTGAATATGGAGAAACCTTAGGCGGCTTATTGGATACTCTTTGCCAGTGGGGCACGATGCACGTTGCTGCACTGCAAGACAAAGGAGAGCAAGTTACTTTGTTAGAACAAGAAGAAGCGATTGTCTAGCAGAGGGCAATTGGCATGAGAAAAGGCGGCAGAAACCATTGGTTTCCGTCGGCCTTTTTAGGTTATGCTTGTTGGATCAATTCTAGAATGGCCTCAGTATTCATCCCGCTGTAATGATTGACGGGAAACGAAAGGCGCTTGATGCGTGGTGGGATGGCCTGCTTGATCATCGGATCTGTTAAAGAAAGCAAGGGATCGACCAAAACGAGTTTTTCTTGCGCAAAACGATAATTCGCCAGACGTTCTGGTGTCACAACAGTTACGCTGATTTGATCCTCTGACAGCAGTTGGATGTTGCGGGCGAAAATTTTAATCAGACTTCCAGCTAAAGTAGAACGATCAATAAAAACGACTTTTTCCAAAATGATTCTCCTTATTAATTAAAATGGTTAATTAAGTATATTAATTAAATCGTTCTTTGTAAATAGGAACATTTGGGAGACAACAAAAAAGCCGCAAAAGATTTTCTTTTGCAGCTTTTGGTTCGTCTATAAAAAGGTTTGATTCTTTTTCGATTAAATCACGATCACGGGTGTCCCGACTTCGACTTTGCTGTACAATTCTTTCATCACGCCTGGCGGAGTATTGATACAGCCGTGAGAACCACGGGTTTTCCAAAGATCGCCACCGTATTCCGTCTGCCAATCAGAATCATGGATACCGACACCAGTCCAATCGATGGGCATCCAGTAATCAACAGGGGACGCATAATCTTCACCAGTCAAGGTTGCATCTTCTTCTTTGTTCCAGACATAGAAGACGCCAGTTGGTGTTGGTGTGGCTGGTTTTCCGGAAATTATGGCTGTTTCAAGAACAAGCTGTCCGTCTTTGTAATACCACATGTGTTGGTTTTTTAGATCAACTTCGATATAGGTGTTGCCAAACAGCGGACTGCCTGCATCGGTGCTTCCTTGAGCGATCGGTGTACGCGTGAAGTCTTCGCCAGCTTTTAACGCCTCGATCAATGCTTCTGTTTCTGCATCGGTTTGGATCGTCCAGCTAAGAGTACCGGCTGGGACTGTCACTTCGCCTTGCTTGGTACTTTTGAAGGTCGAAGAATTGGTGCTAGTATTGTATTGTTCGCCGATCGATGTGACATAGCTTCGTACTTTGTCTTCGTCGATCGTTGTGTTGCCGTCTTTATAAGAGAGCCAATCCATGATCGTTTCTCTTGGGATTTGAAACGTATTTCCGTTGATCGTATAATTGCCAGTTACTTTGGCGATTTTATTCAACGAATCCATTTCTTTCGTTAAGTCTGGATCATCGGCGGTCACACTTGGTTTTGTGACATAATCAACGAGATTCAGTTCCTTTTCGCCGCTGACGATGGCTTCTTGCAAGTCTGCCACTGCTTTGTCAACATCGATGGCATCGCCGTCAACTTCTGATTTGATAGAAAAGCCGTCTTCGCCTTTTTCCAACGTGGCATCAGCCGATTTGGTACGATCTTCATTTAAGGTTTCGAGTTCTTTTTGGATCGTGTTGGTCTCGCTAGTCAAGGTGTCTTGGTCTACTGAGAGATTGTCTAATGTTTTTTCTTCGGCAGCCGAAACGTAAGCCATTCCCCAGCTCCACTGGTTTTGTTCATCTTTTAATGATTGCAGCTCATCGGTGAAATCCGTCTGCAAACCAAATTGAGCAAGGTTGACTGTTTTCCATTCGCTATCACCATCTTTGATGGTAAAGTCTTCTTGTGAATAGCGATCATGCAGCAGGGCGTTGGCCTCGACAACGGTTTTGTTGCTGATGTCGATCCCATCGATTTCAGTCTTTGGTAGAAAACGGTTTGCATAATATGTACTTCGGTAGGTATAGCCGCCAGCGATCACGACGAGTAAAGCAGCCACAACGATCAGAACAATTTTCTTCGTATTATTCTTGGCGTCAGTATGTTTGTTTGAACGAGTCATTCAACTACTCCTTTTTCTAATGGCATAATAGATAATAACGCTTAAATCATACCATATTCCCACGGGAAAGCGAATATGGCAAATGAAACTTCCATAAAAAATAGAAAATTCTTAAACTATCTTTAGGCAAGCTGTAGAAACGCATTTCTTACGATAAAAAAACTGAACGAATCGGCAGCAAGCCATCTTGATCAAAGGATTCTGAAAAAGAGTGAGCTGGAGGATTCGTTCAGTCGCATAATTGACTAACTAAAATTGACTATTTAACACGAGGGAAAAGAAATTATTGATTGTCTTCCGCATCTAATTTTGCAAAAGCTTCATCAAGAATATCTTTTAATTGTTTTGCCGAAGCGGCCATCCGGTCTTTTTCACCATCTGTTAATGGGATCTCAATTACTTTTTGAATCCCTTGGGCATTGATGACTGCAGGCGCACCGATGTACAAGTCGTTTAAGCCGTATTCGCCGTTCATGTACACAGATAATGGGAGAACAGCATTTTCATCGTCTAAGATCGCACGAGTGATCCGTGCTAAGGCTACCGCGATCCCGTAGAAGGTCGCACCTTTTTTCTCGATGATGGTGTAGGCTGCATCACGAACACTGAAGAAAATGTTGACCATTGCTTCTTCATCGATGTCTGGGTTGTTTTTGACCCATTCATAGATTTGTAGGCCAGCTACGTTGGCATGAGACCAAACAGGGAATTCTGAATCGCCGTGTTCCCCTAAGATATAGGCATGGACGTTACGGGCATCGACATCGACCAATTCAGCCAATGCTTGACGGAAACGGGCAGAGTCTAATGAGGTACCTGAACCGATAACGCGTTCTTTCGGGAAGCCTGAGAATTTCCAAGTAGAATAAGTCAAAATATCGACTGGGTTTGCTGCAACTAAGAAAATTCCGTTAAAGCCTGAATCAACGATTTGGGTAACTACTTCACGGTTGATTTTCAAGTTTTTATGAACTAAGTCTAAACGGGTTTCGCCTGGTTTTTGAGGCGCACCAGCAGTAATAACGACTAAATCAGCATCATGTGCATCTTCATAAGAAGCGGCATAGATTTTTTTAGGGGAAGTAAATGCCAAAGCATGGGACAAGTCAATTGCGTCGCCTTCTGTTTTTGCTGTATTTATATCAATGATTCCGACTTCTTGCGCAATGTTTTGGGTCACCAGCGCAAACGCGTAACTAGAACCAACCGCACCGTCTCCAACAAGAATTACCTTTTGGTGATCTTTTTTGTTCGTTTTTGCAGTCATCTGTGTATCATTCCTTCCGCATAATTGTTTTACTCGCTATCATCCTACCATTTTCAAGTATGTTTGTCATGTGATTTGCACAACAATATTACACAAAATATCGCTGTTTCAGTTGTAAATGCTTTCTTTGTTATTACGTCAAAAAGAAGATATATCAAGGTTTTATTAAGATTCGTTAAGAAAGATAAAAACTGAGCAAGAGGGCGCCACCATAACAGTCCATTTCGTGTTATAATTACCTAAGCAAAAGAACTGGGCGCATTTGTGTGCCCAGTATTTTGTGTTTGGATAAGAAAACCGATAAAATAGATGAAGAATCAGCTTGAAACTAGAAATAATGGAGCGTAAATAAAAAATGAAAATGATTGTAGGCTTGGGAAATCCTGGCAAAAAATATGAAAAAACCAAACATAATGTTGGCTTTATGGTAGTGGATGCGTTGGCACAAAAGTACCAAGCAACCTTTAAAAAGTCGGCTTTTGAAGCAGAGGTGGCAGAGTTTTTCTTGAATGGTGAAAAAATCCTTTTGGTCAAACCACAAACTTTCATGAATGAATCCGGTCGTGCGGTAGGCCCGTTGATGACCTATTTTGGCATCTACCAAGAAGAACTAGTGGTGGTCTATGATGACCTCGATTTAGCATTAGGGAAAATTCGTTTGCGCCAAAAAGGCAGTGCAGGTGGCCACAATGGGATCAAGAGTTTGATCGCTCATTTGGATTCAACAGTCTTTGACCGTATCAAAATCGGGATCGATCGTCCACGTCCAGGACAAACAGTGGTCAATCATGTCCTGAGTCCTTTTGCAAAAGACGATCTGCCCATCGTTTTACAAAGTATTGATAAAGCGGTCGAGGCAAGTAGTGATTACTTGACCAACGGCGACTTTCTTGCCACAATGAATCGATTTAACTAAGGAGGGCCGAGATGGATTTAATTGAATTAATAAATAAAGTGCCGACAGTGGCGGCTTGGCATACAGGTTTACGTGAACAGGCCCCCCGGCAATTACTGACCGGTCTAGCTGGATCGGCAAAAACATTAGCGATCACTGGTGTGTATCAGGCATTTCAAAAACAAGTGATCGTCGTGACACCTAATCTCTATTATACAAATCAACTAGCCGAAGATCTGCGCAATGTGACGGAAGATGTCTACGTTTTTCCAGTGGATGAAGTGTTGTCAGCCGAAATGGCTTTTTCTTCACCAGAAGCCAGAGAAGAACGCGTGGCAGCGCTGAATGCTGTTTCTCAAGGGAAAACGGGGATCTATGTGTTGCCGGTGGCGGCTTTGCGAAAGTATTTGCCTGAAAAGAAAACCTGGTTAGCCAATCAATTTCAATGGCAGATCGGCGATGAGATCGATTTAGAGCGTTTGCCGCAACAATTGATCTTGATGGGTTACGAACGTCAGTCAATGATTGGCAAACCTGGCGAATTCAGTATTCGTGGGAGCATCCTCGATATTTATCCATTAAACGCCGAATATCCCGTACGGATCGAGTTATTCGATGTAGAAATCGACTCGATGCGTTCTTTCAACGTGGAAACGCAACGCTCAGTGGAAACGCTGCAGCAAGTGGCTATTTTACCCACTACCGAATTGGTTTTCTCAGCGGAAGATTTAGCTGCGGGGCAAAAGCAGCTGCAAGAATTATTGAACAAACGGTTGGCAGTCACCAAAGAAGCAACCGATCGCGCCTTTTTAGAAGATTATTTTGGCCAGTTGGCTTCTCAATGGCAAGCGGGGATTCCTGGTGAAAGTGCCCGTTATTACACGGATTTACTGTATCGTCAGCAAACGAGTGTCTTAGATTATTTTTCTGAAGATGCCTTTTTGATGATCGATGATTATGCTCGGATCATGGAGACCAATCGTGAGATCGAACGGGAAGAGGCGGAGTGGCATACCCAAAAATTAGCGGAGCTGCGGGTCTTTTCTGAACAGCAATTCGGGATCGATGTCCATCAGCTGCTGCAAAAAGAAATCTTTGTGACCAGCTTCTTTTCTTTATTCCAAAAAGGAATGGGGAACATTCGCTTCCAAGCGATCCATCAATTCCAATACCGGCCGATGCAGCAGTTTTTCAGCCAAATGGGTCTCTTGAAAGTTGAAATCGATCGCTGGGAGAAGCAGCAGCAGACGGTGATTTTTCTGGTCAGTGACCAAGAGCGGGCCAAGAAGTTAGAGCAAGATCTGCGAGATCATGATATCTATGCCGTGCAGACGCAACAAGACCGCCTGTTTACAGGACGCACCCAAATCGTGGTGGAACGTTTGCAAAGCGGCTTTGAAATGCCGCAAGACAAGCTAGTGGTGGTTACGGAAAAAGAAATTTTCCAAAAGATGAACAAAAAAAGAGCCCGCAGGCAAAATGTCACCAATGCGGAACGGCTCAAAAGCTACAATGAGTTAAAAGCGGGCGACTATGTCGTCCATGCGAATCATGGGATCGGGAAGTACATCGGCATGGAAACCTTAGAAGTCGATGGCGTCCACCAAGATTACATGACGATCTTGTACCAAAACGAAGACAAGCTCTTTATTCCAGTCACCCAACTGAATTTGATTCAAAAATATGTGGCTTCCGAATCGAAAACACCGAAAATCAATAAATTAGGTGGCAGCGAGTGGGCGAAGACCAAGCGCAAAGTGACGGCTAAAATTGAAGACATCGCAGATGATTTGATTTTATTGTATGCCAAACGCGAATCAGAAAAAGGCTATGCTTTTCAACCAGACGATGCCTATCAAAAAGAATTTGAAGATGCCTTTCCGTATTCGGAAACCGATGATCAGCTGCGCAGTACGGCAGAGATCAAGCGGGATATGGAAAAAGAAAAGCCGATGGACCGCTTGTTAGTCGGGGATGTTGGTTTTGGGAAAACAGAAGTGGCGCTGCGGGCTGCTTTTAAAGCGATCAAAGAAAGCAAACAAGTGGCTTTCTTAGTACCGACAACGATCTTGGCGCAGCAGCACTATGAAACGATGGTCGATCGTTTTGAAGGATTCCCCGTCAATGTTGGGGTACTGAGTCGTTTCCGGACGAAAAAACAGCAGAATGAAACGATCGAGCAAGTGCGCAAAGGGCAAGTCGATATTTTGGTGGGGACCCACCGATTATTGTCAAAAGATGTCGAGTTTGCTGATTTGGGCTTGTTGGTGATCGATGAAGAACAACGGTTTGGGGTTAAACACAAAGAGCGCTTGAAACAACTGCGTTCGCAAGTCGATGTGTTGACGTTGACGGCAACGCCGATCCCACGAACATTGCATATGTCGATGCTGGGGGTACGGGACCTATCTGTGATCGAAACACCACCAGAAAATCGTTACCCGATCCAAACCTATGTGATGGAGATGAATCCAGGAGCGGTGCGAGAAGCGATCCAACGGGAGATGGCACGGGGAGGTCAAGTGTTTTATCTCTATAATCGTGTCGATACGATCGAGCGAAAAGTCGAAGAACTGCAGGCGTTAGTGCCAGACGCACGAATCGCTTATGCCCACGGGCAAATGACCGAGATCCAATTGGAAAACACCTTATTTGACTTTATTGAAGGTCAATACGATGTGTTGGTGACGACGACGATCATTGAAACCGGTGTGGATATTCCCAATGCCAATACGTTGTTTGTGGAAAATGCCGATTACATGGGACTTTCGACGTTGTATCAGCTGCGTGGCCGTGTCGGTCGAAGCAATCGGGTCGCCTATGCGTATTTCATGTATGAACAGCAAAAAGTGTTGAATGAAGTCAGTGAAAAACGCCTGCAAGCCATTAAGGACTTTACCGAGTTGGGGTCAGGTTTCAAAATCGCGATGCGAGATCTTTCGATTCGTGGAGCGGGTAATCTATTGGGGGCGCAGCAGCACGGCTTTATCGATGCAGTCGGGTTTGACATGTACTCGCAAATGCTGTCTGAAGCAGTCACTCGGAAACAAGGGAAAAATACCCAAACAGAAAAAACGACCGTCGAGATCGATCTGGGGATCGATGCCTACTTACCGACTTCGTATATTGAAGACGAACGGCAAAAAATCGAGATCTACAAACGAATTCGTGAGCTGGAATCCCAAGAAGCAGTTGATGAACTTCAAGATGATCTGTTAGACCGTTTCGGTGAATACCCTGTAGAAGTGGCACATCTCTTAACGGTGGGCGAGATCAAAATGAACGGCGATCGTGCCTTGTTAGAAACTATCCGCAAGCAGCAGCAGACGGTGTCGTTTACTTTGAGTAAAGTCGGCACGAAAAATTATTCGGTGGAGCAGCTGTTTGAAGCATTGAAAGCTACTAAATTAAAAGCCACGATGGGTGTCGATCATGAGCAAATGACCATCAAATTACAGATTCCGCCAGTGATGAAGGAAAGCACCTGGCTATTAGAAATCCAAGATTTTGTCAAAGCGTTACGGGAACAAAAATACGCCAGCCAAGGCTAGAAAGGAACCAGCGGGATGCCGAAATCACAATTGAAGCGTACGATGGAAGGGGCGTTTATTTTAACGATCGCTTCCTTTATCGCAAAAATCTTAAGTGCCGTTTATCGGGTCCCTTTTCAGAACCTGGTAGGGGACGAAGGGTTTTATGTGTATCAACAAGTCTATCCGATTTATGGATTGGCGATGACGTTAGCGTTGTCAGGGTTGCCACAGTTTATCTCCCGCATCGTCGCTGAAGAACCCGATCCTTTGAAAAGCAAGGAACGGCTGCAAGCGTTGACGCCTTTCGTACTTTGGTCTGCGATCGGTTTATGGGCGGTGACCTTTTTATTTGCTGGTCCGATCGCACAAGTGATGGGGGACCACCAACTGGCGGGCTTGATTCGAGTCGTTTCTTTTACCTTCTTATTTGTCCCGCCTTTGACCTTTTATCGAGGAATGTTTCAAGGAAATTTGCAAATGGTGCCGACAGCAGTTTCCCAAGTCGTAGAGCAGCTGCTTAGAGTTGGTGTGATTTTAGGTGCTGCGGCAGCTTTCCAGCAATTGGGCTGGACGATTTATCAAACGGGGACTGTCGCCATGATGGGTGCCTTAGTCGGGGGCCTTGCGGCGTGGTGGATCTTAAGTTATTATAGCCGACAAATCAACGGCAAACGCCTGTCGCTATGGCACAAACCGGTCACCAGTACAGGAGAAAATCCCGCTGGTTTATCCGCCTCGTTGAAGAAACGGTTCTTCTTAGAAGGCGGTCTGTTGACGATTTATAGCGGCTATTTGATCTTGTTCCAGTTAGCGGATTCGTTTTTATTGACCAATGCGCTAGAAGCGGGGGGGCTGACGGCACAAGCAGCCCGAATTTCAAAAGGGATCTATGATCGCGGACAACCCCTCGTCCAACTAGGTCTTGTGGTGGCGATGGCGTTAAGCTCGACGTTTTTGCCAACGTTGACCAAGTATTTGACGGTAAAAAATCAGCAGCTGTTTGAAAAGTCGGCAAAAATGTATTTGCGCCTGACGATCGGGATTGCTTCGGCTTCCGCCGTGGGCTTAGCGATTTTGCTGCCTTATATTAACTTTGCCTTATTCAAAGACGGTTCTGGCAATGCGGCGCTGGTATTGTTTGTCTTTTCTATCGCTCTGATGGCGACGATCCAAGCCTATCAAAGCATTCAACAAAGTCGCAATACCTATACCTTCGGCTTGCTGGCTGCGGGGATCGGTCTTTTGATCAAATGTCTATCGATGTGGCCGCTGACTGCTTCTTATGGGACTGCAGGAGCGAGTATCAGTACACTGTTGGGGTTAGGCGCGACCTTATGCTGTTTTGTGGTTTCCGAACAGCGTCGAGCACAAAGCAGCATCAATCACTTTTGGCATGAAGGAAATTATGGAAAAAAACTATTTATTTGTTTAGGGATCATGGCAAGCGTGCTATTCTTATATTATAGCTTCGTTGCGATCTTATTGAACGGTCCTTTGACCCATCGACTACAGGCACTGCTTTTTTGCCTAGGCGGTGTCGGTCTGGGAGGCGCAGCCTTTATCGGGGCAGCGATCAAAATCAAATTGTTAACGATTCGCGAATGGCTGTTAGTTCCATTTGGAAAGAAACTATTAAGAAGAGGTGAAAAACATGAGATTAGATAAATTTCTTAAAATCTCCCGCATCATCAAGCGTCGCTCTGTGGCCAAAGAAGTGGCAGACAAGGGACGCATTCAGATCAACGGCAAATTAGCCAAGTCAAGCAGTGACGTCAAAGTAGGCGATACCATGCGCATTCAATTCGGGAATAAGGTCTTGGAAGTAAAAGTCAATGAATTGCATGAATCGACGAAAAAAGAAGACGCTGCAAAAATGTATGAGATCGTTTCAGAGGAAAGAATCTCAGAAAATGCTTGATTTTTACGGCATTTTCAGTTAGACAAGCTTTGCGGATGTTGGTATAATGTAAAAAACAAAGACAGCGACGGGAGCGAGTTCAGGTGGCAAAAGAATCAAATAAAAAAATAGAACTATTGCAGACCGATTATGCGAAAGAGCAATTTGCCAAGTTTGAAAAAGAGCGGCGGCAAGTCGTGTTTCGCCGACGTCGGCTGGTGGCGTTTTTCGTGGCGGCATTAGCGATATTTGCGATCGTAGGGATTCAAATGTTCAACGATCAAATGCGCCTGCAAAAGCTAAAGGAATATAAGGCGGAAACAGTCGCCGAACAAAAAGAGGCAGAACAAAAGGTGGCTTCACTGGAGCGAGACGTTGCCTTGTTGCAAGACGATGAGTATGTGGCAAAATTGGCCCGCAGCCGATTCTTCTACTCAAAAGATGGCGAAAAAATCTATCCAGTCTTGCCAGACGGGACGGATTCTCAAAACACCAATGAGCGTTCTTCGCAAAGCGGACAAGAATCATCATCCACAGAGTCACAAGATTAAGCAATGTCATACCTACTCAGCGCAGTAGTTTGAATTATTTTAAATGGGTAAAAATTAGGAGGAACATTTTTTATATGTCAATCGAAGTTGGAGCGAAACTAAAGGGCAAAGTGTCTGGTATTACAAATTTTGGTGCGTTCATTGATCTTGGTGAAGGGAAAACTGGTTTGGTGCATATCAGTGAAGTATCAAACGGATTCGTCAAAGACATTCACGACGTGTTGTCTGTTGGGGATGAAGTGACAGTACTTGTTACGGCAATCGGCAACGATGGAAAAATCGGCCTATCGATCCGCAAAGCAGAAGATAAACCGGAAGAAAAACGTGAATACCCGAAAAAAGAATTCAATCGACCAAATCCGAAAAAATCTTTTTCACGCAATCAAAATACGAATGTAAATAAACAAGACTTCGATTCATTGATGAGTTCTTTTCTAAAAGATAGTGATGATCGTCTTTCGTCATTACGTCGAAATACAGAAGGAAAACGCGGTGGCCGCGGCGGACGCCGTAACTAAACATGAATAGCAAGTTGGAAAAAGCTGGAACAAAACTGTTGGTTCGTTTTGTTTCAGCTTTCTTTCTTGTGTGATTACCAAATGAGAAGGAGGTCAAACGATGGTCATTCAAACCGTTCGAGGGCAACTCACTGCCATCGATCCTGAAAAAAAACGCCGCTTTTTGCTGGCGGTATCGACGGGCGTCGATTCGATGGTCTTGTTGCAGATCTTTTGTCAGTTGTTTCCTGAAATGCAAAAAGAGCCATGTTTTGGTGTGGCACATGTGAACCATCAATTGCGTCCAGCATCTGCCAAGGAAGCGGCTTTTTTACGGCAGTACTGCCAAGAACGCGGCATTCCTTTTTATGAGCGGTGCTGGGAAAATCCGCCAGAAACCGGCGTAGAAGCTAGCGCTCGAAACTTTCGCTATACATTTTTTGCCGACGTCATGTCTCAAGAAGGCTATGATGTTTTGCTGACTGCTCACCACAGTGATGACCAAGTAGAAACGATGTTGATGAAGATGATGCGAGAAGGGCGCTTGCGATCGGCTGGCGGGATGAAACAGCAGCAGCCTTTTCACACAGGGATCTTGTTGCGTCCACTGCTTACTGTCAGCAAGGCAGCGATTTACGACTATGCGCAAGCACAGCAGATTCCCTACTTTGAAGACGAAAGCAATCACGAACCGCTGTATTTGCGAAACCGACTACGCCAGCAAGTAGTGCCAGCCTTAAAAGCGGAAAATCCGCAGCTGCTGCCGCATTTTCAACAGCTTTCTGAAGAAGTACAGTTCGCCAATCAGCTGATCCAACAAGAGCAGCAGCAATGGTTGTCTGCATTCGTTCAACAGCAAGCTGCTCGCTTAGTGATCAATCTGCAGCAGCTGCCGACGTTTTCGCCAGCGCAACGCTATTTTTTCTATGCGGGTTTTTTACAGCAAGCAGAGGCTTTCACGAAGCAGCCCCTCAATCAAAAACAGCTGCCGCAGGTATTGCGTCTGCTGGATGAAAAGAAAGGGCAATGGCAATTGGCGTTGCACAAACAGTGGCAGCTGCGGCGCAGTTATGACCAATTGTTATTGGAACCTGTTACTGTTCCCCAAAAGCCTGCAGCGCTGTTGACAGAAGTTAGTCAGCGACTGGTTTTAGGGGAGGGGATCTATCTTTCTGAAAAGGAATGGATTGGGTATTTTCCGATAAATGAACAGCATATTCCCAAAAAAATCACAAATTGGTCAGAGTTTTCCCAAGATTTACCGCTAAACTATTCCTCTGAGCTGGTGGTGCGTAAGCGCCAGCCGGGAGACCGAATCCGCTTGGCGCGTGGTCTGACCAAAAAGATCAGTCGTTTTTTTATCGATTCAAAAATTCCTAATGAAGTGCGAGAAAAAAGTTGGGTCGTCACAAACCTTGAAAAAGAGGTGATTGCCTTACTACCTCATACATTTTCCTATTTGAGTATTGCGCCAGAAACTGATAAAATACACTACATACTTCTTTATAAATACCAGGAGTAAGAGTTGGAAGGAGAACTTTATGCTAGATAAAGATATTGAGAAAATTTTGATTTCCCGTGACGAAATCAAAAATCGTTGTGTGGAACTTGGTCAAGAATTAACGGCGGCTTATGCGGATAAAAATCCTCTAGTCGTTGGTGTGCTGAAAGGTGCCGTTCCTTTCATGGCAGACATCGTTCGTGAGATGGATTGTTACTTGGAGTTAGACTTCATGGATGTCTCAAGTTATGGCAATGCCATGATTTCATCTGGGGAAGTCAAGATCATCAAAGATTTAGATACAAATGTTGAGGGCCGTGATCTCTTGATCGTTGAAGACATCATTGACAGCGGTCGCACATTGGCTTATCTGGTGGATCTATTCAAATACCGTAAAGCGAAATCAGTGAAAATCGTAACGTTATTAGATAAGCCAGAAGGTCGTGTCGTTGAGATCGATGCAGATTATGTCGGCTTCGATGTGCCAAATGAGTTTGTTGTTGGATATGGACTGGACTATGCAGAGCAATATCGAAACTTACCTTACGTTGGCGTCTTAAAACCTAGTGTTTATCAGTCAAATTAGTGACTGTTCTAAATCAATTGTGATACAATTAAATGGTCAGGATTGATAAAACAAAATAGCCAGGGAGGTACGCATGAATAAGAAAAATAACGGTATGGTAAAAAATACCTTATATTATGTACTTGTCTTGTTGGCGATGGTCATGGTCGTATATTTCATTTTTGGAAATGGCAATCAGCAGACCCCAACGATCGAGTACTCCACGTTTACAGAGCAGCTGAAAGACGGGAAGATCAAACAGTTTACTGTTCAACCCGCTAACGGTGTGTATCGAATCGTGGGTGAATACAATGAAGAACAAACCGTCAGCAATGACAACAGCTTGTCTGTTTTAGGTAATACACAGGCGAGTTCAACCCGCTTTTCAACGATCATTTTACCGAATGATTCCACACTAAGCGAAGTCACCAGTTTGGCCTCGGCAGAAGGGGTCAAAACCACGATCGAAGAAGAATCCAACAGCGGCATTTGGTTATCGCTTTTGGTTAGCTTCTTACCACTTGTGATCATCATTTTCTTCTTCTACATGATGATGAGCCAACAAGGTGGCGGCGGTGGCGGTGGCGGCCGTGTGATGAACTTTGGCAAATCAAAAGCCAAAGAAGCGGATAAAAAAGCCAACCGCGTGCGTTTTTCAGACGTAGCCGGTGCAGAAGAAGAAAAACAAGAGCTTGTCGAAGTCGTGGAATTCTTGAAAGATCCTCGACGCTTCGTTGAATTAGGTGCTCGTATCCCAGCAGGTGTCTTACTTGAGGGGCCTCCAGGAACCGGGAAAACGTTACTAGCCAAAGCCGTTGCTGGTGAAGCTGGCGTACCGTTTTACTCGATCTCTGGTTCAGATTTCGTTGAAATGTTTGTCGGTGTCGGTGCAAGCCGGGTGCGTGACTTATTTGAAACAGCGAAGAAAAATGCACCAGCCATCATCTTTATCGATGAAATCGATGCAGTCGGTCGCCAACGTGGTGCCGGTATGGGTGGCGGACATGATGAGCGGGAACAAACATTGAACCAGTTGTTGGTTGAAATGGATGGTTTTGATGGGAATGAAGGCGTGATCGTCATTGCCGCAACGAACCGTTCGGATGTTTTAGATCCAGCGTTGCTACGTCCAGGTCGTTTTGACCGTCAGATTTTGGTTGGTCGTCCAGACGTGAAAGGTCGTGAAGCGATCCTCCGTGTCCATGCCCGCAACAAACCTTTATCAGATGATGTTGATTTGAAAGTCGTTGCCCAACAAACACCAGGCTTTGCCGGTGCGGATCTGGAAAACGTCTTGAATGAAGCGGCATTAGTTGCTGCTCGTCGTAACAAGAAAAAAATCGATGCTTCAGATATCGATGAAGCAGAAGACCGCGTGATCGCTGGTCCAGCGAAGAAAGATCGGGTCATCAACAAACGCGAACGTGAAATGGTTGCTTACCATGAAGCAGGACATACCATTGTTGGGTTAGTCTTGAGTCGTGCCCGTGTGGTACACAAAGTAACGATCATTCCTCGGGGACGTGCGGGTGGTTACATGATCGCCTTGCCGAAAGAAGATCAATTCTTGATGACCAAAGAAGATATGTTTGAACAAATCGTTGGGTTGCTTGGTGGTCGTACGGCTGAAGAAATCATCTTCGGTGTACAATCAACGGGTGCTTCCAATGACTTTGAACAAGCAACTGCGCTTGCAAGAAGCATGGTGACAGAATATGGAATGAGTGACAAGTTAGGTCCAGTTCAATATGAAGGAAACCATCAAGTCTTTGTTGGTCGTGATTATGGTCAAACAAAAGCTTACTCTGAACAAGTTGCCTTTGAAATCGATCAAGAAGTTCGCAAGATTTTAATGGATGCTCATCAAAAAGCCCATGAAATCATTGAAGAACACCGTGCACAGCACAAATTGATCGCTGAAAAACTGCTTGAACATGAAACATTAGATGCCAAAGCAATCAAATCCTTGTTTGAAGAAGGCAAAATGCCTGAAGGAACCGAAAGCTCTGAGTATCCTAGTGAAAAAGCTCAAACATTTGAAGAAGCGAAACGTGCGCTGGAAGAAAAAGATGCAGAGAAGCAAGCTGCAGAAAAACACAGCGAAGATGCACCATCAAACGATTTTGATCAACAATTGGAAGACGTTCGCCGCAATAGCGAAAGCCAACCGACTGATCAAGAAAACAAAGATGATAACGCCTAAAACAAGACGTATCAAGGCACCGAGGAAACTCGGTGCCTTTTTGTTTCTATTTAAGAAGACTTTCCTTAAATTCAAACACATTCAGTTGAAAAAAGCGGCGCTTCCTAGTATGATTCATTAATGAATAAAAAGGAGAATCAAGATGAAGGATTATTTAGTAAAAGCACTAGCATATGACGGCTTCGTCCGAGCATATGCAGTATCGGCAACAGAAACGATCGCCGAAGCACAACGACGCCATGAAACATGGAATACGGCATCCGCTGCTTTAGGGCGAGCGATGGTGGGAAGTTTGTTATTAGGCAGTACCTTAAAAGGGGAAGACAAATTGACCGTCAAAATTCAAGGAAATGGTCCTGCTGGGGCAATCGTCGTAGACAGCAATGGCCGTGGGGACGTAAAAGGATACATAAAAAATCCGCAGATCAGTCTGCCGTTGAACCCTCAAGGGAAATTGGACGTTCGGGGCGCAGTGGGTGACCAAGGGATCTTTACCGTGATCAAAGACTTAGGGCTAAAAGAACCCTTCTCTGGACAAACACCGATCGTCTCTGGGGAGCTTGGGGAAGACTTTACTTATTATTTAGCAGTGTCAGAACAGATTCCTTCTGCTGTTGGTCTGAGTGTATTAGTAGAAACCGATGATTCGATTCGGGCAGCCGGTGGGTTTATGCTGCAGATCATGCCTGGTGCCAGTGAAGAGATCATTGATGCCATCGAAAAACGTTTGGGAGAATTGCCTCGAGTATCAACCTTGATCGATGAAGGACAATCACCAGAAGAGATCTTAGAGACATTGTTGCCAGACACGACGATCGAAGTACTAGAAAAAATGCCAGTCCAGTTCCATTGTGATTGCACGAAAGAAAAATTTGCGACGGCGATCATTACCTTGGGGGCTGATGAGATCCAAGCGATGATCGATGAAGACCACGGGGCAGAGGCAGTCTGCTCGTTTTGTGGCAACAAGTATCATTTTGATGAAACGGAATTGGCGGCATTGAAGAAAGAGGCGAAAGCGTAAGTGAAAGATAGACAAACATGGCAGATCGGCTCGGTTGAGATTCCCAACCGCGTCGTCGTTGCGCCAATGGCAGGGATCACCAATTCTGCGTTTCGTGTGACAGTCAAAGAATTTGGCGCGGGTTTAGTCGTCTGTGAGATGATCAGTGATCGAGGGATTCAACTGCGGAACAAGAAGACCCTTGAGATGCTATTTATTGACGAGACCGAGCATCCTCTTAGTATTCAGATTTTTGGTGGGAATAAAGCATCCTTAGTAGAAGCAGCGCAATTTGTCGCAGAAAACACAACTGCCGATATCATTGATATCAACATGGGGTGTCCTGTAAACAAAATCATCAAAGCAGAAGCTGGTGCGAAGTGGCTTTTAGATCCCGACAAGGTTTATGAAATGGTCCATGCTGTTTCCAGTGCGATCGACAAGCCCGTTACCGTAAAAATGCGGATCGGCTGGGATGAGCAGCACATCTTTGCGGTTGAAAATGCCCAAGCCGCAGAAGCAGCGGGTGCCGCAGCGATCGGTATGCATGGCAGAACCCGTGTACAGATGTATGAAGGATCGGCTGATTGGGACGTGTTGAAACAAGTGAAGCAAAGTATCACGATTCCCTTTATGGGCAACGGCGATGTCAAAACCCCTGAAGATGCCAAGCGAATGTTGGAAGAAGTCGGTGCAGATGCAGTGATGATCGGACGGGCAGCGTTAGGCAATCCATGGATGATCCACCGCACCAAGCAATACTTGGAGACAGGCGAGTTATTGCCAGAACCAACACCGCGAGAAAAAATTTCGACAGCGAAACTTCATTTAGAACGTTTGGCTGATCTAAAAGGGGAAAAAATCGCTTCGCGAGAATTTCGTCAACATGCTGCGTACTACTTAAAAGGTATTTCGCGGGCAGCCAAAGTGAAGGCAGCTATCAACCAAGCGGAAGATAAGCAGACGATTTTTGATTTATTAGATGCATTTGTGGAAAAGACCGAAAAACAGCCGCTAGCAACTCTTAAGGAATAAGAAACAAATCAAGTCGATTCGAAAGTTCGGCTTGATTTTTTGCGTCATCATTGGCATTATAAGAAGGAAACCCAAGTTAAGAATGGAGGAAAACTCGTGACAGAGGAACGACAAACACAAGAAGAATTGAATGATCAAATGTTGGTTCGCCGTGAAAAGATGGAAAAACTACGGGAAGAAGGCATTGATCCTTTTGGCAAGCGATTCGAACGCACCCATAATTCTGCCGAGTTACATGAGTTATTTGATCAAAGAACCAAAGAAGAATTAGCCGAAATGAATCTTTCAGCAAGCATTGCAGGAAGAATCGTTACAAAACGTGGAAAAGGTAAGGCTGGTTTTGCACATTTACAAGACCGCGAAGGCCGTATTCAAATATATGTACGTAAAGACCAAGTAGGGGATGAACCTTACGAAGTATTCAAACACGCAGACTTAGGTGATTTCTTCGGCGTATCTGGTGAAATCATGAAGACCGATACCGGTGAAGTGACCATCAAAGCCAAAGAAATCGTGATCTTATCAAAAGCATTGCGTCCATTGCCTGACAAATACCATGGCTTGACGAACGTAGAACAACGCTACCGTCAACGTTACTTGGATTTGATCAGTAATAAAGAAAGCTTTGATCGTTTCATGAAACGAAGCCAAATCATCAGCGAAATTCGTCGTTACCTTGACGGTCATGGGTATATCGAAGTCGAAACGCCAGTATTGCATAATCAAGCAGGTGGTGCAGCGGCTCGTCCCTTCATTACCCACCACAATGCCTTAGACATGGATCTGTATTTACGGATCGCTCTTGAGCTTCACTTAAAACGATTGATCGTGGGCGGCATGGAAAAAGTCTATGAGATCGGCCGCGTTTTCCGAAATGAAGGGATCGATACGACCCATAATCCTGAGTTTACAATGCTAGAAGCGTATACGGCATATACAGATTTCAAAGATGTGATGGATCTGACCGAAGGCATTATCCGTAATGCTGCTGAAAAAGTCTTGCACACAGCAACGATCCAATACGATGGACAAGAAGTCGATCTAGCTAGCGACTTTGCGCGAATCCATATGGTCGATGCAATCAAAAATCAAACAGGTGTTGATTTCTGGCAACCAATGTCCGTTGAAGAAGCCCGCAGCTTAGCGAAAGAACATCATGTTGAAATCAATGATGCCATGACTGTTGGCCATATCATCAATGAATTCTTTGAGACATTTGTTGAAGAAACGTTACAGCAGCCAACCTTTGTCTTCGGTCATCCAGTGGAAGTTTCGCCATTAGCGAAAAAGAATCCAGAAGATGAACGCTTTACCGACCGCTTTGAATTATTTATTGTTGGTCGTGAATTTGCGAATGCCTTCACGGAACTAAATGATCCAATTGATCAAAGAGAACGTTTTGAAGGGCAAGAAAAAGAGCGCGAAGCAGGAAATGATGAAGCCCATGGGGTGGATGAAGATTTCTTAGAAGCACTTGAATACGGTATGCCGCCAACTGGTGGATTAGGGATCGGGATCGATCGCTTAGTGATGCTGTTGACAGATGCGCAATCGATTCGCGACGTTTTATTATTCCCAACAATGAGATAAAAAAACTCCGTCCACTCGCAAGAGATGGGCGGAGTTTTTTCTTGTCTGCTGGATCAGGGTGAAAAACAGCGAGGAATTAGAGGAAAAAACGCCACGATAGTTACCAGAAAACGGATTAAATGCGAACGATAAAAGCTGGATCCAATGCGATTAGACGGGTTTGTAAAAATTGAAAAAAGCCATAGAAAATGATTGACCGCAAGGGATTTAGTTGGTATATTATTACATGTGCCAAATGACTAAATGAATTCCTAAAAAGAATTGAAAAAAGTAGTTGACGCACAGCTCGACAGATGATATTATAACGAAGTCGCAATTTTAAAATAGTTAATTGATGTTGATACATCAACAAAATTAATTGAAAAAAGTTGTTGACAAATAACAAATCATTTGTTATTCTAATTAAGTCGCTGAGACAGCCGCTACGAAGTTGAAAAACAACGAGCGAAAAAAACTTTTTAAAAAAGAGTTGACAATTAAATGTCACTCTGATATGATATAAAAGTTGCTAACACAGCACGGTAGACCTTTGAAAACTGAACAAAGCAAGCAAACGAACCAATGTGTAGGACGTTTCAATTTATTGAAACAAATACATGCAAGCAATAGCTAGCGAAGTTAATTTTTATGAGCTTAATGACCGTATGGTCATTCAAACAAATCATTATGAGAGTTTGATCCTGGCTCAGGACGAACGCTGGCGGCGTGCCTAATACATGCAAGTCGAACGCTTTTTCTTTCATCGGAGCTTGCTCCACCGAAAGAAAAAGAGTGGCGAACGGGTGAGTAACACGTGGGTAACCTGCCCATCAGAAGGGGATAACACTTGGAAACAGGTGCTAATACCGTATAACACTATTTTCCGCATGGAAGAAAGTTGAAAGGCGCTTTTGCGTCACTGATGGATGGACCCGCGGTGCATTAGCTAGTTGGTGAGGTAACGGCTCACCAAGGCAACGATGCATAGCCGACCTGAGAGGGTGATCGGCCACACTGGGACTGAGACACGGCCCAGACTCCTACGGGAGGCAGCAGTAGGGAATCTTCGGCAATGGACGAAAGTCTGACCGAGCAACGCCGCGTGAGTGAAGAAGGTTTTCGGATCGTAAAACTCTGTTGTTAGAGAAGAACAAGGATGAGAGTAAAATGTTCATCCCTTGACGGTATCTAACCAGAAAGCCACGGCTAACTACGTGCCAGCAGCCGCGGTAATACGTAGGTGGCAAGCGTTGTCCGGATTTATTGGGCGTAAAGCGAGCGCAGGCGGTTTCTTAAGTCTGATGTGAAAGCCCCCGGCTCAACCGGGGAGGGTCATTGGAAACTGGGAGACTTGAGTGCAGAAGAGGAGAGTGGAATTCCATGTGTAGCGGTGAAATGCGTAGATATATGGAGGAACACCAGTGGCGAAGGCGGCTCTCTGGTCTGTAACTGACGCTGAGGCTCGAAAGCGTGGGGAGCGAACAGGATTAGATACCCTGGTAGTCCACGCCGTAAACGATGAGTGCTAAGTGTTGGAGGGTTTCCGCCCTTCAGTGCTGCAGCAAACGCATTAAGCACTCCGCCTGGGGAGTACGACCGCAAGGTTGAAACTCAAAGGAATTGACGGGGGCCCGCACAAGCGGTGGAGCATGTGGTTTAATTCGAAGCAACGCGAAGAACCTTACCAGGTCTTGACATCCTTTGACCACTCTAGAGATAGAGTTTCCCCTTCGGGGGCAAAGTGACAGGTGGTGCATGGTTGTCGTCAGCTCGTGTCGTGAGATGTTGGGTTAAGTCCCGCAACGAGCGCAACCCTTATTGTTAGTTGCCATCATTTAGTTGGGCACTCTAGCGAGACTGCCGGTGACAAACCGGAGGAAGGTGGGGATGACGTCAAATCATCATGCCCCTTATGACCTGGGCTACACACGTGCTACAATGGGAAGTACAACGAGTTGCGAAGTCGCGAGGCTAAGCTAATCTCTTAAAGCTTCTCTCAGTTCGGATTGTAGGCTGCAACTCGCCTGCATGAAGCCGGAATCGCTAGTAATCGCGGATCAGCACGCCGCGGTGAATACGTTCCCGGGCCTTGTACACACCGCCCGTCACACCACGAGAGTTTGTAACACCCGAAGTCGGTGAGGTAACCTTTTGGAGCCAGCCGC
>NZ_JBIORB010000003.1:140000-317570 GCF_051714025.1 Enterococcus sp. AZ167
GGTTCGAGTCCATTTAGGCCCATAAAAATGTAGTCATACATTTGGGGAAGTACTCAAGTGGCTGAAGAGGCGCCCCTGCTAAGGGTGTAGGTCGGGAAACCGGCGCGAGGGTTCAAATCCCTCCTTCTCCGTTTTTTATTGGTCCGTTGGTCAAGTGGTTAAGACACCGCCCTTTCACGGCGGTAACACGGGTTCGAATCCCGTACGGATCATTTTTGACTTTTGGAGGATTACCCAAGTCCGGCTGAAGGGAACGGTCTTGAAAACCGTCAGGCGGGTAAAACCGTGCAAGGGTTCGAATCCCTTATCCTCCTTAACTGTCTCTTTTGTTGCGAGCAAAAGAACCACAGTCCTTTAATTACTGTAAAGTAATTACTTATCGCGGGATGGAGCAGTCTGGTAGCTCGTCGGGCTCATAACCCGAAGGTCGTAGGTTCAAATCCTGCTCCCGCAATTGCTTTGTTTAACGGCAAAGCAGCAATACAAAGCTTCTGGTTTGGTAGTTCAGTTGGTTAGAATGCCTGCCTGTCACGCAGGAGGTCGCGGGTTCGAGTCCCGTCCAGACCGTTGTTTTTGGCTCGGTAGCTCAGTTGGTAGAGCAATGGATTGAAGCTCCATGTGTCGGCAGTTCGATTCTGTCCCGCGCCATAGGAATGCGGGTGTAGTTTAGTGGTAAAACTACAGCCTTCCAAGCTGTTGTCGCGAGTTCGATTCTCGTCACCCGCTTTGCATTTTTTATTTGGGGCCTATAGCTCAGCTGGTTAGAGCGCACGCCTGATAAGCGTGAGGTCGATGGTTCGAGTCCATTTAGGCCCATTACATTTTTAAACTGGTCCGTTGGTCAAGCGGTTAAGACACCGCCCTTTCACGGCGGTAACACGGGTTCGAATCCCGTACGGATCATGCAAACACTCTTGAGAGTGTTTTTTTATTGCCCAAAAATGATCTTTTTATCATTTTTTCAAGCATGAGCAGTCAAAATTTGTTATAATCAGTCCGTTGCAAGTTCCCGAAAGGATTCGCAGCTGCGAAGATGCCTTGTAACCGAAACATATATTAGGGGGAATACAAAAATGACAGAGAAACACTTATTTACATCAGAGTCCGTTTCAGAAGGACACCCAGACAAAGTAGCCGACCAAATCAGTGATGCCATCTTAGATGCGTTGCTTGCCGAAGATCCAATGGCACGGGTCGCTTGCGAAACGTCAGTTACTACCGGATTGGTTTTAGTCTTTGGAGAAATTTCTACTTCTGCTTATGTAGATATTCAAAAAGTCGTCCGAGAAACCATCAAAGAAATCGGCTATACACGAGCAAAATTCGGCTTTGACGGCGATACGGTTGCTGTTTTGGTAGCGATCGATGAGCAATCACCAGATATCGCTCAAGGCGTTGACGATGCTTTAGAAAGTCGTGGAGAAACGGATAAAGAAGATATCGGTGCCGGCGACCAAGGCTTGATGTTTGGTTTTGCCGTTGATGAAACACCTGAATTGATGCCTTTACCGATCGCGTTGAGCCATCGGCTGGTACGTCGCTTAGCAGAGTTGCGTAAAAACAACGAACTAAGCTACTTGCGTCCAGATGCAAAATCACAAGTAACCGTTGAATATGATGATAACGATCAACCACAAAGAGTGGACACCGTCGTTATTAGTACCCAGCATGATGATGCGGCTGATAATGAAACGATCCACCGTGATGTCATCGAAAAAGTGATCAAAGAAGTGATCCCTGCCGATCTTTTAGACGAGCAGACAAAATATTATATCAATCCTACTGGTCGTTTTGTGATCGGCGGTCCTCAAGGGGATGCCGGTTTGACTGGCAGAAAAATCATCGTTGATACTTATGGCGGCTATGCACGTCATGGCGGCGGTGCGTTTTCTGGAAAAGATGCAACCAAAGTTGACCGTTCAGCCAGCTATGCGGCTCGCTACATTGCCAAAAACATCGTAGCAGCAAAGCTAGCCAAAAAAGTGGAAGTACAATTAGCCTATGCGATCGGTGTGGCACAGCCCGTTTCGATCAGCATCAACACTTTTGGTACAGGAACCGTCAGCAACGAGCGCTTGATCCAAGCGGTACGGGAAAACTTTGATTTGCGACCAGCAGGAATTATTGAAATGTTAGATTTGCGCCGTCCGATTTATCGTCAGACTGCCGCTTACGGACATTTCGGTCGTACAGATATCGATTTGCCATGGGAACGCACCGACAAGGTGTCGGCACTTTTGGCAAGTGTGAAGGATTAAAAGAGGCGACCTCTATTGATGACTATCAATAGAGGTTCTTTTTTTTGGAGTAAAAGGAGGAGTTATATGCGAACCAATGTAAAATTAGTCACCATTGCGGTCTTTGTCGCAACGTTTATGACCGCAATCGAAGGAACGATCATTACGACAGCGATGCCTACCATCGTCAGTTCATTGAAAGGGATCGAGATCATGAACTGGGTCTTCTCGATCTATCTTTTGACCAGTGCGATGTTGACCCCGATCTACGGCAAGTTTGCCGATAATATCGGCCGCAAACCAGTCTTTTTATTTGGGACGTTGCTGTTTATTATCGGGTCGGCGTTTTGTGGGATGGCCAACACGATGTTGACGTTGATCATTGCCAGAGCGTTGCAAGGATTAGGCGCAGGGGCCATGATGCCCGTTGCCCTAACGATCATTGCGGACCTGTATCCCGTTGAAAAGCGGGCGAAAGTCTTAGGGCTCAATAGTACGGCTTGGGGGATCGCCAGTGTCGTTGGTCCCTTAGCCGGTGGCTTGATCGTAGATACGATCGGGTGGCATTGGATCTTTTTTATCAACGTACCCATTGGATTAGGGCTGATTGCCTTGATTTGGTCTTATTTTCATGAAGAAAAAAAGGCCTTTGCTGCAGTCAACATTGATTATGCAGGCAGTCTCTTGTTGATGTTGACGCTAGTAGGGCTCCTGCTAGGCTTCCAGTTGCTGGGAGATTATGGTGTGAGTCTGCCTGTCCTCAGTCTGTTCGTTTTTTCTGTCCTTATGTTCATCGGCTTCGTTCGGGTGGAGAAAAAAGCAGCAGATCCGATTATTGATCTGAAGCTGTTTCACTCAAAATTATTTGTGGTGGTCAATATCGTAGCAGCTTTGGCTAGCGGCTTCTTGATGGGGATCGATGTTTATATCCCAATGTGGATGCAAGGGGTCTTAGGCATGAGTGCGGGGATTGGCGGGCTTGTGTTGGCACCGTTGTCGATTTTATGGATGATTGGCTCCTTCTTAGCCAGCCGTTGGTTGACACAGCACAGTGTCAGCTGGGTCTTGACGGTTAGCTTGTTGATCACGGCTACCGGTGCTTTGTGGCTGTTTTTGACACCGGCACAGACCTCATTCTGGTTGTTCTTGGTCATTTCTTCTATTACTGGCGTCGGGTTAGGGGCAACGATGGTGGTTTGTACGGTTACTGCCCAAACCAGCGTTGGCCCCACACAAGTCGGCGTGGCGACTTCTTTCAATACCCTGTTGCGAACGATCGGGCAAACCATCATGGTAGCGGTCTTCGGTATCGTTTTAAACACCAGTAATAGCGTAGGCTTAGCACAGGCACAAGTCAATGATAGCAGTGTCATGAATCAGCTAGTAGATCCAGCCGCTGCGCGCCAGCTGCCAACCGCATTATTAGGGCAATTACGGGAGATTCTTTATAGCGGTCTACACTGGGTTTTTGGGATCGGTGTTTTACTTATTGTGCTAGCGATTGGTTTGACCCGCACGATTTCGCGAGAATCTGGTACAATATAAAAAAAGGATCGCAGGTGATTGTATGGCTTTTTTACAAGCAAATATCTATTCAAATGTTCTTGAAATGGAGGTAATGATCGATGTGATCTTGCCTCAAAGTACCAAGAAAAAAATCGGCACGCAAAGCCAATCGACGGGCACAGATCTCCCGGTGCTTTATTTATTGCATGGGATGAACGGAAATCATAGTGTCTGGCAGCGACGGACGTCGATCGAGCGGTATGCCGCAGAGTATCAACTAGCGGTCATCATGCCGTCTACTGATCTGGGGTGGTATACCGATACGACCTATGAGATGAAGTATTGGACTTTTATCGCCGAAGAATTACCACAGATTTGCCATGAGCTGTTTCCTCAGCTGACGCAAAAACGAGAAAAAACTTTTGCGGCTGGGCTTTCGATGGGGGGCTATGGGGCAGTAAAACTCGGGCTGAGAAAGCCTGACCAGTTTGCGGCGGTAGCGTCTTTGTCTGGGGCATTAGCGCTGGCTGAAAGCATGGATTCCTTGCTGCAGCTGCGAAGCCAAGCTTATTGGGAAGGAATTTTTGGACCATTAGAGCAATTCAAAGGGTCAGAAAATGATTTGATCCATCTGATTGAGACCATCGATCCAAGCACAGCGCCGCGCTTTTTTATTAGCTGCGGAACCGAGGATCAGCTGTATCCGGCAAGTGAATATGCGGTGGATAAGCTGCAAAAACGCAAACTAGCCGTAACGTTTGAATCGGGAACTGGGGATCATGATTGGAATTTCTGGGATCAATGGATCCAACGAGTCCTGCAATGGCTTTTTAGTGAATAAAAAAACCATCAGTCGATCGACACCTTAACGTGCCGAGGACTGATGGTTTTTTCGTTCGATACAAAATAAGATCGGCGGTTGGTTGCGCTGATTGATAAATTGATAGGAAAGGACATTGAATGCCTCTTGCGGCAGCTGCTGACAAAAGGAGTGTACTTCTTTCAGCTCTGCTTCGCCGCCAGCGTGTCCATAATAGCAGACGAGGATGATTCTACCTTTCGGAGCTAAACGTGTCAGTAAAGCTTCTAAAGCCGTTTTCGTTGTATCAGGCAGCGTGATGATCGCTTTGTCCCCTTTCGGCAAGTAGCCTAAATTGAAAATGGCGGCGTGAACCGGACCACTCACAACATCTGCCAACGTCTCATGGCCTTGATGGATCAGCTGGACTTGCGCCAACAGCTCTTTTTCAGCCAACCGCTTTTTGGTAGCTTGCAGGGCTTGTTCTTGAATATCAAACGCAAACACCTGACCAGTTGGGCCAACTAAGGAAGCCAGTAATTCCGTGTCGAAGCCGTTGCCCATCGTGGCATCAACAGCGGTTTGTCCCGGTTGCAGAACTTCTTTTAAAAGGGTGTGGCTATAGCGCATGGCGGTCGGCAGCATTGACAGGCTCCTTTCGCACGTTGAATTTTCCTTGATAGGAGTTGCGGCGCAGCATTTCTTGATCGATTTCATTCAAGACTTCCCATTTTTTCAAACTCCACATTGGACCTACCAGAGAATCCCATGGTGCATCGCCTGTCAAGCGATGAATGATGATCTCTGGGGGGATCATTTCTAACTGATCGCAGATCAATGACACATAGGTATCGCGCCGCATCAATTGCAAACGTCCTTCATGATAATCCCGCAGCATCCGAGTATTGCGCATCAAATGCAGCAGGTGCAGTTTGATGCCTTGGATATCAGAATCTTGAATGGTGCGGCGGACATTTTCTTGCATCATCTCGATCGTCTCGCCTGGCAGGCCATTGATCAAATGGGTACAGACACGAATATTGTGTTTGCGCAGGCTGGCGACTCCGTCTAAGTAAGTTTGATAATCATGGGCGCGGTTGATGGCATTGCTCGTGGTTTCAAACGTCGTTTGCAGTCCTAATTCGACCCATAAATAAAAGCGTTGATTGAGCTCTGCTAGATAGTCAACGACATCTGCTGGTAAGCAGTCTGGTCGGGTCCCGATGGAGATCCCGACAACACCAGGTAGTGTCAGCACTTGCTCGAAGCGCTCGCGGATCACTGCCACCGGTGCGTGGGTGTTCGTAAAGTTTTGAAAATAGACAATGTATTTGTCCACTTGCGGCCACTTTTTGTGCATCATGGCGATCTCTTTTTCAAACTGCTCTGGCAGTGGGGCTTCAGGAGCTACGATCATATCGCCAGAACCGGACACACTGCAAAATGTACAGCCGCCTTTGGCAACGGTGCCGTCACGATTGGGGCAGTCGAAGCCCGCATCGATGGGGACTTTAAAGATTTTTTCGCCAAATTCTTGCCGCAAAGCAAAGTTCCACGAATGGTATCGTTTGTTTTTATCTTCTGCATAAGGAAATGGATTCATTTTTTTACCTTCTTTTATAATTGTTTACGCGTGAAGCGCCAGACAAAGCGTTTTTGCAAGTAGTACGGATAGGTCAACAGCAGCCAAGACAGGCCAACACAAAAACCGCCTAACACATCACTGGGGAAATGCACACCAACATAAATACGGCTGATGCCGATGCAGCCAATCAAAAGGCCCAGCAAAAGGCGGATGCCCCATTGCCAAAAAGGCTGCTTAAAGAAAACTGGGACCAAGAAGAGTAAGGTTCCATAAAAAATCATACTGCCCGTCGAGTGTCCACTGGGGAAACTGAAACTTGATTCCGTGACTAAGTGTTCAAGAGTTGGGCGCTCCCGTAAAAAGACCAGTTTGATCAATGGATTAAAGAGCCCAGCAATCCCGATGGTACCAATACTGAGCCATATAGCTTCAGCATAATACTTGTTGATCACTAAGACAGCTAAAACAGCGAGAAAGAGCAAGATGATCGTGGTAGGATTCGCAAATTTTGTGACCCATAGAAAAAACGGTGTCCAAAACGGGTAGCCGCTGCGGATGATGCGAGTCAAGGTTTCGTCAAAGGAGACCAACCAAGTAGGGTAAAATTTCACGACATAGCCGAGAAAAACGAACAGCAGTAAAAAGCAACTGCCCGCAAATTGAAAATAAAGTTTTTTATGCATGGATAAGCCTCGTTTCTAGAGAATTTCTGTCAATTATTGTCATTAAGTCAAAGAGACATCTAGAAGGTATTATAGCATTTATCACAAGTCGGAAAAAGCAGGGAACGAGCAGGGGGTTACTCGTCTGAGCAAGCGATACGTTTATCGGGAGCAGGCCAATTGCTTCATTGCAATAAATGTTCGTTTGATTACAAAGAGTTTACAGTTTCTGAAATCGGCTCAAATACCTTTTATAAATTCTTAAGAAATTGTATACTAAACCTACGTTCACTATAAGGAAAAAACGGAGGAATAACGGACATGAACACGAGTCAATCAAGAAAAGTACATCGTCAAGCAGACCAATCGGGCGATAAGTATCGAGTGATCAAAAAAAGTGCAGTTGTTTTAGGAACAACACTGACTGCTTGCTCTGTTGTAGCTCCATTGGTGTCATCGGTTCAAGCAGAAGCCGTAGAGACCTCGATCGCCCAAGTTTCTACTAGCAATTTTGCCGCGCCGAATACTTCCGCGTTTATTGCTGAAATCGCTACGTACGCCCAACCTGTGGCAAACGCCAACGATCTATATGCTTCTGTGATGATCGCGCAAGCCATTTTAGAAAGTGGTTGGGGCCGAAGCAGCTTATCAAAAGCACCGAATTACAATCTTTTCGGAATCAAAGGCAGCTATAACGGTCAAACCGTTTATATGAGTACCTTAGAATATTTGAACAACCAATGGTTGACTATGAATGAACCCTTTAAGCGTTACCCATCTTACACGCAATCATTTGAAGATAACGCACGTACTTTACGCTCAACTTCTTTACAAAGCGGTGTCGCTTATTATTCTGGCGCTTGGAAAAGCAATACGACTTCATATCTTGATGCAACCGCATGGCTAGCAGGCCGTTATGCGACTGCACCAAACTATGCCTCTTCACTGAATGCCGTGATCCAGCAATTTGGGTTGACGAAATATGACACGCCAGCTTCTGGCAATGCCGGTGGTGGCGCCACAGCCAGTGCTTCAACGAGTACGACGACCACGACATCAGCTGTCAGCACGAGCGGTAGTCAAACCTATACAGTCGCTTCGGGGGACTCAGTCTGGTCGATCGCCAACAAACATGGCATCTCCATGGATCAGTTGCGCAGTTTGAACAATATCAAAAACGATTTTGTTTATCCAGGACAAACCTTGAAAGTCAACGGCAGCGCCCAAAGTACTTCGGCAACTTCAACGGTATCGATCGTCAATCGCAATGCTTCAGCAACTACATCAGGCAATACCTACACCGTAGTTTCTGGTGATTCCGTTTGGTCGATCGCCAATAAGCATGGCATTTCGATGGATCAATTTCGCAGTTTGAACAACATCAAAAATGATTTTGTCTATCCAGGGCAAAAAGTTGTCGTTAGCGGTGGTTCGTCTACGAATACCAGCAGTACTACGACCGTCAGCACGGCATCAACGGCTAGCCAAAGCAGTGGCGGCACCTACACGGTGGCAGCTGGCGATTCAGTCTGGTCGATCGCTAACAAGCATGGCATCTCGATGGATCAGTTCCGCAGCTTGAACAATATTAAAAACGACTATGTTTATCCAGGTCAAAAGGTGGTTGTCAGCGGTAGTTCTACCCGTACAAGTACAACGACGAGCACGACCGTCAGCAGCCAAACCAGCAGCAGTGCTGCAGGCAACACCTATACGGTGGCTTCTGGTGATTCAGTCTGGTCAGTTGCCAATAAACACGGGATTTCGATGGACCAAATCCGCAGCTGGAACAACATCAAAAATGATTTTATCTATCCAGGACAAAAGGTGGTCGTCAAGCAAGGCGGCACGGCAGCTACTACCAGCACTTCAGCGACAAATGGTACGTACAAGGTCGCATCGGGGGATTCTGTTTGGGGGATCGCAGATAAGTTCGGCATCACGACGGATCAATTTATCCAATGGAACAATATTCAAAATAACTTTATTTACCCAGGACAAACAGTTAGGGTAAAATAGATTGCTATTCCTAATGATTTTTGTTAGGATAAGTGCAAAGAAACTTTCACGTTTGAGAAGGAATAGTAGAAGTACGGTGGGACTTTTAGAGAGTGCATGGTTGGTGGAAATGCACAGCACACCTTTCGAACTCGTCTTCGAGTGATATCTGACTGAACCTGATTTGGCTAGGCAGATACGGCGATGGCCGTTAAAACATCGAGGTCTGCTTTTTTGAGGAGCAGATAAACTTAGGTGGTACCACGTTGATAACGTCCTATAAAAATCATAGCGATTTTTATAGGACTTTTTTTAAGTTTTGCTGGTTGATTTGACGAGCAAAACACCAATTTTTTTAGGAGGAGTCCATCGTGAATTACAATCACAAAGAAATCGAAAAAAAATGGCAAAAATATTGGGCAAAGAAAAATGAATTCAACACCCATGATGAGCCGGACAAACCAAAATTTTATGCGCTAGATATGTTCCCATATCCATCTGGACAAGGATTACATGTCGGACATCCAGAAGGCTATACAGCTACGGATATCTTGAGTCGCTTCAAACGCAGCCAAGGGTACAATGTACTGCACCCAATGGGCTGGGATGCCTTTGGTCTGCCTGCCGAACAATATGCACTAGACACTGGAAATGATCCAGCGGAATTCACGAAGAAAAATATTGAGACCTTCCGCCGTCAAATCAATGCGCTAGGATTCAGCTATGACTGGAATCGTGAAATCAATACGACAGATCCCGAGTACTACAAGTGGACACAATGGATCTTTACCAAGCTTTATGAAAAAGGGTTAGCTTATGAAGCCGAAGTTCCAGTAAACTGGGTACCAGAGCTTGGGACCGTGATCGCCAATGAAGAAGTCATTGACGGCAAAAGCGAACGGGGCGGCTACGATGTGATCCGCAAACCGATGCGCCAATGGATGCTTAAAATCACGGCGTATGCTGATCGTTTGTTGGACGATCTTGAAGAAGTTGATTGGCCAGAAAGCATCAAAGAAATGCAACGCAATTGGATCGGACGTTCGGTCGGAGCCAACGTTACGTTTAAAGTGGCAGGGATGGAAAAAGACTTTACCGTCTTTACGACTCGCCCAGATACCTTGTTTGGTGCGACCTACGCCGTATTGGCGCCAGAACATGAGCTAGTGGCCCAAATCACTACACCAGAACAAAAAGCAGCCATTGATGCCTATGTAGAAGAAGCGTCGAAAAAATCTGATTTGAACCGAACAGATTTGGCCAAAGAAAAAACTGGTGTCTTCACAGGTGCCTATGCCATCAATCCCGTGAATGGCAAAGAGATCCCGATTTGGATCGCCGATTATGTTTTGGCTTCTTATGGAACAGGTGCGATCATGGCGGTTCCTGCCCATGACGAACGTGACCACGAATTTGCCAAAACATTTGGCTTAGAGATCATTCCTGTATTGGCAGGGGGCAACGTGGAAGAATCTGCCTATACCGAAGATGGACTGCATATCAATTCAGACTTTTTGGATGGGCTAGACAAAGAGACAGCCATCGAAAAAATGGTCGCATGGTTGGAAGAAAACCACGTTGGGAAAAAAGAAGTCAGCTATCGTCTTCGCGATTGGTTGTTCTCTCGCCAACGGTATTGGGGAGAGCCAATCCCAATCATCCATTGGGAAGATGGTACGACTACGACGCTTCCTGAAGATCAGCTGCCGTTGCGTTTGCCAAAAACCGACAATATCAAACCAAGCGGTACTGGTGAATCGCCATTAGCCAATGTCACAGATTGGGTCAATGTCACTGACCCTGAAACCGGGAAAAAAGGACGTCGTGAAACCAATACGATGCCGCAATGGGCTGGAAGCTCATGGTATTTCTTGCGCTTTATCGATCCTCATAATAAGTCTGTTTTGGCAGACTACGACAAATTGAAACGCTGGATGCCAGTCGATATTTATATCGGTGGCGCAGAGCACGCTGTCTTGCACTTGCTTTATGCTCGCTTCTGGCATAAATTCTTGTATGATATCGGTGTCGTGCCAACGAAAGAACCATTTGAAAAATTGTTCAACCAAGGGATGATCCTTGGGGAAAACAATGAAAAAATGTCAAAATCCCGCGGCAACGTCGTCAATCCAGATGATGTCATCAATCAATACGGTGCGGATACTTTGCGTCTATATGAAATGTTTATGGGACCATTGGATGCATCGATCGCTTGGAATGAGAATGGTCTTGAAGGCAGTCGTAAATTCTTGGATCGTGTGTGGCGCTTGATCGTCGATGAAAATGGCAAAATGCGTGACCGCATCACGACATTCAACGATGGCAAATTGTCGAAAGTTTACCATCAAACCGTTAAGAAAGTGACGGAAGATTTTGAGCAGCTGCACTTCAATACGGCGATTTCCCAATTGATGGTCTTTGTCAATGAAGCGTACAAAGCCGATGCCTTGCCTTACGAATATGTCGAAGGATTTGTGCAGCTATTGGCTCCGATCGCACCGCATATCGGGGAAGAGCTATGGTCGATCCTCGGGAATGACCATGGGATCTCTTATGTGCCATGGCCAACCTATGACGAAAGTGCCCTAGTGGAAGACGAGATCGAAGTCGTCTTTCAAGTCAACGGCAAAGTTCGCGCCAAAGCAATGGTGCCAGCGGATGCCGAAAAAGCAGTGCTTGAACAATTGGCACAAGAAAACGAACTTGTCCAAGAACAGCTCCAAGGAAAAACGATCCGTAAAGTGATCGTCGTACCGAACAAATTGGTCAATATCGTTGCAAACTAAACGCTAAAAAATAGCTGCCTAGCAGATCGAGGGTCTGTTAGGCAGCTTTTTGGTGACGACAAAGAAAAAAAGTGTTACTGAGTAGTTCTCAGCAACACTTTTTTGTTATTTTTTGCGAATGATCCCATAGAACAAAGCGGCTGTTGCGACCAATGGAATCAAGATCACTAGTAGAAAGCCGCTTGGATACGTAGCGCGAGTGAAAATTTCTGATGAAGCATCACTTCCGCCAAATAGATGATTGGAAATCATGAACTGAGCCATCATAGCAACGATTGCGACAAAACCAATTGCAGCACCAGTACCGACGAAAATTTTTTTCTTTGCGTTGTTCATTACATTTGCCCCTTTTATAGTCTCTATGTATCATTATACAAAATTTGGATGCGTGTTCAATCTGATTTTGTCAAATAATTGATTCGTAATACACTTGAAATATTTCTGACATATTTAAGCACCAGAAGAGTAAAAATTCCCCTGTAGACCGATCATATTATTCGCTGATCCTCACGGACTCTCGTATAATAAAGTAAGAGAAAAGAAAGAGGGGACTTACATGGAGTATCAATCATTTGAAGGCCAGTCGGCTTTTTTTGAAGATTATGCACGGATTGCCAAACCTGGCTATGAGGAAGAGGCAGTCACTGCCGATGTCTTGGAACAGTTGAATCAACAATTAACAGAAGAAGAGCTGTTTTACCGTTTAGCAGCCGAAGATGCCAAAGAAGGGCAAGTCTTTTTGTTTCCTTTCAGCAAACGAATGTTTACCGAAGACCTTGACGCCGCCATTTCAACAGAATTCCGTTATGATGGCGCACCCTATGTCTATGAGACTTACGAAGACGAACAACCTTAGTCACGCAGAAAAAAAGCTTTCAGATGATCTGTTAAATCATCTGAAAGTTTTTTTGTTGAGGCAACTTGTTGCTATTGGTGTTTGGCTTGCTGCTGCGCTAAGGTCAAGTCACCGATGTAAGGGACTTTTTTTCCAGCGACTTTCAAGTATTGTTCGGCGCCTTTGCCCGCAATAATCACGATATCCTTACTGTCTGCTTCAGCAATCGCTGATTTGACGGCTTGAGCCCGATCCATCTCATGAATGATGGCGACTTCAGGATTGGTGATTGCAGCTGCGATTTCTTTTGCGATCGCAGCTGCTTCTTCAAAATCAGGATCATCGCTGGTCAGGTAGACTTTGTCCGCATATTCTCCTAGCGCTCGTCCCATATCTGCTCGGCGAGATTGGGCTTTGCCGCCAGCACTGCCAGTGACAAAAAGCAGGCGGCCTTCTGGGCGCAATTGGCGGGCAAGTTCACTTAATGATTGGAAGCTAAGGTAATTGTGGGCATAGTCAACGATCATGACTGCACCATTTTCTTTTTCTAAAACGATCATTCGTCCAGGGATGATCACTGTCGGCAGGACTTTCTGAGCGTCCTCACGAGAGGCACCCGCTAAGCAGGCAGCTAAAATCGCAGCTGCAGCGTTCTCATGGTTGAAAGAACCTAAAATCCCCAGTTGATATTCACCAGAGACTTGCAAGACATCAGAAGCAGCTGACAGCGCAAAGCCTTTTAGATCTGTCCCTTCTTGGACGACATAATCGGCGTCTGAACGTCCGTAGGTAATATAAGGAACTTGATGGACTTCACAAGTTTCTCGTAGCAAGTGGTAGTGATCGCTTTGGCGATTTAAAATCATCTGTTTGCTGTTGCGGATCAGTTCCCGTTTGCAGTAAAGGTAATCGTCATAAGTTGGATGTTCCACTGGTCCAATGTGATCAGGCGAAATATTTAAGAACGCGCCAATATCAAAGGTAATACCGGCGACCCGTTTGGTTTTATAGGCTTGGGAAGAAACCTCCATCACAAGATGGGTCATGCCGTTTGCGACAGCCTCGGCCATCATCTTATAAAGATCCAGTGTTTCGGGGGTCGTCAACACTGCTTCATTAAAGGTTTTTCCGTCGACTGAGTTTTCCTCAGATGAAAAGAATGCTACTTTTTGACCCGTCGATTCTGCTAAAATCGCCCGAGCAAAATAGGCGCAGCTGGTTTTGCCTTTTGTTCCAGTGATGCCGATGGTCACCAGCTGTTCTTGAGGATGGCCATAAAACGCTTGAGCGATCACTGCCATCGTTTCTCGAATGTCGGTGACGATGATTCCATAAGTTGCAAAGTTGTCATAGGGCGTTTCGGAAATGTAGCACTGAATCCCTTGGTCAATGGCGGCAGCCAGGTAGCTTTCTTTAAAAGAAGCCCCTTTACAGAAAAAAAGCGTCGCCGCATCGGCTGTTCGCGAGTCGTAGCTTAATGAGGTAAAGGCAAGATCAGTCATTTCTTGCGGCACGGTATAAACCCAATCAGTGGGGGTGATGATTTCTTTCAATAGGTTTTCCTGCAATAAGAGCTTGCGGATCTGTGGCACGGTAATGAGTTCCTTTTGCATCGTTGTTCTCCTTCATTCCTCTAAAGATTTCTCTTATTATAGCATAACTCCTAAAAACCGCCGTTTGGGAGGGAAAAGTTTTCTTTTTTTTCTCCTTATTTTGAAGAAACTTTAAGATGTTGCAAAAATAGATTGCGACCAACCCTTTTTCGAATTAAAATGGAAGGGATATGTTTGTAGAAAGTTGGAGATAATGGCGATGGATAAACACATGCGTTCAGTGTCAAAAGAATTAACTACACAAGAAAAAATGGCTCAAGGATCTGCTTGGATGACGATGGGAAATATCGGCTCACGTTTGCTTGGCGCCATTTACATTTTACCCTGGTATTATTGGATGGGCGCAAATGCGGATAAAGCAAATGCGTTGTTTGGAATGGGCTATAATGTTTACGCCTTATTTTTAATGATCTCCACTGCGGGGATCCCTTCAGCAATTGCCAAACAGATTTCTTTTTACAATTCTCGCCAAGAATACCGCACGAGCCAGAAGCTCTTTTTAAGAGCGTTTCAATTGATGGCAGGTTTTGGCGTGGTGACCGCTGGAATCATGTATTTGGCAGCCCCATGGTTGGCAACGGCTTCAGGCGGAGGCGCAGAATTGATTCCTGCGATGCGCTCATTGAGTATTGCTTTATTGGTTTTTCCTTGTATGAGTGTCATGCGAGGGTATTTCCAAGGAAACCAAGACATGAAACCTTTTGCGATCTCGCAAGTCGTTGAACAAATCGCTCGTGTCTGTTATATGCTTTTAGCGACCTTCATCATTATGCGGGTCATCGAAGGCGAATACACGGCAGCCGTGACGCAATCGACCTTTGCCGCCTTTATCGGTGTCTTAGCCAGCATTTTGGTATTAGGCTATTACTTCCAAAAGCAGCGGGTGCGGATGGATGTTTTAGTCGATATGAGCAAAGAAGAAACGGTGCTGCAAACCAAAGAATTGGTTTTAGCGACCATCAAAGAAGCGATCCCTTTTATTATCGTAGGCTCAGGGATCACGATTTTAAAATTGGTGGATCAGTACACCTTTGTTCGAATGATGAGCAGTTTTACCGAATTTTCAAATGATCAGCTCTTAGAACTAATGGCGATTTTCGGCAGCAACCCTGATAAGCTGACGATGGTGGTTATCGGATTAGCTACTTCCATGGCTTCAACGGGACTGCCTTTGATCAGTGAAGCAGTCGCCAAAAAAGACAAAAAGAACTTAGCCAAATTGATCAGCAACAACTTGCAATTGTATTCCTTTGTAATGTTTCCAGCGACTTTTGGGATGATCGTACTGTCTTATCCTCTATACACCTTGTTTTATCGTCCAGATGCGTTAGGGGCGAGCGTCTTAGTCGCTGCCTGTCTGTCTGGTCTGGTCTTGGGCTTGTTTATGCTTAGTTCGAGTATGCTGCAAGGGATGTACCACAACAAAGAAGCGGTTGTTTTCTTCTTTGTAGGGTTACTGGTGAAAGTGATCTTGCAGTATCCAGCGATTCGTTTGTTCCAAGTCTATGGACCATTGGTTTCTACCACGATTGCCTTAGGGATCGTCTGCTGGTTAAATATTCGCAAAATGATTCGCAAAGGCCATTTCAATGTAAACTTAACGTTGCGACGGACATTATTGATTGGCGCGATGACGATCATTATGGTGATCGCAGCGTTGATCGCTCGCCAACTCTTTGGGCTTGTCTTGAGCTCTGAAAGAAAAGTCCAAGCCTTTATCTTGAGCTTGCTAGTAGCAGGAGTCGGCGGCAGTGTATACATCTACATTGCGCTGAAATTGCGTTTAGCTGAAAAACTACTCGGCTCATCAATGGTACGTTTACGCCAGAAATTACACATCAAATAAAACCAGAAGCAGCCGCTGAGCCTCCTTTGTGAGACCTTGGCGGCTGTTTTATATGAAAGGAAGAAACCGATGCGTTTAGACAAGTTTTTAGCGGATATGGGCTATGGCTCCCGCAAAGAAGTGAAACAGTTGATCAAAAAAGGGCTCGTGACCGTCAATGGACAAGTCATCAAAAGTGACAAAGCACAAGTACAAGAAACACAAGATACCGTTTGTTTTGAGGGGGAACCCATCGCCTATCAAAGCCAGTTTTATTATTTGCTGAATAAACCCGCCGGCGTGATTTCGGCAACCGTCGATTCCTATGAAGAGACGGTCTTAGATTTGTTTTCTGAAGAAGCATTTCGCGAAGATCTGTTTCCAGTAGGACGGTTGGATAAAGACACCGAAGGCTTTTTGCTGATTACGAACGATGGCGGATTGGCGCATCAATTATTGTCGCCTAAAAAGCATGTGGAAAAAGAATATTATGCCCAAGTCGAGGGAATCATGACAGCGGAGGATCAAAAAATCTTTGCCAAAGGCATCAAATTAGACGGCGAGTGGACTTTGCCGGCTGAGTTGCAGATCCTCAACGTCGATGAAGAAGAAATGCGCAGCGAGATCAAACTGATCCTCCATGAAGGCAAGTTTCATCAAGTCAAACGGATGGTCCATGCAGTAGGAAAAGAAGTCGTTTATTTGAAACGGATTCGCATGGGAGGCCTGTCCTTGCCTGATGATTTGGCATTAGGCGAGTATCGGGAATTAACGTCTGAGGAATTGGCGAAGCTGCAAGAGCGAGGATAAGGCGGTTGGCGAGCTAAAGAAATTCTTATAAAAGTTGTTATTTGGCTGCAATATTTGTAAAAAAAGCCCGTTTTATAGGTAATTTACATGAAAATTTGCAACAATAGACTTTAAACTGTTGGAAAAACCCTCTTTTTTTTCATGAATAAGCATGTTAAAGTAGCCAAGCTACTAAAAAAAAGAAGGAGTTGCCTCATTGAAGAAAAAGATTTTTTTATTGCTCGCCCTTACGTTGCCGCTTTTCCAGCCAGCTGTCAGTTATGCTGCTGAAACGAAGAGCACCGAGGAACTGACGGTTTTGACTGCAGAACTTGCAACGTATGAAGAGGAAGTCACCACTAGCCAACAGAAAGTCACAGCGCTGGAAAGTCAATTAGCGGATTATCAGGAAGAATTAAGCCAATTAGCACAAGAAAGCCAGGAAGTTCAAACGCAGATCGCTGCTCTGAATGACCAAAAAGCCCAGCATCAAGAAAGCCAAGCGCCAAGCAGCCCGGTAGTCGACGGACCACAAGCCACGATCCAACAACTACGCAAGTTTAGTGAACAACAAGCGGCTTTACGGGAAGTGAACCAACAATTGGCGGAAAAAGAAGCCCAACAGCAACGAATCACTTCGTACCAAACCTTGACGCAAGCCCAATTAGTACATAGTAAAGAACAACTAGCAACAGCAAAAGAAGAATTGCAGAGCCAACAAGAGCAGCTGCAGCAAACGCAAGCGCAAGTACAAGACTTGCAAGAAAAAGTGGACAAAGAAGCAAAAGCCGCTGAAGAAGCAAAACAAAAAGCCAAAGAAGCAGCAGAGAAAGCAGCAGCCAGTGAATTTTCACTGCCAATCACGGGCGCCGTGTCGATCTCCAGCGGTTTTGGTACTCGAGCTGACCCAACTGGTTTTTCTGGGACGCAGCATGATGGGATCGACTTTACAGGTCAAGCGGGGGAGAAGATCGTCGCCGCTCGTGATGGTCAGGTAGAAGATGCTGGTTATGGTCCAAGCACGGGGAATTACGTGATTTTGGCTCATGATAACGGCTTTTACTCGTATTATTTTCACTTAACAGCTATCAGTGTCTCGAAGGGGGCAACCGTTGCAGTCGGCGAGCAAGTCGGTACGATGGGGACGACTGGAAACTCGACTGGCGTCCATTTGCACTTTGGATTGAGTAAGACGTTGTGGTCAGATTTCGTTGATCCAGCAGCTTACTTACCGCTATAAGCCGAAGCACCGAGTAGAAACATTGAAAAAAACATCTGAAACCAAAAAGCATGACTGACAAGAGGGGTTCCTCAAGTCGTCATGCTTTTTTTGTTTACCACAAGCCCGGTTGAGCGATGATCACTAACTGTTCTTTGGTAAAGGGATGCTCCAGATGCAATTCATAGCCATGCAGCAGCAAACGCGGCGCTGGTTTGTTTTGGTAAAGCGGGTCACCGACGACTGGATGACCGATACTGGCAAGGTGGACGCGAATTTGGTGGGTCCTCCCCGTATCTAACACACAATACACATCGGTCGTCTTTTGTTGGGTGTGGGCGATGGTTACATGGGTGACGGCTGACTGACCGTTGCGGGGGTCAATGATTCGCTTGCGACGATCATGACGGTCACGACCGATTTTTTTGGCGATCGTTTGATCTTGCGTAAGTTTACCCCAAACTGTGGCTTGATAGCGGCGGAAAATCTGTTTGTTTTCCAACATTCGACCCAAGATCGGCAACACCAAAGGATTTTTTGCGAATAAAACGACACCGCTGGTTTCTTTGTCTAGACGATGGACCACATAAGGCTGCTGCTGTTTCGGCGCAAGGTAAGCAGCGGCATCATTCAATAGGGTATCTGCTTCTAATGGCTGATTGGGGTGCGTCTTGACCCCCGCAGGCTTGTTCAGCACCAATAAGTGCTCATCTTCAAAAAGTACGTTGACTTTGTCTGCTTGGCCTAACTGGATCGGCTGATAGCTGTAATCACTGTCTTCAATGATCAAAGTGATTTGATCGCCGCCACGAACTTCTTGATGAAACATCGCGGGCTGCTGATTGACGATTACATTTTTCCGTGTGCGCAGAAAATGGCGCACTTTTCGTGGGACGAGCCACTCCCGTTCCAACAAATCGCGAAGCGGCATGGGCGGGTGATTTTTGGGTAAAGTCATGGTGTATTCCATAAAAACGTCCTTTCTTTGCTGTTCGCTACCGACTATTATAGCATCTTTAAGCTTTTCTTATAAAAAAAACAATAAAAAACAGAGCATTCAATGCTAGAATAATAAAGCATTCTTTTCGAATGAAATTACGTCTAGAGCCGTATAACAAAGAAAGTCATTTATGCTACACTTAACCAAAGGAGCGTGAAGTAATGGATTGGAAACACATCCTTCACAAAATAAAGACCGGTTGGCTGACCTTTTGGCGCTGGTTAAAACCGTATTTGCAGCAATTTCATCAATGGCGCAAGCGGGTTTGGAAAAAATACCACGTAAATAAAATTTTTATTTTACTTAGTTTAGTTGCTATCTTAATCATGAGCGGGTATTTGTTTTATATCGCTAAAAATACGAAAGTCAGTGAATTAGAGTCAGGTCTGAAAGAATCGACGGTGATTTTTGATGCCAATGGCGATGAAGCAGGGCAGTTGTACTCGCAAAAAGGCACGTACGTTTCTCTTGATGCCATTTCCAGTGATGTGGTCAACGCCTTGATCTCAACCGAAGACCGCAACTTCTATAATCACCACGGGTTTGATATCAAGGGGATCGCTCGAGCAGCCCTGCGCATGCTGGTCAACCGCAGTGCCGAAGGCGGTGGGGGAAGTACCATCACCCAGCAGCTTGCCAAAAATGCCTATCTGTCCTTGGATCAAACCTTTAGTCGAAAAGCCAAGGAGCTTTTCTTAGCGATCGAGATCGAGAAGAAATATTCTAAAGATGAGATTTTGGAAATGTATTTGAACAGTTCCTATTTTGGTAACGGGGTTTGGGGCATTCAAGATGCCTCGCTAAAATATTTCGGTGTCAATGCTTCTGAACTAAGCGTGGGAGAAGCTGCGACGTTGGTGGGGATGCTCAAAGGTCCTTCGATCTATAACCCGATCGACAATCTGGAAAACGCCACGAACCGTCGCGATACCGTCTTGAGTTTGATGGTGGATAACGGCAAGTTGGACCAGTCCGTTGCTGACCAAGAATCACAAGTTGCCTTAGCTAATTTACTGTATGATGGATTTGGCAATTCAGAATCTGGCTATAAGTATCCTTATTATTTCGATGCGGTCATCGATGAAGCCGAATCCTATGGGTTGGACGCCGATGATGTCATGAATCGCGGCTACAAGATCTATACAGCACTGGATCAAAACTACCAAGCGCAAATGGAAGCTGCCTATAAAAACGATGCCTTGTTCCCTGAAAATGCCGCTGATGGCACGATGGTGCAATCAGGCTCTGTCGCACTTGATCCGAATACCGGTGGGGTGCAAGCGGTGGTGGGTCGTCGTGGCGAGCACGTCTTTAGAGGCTTTAATTTTGCCACGCAAATGAAACGTTCACCAGGCTCCACGATCAAACCGATCAGCGTCTTCGCCCCTGCCCTAGAAGCTGGGTTTGAACCCGACAGTATCCTGAAAGACGAGCCCCTCGATTTTTATGATGCTCAAAACTTTGATGGGACCTATGCTGGCGAAGCAGTCATGTATCAAGCCCTCGCCCAAAGCCTGAATCTGCCAGCAGTTTGGCTGTTGCATGAGATCGGCTTAGATCGTGGGTACAGCAAAGCACAAGAGTTTGGACTTTCCTTGACCGAATCCGACAAATATTATGGCTTAGCATTAGGTGGTTTGGAAAAAGGGGAATCACCCATGACGATGGCAGCAGCGTATGGCGTTTTCGCAAATGGCGGGTATTACTACAAACCGCATTTGATCACCAAAATCGTTGATTCAACTGGTGCCGTGATCGTTGACAATACGTCTGTGCAAGGCAAACGGGTGATTTCTAAAGAGACCGCTGATAAAATGACGAGCATGATGCTGGGCACCTTTTCTAACGGGACGGGTGTTAGTGCCAGTCCGTACGGCTTTACGATCGCCGGTAAGACGGGTACGACAGAGACCAACTTTGATGCTTCTAAGGTCAATGACCAATGGATCGTCGGCTATACCCCTGATATGGTTCTTTCAACCTGGCTAGGATTTGAACATGTGAGTGAAGATCATTACTTAACGGGAACTAGCGGACAAGTCGTTGGGAAAATATTCAAAGCAGAGGCCGAAAGCTTACTGCCTTATAGTCAAGGCACCCAATTCCAAGTTGCAGACGCTTATTGGACAGGTGGAAAATTGATGGCAGCCGATGAAGTACCAGATCCTGAGAGCAGTACGTCACAAAATGGCAATGATTGGCAGAAAACCATCGATGACTTTGCCGAAAGCGCCAAAGAAGGTATGAAGGAATTCGGCAGCAAGATCAAAGAAGGAACGAAAGAACTGTTTGGCGGCTTGTGGAATTCCATCAGCGGAAATTAAAGGAATTAGGCAACTGCTAGTCTAGAACCTGAGAAGAATGGTATACTAGAAAAAAAGAGGAGGCGTCAAAATGGCAAATATTTATGATACAGCAAACCAATTAGAACGTGAATTACGCGAGTCAGAACAGTTTCAAGATTTGAAAGGTTCTTTCGACCGCTTGAAAGCAAATGAAGAAGCGTATGCGTTATTCAAAGAGTTTCAAGAGTTGCAACAAAGCCTGCAACAAAAAATGATGGCTGGCGAAGAAATGACAGAAGAAGAAGCGCAAAAAGCCCAAGAATTATCGCAAAAAATTCAACAAGACGGCATTGTTTCTGACTTGATGCAAAAAGAGCAAGCCTTCAGCTTAGTAGCCAATGACTTGAACCGCATCATCATGGGTCCTGTAAGAGATCTATACGAAGCGTAATCGCCAACAAACAAAGACCAAAGAAGCAAGTGAATCTTCAGAGCAATCGGCTGCAACTGCAAGAGCCTTTTCCAAAGAAGTTTCAAAATCGCTTCTTTGGTTTTTTTTATGAAAAAGGCGAACAAATTTTCGTATTTTGCTGACGAAATGCCTGAGAAATGTTATGATAGAAGCATTAAGGAGGGAGAAAGAAATGCGATTTTTACATAGTGCAGACCTGCATATCGACCGGTCATTTGAAGGGGTTCATTTGTTATCTGAAAAAGTGAAGACCCAACTCCCTGCCATCAATCAAAAAATCATCCGTAATTTGGTGGATGTTGCCTTAGAAAAAGCGGTCGATTTTGTTTTGCTGGCTGGGGATACATTCCATCAAGCACGGCCGAGTCTAAAAGTGCAGCATGACTTTTTTGCCCAACTGCAACGACTAGGGGAAGCACAGATCCCTGTCTATATGATTTTCGGCAACCATGATTATTATGATCCGCAACGGTATTGGTTTGCTTTTCCAGAAAACGTCATTCTCTTTTCATCAGAAGAAGTTCAAACGGTTCAAGGAACAACGAAAAACGGTGAAACCTATGCAATCAGTGGATTTAGCTACCAACATCCTTGGATTACTGAAAATAAAGTAACAGAATTTCCTGCAAGAGCAGCGGTGGATTACCATATCGGGCTTTACCACGGGGACCAAGCTGGTGAACGGTATGCCCCCTTTTCAATCAGTGAAATGAAGCAAAAAGGCTATGATTATTGGGGCTTGGGGCACATCCATGTACCTAAGACGCTCTCAGAGCAGCCACCGATTCTCTATCCAGGTACACCTCAAGGAAAGACCAAGAAAGAACAGGCGACTGGGGTGATTTTGGCAGACTTAACGCCGCAGGGACCAACGATCGAGCGCTTGGAGATCGCAGAGATCGCTTGGCAAAAGCAAGTGGTCTCCTTAGCGGATGTGACTGCCTCGAATGCCGTATTGCCAGCGATCATCGAGCGCTTAAAAAGTCCTCGTTCGCGCTTGCTGCATCTGGTGTTGACCGATGTGCAGCAGCTGCCGCCAGATTGGTTTCCAGCTGCGGAAAAAAATGAATGGCTGACCTACCTCAATGAACGGTTGGCACAAACAGAGCCGCTGCAAGTGATCTATGCCCTTGAAGTCGAGCAAGCCAATGAAGACAAGATCGCATTGGCGGTATCAGAAGATTATATGCTGCAGTTTTTAGCGATGTATGAGTCGCCAGAGATGTTTGCGGATCGATTGTCGGATCTATTGCAGCATCCACTGATCCAGCGGGGGATCACCCATGAATCATTTCAAGAAGAAGTCTTGCAGCAAGCCAAGCAATTGTTGAAAGACGACTTTCAATGGGAGGAGCAGTCATGAGAATTTTAAAAGCAGAGATTACCGGTTTTGGGAAATACCATGAACAAAGCTTTGCCTTTCATCCGCAAAATCAGCTGCTCTTTGGGCACAACGAGATCGGAAAATCGACGTTGTATCAATTTATTGCCGCCATTTTGTTTGGCTTTTCGAAAAAGACAGCCAAGAAAAAAGACTATACCCCCAAAAACGGTGCTGCTTACGGTGGCAAGTTATGGTTGGCGCTGGAACCCTTCGGCGAAGTGATCGTGGAACGCTATCGGCAAGTGGACCGTGGTCGTGCCAAAGTCCATGTCGCTGGCCAGACGGTCGATGAGCAATGGCTGGCACAACACCTGCAGCCCCTCAATCGAGCATTGTTCTTCGATGTCTTTACTTTTCAGCAAGAGCAATTGACCCAGATCGATAAGCTAGAAGAAAATGAGCTGCACCAAGCGTTGATTTCTCTAGGGATCAGCGGCAGTCAAAAAATGCTGCAGCAAGTGGCGCAATATGAAACCACCAATCAGCAGCAATACAAGCCACGAGGGCAAAAGCTGCCTTTGAACCAAGCGTTAAAACAATTAGAAAAACTGCAAAAAACGATTGCGGAAAAAGAAAGCGAAGAAAGCCGCATCCAACAGCAGTATCAACAGATCGCCCAGCTGCAAGAACAGATCCAAGACTTGCGGCACCAGTATCAAGCATTGAATGACGCTTATCAGGAAAATCAGCAACAGCTGAGTCACTGGGGCCTTTATGAAGAGTGGCAGCAAATGGCACCAGCAGATACGCTAGCCGATCCTCAGCAAGTCCAAGCCATCAAACAGTTTTATCAGCAGTATCAGCAGCTGACGGAAGAAATTCGCAAAAAAGAAGCCGAATTAGATCAGTTGGAGCAAGGAAAAGAATCAGACAAGTATTTCTTTTACCTTGATCACGAGCATCAGATCAATCACTTGCTGCAGCAGCAAGTGACGATGGCGCGTTTGGCAGATCGTGAAGTAGCAGCCAATCAACAAGAAACTGTCGCCATCACAGAGTTGAATCGCTTGATTGAAAAGCGCCAGTGGAGTAGAGAATCGCCGCCGCTAGTAACGGCTTCGATCCATGAACAAACCACACGTTTACTGCAAGAACGTGTGCAGTTAGAAGAGCTCGAAAAGCGCATGAGGCATTTAGAAGAAAAAGCGCAACCTTTGCAAGCCACCGCGGCCCGCTTAGAACAGCAGCATCCTCAATTGATTGGCCGCAAGCCCGTTTCTCGCCCACTATGGCCGCTAGGGATCGTCGGTGGGCTAGTCGCAGTGATCGGTATCTTTTTGCCAAGTCCGTGGCGCTGGCTTGCATTAGGTGCGGGGATCGTAGCGATCATCGGCAGTATTTTGCCGCTGATGAAAGCAGCACCAAACAAGCAGCAAGGCATCAAGCAAGAATGGCAGACGGTCCTCATGCAGCTGGATCTGCTGGGCGAAGAGTTGGCACAGCTGGAAAATGAACAGCAGCAAAAGCAGCAGCAGATCAGCCGTGCCCACCAAGCGTTGACACCCTTTTTTGGTGATTTGCCGGTGGAAAACTGGCAGTCGTATCTATTGGCCTATGATGAAGATGTTGCTAGCTATCAAGCCTACTCGCAGCAGCGCAAGCAAGCCTATCAAGAACGGCAAGCGGTCACGGAAGAATTGGCCCCCTTTGAGGAGCAATTCCGCCCGTATGCGGAGTGGCTGCCGCTGCAAAACAAAACCTTGTTAGAAAAAGCGGCGATGTTGCAGAAGTTTCATGAAGAGATGCAAACGATCAAGCTTTCGCGGTTGCAACAACCTAGCACGTTACTGGCCCAACAATTGACCCGTACCCGCAACGAACGCGACCAGCTGTTTGCCCAAGCCAGTGCGCTCTTGCAGCAGCAAGGGTTAGATCACCCTGCAGAAATCAGCCTCTGGTTGAAGCAATGGGAAGCAGCGCAGCGCACGCAGCAGCGAGCAGAAGAATTGGCGGGGATGTTAACACCGATCTATCCCAAACCAGTCACGCAAGCAGAATTGCTGCAGCAAAAAGACCAGATCAAGCAGCAGCAAACACAGCTTCAGGCACAAATGCAGCAGTTGACGGAGCACAAACAACGCTTGGAATTAGAAGCAGCAGCCAGTCAAAAAAACGGCACCTTGAATCAGCTTTATCAAGAAGAAAGTGAGCTGAAGGCGGTCATTGAAGAACTCGCTGTGGCATGGGGCAGTCGTCAGTTGGCGGCTTCAATTTTGACGGATGTCACGACTGAATTGTCAGAACAGCAATTGCCGCAGCTATTGTCAGCCGCTTCGACTTATTTTGAACAGCTTTCAAACGGACGTTATCAAAAGATTCTTCTGGAAAATGGTCTGTTAGTAGCGGCAAATGCCAGCGAGACCTTTTCGATCATTGACTTGTCCACAGGAACGAAGGATCAGTTGATCATGGCGTTACGTTTCGGTTATCTAGCGCTGCAAAAAAATCATCCGTTGTGCCCGATCATTATTGATGATGGTTGGTTGCATTATGACAGTGTTCGTAAGGAACGCTTCGCAGCACTATTAAAAGAGTTTGGACAAAGTTATCAAGTAATTTGTTTGTCTTCTGACCAAGAAATGGTAAGCTATTATCAGAAGTACCAGCAGCCTATCCAGGATCTGAGTAAAGGAAGTGAAAGATTTGGCTGATCGGCCAAATAAGCCCATGAAAAAAATTCGTGAATTAACTGTTGATGAAACGTTTCAACTTTTCTTACTGATCAAAAATGCCGATGTACGGATCGCGAAAAACGGCAAAAAGTTTATTGCCTTCACGTTTCAGGATACATCTGGCACGATTGATGGAAAGTTTTGGGATGCATCAGATGAAGAAATCGCCCGTTTTGAACCCGGGAAAGTGGTACTACTAGATGGGAAACGAGAAGTTTACCAAGGCAATCCGCAAGTCAAAATCATGCATTTGCGTTTAGCGAAGCCGGAAGAACCCCACGAACCAAGCCAATACATGGAAAAAGCGCCCTTGCGAAAAGAAGAGATGGAAGAAGAAATCAGTCAAACCTTGTTTGAGATCACAAATCCTCACTGGAATCGCATCGTCCGTTTCTTGTTGAACAAGTATAAAAAGGAATTCTTTGATTTTCCAGCTGCGAAGCGCAATCACCATGCCTTCGCCAGTGGATTGGCGTATCATACGACAACTATGCTGCGCTTAGGAAAAGCGATCGTCAAAGAATACCCTGAATTAAATGCGTCACTGCTGTATGCGGGCATTATTTTACATGATTTAGGAAAAGTGATCGAGTTGACAGGTCCCATGACGACAGAATATACCTTAGCGGGGAATCTAGTAGGGCATTTGGTCTTAGTGGATGAAGAAATCACGCAAGCCTGTATTGCGTTGAAATTTGATGACAAACAAGAAGACATCGTTGTTTTGCGGCATATGGTCTTAGCCCACCATGGCTTGTTAGAATATGGGTCACCTGTTCGGCCCCGCATAATGGAAGCGGAGATCCTCCATCAGATCGATAATTTGGATGCTTCCATGCAAATGATGCTGACCTCGATCCGCCTGACAGAACCTGGTCAATACACAGACCGAATTTTTGGCATGGACAATCGGAGTTTTTATGTACCGAAAGAAGTGTAGCAGTGACGTTGCAGCTTGATCGATCAAAGTGAATGATAGAAAGAACAAAAGCCACGCTAGGCTTGCTTAGCGTGGCTTTTTTAGCTGCTGGAAAAGCAGTTGAATCGTAGATAGAAATCTAATCGGCACAAAAAAAGAAGCACCGCTATGACGGCACTTCTTTTTTTGTTTATTCAGCAGAAGAATCTGTAGCACTTTCACTTGTTGCAGTAGAATCATCGGTTGCCTCAGTAGCAGAAGAATCTGCTGCTGAGCTGTCTGTTGCATCCGTTGCAGAAGAGTCAGCAGTTGAATCTTCTGTTTCGGCAGCTGTGATGTAATCAGAAAGCAAGTCTGCTAAGTCAGAGTCTTTCATTTTCACATTGGCTGCTTGCAATTCTTGACCGATCGTTGCTGCCATAAAGGTTGAATCATTCAACAACGTGTTTTGAGCAATTTCAGTCAATTCATCTTTGTATTTATCCATATCGTTGCCTTTGTCTTGGTTTTTAACCATTTTCACGATATAGTATTCCGTCGTATAAGTCGACGTGTTGGTTGCAGAAATCACTTCAGAGATTTCACCATCTTTTAAATCAAAAGCGGCTGTTTTCACTTCGTTTGGCACAGCAGTTGACGTAGAATCGAATTTGATCGTTCCGCCATCTTCTTTTGTTGCTGCATCCGTTGATTTTTCTTTAGCGATTTCGCCAAAGTCAGCATCATCTTTTTTCGCTTCTTCTAAGACATCTTTGGCATCATCTTCACTTGCTACTTTGATGATTTGTGCTTCTACTTCTGGGTGGAAAGAATCCCAAGCAGTTTTCATTTCTTCATCAGTAATATCCATGTTGGCTTTTAAGCCTTCACGTAACGCAAGCTGTTCTTTCAATTCTGCACGGTAAGATTTCACCGTATAACCAGAAGCAGTCAAGGTTGATTCAAAAGAATCACTACCGCCGTATTGTTCAGCCACGTTGTTGAATTGTTCGTCGATCATTTCTTCAGTCACGTCATCGCCGTATTTTTCATTAAAGACTTTTAAGACGATCATTTGACGCAACGCTTGTTGGTTTTCTGAACTTGTTTTTGCTTTATCATAAAAATCTTGAACAGTGATTTTACCGCCCTTCATTGTTGCGATTTCCTCACTTGAGTTTCCACAAGCCGCTAATGCAAAAAGACTCATTGCACTGACTGCTACTAAAAGTAATTTTTTCTTCATTCGTTTAAGCACTCCTAATTCTAAAAAGATTCATAATAATCACTGCACCTACTATACCACTTCTAGAAATGGTTGGGAAGAAAACAGTGGATGTTTCAAACAAAATTCATAAAAACTACAAATTTTCGATTTGTTTGTCATCCTCTGCGCTTTGGGCTTGAATCGTCGTAATGTGTTGATTCAATTGCTCCATTTGGGTCTTGATCCGAGCAAGGCGCGGTTGGGCTTGGAATTTGAAGGCTTCCAAATCTTTCGTGAAAGACTCCGTAACAACAGGGATCGTTTCGTCGATCGTTTTGCGGGTCACCATTACGGCATCTTTTAGCTGTTTGACGCTGTCATTGAATTCTAAGGTCGCTTCTGTCGTGTCATCTAAATAGCGAATCAATTCTTCACGGGTTTCATTGCCGCTTTTCGGTGCAAAAAGCAAACCGCCTAAGCCGCCGGCGATGGACCCGAATAATAGTCCTTTAAGAAAATTGCCGATCATTTAGTCCACCTGCTTTCCAATTTTTTCGGCGATTGCCGCTAGTTCTTCCCCCGTGTAATTGTCTGCGTGATTGCCAAAATGGATCTTGAAATCATCGTCTTTGCTGTAACGAGGAATCAAATGGACATGGGAATGGAAGACCGATTGGTACGCCAATTCTTTATTGTTGTTGATGATATTTAAGCCTTCGATCTCAGGGAATGCTTTTTCGATCGCCCGAGCAATCTTAGGGATGCGGGCAAAAACCGCTGCTGCCAACGTTTCATCGTACTCAAAAATATCCGTCACATGGGTTTTGGGAATCACCAATGTATGACCAGGGGTGACTTGGGAAATATCTAAAAAGGCATAAACTTGCTCATCCTCGTAGACTTTGTAGCTAGGGATCTCACGATTGTTGATTTTACAAAAAATACAATTTTCCATTGTAAAAAACCTCCTTGATCTATTACCTCTACTTTACCATATTTTGCTTTTTTTCGTCTGGTTTCCTCTTTGAAAAAGTCGGAACAAGGCAACTGTTCCTTCAACAAAGGCGCTTTTTTAAAGAAATGCGAAAAGCGAGCGAGAAACGCTTGCATTTAGATTCCAACAACCCTAGACTTAATATCAGAAATCAATTGGAAAGAAGGAACCTATGAAACCGATCATCAAAGAAACCTTACAGAAAAAAACAACGACTTCAGCGAAGCTCCGCTACTTGGCTTATGCCTATAAAGAATGGTTGATTGCGATCACGCTTTTTGTGGTGTTCGCAGGTTCGATCACCTATTCGCTAACGCGCCCAAAAGAAGAAGTAGTCAATGCCGCCATCGTCACTGAAACAGCGATGGACCCTACGGTGCAAAGTGAATTAGAGACAGCCGTTGAGACCTGGGCGATCGACCAAGGGTATCAAAAAGAAGAGTTGAGGATCAGTCTGGTTTCCTATGCTGAACCAGCTGCTGTTCAAGCCTTTACTACCCGCCTTGCCGCCGGTGCGATCCAAATGGTCATTTTTCCAGCGAGTGATGCACAACTGTGGCAAGAACGCTTTGGCAGCCAAGAATTGCCGCAAGAAACCATTACAGTGGGAGAAAACGAATTTATCTTACAAGTCACGAATAAAGAAAAATAAGCAACGGTTTTGCTAGCGGATTGAAAAAAGAGCCTACGTTGACAGAAAGCCGTAATTAGGCGAATCGGAGGAAAAGAATGACTTTACAAGTAACAAATGTGACAGGCGGTTATAACCAGCTGCCAGTCTTAAAAAATATTGATTTTACGATCGGCGATGGTGAGCTCGTTGGTCTGATTGGCTTGAATGGGGCAGGGAAGAGTACGACGATCAAAGAAATCATCGGGTTACTGCAACCTCACAGCGGGACGATCACGATCGATGGCTTGACCTTAAAGGAAACCCCAGAGCAATACCGCAAACAAATCGGGTATATTCCCGAAACCCCATCTTTATATGAAGAATTGACCTTAAGAGAGCACATTGAAGTGACAGCGATGGCCTATGATCTTCCGCAAGAAGAAGCCATGAAGCGAGCGGAGCGTTTATTAAAAACCTTTCGCTTAGAAAACAAACTCGATTGGTTCCCAGCAAACTTCTCAAAAGGAATGAAGCAAAAAGTCATGGTGCTGTGTGCCTTTTTGATTGAGCCAAGCGTCTACATCATTGATGAACCTTTTCTAGGATTAGATCCTTTAGCGATCAATGCGTTATTGGAGCTGATGAATGAGATGAAACAAACAGGGGCATCAATTTTGATGTCCACCCATATTTTAGCAACCGCAGAGAAGTATTGTGACAAATTCATCCTACTGCATAACGGTGAGATCCGCGCACAAGGGACATTGGCGCAGCTAAGAAGCCAATTTCAAGCACCAGAAGCCTCCCTTGATGATCTGTACCTCGCACTGACAAAGGAGAGTCAAGCATGAAGCAGTTTTTCTCGCAACGCTTACAGCGGCATCAAAAACAGATGACACGCTATTTGCGCTATGTCTTCAATGATCATTTTGCTTTGATCAGCACCTTCTTAGTGGGAGGTCTGGGGCTGTATTATTCAGAATTGCTAAAAACATTGCCGCGGCCGTTTCCATTAGGCGGCATCATCGTGGTCGCTGTTTGGCTCTTCGTTTTACCGCTGGGACGCTTAGCGACACTGACGAAACCGGCAGATTTGATTTTTCTGTTAGCCAAAGAAGGGCAAATGAGAAGTTACCTCAGTCAAGCCCTGCGTTATTCCCTCTGGCTGCCCTTTGGGGTCTTATTTTTAGCCGTAGGAGCAACGATGCCTTTAGTCGTGGTCACCGCAAACAGTACATTTGCTTCCTTTCCCTTCTTTTTAGGAATGATGTGGCTGTTAAAACTGGGGGATTTTTCACTGCAGCGGATTCGGTTGTATCAAGAAACACAGCAGCAAGTCAAACAGCAGCGAGGAATCTGGTTCGCCAGTGCGTTAGCTGCCACACTTGCCAGTATTTATGTAGCACCTTGGCTAGGGTTGGTGATCAGCATCCTCCAAGCAATCTGGTTCCTCTTTGGCGTGAAATCTAATCGTCAGCTATTGGATTGGGACTATATGATCCAAGCCGAGCAATCGCGCTTATTACGGATCTATCGATTTATCAACTTGTTTACAGATGTTCCCCAAATCACGACGGAAGCCAAACGACGCAAATACCTCGACTGGTTGCTGGCAAAGATCAAACCAGCCCAAAGCAATACGTATCTTTATCTTTACTTGCGCCGAGTGATTCGTGGTGGGCAATACGGCGGTCTTTATGTCCGGTTATCCTTGATTGGTGGCTTCGTCTTATTCTTTGTCGATGAGCTTTGGATCAGTCTGCTGATCGGCTGCTTGTTTCTTTATCTGATCGGTTTCCAACTGATCCCTTTGATCAATGAATTTCAATACATGGTTTTGACCCATTTGTATCCCGTGCCAGAAAAACAAAAAGCCACAGCAATCAAAAAAATTATCGGGTCACTTTTGCTTGTGACGACTGTTTTTTTCGGCGTGATCTGTTGCTTGCGCTTGCCCGTTGTTTGGCAAGGGGGCATCGCTTTTGTGGGCTTCTTCCTCTTTGCGGGTCTTTTTTTAGGCATCTACTTGCCAGGGCGATTAAAGAAAATGCACGCCTGATCCTCAGGAAACCTCTCTTACAAAAAGCGAACGCATATGCGCTTGACGGCGACCCTTTAGGAAGCTAGAATAAGAGGTACTGCGAAATAAGGAGAGAAGCTAGGATGGATATTCGCTTGGATCAAGATTGGCGTATGCGGCCGATCAAAGGCGACACCGGGAAAGCCTATATCGGGCTCAAGGACAACGACAAAGTCTTTATCAAACGAAATACGACCCCGATGCTTGCGGCACTCTCTAAAGAGGGCATTGCACCCAAACTCGTCTGGACGAAACGGACGGGGAATGGGGATACGCTCTCCGCACAAGAATGGCTGGATGGACGGGTCTTAGATCCCGATGAGATCGGCCAAAGAAATGACGTCATTGATGTGTTGTATCACTTGCATCATTCAAAAACGCTGGCACAGATGCTAAGCAAAATCGGCGGACAAGTCAGATCGCCTGAACAAATGCTGATGGATTATCAAGATCAGCTGCCTTCTGCGGTGGCTCAAAACCGTTTTATTCATTTGGTCACCGAGTATTTAAAAGCCAATATTCCAGCTTTTGACGAGCAAAAAGCCGCGGTCGTCCATGGCGATGTCAATTATCGAAATTGGCTGGTTTGTCAAAACTATTTGTATTTAGTCGATTGGGATTCCGTGATGTTTGCAGATCCAGCAATCGATATCGGGACTATTTTAGGTCACTATGTGCCGCTATCCAGCTGGTCCCATTGGCTGGTGCGCTACGGTATCCATAGCAGCAGCGAAGTGATCGAAAAAATTTATTGGTATGCATTGTTGAGTATGCTGCAAGAGGTCAAAAAATATTATCTGCGGGGCGATTACAAAGCCATGAATGCAGAGATTTTACAATTAAAACGAATTTATAGTGAATGAAGAGAAGATGGAGCGAGGCAATTTGGTTCCATCTTGTTTTTTCGGAAAGGAAGAAACATGAGAGTAAGAAAACGTGCAGGTGCAAAAGAGCTGATTGAAGCTCATCCACAATACGTCGTTGCAGAGCCTACCGAATGGAAAGGGCGTTGGCATGAACGCTTTGGCAATGATCATCCGCTACACATCGAGATCGGCATGGGAAAAGGTCAATTTATTACGGAAATGGCGAAAGCTCATCCCGAAATCAATTATATTGGGGTAGAGATGCAGATCAGTGTCGTTTCGATCGCACTGGATAAAATGATCGAGCAGGAGATCCCAAACTTGCAGCTGCTGCATGTGGATGGTTCGGCTTTGACCAACTATTTTGAAGACAATGAAGTAGACCAGATCTATTTGAATTTTTCTGATCCATGGCCTAAGAAGAAGCATGAGAAGCGCCGTTTGACTTCTAAAGCCTTTTTAGCGGTGGACGAGCAAATTTTACGACCTAATGGCGAAATCCATTTCAAAACGGACAACCAAGGATTGTTTGAGTATTCCTTAGCGAGCTTTTCTCAATATGGCATGATCATCAAACAAGTTTGGTTGGACCTGCATAACAGTACCTTTGAGAACAATATCATGACGGAATATGAAGAAAAATTCTCAAGCCGCGGGCAGCGAATCTATCGGGTGGAAGCCCAATTTGTGGCAAAAGACCCGCAGGAATAAAGAAGAGACGAAAGACGAAGCAAATTTGCTTCGTCTTTTTTTTCTATTCTCAAAAGGCTTGCGTATTTCTTTTTAGGAGGGATAAGTCGTGGATATTCAAGCATTCTCAGATGAGTTGATTCACTATGGCAGACAAGAACGCATGCAGGATCTGGCCATTTTGCCGAGCGGTACACAGATGGAGGTGATTTTCAGTAAAAGCTATCTCAGAAAGACCTATCAAGTACTGACCAACGAAGAAGCCCAGCAGCTGATCACTCGCTTCAAATTTTTAGGAGGAATGGAGGTGGGAGAACGACGCAAAGCTCAGTTAGGAGCAGTCAGTTATCCGTTAGGCGATCAGCTGCAGCGGCTGCGCATCTCCACAGTCGGTGATTACCAAGGGCGTGAAAGTTTCGTGATGCGGTTTCTTTATCCTTTGACTCAGGAGCATCTGCGCTATTTTTTTGCAGAAGACGTCCAGCAGATCCAACAGGCAACCAAACAAAGAGGGCTGTATTTGTTTTCTGGCCCCACTGGCTCAGGGAAATCGACCCTCATGTATCAATTAGCTCGGGCAACCAAGGGGCAAATCATTACCATCGAAGATCCTGTGGAGATCGAGGAGCCGCGCTTTTTACAGCTGCAAACCAATTTGAAGATCGAACAAGACTATGATGAATTGATTCGCTTGTCCTTGCGGCATCGTCCAGACCTGCTTTTGATCGGCGAGATTCGTAACAAAGAAACGGCGCAAGCCGCTGTACGAGCCGCTCTGACAGGTCACCGAGTATTTGCCACGATCCATGCCCGAGGTGTAGCAGAAACCAAGACGCGGCTGCTGGAATTGCTCGGGACAGACGATCGTCTGGCACATGCGCTGCAAGGGATCATTTATCAGCGATTGTTGCCAAATGAAGCGAATGAACCTCATGGATTGCTGGCATATCACTTTTATGAGGGGCAAGTGGAAAAACGGTGGCAACAGGTATTAAAACAAGTGAAAGAAAGTGGGTGGATCAGCGATGAAGTTTATGAAAAAGAAGCCCCAGCTACCACGCCGTGCAACTGAAGCCCTCTTAGTCACCTTCACGGTGTTATTGGAGAGTGGCTTTTCCCTACAAGAAAGCCTCCAAGTGCTGCTGCGCAGCCGCCAGTTTTCTGAACCTGTGATCGAACAGCTAATTGTCCATCTCGCCCAAGGGCAAAGCTTTGCAGCAGCGGTAGCGCCGTTGTCGTTATCGGCTACTGAAAAAAGTCAGCTTCATTTAGCAGAAAATCATGGGGATCTCACGGCGACCTTGCGGCGGATGGTCGACTACCATAAATTGGTCAACAAGCAAAAACAGCTGCTGTACAAAGTAGCTGCTTATCCGCTTTTGTTACTGGTCTTTTTAATAGCTGCGCTTTTTGGGATGCACCGCTTTTTATTGCCCCAATTGCTAGCCTCTGGCATGATCGACGAAGGTCATTGGGGCATTCGCGCCATCACTTGGGCACCAGCAGTACTTATCCTCTTCTTGTTGTTAAGTGTGCTGCTTTTTGTGATCAGCCGCTGGGTGTTTGCCCGCCGCACTGCCTTGCAAAAAGCTGTGTTTTTCAGCCACCTGCCATTGTTCGGAGCATTGTACACGAGTTATCACACGAGTTTTTTCGCATTGGAATGGGGCAAGTTGTTTCAGCAAGGGTTAGATATCCAACAGATCATCGAGTGTATGGAGCACACCAATAAAGCTACCTTGATCCAAGAATTAGCACGAGAACTGCGAGTGACCTTGACACTTGGGGGCGAACTCCCAGAAAAACTTCGTCATTTCTCGTTTCTCACACCCGAATTTTCTTTGATCGTCTTTCAAGGAGAAGTACGAGGAAAGTTAGGAGAAGAGCTTTTTTTATACAGTCAATTATTGATGGAACGCTTGTTTCAACGAATCGAAAAAGCCATTCACTGGGTTCAGCCTCTGATTTTTTTGTTGGTTGCTTTAATGATCGTTGGGATCTATGCCGCTATGTTTTTACCAATCTATGGAAATATCCAAGGAGTGATCGAATGATAGAAAAGAAAGTAGCATCTCCTCGCAAGCAGGGGATTTGGCGTGTCAAAAAAGGCTTTACATTGGTTGAAATGCTAGTCGTTTTATTAGTGATCAGTATTTTGGTTTTGTTGTTTGTCCCAAATCTTGCCAATCAAAGAGGAATCATTGATGAGAAAGGAAATGCGGCGATTGAAAAAGTAGTGGAAACCCAGATCGAACTCTTTCGTCTAAATGAAGATCGGGTGCCTTCGAAAGAAGAATTGATTGCAGAAGGGTATGTATCTGAGGAACAATATGCGATTTATGAGCAGAGAAAGTGAGAACAATGGCACTAGGGGATTTTCTGGGTTTACCTTGGTGGAAAGTCTCTTGGTACTCTTGGTCAGTAGTCTCTTTCTCTTTATCCCCGTCGTGGCTATCGAGTACTATCAACGCTCTGCGGAAGTTTTCGGCTTTTGTGCTCGCTTAGAAAAAGGACTCTATACCTTGCAGCAATCGGCCATCATCGATAACACACAAACCCGAGCAACCTATCAAGCAGAGCCAACACCAACTGTTTCATTTTACGGCGCTGCAACTGAGCCAGTCACCAAGATCGACGTTCCTCCTCAACTAGCGATGCAGGCGTTTCCCGATATTCTTTTTAGTAGTCAATCCGGCAACAACAGCAGTCTGCGAAGGATCATTTTCTATTGGCAGGAGAAAAAGCAAACCATCAGCTATAAGTTTTTATTTGGGAGTGGCCGTTATGAAAAAATCGTTGAATAGTGGGTTCATCTTAGCAGAAAGCCTGATTGGCTTTGGGGTCTTGGCAACTTGTGTGTTACTGTTTTTAGCAATGCAGACCGCTTCACTGACGCAAAGTGCGGCATTGCAAGAAAAAGCCCAAATGCTGCGGGTGCTGTATGAAGAAGTCCAGAACCACTCCTTTGATGCGTCAACCATTACCTACACGACGCAGCGTCAGGCAGTCTATCAAGTTCGCTTTTGGCAAGCAGCGCAGCATCAACAGGCACGCATCCAAAGTTGCGAGCAGCTCTGGGAGATCGTGTATGAAGAGTAAAGGCTTTACTTTGTTGGAGTGTCTGTTGTCTTTATGGGTATTGGCGATCTGCTTATTGCTGATCAGCGGGATCGTTAAGCACCTCGCACCCGTCAATCAGCAGATCATGGCTCGCAAAGATCAAGAATGGCATGTGTTTTTGTTTCAGCTGGAACGGGAATTAAGTACCTGTACCTATCTATCGGTCAGTGAGACCACACTGTATTTGAGAAGCAGTCAAAACAATTCGGTCACCATCGATCGCATCAATCGCGTGCTGCGAAAGCGGGACAACAATGGGTATCAACCACTATTGACAGAAGTAACGGATGTGTCTTTTGAGAAAATTGGCGCAGCGATCCGCTTTACCGTTTCCTTTGAGAATGGAGAGCAGAAAATTGGACAATGGAAAATTCACACACAAGAGGCGGCATAAAGGCGGTATTTTACTCACAGCATTGTTGTTTGTGCAGCTGTTGAGCTTGATGTTATTGCTAGTGTTAGAAAACAGCCGCACAACAGCCCTTTTTTATACAAAAACTATTGAAACCTATGAAGCCCGCATCATGAGCGAACTGTTTCATGCGGAATTCTTGCAAAACGAATTGGCAGATCAAGGGTCACGACTTTATAATGTAGGAAAGTTGACCTATGAACGGCAAGGACAACTCTTACAGATCGAGTGCCATGTCAAAAGCCGCCGCTTTACATTTACCTTTTTGTTACCCGAAGAAGAGCCTGAAATAGACACAGATGACCAAGAAGAATAGTACAGGAAAAGGATGGTTGTTTCGACCATCCTTTTTCATACAGAAATAGAAAAAGAATGTTTACAGCTTCACAAATTATTCTAAACGAAAGCGATTGATTATTTTGGATGAATCGGCTAAAATTAAACAGGTATATATGTTGTTATAGTTTTGAAAAGAGGTGCAAGATGTCCGCAGAAAAAATGGAAACGTCTTTTCATTTGACCGTTGAAGCGATCCAACTGCTTCAAAACGCATTGGAAACGTCTTTTTTTGATGCTTACGTAGAGACGATCGAAAATTTTGTTGATCAATACCAAGTTCGCGTGATCGATGGGGTACCAGATGAAGCAACTGCTGCTCGTTTAGAAACCATCTATCAAGAAATTCGAGCAATGGAACTATCGGCAGAAGAAAAACGCAAGCTTGCGCAGTTGGTTTTGTTGAAAGGCAGCCAAACGGAACGCCTGCAGGCCAATCACCAACTGACACCAGATAGTCTTGGGTTTTTATTCGTCTATTTGATCGAGCAGTTGAGTAGTGCCGACCAACCAGTGAAACTTCTTGATTTATCGGTAGGCATGGGGAATCTCTTATTGACAGTCTTGCTGAATCTGCAATTAGCGAAGCGTCCAGTAGAAGGAACCGGTGTGGATATTGACGAAACCTTGTTGGCGATCGCAGCTGTGACTGGCGAATGGACCAAAGCGCCCTTGCATTTGTTCCATCAAGATGGCTTGCAAGAGCTTTTGATCGAACCGATGGATCTGGCGATCAGCGATCTACCGGTGGGCTATTACCCACAAGATGACAAAGCCCGCAGCTTCATTACGGCGGCTCCAGAAGGGCACAGTTACGCCCATCATTTGTTGATGGAACAAGCGATGAACTATGTCAAAGCTGGCGGTTACGGTTTGTTCTTAGTACCAAGCAACTTCTTGGAAACGGAACAGAGTGAATTTTTGAAAAAATGGCTGAAAGAAAAGGTTTATTTGCAAGGAATGATTCAGCTTCCTGAAGAACTCTTTAAAAATGAACATTCACGTAAAAGTATTTTGCTTTTACAAAACCATGGAGGGACAAGCAAACAAGCAGACGAAGTCTTGCTGGTCAAGCTAGCCTCACTGAAAGAACCAAAGAACATCACAAAACTTTTTGAACAATTTGCGGCTTGGAAAGCAGCAAATCTGTAATATAATTCGGATAAGGAGATCATCATGTCAAAAACAATCGCAATCAATGCTGGAAGTTCAAGTTTAAAATGGCAATTATATCAAATGCCAGAGGAAACAGTTGTCGCTAAAGGAATCGTTGAACGAATCGGTTTGAAAGATTCTATCTTTACCATCAAATATGGGGAAGATCAAAAATTCGAACAAATCATCGACATCAACGATCACGAAGTAGCTGTAAAAATGTTATTGGATCAACTGATCGAATTAAACATTTTAGGTGCCTATGATGAAATCACTGGCGTCGGTCACCGCGTCGTTCACGGCGGAGAAGATTTCCCTGATTCAGTTGTGATCACAGACGAAGTGATGGAACGCATCCAAGCATTGGCTGAATTTGCGCCATTACACAACCCAGCAAACTTGATGGGGATCACTGCTTTCAAAAAAATCTTGCCAGAAATCATCAGTGTCGCTGTTTTTGATACTTCTTTCCATGCAACGATGCCAAAACACAATTACCTATACAGCTTGCCATTAGAGTACTATAACGAATTTAAAGTACGTAAATACGGCTTCCACGGTACAAGCCACCGTTATGTTTCTGAGCGTGCAGCAGAAATGTTAGGTAAACCAATCGAAGAATTAAAAATCATCACTTGCCATCTAGGGAACGGTGCGTCGATCACTGCGGTTGACGGCGGAAAATCAGTAGATACATCAATGGGCTTCACGCCATTAGCTGGTGTAACGATGGGCACACGTTCAGGTGACATCGATCCTGCTGTTTTGCCTTACTTAATGGAAAAATTAGATTTGAATATCGATGAAATGGTGGATGTTTTAAACAAAAAATCTGGTTTATTAGGCTTAACTGGTATTTCCAGCGACATGCGCGATCTAGAAGCAAACTACGACAAAGAAGAAGTCAAAGTTGCTTATGACGTCTTTACTGACCGCATCCGTAAATACATTGGTGGCTATGTAACGACCATGAACGGTGTTGATGCGATCGTCTTTACTGCCGGTATCGGTGAAAATGATGCCCACGTCCGCAGCGAAGTTATCAAAGGCATGACTTGGTTTGGTTGCGAATTAGATGCCGATCAAAATGCAAAACGCGGCGAAGAATTAGTGATCTCAACTGAAGAGTCAAAAGTCAAAGTACTTTTGATCCCAACAGATGAAGAATTAATGATCGCTCGCGATGTGGAACGTTTACGCGGCTAAGCGAAAACATTCTTTAGAAATAGAAGCTGAAACACATGCAAGAGAAATGCTTGCATGTGTTTTTTTTGTAGGAAAGTCCGCAAAATGGGGCTAGAGAGAAAAATTGGTGAAGACCATTTTCTAATTTTTTAAACAGATAATTTAATAATTATACATATGAGAATTGGCTCATACTGCACCTAGGTGGAGGGCTTCTCATTTTGCTTTCATTTGAATTTAAATTTCCCTCCTTTTTTACAAGATATTCTCAGGGAAATACCCTTGTAAAAGTTGCCAAATGGGAATAAACTGGCATTTGTGAATTTTCAGAAAAATTCCGCTATTTTATTTTCATTAATTTTTATAAGGGGCCATTACATATGGAAAAAGAAAAAACATTCTTAGGTCAGCCGCGAGGGCTGTCGACTTTATTCTTCACGGAAATGTGGGAACGATTCAGTTATTATGGTATGCGGGCGATTTTGGTGTACTTCATGTACGATGCAGTTGCCAACGGCGGCTTAGGATTGCCAAAAGGAACGGCTGTGGCGATCATGTCCATTTACGGTTCCTTAGTGTATATGTCAAGTATTGTTGGCGGCTGGATCTCGGACCGTCTGTTAGGATCAAATAAATCCGTCTTTTATGGTGGGATCTTGATCATGTTAGGACACATCGTTTTGGCAACACCTTTAGGGATTCCAGCGTTGTTTGTGTCCATGATGCTGATCGTCATCGGAACCGGACTCTTGAAATCCAACGTGTCGGGTATGGTGGGGCATTTATACAGCAAAGACGATATCCGTCGGGATGCTGGTTTCTCGATTTTCTACATGGGGATCAATATTGGCGGCTTGTTAGCACCGATCATCGTCGGGATCTTAGGACAAGAGGTCAACTACCACTTAGGCTTTTCGATTGCTGCCATCGGGATGTTCATCGGTTTGGTGCAGTATTATGTGCAAGGAAAAACCACGTTGAAAAGTGTAGCGATCGCGCCAACGAATCCCTTATCGGCAGCCGAAAAGAAAACCTTCTTCCGAGCAGTCGTTCTGGTTCTTCTCGCATTGGCAGTGTTGTTTGGCGCAGCAGCTGCAACTGGCCATCTGACGGTGGATTTCTTCATCAACTTTATCAGTGTTCTAGGTATTTTCTTACCGATCTACTACTTTACCAAAATGCTCCGTTCGAAAGATGTCACACCAGATGAAAAGAAAAAAGTGTTGGCCTACATTCCGCTGTTTTTGTCAGCGATCGTCTTTTGGTCATTGGAAGAACAAGGCTCATCGATCTTGGCATTGTTTGCCGCTGACCGTACGCAATCAACGTTATTCGGCATCAATATTCCAGCAAGTTTGTATCAAACCTTAAATCCACTTTTTGTCGTCTTATTGACACCTGTCTTTGTCTGGTTGTGGACCAAACTAGGCTCTCGTCAGCCACGGACAGAAGTGAAGTTTGCCATCGGTTTAGTCTTAGCCGGTTTGTCCTTTCTATTGCTAATGCTGCCAAGCCTCTTGTTTGGAGTAGAAGAACGGGTCAGCCCATTATGGTTGGTATTGAGCTTCTTCATCATGATTGCAGGGGAAATGTGTCTTTCACCGGTGGGCTTGTCGGTGACGACCAAACTAGCGCCGAAAGCCTTCGAAGCACAAACCTTGGCGATTTGGTTGTTAGCAGACGCTTCTTCACAAGCCATCAATGCGCAAATCGCTCGGTTCTACACACCGCAAACAGAAGGGATGTACTATGGCATCGTCGGCGGAGTAGCCGTTGTTGTCGGCATCATCTTGTATTTAGCTAGAAAACCGATCCGCAACTTGATCGGCAACATTCATTGATCAAAAAATAAAAACTTGATTTTCCGCCTATGCATGGATTGAACAACCCATGCATACGGTAGGAAAATCAAGTTTTTTTGTTGCGAATCAATCTCTTAGTCAATCAAGAGGCTCAGGGACTGGCGCGTGATCTGCTGCTGTGCAATGACCAGGGCTTCTTGGAAGTGCTGCTGTAAAAAGTAGCGGTCATGGCTGACCGCCAGCAGGGTCCCTTGATAATCTTGCAGCATTTCTTCAATTTCTTCTCGGGCATAGCTGTCGAGGTGATTGGTTGGTTCATCCAAAATCAGGACGTTGATTTTTTCTAAAAAGAGTTTCAGTAACGCCAAACGAATTTTTTCACCACCAGACAAATCTTTGATTCGTTTGGCCACATCACTTTGATAAAACCCACTTTTGGCCAATTGCCGACGAGCAGCCTCTTCGTTTCCTGTCAACGTCTGTACGTAGGCCAACAAGCGGCTCTCAGGATCGGCAAACTGCAGCTGTTGGGGCAAATAGCCGATTTGTAAGCTGCTGCCGCGCTTGATAGTGCCGCCGCTAGGAAGCTCCTCACCGAGAAGTAATTTGAGTAAGGTTGATTTTCCAGTACCATTGTCGCCGATGATGGCTAGATGCTCCCCACGGTAGATTGCAAAACTGCTGTCTTTGAATAGGAGCTGATCGGCATATTGCTGGTGCAAGTCGCGAACGATGAACACCTCTTTGCCTGATTTTCCGCCATTTGCCAAGCCTTGCAGCCGATTTTTCGGGGGCGCTGGCGGTTTGACCAGTGTAAGTTTCGCTAGGCGGCGTTCCAATTCTTTGGCTTTTTTGAAGAAGGATTCATTGTCTCCTTCATGGCCCCACTGACGAAACCGACGAATCATGACTTTTAGCCGCTGGACTTCTTTTTGCTGCAGTTCGTAATTTTTGGTCAGCTCTGCCAAGCGAGCTTCTTTTAAGACACGAAATCGGCTGTAATTTCCAGGATACTCAACCAAGGCGCCTTCTTCCAGTTCCCAGGTCTTGGTGGTGACTTGATCGAGAAAGTGCCGATCGTGCGAAACGACTAGAACCGCTTTTTTCGTATTCTGTAAATAATTTTCCAACCAGCGAATACTGGAAAGATCCAAGTGATTGGTTGGTTCATCTAGTAACAGCAGGTCAGCATCGGCAACTAACACTTTGGCTAAAGCGACTTTGACCCGTTCACCGCCGCTAAGCTCTGTTAAGCGTGCGTTCTGTCGATGGGGAATTCCTAAGCCTTGTAAGATCGCGGAAATTCGGTCTTCCAATCCATAGCCGCCCAGCTCTTCAAAGCGCTGCTGCAGTTCGCCATAACGGATCAGACACTTCTCTAAATCAGTATCGGGTTCTGCCATCAAGGCTTCGTAATGGCTCATTTGCTGCTTGAGTTCTTGAATGGTAGCAGCAGAATGGAGCAGGTAGTGGGTAACGGTTGCTTCAGAAACGGTCAGCTCTTGCTCGACCGTCCCGATCCTCAAGCCTTTTTGGCGGCTGATAACGCCGCTATCGACGCCTTCACTGCCAGTCAAGATTTGTAAAAAGGTTGATTTGCCCGTTCCGTTGATGCCGACTAGGGCAATTTTTTCCCCAGCTTCGATTTGGCAGGATAACTCCTCAAATAACGGATTCCCGCCGATGGTTTTTTTAATAGCAATTGCTTGTATGATCATGATCTCTCTCCTTGAGACCACTCAAAAAGGCCATGGATATCCATGGCCAGTGTTATTTAAACTCAGATTCTCTTGAGAAAAATACCTTGAGATGGCCATTGATTTTACGTAAATTTCACTGTTTTGGACAGAATCGTCCCGTCAACAGCAACTGTAAAACCAATTGCATGGCTAAATGCGATATGGTATCGTTGGTAATTTTCATTACTTGTTATTTTAGTCATGCGCATCATGGTAGTTTCCCCTCCTTTGTGTCTTTGTCTTTTCAGTGTACCTGAAAGTATCAGAAAGTTCAACCAGTACTGGCGGTGTCTTAGCGTTCCTCGATGCGTAATTCTGTCAGAGAGCTTTCTTTCATCTGTCCGATGACTAATGGAACGGTCTCATGAACCACATCGCTGTATTCTAAGCCGAACCAGCGTTCAGGTGAAATGGTATGGCGTTTGATAAAAAGCTTCGTCTGCATGACTTGCTTCTGCCATTTGCTTAATGCAGTTGCATTCGACAGCTCTTCTTCGATCATCACGAATTGGAAATCGCCCACATTGCGTCCAGGCGTTAAAGAATAGCGTTGCGGCTGTAGCGGCAAGCGACCATCTTTCATTAATTCTTGAATGATTTGGCGAATGTAGAGATTGACTTCTTGCGGCACCCGAAAGCCGAGATAAAGCTTTAGTTTAACGATAAAATCGGTATCTGCCATCGAAACTTCATATTTTTTCGTATAGGGTTCATCGGTGACTTCCACATTGACGAACCAATACACTTTGGCACGCTTTGGCCGTTTGTCTAAAATGGAATAGATGAACTGCTGACCGATCTGATCGTCTTGCAGTTTAGGAACCATGAAGACGACGTTCGTCTGAGATAAGGGCAAAGAATCATCTTCCCGCAACTGTTTCAATTGAGGGATGTAGGTAGAAAGTGCAACTTCTTCGGCAGCATTTTCTTGAATACGATTGCCCCATTCCCAAATCAGCATCACGCCGATGATCACGCTGGCTAATAAGATGGCAACGTAACCGCCATGGAAAAATTTGGTCGCACTGGAGATAAAGAAAATCCCCTCGATCGCTGCAAAAAAGAGCGTGATGAACGGTGCCAAGAAACGGGTCTTCTTGTTTTGATGCAAGTAGAAATACAGCAAAATAGTGGTCATCAACATTGTTACTGTAATGGCCAATCCATAAGCAGCTTCCATCCGAGTAGAGGTCTGGAAGAACAAGACCACGCCAGAACAGGCGATCCACAGCAAGGTGTTCAAGGCAGGAATGTACATTTGCCCGATAGAAGCCCCCGGATAGATGATTTGCATCCGCGGCAATAGTTTCAACTTGATGGCTTCAGAAACCAAGGTAAAGGAGCCAGACAGCAGGGCTTGCGAAGCAATGATGGCAGCGAGGGTGGCAAAGCTGACGCCAAAGACTGTCCACCCTTGCGGCAACGCTTGGAAGAATGGATTCAAGTTTTCGATTTCTTGATAAGTCGGGTTTTGATAGACTTGCAGCAACCACGCCGCTTGACCAAAGTAATTCAGCATCAAGCAGATTTTGATATAGGGCCAGCTGGCATAAATGTTTTTCTTGCCCACGTGACCTAAGTCTGAGTAGAGGGCTTCCGCACCAGTCGTTGCCAAAAAGATATTGCCGAGAATAAAGAGACCGGCACTGTTATCGGGACTAAAGAGCAGATTGATTGCATAACGGGGATCAAGGGCGCGAATCACCGAAAGGTCACCAGCAAAGTTCATCACACCGACGATGCCTAAGAAGGTGAACCAGCCTAGCATGATCGGTCCGAAGGCTTTGCCGACAAACTCAGTCCCAAAACGCTGCAGGGCAAAGAGGACCAATAAGATTGCTAAGGTGATGCCGACGATGATCGATTGATCATTGCCGAAGCGATCAAAAAAGACTGGAATGCCCCGTAATCCTTCGATGGCAGTGGTCACCGTCACGGCTGGCGTCAACACGCCATCTGCTAGCAGGGCTGAGCCCCCGATGATTGCTGGAATAATCAAATAGCGGCTGTTTTTACGAACTAGGGTATAAAGGGAGAAAATCCCGCCTTCTCCATGATTATCCGCGTTTAATGCGATCAAGACGTACTTGATCGTCGTTAACAGCGTTAGCGTCCAAAAGACGAGCGAGACGCTGCCTAAGATAAAATCGGGTGTTAAGGTGCGTAGTCCGCCATTGTCCTCCACCAAGGCTTTCATTACGTAAAGCGGGCTCGTACCGATATCACCGTAGACCACCCCCATGGCGACTAAAAGTCCGCCGGCGGTCACTTTTTTCATTTTACTTGAACTCATTGACTGTTTTCCCTCCATTTTAAACTGCAAAAAGACCTAAGCGGCCCCTTGCCACTTAGGTCTTGCAAGAAACATCTTAAACCAGCGGATTCCCGCTTGCTGTTGATCTAAGATCATGGAACGATCCATGTGCTACTCCCCTAAAGTGCTCTTATTATCTTTGTTTTTACAGCTCCTGTCAATTGATTTGTTAAAAATGGCAATAAACATTTTTCATTTCCTGCTTTTCAGCGTAAGATAACAATAGGTATGGAATAAGGAGGCAGGAAAATGATTGAGATCAAGAATCTGACGAAACAGTATGGACCAAAAAAAGCGTTGTCTGATCTTTCCCTGACGATCCGTCAAGGGGAGATCTTTGGCTTTCTGGGACACAACGGAGCAGGGAAGTCGACCACGATCAAAAGCTTAGTGAGTATTTTGCAACCGACGAGTGGGGAAATCTATTTTGATGGCCAATCCCTCGTGGAACATCGCGAAGCGATAAAAAAACAAATTGCTTATGTGCCGGACACGCCAGATTTGTTTTTACAGCTAACGGCAGGGGAGTATTGGGACTTGATTGCCGCCGCGTATGAGGTGCCAGCAGCGGAAAAGGCCGAGCGTTTGCAAAAATTAGGGCGCTTGTTTGATATGCTGTCTCATGAAGAAGAGACCATCGCCAGCTTTTCCCATGGAATGCGGCAAAAAACGCTGCTGATTGGGGCATTGATCCCCGATCCTGACATTTGGATCTTGGATGAACCGTTACAAGGCTTAGATCCCCAAGCGGCGTATGATTTAAAAGAAATGATGAAACAGCATGCTGCCAAGGGCAAGACCGTGATTTTTTCCACCCACGTCTTAGACACCGCCCAGCAGTTGTGTGATCAATTGGCGATTTTGAAAAAAGGCGAGCTGCTGTACAATGGCTCAGTGGCAGATTTGCTGGCACAGCATCCGTCGCTTTCTTTGGAAACGATCTATCTGCAAATGACTGGGAGAAGTCAAGAAGAAGCGATTCTTGCAGAAGCGGAGGAAGCGTAGATGCGAAAACAACAATTTCTGACTCTGACCTCCGTTAATTTGCGGTATGCCAATCCCCAATTGACAGACAAAGCCCGCAAAAAAGGCAAGGCTGGTTCGACCTTGACCAGTTATTTGTTGTTTCAATATGCGCTTTCTGGGGTAGTGTTTCTGCTAGTCTATGGGTTGACGATGATCACATTGGATTTTAGTCAGATGCCAGGCTTTTTTACCGCTTATGTCGCTTTGTTCGGGATCTTAGGCTTTTCCCAAGGGATTTCGTCTATTTACAATGTCTTTTTCGAGAGTCAAGATCTGCCAGCGTATTTGCCGCTGCCCTTTCGACAGAGTGAAATTTTTCTGGCAAAGATCGTGGTGGTATTTCTCACCGTTGCGCCGTTTATTTTTCCTCTGTTGGTCTTATTTCTCCTGACAGGGATTCGGGCAAATGTCTTTTTCTTGCTGACGATCTTATGGGCGTTCTTGCTGTTCGGCTTGTTTTTAGTCTTGATCTTCAGCATTTGCAGCTTGATCGTCTTCAGCCTGACGCGCACCAAGTTTTTCTTGAAGCATAAAAAATTGGTCACTAGTTTATTGCTAGGCGTGACGATGCTGGTTGTTGTGATCGGGGTCTTAATGATGAATCAGGTGAATACTTATGAGACAGACGTGGTAGATCGGGGAGCGATCAGCTTTTTATTGCCCTTTTATTATGTGATGGTGGCACCGTTTCAAACGACTGGTTTGCTTAGCTTGCTAGGGATCATCGCCACAGCAGGCGTGTTTCTTTTTGCCCTCTATCGATTGATCTTGCCGAAGTTTTATGAGCAAGTGGCAGCCGCGGCGCCCAACCAAGGGAGTGTTCGTCGGAAGCATAAACCCAATCAAGGCTTGGGCCAGCTGTTGTTTAATTACAATTCGCAGTTGATCCGAGATCCGAATTTGATCATGCAAGTCTTTTCTTCTTCGTTGCTGATGCCCATTATTTTCTTAGTGTCCTTTGTGTTTACAGGAGCGATTCAGTTAAGTGAATTGGATGAGCGGTTTATCGGTGTCGTTTTTGTGGCGGGGATCGCCTTGGCAGCATTGATGGTCAACCCGACTTCTTTTATCAGTAATTTGATCTCACTGGATCAGGAGAATTTCTTGTTTGTCCGCTCCTTGCCGCTATCGATGAAGCGCTACTTGCGGGAAAAATTCCGCTTTGGCGTCGTTTTGCAGCTGAGCTTAACGGCAGTCATCGTGCTGGCAGCAGTCCTTCTGTTCAAAATGCCGCTGATTTTGGCTGTCTCTTTTCTAATCGGGGCACTTTGGAGCAGTTTTCTTTTGTGCTTGAAATATTTTGCTCGTGATTATCGGCTGCTGCTTTTGGATTGGACCAACATCAGTCAATTGTTTACGAGAGGGGCGGGGAGTCTTGGGTTAGCCATTGGAACGATCGCAACGCTGTTTCTTTCCATCATTGTTATCATCCTTTACGGCTTTGCTGCGACTTCGGTTGATTTTTGGTTATTGAATGGTCCGGTTTTCTTTGTGATCCTCTTGACCAGCGTCCTTTGGATAGCCCATTATCACCATAGATTTTGGCGTCGTTTTTCCTAAGGGAAGCGACGCTTTGCTTTTTTAATTTAAGGATGGGTAAATTAACTATTTATTCAGAAAATTCAGAAAAACTATTTACAATCAAGCGGAAACATGGTTAGATAGGAGTACCTATTACTTTGCTTTCATTTTTTGCTGTACAAGTTTGGATAACCGACTTGTCAAAGAGCTGTGACCAAAGTCAAAAAGACCAATGAGACCTGAGCGCTCGTTGCCTCTTTTGCTTTTGTCACGGTTTTTTTTGTACAAAAAAACCTGCCAAGCAGCGGCAGGTCGTCTCACTATTAAGCTTTCGTGTGGTCTTTTGCTGGGACTTTGTTTTCTAGGTCTGTCCGTACAACTAACACATCACAGCCGGCATGGCGAATGACATATTCAGAAACGGAACCGATAAAGATTCGTTCCACGGCATTTAAACCAGTGGCACCGATCATAATCAAATCGATGTCGTGATCTTCGGGCAATTGTTTGGCAATGATCGGTTTTGGCGAGCCGTATTCGATCACCGTTTTGACCGCAGTTACTTGATGCTTGCGGGCATAATCCTCATAGTCTTTCAAGGTTTGTTTGGCCATTTCGGTTGCTTGTTCAGCAAGCATGCCGTCAAAAGAAGAAACGGTTTGAAAGGCACGAGTGTCGATCACGTGTGCTAAAACCAATTCAGAATCATTCCGCTGTGCCACGTTCACGGCTTTTTTGAAGGCTAATTCTGACTCGCTAGACCCATCGACGGCTACCATGATTCGTTGATATTGTTGTAACATAAGAAACACTCCCATCTGTTATCTTCTACTTTTATTGTAATGCTTTTTTCTGGAAAAAGAAAACCTAATCTTTCTTTTTTTTCATTTTTTGTGCCAGCAAGATGCTGAAAGATGCGGAAGAGAGCAGCAATAAAGCCAAATAAAACAAGGCAATCAGCTCCTTATCGACAAAGCCCACAACCAATGCCACCACGCCTAAAAGGAAATGAATGAGACTATAGGTTTTTAAGAAGACCTTATTCGCCTCGGTGGTAGGGATCAAAGTGAAAAAAATCGCTTGTTTGGCATAAAGCAAATAACTGGTGCCGAATAATACGAGTGCCACGATCGTAAATAATAGAAGAATCATAAACATACGCCATCCTGTCCTAAGTTGATAAGTTTAGTATAGCGAACCCTAGAAAGAATAGCAAAAGCCACCCTTACTCTGATGTCAGGCAAGGACGTTTCACTGTTGCTATCAGTTAGAAAACGCAAAAAAGCCATCTGTTAAAAACAGATGGCACATTCTAAAAAGAATGGGTAATATCCGTTGATGCCGTTCTTTTTCCCATAGTATTGATCCCGCAAATTCTAGCAGGTGGGTTCCACGGTCTAAGCTTCGAACTACCAAAGGAAAAGGCATGTTACCAGCATTGACACAAGACGGATCCCAAGATATCAATAAAAATGTTCGGTCAACACACAAAAGGGACAACTCGTACATCACAGAATTCCCACCCTTATAGTAGCATAGGAATGACGAAGGTGCAATAAAGTTGTTTGAAAACGATACCAAAAAGTCGCTATTTTTTCTAAGTACCTAGTTTTTTTTCTTTCGCTGCTGCAATTGTTGGTACCGTTGACCTAAGGCTTGCTCATATTTACCAGTGGCTTTTGGTTGGTAATAATGAGTATTTTTCAGCTTATCAGGTAAGTATTGCTGATCGACCCAGGCATCATCAAAATTATGCGGGTATTGATAGCCGACACCCCGATTCAAGCTTTGGGCACCCTTGTAATGACTGTCTCGTAAATGATCCGGGACATCACCAGCTTTACCGCTGCGAATATCTGCGATCGCTGCATCCAATGCCATGTAGGCAGAGTTGGATTTTGGTGACAGACATAGATCGACCACTGTATCGGCTAACGGAATCCGAGCTTCTGGCAAGCCCAAACGTTCAGCAGCTAACACAGCATTGACGGTTCGAGCAGCGGCTGCTGGGTTAGCTAAACCAATGTCTTCATAGCCGATGACCATCAAGCGCCGACAAATGATCGCCAGATCGCCTGCCTCTACTAAACGACCTAAGTAATGCAGCGCACCATCCACATCGCTGCCGCGAATCGATTTTTGAAAAGCAGAGATCACATCATAGTGCGCATCCCCATCTTTATCGTGGGTCAATGCTTTACGCTGGACGCACTCTTCAATGATCGCTAAGGTCAAATGAATAATGCCGTCTGGTCCTTTTGGGGTGGAACGAGCAGCGAGCTCTAAGCCGTTTAGCGCACTTCGTAAATCGCCGTTGGTCGCTCGCGAGAGATGCAAGCGGGCATCATCGGTCAATACGATGGTTTCTGATCCAAGTCCGCGAGTTTCATCTGCTAAGGCTTGATCAATGGCGGTCAAAATATCTTCTTCTTGGAGCGGTTTGACTTCAAAAATCTGTGTCCGACTGCGAATCGCTGGATTGATCGTAATGTAGGGATTTTCCGTCGTGGCACCGATCATAATGATCTTGCCGCTTTCTAAATGGGGCAGTAAAAAGTCTTGTTTTGTCTTGTCTAGTCGATGGACTTCATCAAGCAGTAAAATGACAGTACCGCTCATTTTGGCTTCCTCTGCCACGATCTGCAGGTCTTTTTTTGTATCTGTGGCGGCGTTCAGCATGCGAAACGCATAGCGTGTCGAGCCGGCGATCGCACTGGCAATGCTGGTTTTTCCGGTTCCCGGCGGTCCGTATAGGATCATCGAAGAAAGCATTTTGGCTTCGACCATTCGGCGAATGATTTTCCCCGGGCCAACCAAATGCTGCTGTCCGACGACTTCATCTAAGTTCCGTGGCCGCATTCGATAAGCAAGTGGCTGCTGCATAAAACGATCCTCTCCTTTTCCTGTAAGTATAACATAAGAACGTATATTCTCATAAACAAGCTGATTTGCGTCTTTACAGAAACAAAAGGGCGCTTATTTTCCACTCAGTCAGCAAAAATCAGGTTCGTTGAAAAGAAATCGTTGAGATCGTCGTAACTCTGTAGTCAAAGATAGTAAGTTCGTCGAGAATTGTGTAGAATAAAGAGGGTGATGAGAATGGATGAATTAATGGCACTTTTTGCGACACAGCCGACAACGACCATCGCACGTGCCTTATTAGGAATGTATTTGGAACATGAGACCCCAGAAGGAACAGTAGGTGGGTATATCGTGGATTGTGAAGCGTATCTAGGTCCCGATGATTTGGCGGCTCATAGTGTGGGCATGCGAAACACACCAAGGGTTCGGGCGATGTATCAGGAACCAGGTACGATTTATTTATATACGATGCATACGCATCGAATCGTCAACTTTATTACGCAGCCAAAAGGCATCCCGCAAGGAATCATGATTCGCGGGCTAGAACCGGTGGATGGGATCGCTTTGATGGAGCAACAACGACAAAAAACAGGACCGGATGTAGCCAACGGCCCCGGGAAACTGGTACAGGCACTGCAGATCCCCGCTGAGCTTTATGGAGAATCGATTTTTACAAGCCCACTGCATTTGGTTCCTGAGCGCCGACGTACCCCAAAAGAAATTTTGGCATTGCCTCGGATCGGTATCCCAAATAAAGGGGAATGGACCCAGATGCCGCTTCGTTTTGCGGTGGCTGGCAATCCGTATTTGACAAATATACGAAAAACCGCTGTTCAGCAAGACCATGGATGGTGTTAAGAAAGAAGGAATAGTGATGGCGAAAGAAACGATATTGACTTACTTAGATCAGCGATTAACGAAAAAAATCACCGACTATGATGTGGCGATCGATTGGGATGCCAAAAATCATACGATCGAATTGGTGCTGCGCTTGTTTGCCGAAAATCCTCACCACGTGCAGATCGACGATGCGCAAGGTGTGGCATCAGAAGAAGCGATCATTGAATTTGAAGATGGGATTTTGCTGTATGATCCACAAAAATCAACGTTTGATGAAGAAGATTATTTAGCGACGATCCCTTATGCAGGGAAAAAAGGGATCCAAAAAGCCTTGTTAGACGGATTGGTTGATTACATTCAAGAAATTTTAGAAGAAGGCCAAAGCGATCTGCTTGATTTCTTGAACGATGACAGTGAAGAAGCGATCTTTGAATTGCGATTCAACGAAGAAGAATTTGTGGAGAAAATGACGAACTATCAAGCGGGAGCTGGGGAAACCATGATCCCGTACCCTAGTTACTAAGGAGAACGAACATGAAATGGAATGAAGTAACCGTAGCGACAGCTAGCGAAGCAGTGGAAGCAGTCGCCAATATTTTAATGGAACACGGAGCAAGTGGGGTAGCGATCGAGGACGTTTTAGATATCGAAAATTTTAAAAGCGATGCGTATGGCGAAATTTTGGATAAAGAAACCTATACGACCTTAGAAGAAGGCGCCCAAGTCAGTGCCTATTTCCCAGAGACGATCTTTTTACCAGAAGTGCTGCCGACGATCAAAGCAGCCATCGACCGTCTGCCAGAATATGGTTTGGCGATCGGCAAAAACACCATCACAACGAGCGAGGTCGTGGAAGAAGCATGGGCGACGGCCTGGAAAAAATATTATCATCCAGTCCGTATCTCCCGCTATCTGACGATCGTGCCGAGCTGGGAAAACTATCAACCGCTGCAAGAAGAGGAAAAGATCATCACCCTTGATCCGGGGATGGCTTTTGGAACCGGCACGCATCCTACGACACGCTTGACATTACAAGCTCTAGAAGTCTACTTGCGAGGCGGTGAAACCGTCTTAGATGTCGGGACGGGCTCAGGCGTGTTGAGTATCGCCAGTAAATATTTAGGTGCCAAAGACGTGTTCGCTTATGATCTAGATGAAGTCGCTGTGAGGTCCGCCCAAGAAAATATGGCGATGAACCCTATTGCTCACGATGTGACCGTGCAGGCCAATGATCTCTTGCAAGGAGTGACGGTCCCTGCTGATCTTATCGTTGCCAATATTTTAGCGGACATCATTCTATTGATGATCCCTGATGCGTGGCGTCTATTGAAGCAAGAAGGGACCTTGATCGTTTCTGGGATCATTGAGACGAAAAAACAATTAGTGATCGATGCCATGATCGCACAAGGCTTTGAGATCGATCAATTGTTCAATCAAAAAGACTGGTATGCGATCGCCTTTAAAAAACCAGAGGTAGAGTAAGATGCAGCGATATTTTTTACAGGAGCCTTATGAAGCAAAAGCGGTGTTTGCCGTTTCGGGAGAACCCTTCCACCATATGATCCGAGTGATGCGCATGACTCCCGGGGCAAAAGTCGGTTTAGTGTTTGAGGATCATTTGGCGATCATTGCCAAGATCAAAGAAGCCGATGAAGAAACGGTGTACTTAGAGGAAGTCGCAAAAGAACAGCAGGACAAGGAATTGCCGCTGCAGGTCACGATCGCTAGCGGCTACCCGAAAGGCGACAAGCTGGAATTGATCGTTCAAAAAGGAACGGAGCTGGGGGCGGCAGCCTTTATCGGTTTTCCTGCACAAACTTCGGTCGTGAAATGGGATCAAAAGAAATTACAGAAAAAGCAGCAACGGCTGCAAAAAATCGCCCAAGAAGCGGCGGAGCAATCCCAACGGCAGATCGCACCAGCCATCACGCTGCTGGATAACGCCAAAGCATTTTGGCAAAGCCTCAGTCAGTATGATGCGGTCCTAGTGGCTTATGAAGAATCAGCCAAACAAGGAGAAGCAGCGATGCTGCTGCAAGTGATCACCGCATTGCCTGTTGGCAGCAAAGTTTTAGCGATCTTTGGTCCAGAAGGCGGTCTGACCCCCTCCGAAATCGAAGAAGCCCAGCAAAACAACGCCAAATTATGCGGGTTAGGCCCTCGAATTTTACGAACAGAAACAGCACCGTTTTATTTTTTAAGTGCTGTCAGTGTGCTAACGGAATTAAAGAGGATGTGAGTTGATGAATAAGAACCAAGAAGCAATCAGTGTCCGTTTGTTGACGGCCGATCTGACCGACTGGGTCTTGAAGGATTTTATCAATCAATATAAGACGACCTTAAAGGAAGTCGTCGTTTTGCCTAGTGCCATTCGGCGAGCGAAAATCTTGGCACAAGGCTCTTCCCTACAAATCGGCGCAGTGATCGATTACCCCCTTGCCCAAGGAACACTGGCAAAGGTGGCGTTTGAAATTGGTCGGGCGTTTATGGAAGGCGCCGATTTTTTGGAAGTCTGGCTGCCAGCTTCTTCCTTCATGGAAAATGATCGTGGCTTTGCGGAGCTGACTGAAACGATCCGCTCCTTGACCTTGACAGGAGGAGAGATCCGCTTAGCTGTGCAAACCGAGATCATGAATGAATTGACGAAGATCCAAGTAGCACAACGCTTGAAAGAAGAAGCTTGGCCAAAGATTGTGTTAGGGCAAAAACAACCACTAGCAGAAGCATTGCATGACGTGAGCTTGTTTTCCTTAGATGGCGGCAGTCAACTGTCGATCCAGATCAATCCTGACACAGTCGATGAACAAGCGCTGCAATCACTACAGGCTGCTGGCGCTGAGAAAATCGGGCTCTCGTATCATGTTTTTGAAGAATTGCTTAAGGACCAGCCGTCGCCCGATGTGCTTTGAACAACAGCGATTGAAAAATAGCTGAAAAATTTGTATAATAATACTACTAAATAAGAACTGCAGGTTAGACAGGAGTCCCATGCTTAGAACGTTTGTCCGCAAGGCTTTGGGTGCGTGACGAAACGTTAACAGCGACTTCTGTCTGCCTTTTTGATAGCACAAAAAAGAAAAGCAGGAGGCGGAATGAATGGCAAAAGAAGTTATATTGACCGGGCCCAATGTCATCAAATTGGTCGCTCATTATATGAGTGAAGAGCATGTTGCCTTTGTCCAAAAAGCATTAGATTACGCGACAGAAGCCCATAAAGAACAATTCCGTAAATCCGGCGAGCCTTACATTATTCATCCAATCCAAGTTGCGGGGATCTTGGCAGAATTGCAGATGGATCCTCATACCGTTGCAACTGGTTTTTTGCATGATGTCGTCGAAGATACCGATGTGACGTTAGCCGATCTGAAAGAAGAATTCGGTGCCGATGTAGCGATGCTAGTGGATGGCGTGACCAAGCTGGGTAAGATCAAGTACAAATCTCATGAAGAACAATTAGCAGAAAATCATCGGAAAATGTTGATCGCCATGGCGCAAGATTTACGGGTCATCATGGTCAAACTGGCTGACCGTTTACATAATATGCGTACGTTGAAACATCTGCGGGAAGACAAACAACGCCGCATCGCCCAAGAAACGATGGAAATCTATGCCCCATTGGCTCATCGTTTAGGGATCAGCCGCATCAAATGGGAATTAGAAGATATTTCTTTGCGTTATTTGAATCCACAGCAATATTACCGAATCGTGCATTTGATGCAGACAAAACGAGAAGAACGGGAATCCTACGTTTCTGAAACCGTAGAAGAGATTCGAATCGCCACCGAGGAACTAGATATCTATGCTGAGATCTATGGCCGACCAAAGCATATTTACTCAATCTATCGCAAGATGAAAGACCAAAAGAAACAGTTCAATGAAATCTATGATTTGTTGGCGATCCGAGTGATCGTTGACTCCATCAAAGATTGTTATGCGGTTTTGGGAACGATCCATACAAAATGGAAACCAATGCCTGGGCGGTTCAAGGATTATATCGCGATGCCAAAAGCCAACATGTACCAATCGCTGCATACGACGGTCATTGGTCCCAAAGGCAATCCTGTCGAGATCCAAATTCGGACCCATGAAATGCATGAGATCGCTGAATTTGGGGTTGCTGCGCACTGGGCCTATAAAGAAGGCAAGACCGAAAAAGTCAGAGCCGACAAGATGACCCAACAAGTTGGCTGGTTCCGAGAAATCTTGGAACTACAAGATGAAAGCTATGATGCTTCTGAATTTATGGAAGGTGTCAAAGGCGATATTTTCAGCGACAAAGTCTATGTATTTACGCCAAAAGGTGATGTGACGGAGTTGCCTCAAGGCTCCAGTCCCCTGGATTTTGCCTATAGCATCCATACCGACATCGGTAACAAAACCACCGGCGCCAAGGTCAACGGCAAGATGGTCCAATTGGACTACAAGCTAAAAAATGGGGACATTATCGAGATCTTGACCTCACCAAATTCCTTTGGTCCAAGCCGCGACTGGGTCAAACTAGTGGCTACCAGCAAAGCGAAGAACAAAATCAAACGATTTTTTAAAGCCCAAGATCGTGATGAAAACATCATCAAAGGGCATGAGGCAGTGGTTCGTACCTTACAAGATATGGGCTTTGTGCCAAAAGAATTTTTGACGAAAAGCAAAATGGCGGAAGCTTGCGAACGGTTCAACTACCAAACAGAAGATGATCTATTTGCCTCTGTCGGCTATGGGGAAGTTAGTCCCACAACGTTAGCCAACCGGTTGACCGAAGAAGAACGGCGCGAGAAACAAATCGAGAAGCAAAAGCAGCAAGTCCAAGAGATGATCAATCAACCGACGAAAAAAGAACCAGAAAAAATGAAGGTTCGTCACGAAGGCGGCATTGTCATTGAAGGGGTCGATAACTTGTTGATCCGTATCTCCCGCTGCTGCAATCCCGTCCCTGGAGATTCGATCGTCGGCTACATTACCAAAGGCCGAGGAATCTCGATCCACCGTAGCGATTGTCCCAATGTTCAAAACAAAGACGCCGCGAACCGTTTGATCGATGTTGAGTGGGAAGATGCCACCGACATCAACAAAGAATACGATGCCGATCTTGAGATCTACGGCTATGATCGTTCTGGGTTGCTCAATGATGTCTTACAGACAGTCAACACTGTCACGAAGCGCTTAGTGAGTGTCGAAGCCAAAACCAACAAAGACAAAATGGCAACGATCCGCATCACGGTGGCGATTCAGAATTTGACTCATTTGAAATCGATCGTTGATAAGATCAAGCAGATTCCAGATGTTTACAGCGTCAGACGTACGAAGGGATGAGAAAGAATGCGGGCAGTGATCCAGCGAGTCAGTCAAGCAAGTGTGTCGATTGAGGAGAATATCGTCGGTGCGATCCAACAAGGGTTTATGGTTTTATTGGGGATCACCCATGAGGATACAGGCGACGATGTGGCTTATCTCGTAAGAAAAATCAAAAATCTGCGGGTTTTTGAAGACGAAGAAGGTAAAATGAATCGGTCACTGGAAAGTATAAATGGCGCCGTCTTGAGTATTTCACAGTTCACCCTCTATGGGGAGACCAAGAAAGGCAATCGTCCCAGCTTCATTCAAGCGGCACCGCCAAGTATTGCGATCCCGCTTTACGAAGCTTTTAATGAAGGCTTAAAAGCAGAAGGGATCACTGTTGCTACTGGAAAATTTGGTGCAGATATGCAAGTCGCCTTGGTCAATGATGGCCCGGTGACGATTGTGATCGATACGAAAGAAAAATAAGTGATACAAAACGAAGGATTTTCGGCTCTTTGTCAATAAGGACTGATGAGTTGTGCAAAATCAAATCTGGGTCAGAATGAACCACATTCTGGCTCAGATTTTTTGTTATCTTACATTGATTAATTGATTGATCAAAAAGATTCTAATTCTCATGTTCTCGAATGATTTAAATCCGTAGGATACTCGTTTCATTGTCTTTATGTGGGTATTCTTCGCTTCTATTTTTCCATTGGAATAAGGATAGATCATTGCGTTGGTGATGCCTTCTTCATAGGTCAGAAGGTTTTGAAGCTTTTCCCGAAAGCCGTCATCTAACGTTTCGGGAAGTTCTGCCAATAAGGAGAAAAATAAGTCAGGGTCTTTGTCTCGAAAGGCTTCAACTAATTCATGAAAAAAGCGATACGCCTCCTTTAGGGGCGGAGAAAACTCAAGAAATCGATCAATCATCATTGCTTCAGTAAGAAATGGGTATTTTGGTGCTCGGAAACTTTTCCATGTTTTGTATTCATAATGGTTGATGTTTGCACGATTTTTTAGCAAAAAGCGCCAGTTCTTTTTCAGTTTTTCTGCCTGGCTTTTCTGTCCGGCTTTACGAAGTTCATTCATTTCACGGATACGCAACTCATTGAACGCTTGATTCATGTGTTTGACAATATGAAACCGATCAATCACGACTTTCGCATTTGGCAGAACACGTTTGGTGAGCTGGAAGTAGGCGGCGTTCATGTCTGTCACCAAGAATTCTACTTCTTCTGGATTGGTACAACCTAAGAAATAGCTTGTTAATCGAGGTAATTTACGCGTAGGCAAAACATCTATTAATTTTCCTGTTTCGCCATCTGCACAAATAAAGCTCATTTTATCTTCTATGGAAGCATGCGAACGAAATTCATCAACCATCAATACTCTTGGGAGAATCTTCTTAGATTGCTTTGGTAAATAGCTTTTAAACTCTTTCAATGTACGAATAACGGTGGTCAAAGATACCTGACAGCTTTTCGCAATAAAAGATAAAGATACTTTTTCAGTCAGTAAAGAAGCAATTTTATATCTAACATGATTTGCGATTGAATGTCTGGGTTGGACAAAATAACTTTGAGCAGTCCAATGGGTGCGACAGTTTTTACAGGTATAGCGCTGCTTTTTTAGGCGCATAACCAAAGGCATATGATTGTATTGTTCAAAACGGACAATTGTTTCCTTCTTCCCATTTTTCACTATAATTGCTTTCCCGTTTCCATCTACCACAGTAGAACCACAACTTCTACAAGCACGAGGAGTAGGCGAGAGAACAGCATCGACGACCAACGTCTTTTTCTTCTGAAGGGTCTCGTAAGAGACCTCTGTAATCATCAAATCTTTCTCTATTATTCTCAGCATTTTTTTGATAGAATCATTCATATAGCATATCGTCCTCTCAGTTGTTTATTTTGTGGTGATTTAATCATACTAGAGAACGATATGTTTTTTAATACCTAAAATGAAAATGGGGCTGAAGAATCAATTCTGATTCATCAGTCCCATAAATTATAGAGCCGGATTTTCTCGCTGGGAAAGAGTGAGAGAATTCCTTCGTTTTTTTATACTCTCGAAAGCGCCAAGCATTTTTGATGGAATCCAAGTAAAATTTAAGTTGAAATCGGGAAATCTTACAAAACTGTTAGCAAAAATCCCATTCTTTTATTTGTTATTTAACATCTTTTTCTTGTTCTTTTATAAGGGTTTTTAAATGGAAATATCGTTTGTGCTCGTTTTTTTATATTTAAAATTCGAAAAACGCCCCTTTATTGCGATTGTTCTTGAGGGAGAAGTATGGAATAATTGTTAAAAAATAATGTCACTGGAGGAAAAAACAATGAACTTTTGGCAGCGTGCATTAAAAAGTATCACCAGAAGAAAAGGGAAATCATTTATTTTATTTTTAGTTCTATTTATTCTAGGCAATGTGATCGCTGGTGCTGTAGCAATTCAACAATCCACTGCCAACGTGGAGCGAGAGACGAAACGCAAAATGGGGAACGTAGCTACGGTGGAAATGGATTGGGAAGGTTTTGATAAAGACCATGCGGATGTTTCGGAGGAAGAACGGTCTCAAGAGGATTTTTATCCGAAACCACCAGCGCTGGATGTTTATAAGCAAATCGGTCAGTTAAGCTATGTCAAACAATATGACTATCAAATGATGGGCAGTTTAGAAACGAAAGAACTGAAAGCGTATGTACCAGAAGATGGTTCAATACAGATGGGCGGTCAATATTTCACATTGAAAGGCGGCAATTTGACACAGCCAATAGATATGCAAGAAGGGTTGATTCGTCTCGATGAAGGCGAAGGCCTAACGGAAAAAGATTTAAATGAACTGACGAATGCGGTATTGATCAGTAAAGAAGTTGCTGAACTGAATAACTTAAGCGTTGGTGATCAGTTGGTTTGGGATATCCGGACAGATATCATGATGGGCGGTGGAAGCGAGATCGTGGATGACGAAGAAAACGATGGCACAGAAGAAACTAGTGATGACAGCAACAGTGCCAGCTTTGATTATCCTGTGACGATCGCTGGAATTTTTTCGGTAGTTAAAAAAGATCAGAGCAATCAAAATGATTCATCGGATCAAAGTGGTAGTCAAAACTCCGATACGATATGGCAAGTGATGGATCAAATCAATACGTTTTATGCTAGTAATAATCTAGTCCTCGATTACACTAAGATTCAAGCAGAGAAGGTTTGGGGTGAAACAATCGATGAAGATGCAGATAACTTTTATCAACCGATCTTTGTCCTAAATTCAACGGATGACGTCGAAGCCTTTAAACAAGAAGCTGGTGCGTTATTGCCCCAATACTACCGCGTCGTTGCCAATACGGATCAATACGAGCAGATCGCCGGTGGTTTTACTCGTTTAGGAGTGATCGCAAATTACATCGTGATCATTGCATCGATCGCTACCATCTTTATCATTTCCTTAGTGGTCTTGCTTTTCTTACGAGATCGGAAACAAGAATTAGGCATCTATCTCTCCTTGGGGGAAAGTCGTGGGAAAGTCATTGGTCAGATCGTGATTGAAGTCTTGCTGGTTAGTTTAGCCGCACTGCTATTGTCCTTAGTGACCGGGAACTTATTAGGTGGTGCCGTTTCAAATACCTTGATGCAAAACGATTGGATGAGCAATCAAAATGAGATGGGCGGTGTTTATTATGGCAGTATGATGGCAGCTAATATTGATTACATGGATATCAAAAATGCTTATCAAGTATCCTTCTCAGCCGGCTACATCATCACGTATCTGCTGTTAGGTCTAGGAACTGTCTTACTCTCAGCGATTTTACCGCTATTGTATATTTTACGCTTGAATCCAAAGAAAATCATGATGTAGGAGGAACCAACGATGACTTTATTAGAAACGAAAGCAGTCGATTACTATTACCAAGACGGCGATCAGCGCCGCTATATACTGAAAGAGACCTCTGTTTCTTTTGAAAAAGGGACTTTCTATGCCATCTTAGGACAATCTGGTTCGGGAAAAACGACGTTTTTATCCTTGATCAGTGCGTTGGATAGTCCGAAAAGCGGTCAAGTACTTTATGAAGGCACCGATATCGAAAAAATCGGGCATGAGAATTATCGCCGCGACGACATCAGTATCATTTTCCAAAGCTATAATCTGATTCCCTATTTGAGTGCAGTCGAAAATGTCTTAGTGCCGATGGCGATCACGAAAAATCAGCTGCCAGACAATCAACGAGAAGTGGCGTACAATTTGCTGGATTATATAGGCATCACTAAAGAAAAAGCCGATCGTCTCGTCAATCAATTATCTGGTGGGGAACAACAACGGGTAGCGATCGCCCGGGCGTTAGCCACCAATGTCGATATCATTTTAGCGGACGAACCAACCGGGAATTTGGATGAAGAAATGGAACAAGAAATCATCGATATCTTTAAAGAGCTGGCACACGTCCACAACAAATGTGTGATCGTCGTGACCCACGCCAACGAGATCGCTCAACAAGCGGATGAAGTCTTGTATTTACGTAAAGGTGTGTTGAGCAAACATGAGTGATTTTTTATCAAATTTTAGCCCGGACAACTATGATGGCAAAAAGAAACCCACGCCCGATCGCGAGAAAAAAACCAGCGAACCTGTCGGAGATCAAAACGCAAGTGGCGCGGAGCAAGCGGGCAAACCAGCAGAGCCGACGACGGTTCACCAATCAGAAGAGTCGACCGCTAGTGAGCCACTGAGTCGTTCGGCAGCCCGACAACAAACACAGACGACTGAAGCAAAAGCGGCGAGTTCTTCGACGGAGAAGGTAGCATCAAAGGAACCAGTCAGCCGGTTTGGGAAAGAAGAAACGGAATTTGATCCGACCTACAAAAAGCGTAAGCAGAAAAAAATCTTGCTGATTGCCCTACTGACCGCCTTGGCGGTTGCCGTGATTGGGATCGTCTACTATCAAATGACCCATGTGAAGGTGCCAGATTTCACTGCCCAAGATCTGTCAGAAGCGCGGACGTGGGGCATGGAAGAAGGCGTCGCTATCAAAGTAGAGCAAGAATATGATTTTGACAAAGACGTCAACCAAGTGATCGACCAAAGTGTTGATCCTGACAAAAAGATCAAGAAGGGTGCCACATTGACACTGACGGCGAGTCTCGGGCCTGATCCTGAAGAACGCTTAGAGCTGCCAGATTTTTCAGCGATGCAAGTGACCGAAGCAAAAGAATGGATCGCCAGCAATAAAGCCGAGAACCTCTCTTTGATCGAACAATTTGACGACAACGTAGCAGCAGAAGCCTTTATTAAACAAGAGGCGGCCAACAAAGAGCTTGATTTGGCGGAATACAAACGCAAAGACCGTTTGAGTGTCTATTATTCAAAAGGGAAAGAGGTCTTTGAAAAGAATATTGAAGTACCTGATTTTACGGGCAAAGCCAAGAGTGAAGCTTCTGAATGGGCGAAAAAGAATGACTTGAAATACAAAGAAGAAACCGTCTTTTCTGACAGTGTCGCCCTGGATCTGGTGGTTTCACAAGAACCAGTCAAAGGCAGCAAACTCGCGAAAAAAGATGAATTTGTGGTGAAGGTCTCAAAAGGCCAAGCATTGACCGTTCCAGATTTTTCACAATACACGATCGAAGAAGCCCAAGGACTAGAATCGAAAATCCCGCTGCAAGTCAGCACAGTCTATTCCGATCAAGTGGCGTATGGTAGTTTCTTGAGCCAGTCGGAAGAAGCAGGCAAAGAATACAGCGAAAGCGATACTTTGCCAACCGTCAAAGTCGTCTACTCATTAGGCCGACCATATTTAAAAGACATCCGTTTCCAAGCAACGGAAGGCGACTTGCCAAAACTATTCTTTGATGAATACAAATCAAAAGGCGCCAATGTCTATTATGAAATCTACTATGTCGATTCGGCGGAACCAAAAGGAACCGTTGTTGAAATGAGCCGCTACGGCGAGTTTATTCCCCTAGAAACGTGGATCACCATCGGGATCAGCCGCGGCAATCTGCAAGGCAGTACCCAAACACCGCCGGCAGATGATGGCGGTGACGATGTCGATGAACCGATCAGTACCGCTGGTTCAAACGCTACCGAATAATCCTTACTAAGTGCTTTTTCAAACCGCATCAAAAAAGCAAGCACCCTTCTTTTTGGAAGGGTGCTTTTTACTTACTAATTGTAAAAAAAACACAAGCGAGCCGCTTGAAATCGCTGGGTCGATAAAGTAAACTTGATGGTAACGATAAAAAATGGCTCCGCAGTGCCATCTATAGAAGGGACGAAACAAATGATAAAAAAATTACTCGCGAATGTTGGCAGCTATAAGAAGGACAGCTTGCTGACCCCTGTGTATGTAGCAGGAGAGGTTGCCTTAGATGTCATTATGCCCCTGATCATGGCCATGATGATCGACCAAGGGATCGAAAAAGGAGACGCCGGTGTGATTCTAAGAGATGGCGGCTTGCTTTTTTTATGTTCCTTGATCGCATTACTTTTAGGAACGCTTGGCGGACGAACGGCAGCGATCGCTTCGGCTGGTTTTGCCCGCAACCTGCGGCACAATCTGTTTCGCCGAATCCAAGATTTTTCCTTTTCAAACATTGACCGCTTTTCTTCCTCCAGTTTGATCACCCGCTTGACCACTGACGTGACCAACGTCCAAAATGCTTACCAAATGATTATTCGTATTCTGGTCCGTAGTCCGTTAGTTCTGATTTTTTCACTTGCAATGGTTAGCACCATCAGTCCAGAACTTATGACGATCTATCTGGTTGTTTTACCGATCTTAGCGATTGGCCTGGCTTTAGTTATACGTTTTGCCCACCCGCTGTTTCTAAAAGTATTCCGCATTTATGACCGCCTGAATAATGTGGTGCAAGAAAATTTACAAGGGGTTCGCGTCGTGAAATCGTATGTTCGGGAAGAACAGCAAGAAGAACTGTTTGGCGAAGTGTCCACCGATGTTTATCGGAATTTCACGCTTGCGCAACGAATCGTCTCTTTCAACATGCCATTGATGCAATTTTCTGTCTATACGTGTATGCTGCTCCTGTCATGGTTTGGTGCTCAGCTGATCGTGGAACAAAGCAGCCTGACCACTGGGGAGTTAGTCAGCATGTTCAACTACACGATGCAGATTTTGATGAGCTTGATGATGATGTCGATGGCTTTCGTGCAGATTTTGATTGCACGAACGTCGGCAGAACGGGTCGTAGAAGTATTAGATGAAGAAAGTGACTTGAAAAATCCCGCCGATCCAGTCAAAGAGATCAAAGACGGCTCCATCGTTTTTGAGAATGTCGGCTTTAGTTACGCCAATGACAAAAACAAGCTGGCGCTGACGGATGCAAATCTGCGTATCGAATCCGGGGAAGTCATTGGAGTCATTGGCGGGACCGGGAGCGGAAAATCCACCCTCGTCCAGCTGATCCCGCGCTTATATGATGTGATTGAAGGGCGTGTCATCGTCGGCGGTCATGATGTTCGCGACTATGATTTAGAAGCATTGCGGGACCAAGTAAGTATGGTCTTGCAAAACAATGTCCTTTTCAGCGGCACCATCAACGACAATTTACGTTGGGGCAATGAAGAAGCGTCGGATGAAGAGATCCAGCGCGTGGCAACGATCGCACAAGCCGATCCCTTCATTCAAGAATTTCCTGATAAACATGAAACGCAGATCTCACAAGGAGGAAACAATGTTTCTGGTGGACAAAAACAACGGTTGACGATTGCTCGTGCCTTGTTGAAGAAACCGAAAATCTTGATCCTCGATGATTCTACCAGTGCCGTCGATACCAAAACCGACCGCAGTATTCGTGAAGGCTTGAAACGAGAAATCCCGGGAACGACGACGATCATTATTTCCCAACGGATCAATTCGATCGAAGATGCAGATCGGATCATCGTAATGGATGATGGCAAAATCAACGGCATCGGTACCCATGAAGAATTATTGGCAAACAATGCCATCTATCAAGAAGTGTACCATTCGCAGCAGAAAGGATTTGGTGAAGGTGAAGAATAGACAAGCAGCAAATCCCAAGCGCACATTGAAACGCTTATTGCGGACGATGTTTGGCGACTACAAAGGACAACTTCTATTCGTCGTTGTTATGATCTTATTAAGTGCCTTTGCCAACGTTCGCGGTTCGTTGTTTTTACAAGTCGTGATCGACGATCATATCACACCGCTTTTAGGGCAAGCCAATCCTGATTTTGGCGGTTTGTTTCGGGCGATCGTTCAAATGGCGATCATCTACCTGATTGGGATCTTGGCCGCACTGATCTATAACTTTATGATGGTCAAGATCAGTGAGGGGACGCAGAAAAAAATCCGTGACCAAATGTTTACGCATATGCAGTCTCTACCCATCGGTTACTTTGATGCCCGCTCAGATGGCGACATCATGAGTCACTTTACCAACGATACGGATACGTTGCGCCAAATGATCTCCCAAAGTATTCCAAACTTGATGATGGCGGCGGTAACCTTTTGTTCTGTCTTTATCGCCATGTTCTCCATCAGTGTCCCATTGACTTTGTTCGTGATGCTGTCGATTATTTTGATGCTGAATGTGATCCGCATCATTTCTCGCCGCAGCGGCCGCTTCTTTGGCGCACAGCAACGAGATTTAGGCGCTGTCAACGGGTATATCGAAGAAATGATGCACGGGCAAAAAGTCGTCAAGATCTTCAATCATGAAAAAATCGTCATGGAAGAATTTGATGCCTTAAATGACCAACTACAAGAAAGTGCCACTAAAGCCAATGTCAATGCCAATACCTTGATGCCGATCATGATGAACTTACTGAATGTCCAATATGTCTTGATCGCCATCATTGGGGGCCTGTTTGCCATCAATGGTGTTTCTGGCCTAACGGTCGGGATGATCGCTTCTTTCTTGCAGCTGAGCCGTTCATTAAATGGTCCTATCAGCCAGGTATCACAACAAATCAACTTTGTGATCATGGCGTTAGCTGGTGCCGAGCGGATCTTCCATCTATTAGATGAAACGCCAGAAATCGATCATGGCTACGTCACACTGGTCAATGCCAAATGGTCGCAAGGTCAGCTAGTTGAAACCAAAGAACGAACAGGCACGTGGGCGTGGAAACATCCCCACGAGGATGGAACCATTACTTATACGGAAGTGACGGGAGACGTGCGATTTGAAGATGTTGATTTCGGCTATGTCGACAATCAACTGGTCTTACATGATATCAATCTGTATGCAGAGCCTGGGCAAAAAGTTGCTTTTGTCGGTGCCACAGGTGCTGGTAAGACAACGATCACCAATTTGATCAATCGGTTCTACAACATACAAGACGGGAAGATTCGTTATGATGGCATCAATATTGAAAAAATCCATCTTGAATCCCTGCGCCGCTCCTTAGGGATCGTGTTGCAAGACACCCATTTGTTTACTGGAACGATTCGCGAGAATATTCGCTTCGGAAAACTGGATGCTAGTGATGAAGAAGTGCTGGCAGCTGCGAAATTAGCCAATGCCGACATGTTTATCAACCACTTGCCAGAAAAATACGACACCGTGATCACGGGCGATGGCGAAGGGCTTTCCCAAGGGCAACGTCAGCTGTTGGCAATTGCGCGGGCAGCGATCGCTGATCCGCCAGTGATGATCTTAGACGAAGCCACCTCAAGCATCGATACCCGTACAGAGCGGATCGTCCAATCAGGGATGGACCGTTTGATGTCTGGACGGACCGTGTTTGTGATTGCCCATCGATTGTCTACGATCCAAAACTCCGATGCCATCATGGTGATGGATCATGGCCGTATCATTGAGCGGGGGACTCATGAAACGCTATTGGCGGAAAAAGGCACCTATTATCAGCTCTATACTGGAAAAATCGAATTGGATTGATCCTGCCATGGCTACGGCTTGAAGCTGCAGCGACTGGCGATCTACCTATTTTTCCCTTGTTTGCAACGACCGATTGGCAGTAAGCCAGTCGGTTTTTTTGCGCAGCTCGAAAAAATGATATACTGTCACTGAGACAGCCGCACAACGGCGGCAGCACGTCAGCAGTTGTGCTGCGAAAAATGGATTCCATGAGGTGAAAACATGAAACTAGCATTGGCAAAGATCGTTTTAGATGATGAGTGGTATGAAGTGGTCCAATCGGAAAAAGGGCTAGTTTATTTTGGTCGGCAGCAGGATCATCATGAATTACTCAAGTTCTTTCCATGGGCTGAAATCAGTGATACAGCTGACCTTGATCCAGTAATTGAAGCGCAGCTGCAAGCTTATTTTGCAGGGGAACCAGTGACATTTACTTTTGCGTTTGATTTTGTCGGGACACCATTTCAACAAACCGTTTGGCAAGCACTGACCCAAATTCCTTATGGACAAACCACTACGTATAGTGACTTGGCGCTGCGCATTCAACGACCGACTGCTGTCCGCGCTGTCGCAAATGCAGTGGGGCGTAACCCGATGATGATCGTGGTTCCTTGTCATCGGGTGTTAGGAAAAAACGGGCGCTTGACGGGGTACCGGGGCGGGTTAGCAACCAAACGCCGACTACTGCAACTGGAAGGGATTCCGTTTAAAGAGTAAGGGAAGCAAACTATTTATAGTAAAAAATACTAAAAAGCAATTTCATTTCCTTTTTTCTCTGGTATAATAAAATTGATTCCGGTTACAAGAAGGGGTGGAGGAAATGAACATCGTTGATTTGCAAAATGGTTCTGATATTCGAGGAATTGCGATCGCAACAGAAAAAGAGCAGGTGACACTGACAGAGCAAGCGGTTCGGCAAGTTGCTTCGGGCTTGCGCAACTGGTTGGCAACAAAGGGCAGCGGTCCTTTTCGCGTGGCAGTCGGTCGTGACAGTCGCTTGAGTGGCGAAGCACTGCAAGAAGTGTTGATGGCACAGCTGCAGCAAGAAGGCGTGGCAGTGATCGATTGCGGCTTGGCAACGACACCTGCCATGTTTATGAGTACACAGTTTGCGGATTTCGACTGTGATGCTGGTGTGATGCTGACAGCGAGTCATTTGCCTTATTACTTTAATGGAATAAAAATTTTCAGCCGCCAAGGCGGTGCCGAAAAAACGGATATCCACTATATTTTGACTCACACTACCGTTCATGAGGCAGCGGAAAAAGGAAGCTATCAGCAAAAAGACTTGCTGACGCCTTATGCCCAAGATCTACTGCAAAAAATTCGCCAAGGGATGGGAACCAATGAGGAAAAACCTTTGGCTGGATTAAAGATCATTGTTGATGCAGGCAATGGCGCCGGCGGCTTTTTTGCTGAAAAGGTATTGCTGCCGCTGGGAGCAGATACGAATGGCTCGCAATTTTTAGAACCGGATGGGCATTTTCCCAATCATATCCCGAATCCAGACAATAAAGAGGCAATGGCAAGTATTCGCGAAGCCGTCTTGCGGGAACAAGCTGATTTAGGCATTATTTTCGATACCGATGTCGACCGCTCGGCCGTCGTGACCAAAAGCGGTGAGCCCTTGAACCGCAACAATATGATCGCTGTATTAAGCAAGATCATCTTAGCGGAACACCCTGGCACGCGTATCGTCACCAATTCGCCAACCTCTAATCATTTAAAAACCTTTATCGAAGCACTGGGAGGCCAGCAAGTACGCTATATTTCTGGCTACCGCAATGTGATCAACAAAGCGATCGAATTGAATGAAGCAGGACTGGACACACAGTTAGCCATCGAAACCAGCGGGCATGCCGCGTTTAAAGAAAATTTCTTTTTAGATGACGGGGCGTACGTGATCGCCAAGCTCTTGATGATGCTGCCACAATTGCAACAGCAAGGCACGACACTGGATGAGCTGATCGCGGCGTTGCAACAACCCGACGAGACCCAAGAATTGCGCTTTGCGATCCAACAAGCCGACTATCAAGACTATGGTCGCCAAGTGATCGCGGATTTAGCCGATCATTTGGTTCCAGGCTGGCAGATCGATCCAGAAAATGAGGAAGGCATTCGCATCAACTTGACAGCGCCCTATGGCCAAGGCTGGTTCTTGCTGCGAATGAGCCTGCACGAACCACTGCTGGTGCTGCAGATCGAAAATGATGAAGCGGGTCATCTACCGGCAGTCGTTCAAGCGATCGGTCGCTTCCTATCGCAGTATGAAGCCATCGATCAAAGCAAACTGACACAGTTTTTAGCACAGCAACCAAAAATTTGAAGAAAAGCAGGGAACTAAAATGGTGATCTTGATGCTGCTGATCATGGCAGTGACGTATGGTGTGAATTTTTTCTTGTTTCGTTACTTGAACAAACGACCAAAAATCGATGTCGTTGAACGGTTATCGATGTTATTAGGTGTCAACATGAGTGTGCTTTTTTTCGATGGAATCTTATTGTTTATCGGTAAATTACTGATCGAGACGGTAGAGATCATCGAATAACCCAATAGACATTTTTGCTTTGCCTCGCCACTGGCTTCTACCGTCAGTGGCGAGGTTTTTTAGGGTTTGCTAAAAACGGCGATTAATGTTCGCATTCGTTTTTGATATTTGATAAAGTAAAGAGGAGAAAATTACACAAAGTGAGGGAATTCACGGATATGGCAAAAATAATGGTAGTAGAAGATGAAGCGGTGATTCGCCAACTGATTATCGAAGAACTAGAAAAATGGCAGTTTGAGACCTTTGGCACGACGGATTTCCATCAAGTGTTGACTGACTTTGAAGAACAAGAGCCCCAACTGATTTTACTGGATATCAACTTGCCGGTTTTTGATGGCTACTATTGGTGTCAAAAAATCCGCGAAGCTTCCAAAGTACCAATCATTTTTATTTCTAGCCGCAATACCAATATGGATATGATCATGGCCATGAATATGGGAGCGGACGATTTTGTGACAAAACCTTTTGAGATCGACGTTCTGATTGCAAAAATCAATGCGCTGCTGCGCCGTTCCTACAACTATGTAGAAAGTAGCAGTGAAACATTAGTGTATAACGGTTTGACCCTCAATATCGACAACAGCAGCATGTATATCAATGGCGAAAGCATCGATCTTAGCAAAAACGAATACCGCCTGCTGTATATTTTGATGAAAAATCACGGCAAGATTTTAAGTCGGGAAAAACTCTTGCGGGCCTTATGGGATGACGAGCGATTTGTAGACGACAATACCTTGACGGTCAATATCAATCGTTTGCGACGAAAAATCGAACAAGCGGGGATGAACGGCTACATTGAGACCAAGGTTGGTCAAGGGTATATCGTACCATGACAAAGTGGCGAGTTTTGCGCAGTTTTTTGAAAGATCGTTGGCTGCTGTTTATCGGTTGGCTAGTCTTTTTCGTGTTGACGGTCTTAGTTTTTTGGCTGACTCCTCATTCCCCGATGGATTGGGGCACAGTCGGCTATCTCTTTTTGATGCAAAGTGTCTTGATGGTGTTCTTTTTAGCAGTCAGCTACTTATCTAAGCGGCGTTTTTGGCAAAAAATCACCCCCAAGCCTGGAGACAGCTTGCTGCAAAACTACTTGCAAGGAGCACGCTCGGCGGAAGAAGAACGGATCGAATCCTACATCAATCAGTTGATCCGAGAGCACCAAGAATTGATGCAGCAAGTCGTCAGCAATCAAGAAGAACAAAAGGAATACATCGATTCGTGGGTCCATGAGATCAAAGTCCCTTTAGCTGCATCACGATTGCTTTTGCATTCGATCGAATTTGATATTCCCGATGAAAAATTCATCTTACTAGAAAATGAATTGAACCGCATGAACGAATACGTCGAGCAAGTCTTATACGTCGCCCGCTTAGACAGCTTTTCAAAAGATTATCTGGTCCAAGAAATTTCATTGAAAGCCGTCATCCAGCCAGTTTTACGCAGTCAGGCCAATTATTTTATCCAAAAGAACCTGCACTATGCCGTTGAAGGCGAGGATCAGCAAGTGTTGACCGATGAAAAATGGCTCGGCTTTATCTTTCGACAGCTGGTCAGCAATGCCGTGAAGTACACACCACAAAATGGGAAGCTGACGATTCGGATCGAAAAAGATGCCCAAGGGACCTATCTCCACTTGCAAGATAGTGGGATCGGCATTCCTAAAGAAGACATGCGGCGCATCTTTGATAAAGGCTTTACGGGCGAAAATGGGCGCCAAACGGACACCCACTCGACGGGATTGGGGCTCTTTTTAGCGAAAAGTTTAGCGAAGGAATTAGGCATCGAGCTAACGGCTTCGTCGACAGTTGGAAAAGGAACCACCATGACGCTGTTCTTTCCGTTGTTGAGTTATTATGAGGAAAAACGCTAATCTGCTTTTTTTCGAGTATCTTTTTGTGTTTTTTGACAAAAATCACTTGTCCCTAGAACGTTTTCACTGATACACTAAAGCCTGTGTTTAAAATTGAATGGTAAGGATGAATGAAATGGAGATACTCGTTGCATTAGTACCAATGTTTGCGTGGGGCAGCATTGGTTTAGTAAGTGCCAAACTTGGCGGGGATGCGAACCAGCAAACGCTAGGAATGACGATTGGTGCCTTTTTCTTTTCGCTGGTCGTATTTTTTGTGACGATGCCAGTGATTGATGGAAAGGTGATTTTGATCGGTCTTTTGTCTGGTCTTTTTTGGTCCGTCGGTCAAAACGGTCAATTCCATGGTATGAAATATTTAGGTGTGTCTGTTGGACTGCCGCTTTCAACCGGCATGCAGCTGATTTTAAATACAGTCGCAGGTGCATTGTTTTTTGCAGAATGGACACAGACCCGCGATTATGCACTAGGTGTTAGCGCATTGATCTTGTTGGTGATCGGGGCGTATCTGACCGCTCGTCAAGATGGCGAAAGTCCGGTAGAAGCTGGCAGCAAGATGCTTGATTTTCCTAAAGGATTTCGGGCATTGATCTCATCAACGATCGGTTACGGCGCCTATACGATTTTGATTACTTGGGCAGGATTGGACCCCTTGGCGATCATTTTGCCACAAAGTGTCGGGATGCTGATCGGTGCCAGCCTATTTGCTTTAAGGAAGACGAAGGTCGACCGTTTTGTAGGGAAAAATACTTTGTCAGGGTTGTTATGGGGCATCGGAAATGTCTGCATGCTGATCACGGTTCAGCAAGTCGGACTCGCGGTGGGCTTCTCATTGTCGCAGATGGGGATCATCATTTCAACGCTAGGCGGGATTTTTATTCTCGGCGAAAAGAAAACCAAGAAAGAACTGCGTTATGTGGTGATTGGTTGTCTGCTGGTGATTATCGGTGGTGTTTTGCTGGGGTATATGAAAGCAACATAACTTATATTTTTGAGGAGGAGTTATGGATTTATTTCGAAAAAAAGTCATACAACGGGAAAGTGTGACGAATTTAAAAAAAGAGTTGAAGTTAAAAGATTTGATTATGTTGGGGATCGGCGCCATTATCGGCACAGGTATCTTTGTTGTTACAGGGACTGCTTCTGCTGAGTATGCCGGACCGGCATTGATTCTTTCCTTTGTTGTAGCTGGTATCGTTGTTGTGTTATCAGGGCTTTCTTTTGCGGAATTTGCTTCTCGGATCCCTGTTTTAGGGGGCGCCTATTCGTATCTGTATGTCGTTTTTGGTGAATTTACCGCGTGGCTGGCAGGCTGGTTTTTGATTTGCGAGTTCTTATTGGCCGTTTCTTCGGTGGCATCTGGCTGGTCAGGCTATGTGCAAGGCTTCTTGGCCAGTGCGGATATCCATTTACCAACCGCTTTGACGGGCGGTTATGATCCAAGCAAGGGGACCTACATTGATCTGATTGCTGGTTTAGTCATTATTTTTGTAACCTTATGGGTCAGCCAAGAAGCGAAAAAAGCGTTGCGTTTGAATAATGCCATGGTATGGGTGAAATTCGGCGTGATCCTCTTGTTTATCGTCTTTGGTGCCTTTTTCGTGGAACCAGACAACTGGCAGCCCTTTATGCCCTTTGGTTTTTCAGGCGTCTTTAATGGTGCAGCGTTAGTCTTCTTTGCTTTTCTTGGCTTTGATGCCGTCGCAATGGCGGCGGAAGAAGTTGAAGATGCAAAGAAAAATGTCCCTCGGGGGATCATTGGGTCCATTGCTATCGCAACAGTCCTTTATATCATTGTCACACTGATCATGACGGGAATCGTGCCGTTTGCTGAATTAGGAGTCAATGATCCGGTGGCTTTTGCGATGCGTTATGTCGGTCATGGAGTGGTCGGATCAATCATTTCCGTAGGGGCGATCTTGACCTTATTAACAGTGACGATCGCTATGATGTACTCTTTGGCGCGTCTGTTATATGCCATCAGTAAAGATGGGTTATTGCCAAAAGCCATGCAAGCCATCGATCCTAAGCATAAAACACCAAAGAAAGCGACCTACATCGCTGGTGTTTTTGCTTTCTTCTTTGCGGCAGCTTTCCCGTTGAATATCTTGGCAGAATTGACCAACATTGCGGCATTGTCTTATATGATCTTAATGTCCTTAGGGATCATCAAGCTGCGGAAGATGATGGGGCCACCTGCTAAAGGTGAATTTAAAGTACCCCTGGTACCGTTATTGCCTTTGTTGTCCGTTGCCAGCTGTCTCTTCTTGATGACCCGTCTAAAAACGGCGACCTGGATCGTTTTTGGGATCTCTTTAGTGATCGGAATCGCAATCTATTTTGTATATGGCTATCGTAACAGCGAATTAAATGAGAAAATCGACGAATAAGATAGCGAAAAGACAAAGATCCAGATGTGGTCTTTGTCTTTTTTTGTGTTAACTATAGCAAAGCCTCCCAAAGAAATCTTTTGGGAGGTATGTTCTTTTGTCATTCACATTCCGATGATTGCTTGAGTCGATCATTGAAACAACAGTCTTTTTTATCAAAAGTTCCCTACGATTCTGCTTTTTTTGAAAAAATTTGCAAATGACAGATTCACTAAAGGTTCATCCAGTATGCTTTTGTTAGAGAAAAAAAGAGAGGATGTTGGCAAGTGAATTATATGAAACGAGCATGGCTGAGTGTGACGAGAAAGCGAGGGAAATCTGCGATATTGTTTGCTGTGATTCTGATATTAGGAAATGTGATCGCTGGCGCAATTGCGGTCAATCAATCGACTCAAAATGTCGAAAAGCAGATCAAAAACCAATTAGGCTCACTGGCAACGATTGAGATCGATTATGAAGCGTTGATGGCAAATAGTGATAGCGGCGCAAGAATGGAGGAGATTCAGCCGCTGTCAGAGGAGCTGATCAAGCAGATCGGTGAACGCTCCGAGGTCAAGCAGTACGATTATTTACGAGAAACAGTGATTGCTGTTGAAAACTTCAAACCCTATAGTTTCAGCCCACAAGAGGAAGATGAGAATGTCATGATCGTTGGGGGCATGCCTTCTGCGGTCTATTTAACAGGAACCAATCTCCTACAGCCGTTAGATTTTGAAGAGGATACGGTGAATTTAACGCAAGGTCGCTTCTTTAACGAAGAGGAGCAGCGTACGGGAAAACGTGTCGGTTTGATTTCTGAAGAGCTTGCTCAGGAAAACGGCTTGACCGTGGGAGACACTATGGTCTTAGATGGACAGTTTGTCGATTATTCGTCAGGGATGGACCCTGAGAAGCAAAAAGGCAATGATTACCCAATCGAAATCGTCGGGATCTTTAAAAATACCAGCTTAGAACAAGCGAACGATCAAGGACAAGATGGCATGGTCAGCTCATTTGCATTTGATGATCGGCCCTTCAATCGTATCTATATGCCCAATGATGCTGTGAAAACGATTGTTGAAGAGGAACGTGCGGGCCAACAAGCGGCGTTTCCAGCGACAGATTTCGGTTCTGATGAGGAGTTCTTCACTCCACAATTCATTTTGAATCAACCAGAAGATGCAGAGCAATTCAAACAAGAGGTGACACCGCTCTTGCCAAATGGCTATAAGGTCAATGCCTCTACGGATGAGTACGATCGTGTGGGAACCAGCATGAATCGCTTATCACAAATTTCTTCATATGTCGTAGTGATTGCGGTGATTGCTTCCTTGATTATTATCTCCTTGATCATTGTGTTGTTTACCCGAGATCGGAAATATGAGTTAGGCATCTACCTTTCGTTAGGGGAACGACGGAAATACGTGTTTGCACAAATCGTGCTCGAACTCCTGTTGATTGGTGTCAGTGCAATGCTGATCTCCTTGGTCACAGGGAATATGCTGGGCAAGATGGTTTCTGAATCTTTGTTATCCAGCAGTATGCTAGAGGCAAACCAAGCAGGGATGGAGCAATTCTTTGTGGGCGTTGCGGGCGTACCGAAAATCGATCAAGCAACGATCAACGAAGCGTTTCGCGTTCAATACACCTTGCCTTATATCATTGCCTTTTTAGCGACCGGGATCGTGACGATCTTGCTTTCGGCAGTGGTGCCGCTATTATATATTCTGCGTTTGAATCCGAAAAAAATCATGCTGTAAGGAGCGAAGAACATGGCAATTTTAGAGACCAAAGAGATGACGTATTACTACCAAGATGGTGAGAATCGTCGGAAGATTTTAGATAAAACCAATATCTCCTTTGAAAAAGGTAAATTTTACACGATTTTAGGGAAATCAGGCTCTGGAAAGACCACCTTTCTTTCCTTGATCAGCGCATTGGATCAACCAACCGATGGGGAAGTATTTTTTGAAGGAAAAAATATCAAAACGATCGGCTATGAAGAGTATCGCCGCAACAAGATCAGTTTGATTTTTCAAAGTTACAACTTGATCCCATATTTGACGGCATTAGAAAATGTCCTTGTTTCGATGGCGATCTCAGACAACAAACTCCCCGATCAACACGATCAAATTGCGTATCGCTTGTTGGATTATATCGGAATCACTTCCACGAAAGCTGATCGTTTCGTCAATCAGCTCTCCGGTGGGGAACAACAGCGGATCGCCATCGCTCGTGCCTTAGCGACCAATGTTGATATCATTTTAGCCGATGAGCCGACGGGAAATTTGGATGAAGGCATGGAGCAAGAAATCGTGGATATTTTTAAAGATTTAGCTACTTTACACAACAAGTGCATCATCGTAGTGACGCATTCGACTGAAATTGCCAAGCAGTCGGATCAGACCTTTTATTTGAAAAACGGCGAGTTGACGGCCTATGAGTGATTTTTTATCGAAGTTTGAAGAAGAACCGAAAGAGCCAGACAAGGAATCAGCTACAGCTAAAGCACCTTCTTCCCGTGCTTCCCGCAAAGAAAAAGGTTCAGCTTCTTTAGAAGAGGGGATCGAACACGATCCCTCCTTCAAAAAGAAACGGCGGAAAAAACGACTGCTGGGGCTTGGTGCATTACTCGGACTACTTCTACTCAGCGGCTTTTTATTTTTCCAATTGGCGTACGTCCGACTGGATAACTTTGTGGACAAAGAGATCTCAGAAGTCAGGGAATGGGCGGCGGAACATGATCTTGCGATCGATGTGACGCCTGCCTATGATGAAGCCCCAGCCAATCAAGTGATCGCCCAAGAAGAAGCCGCCAGAAGTCGAGTCAGAAAAAGAAGCACCCTGCATCTAACGGTGAGCCAAGGCCCAGATCCAGAAGAGAAATTGGCATTGCCAGACTTTATGGAAATGACGAGGGACGAGGCAGCAGAGTGGATCGAAAAAAATCAAGCCAGCAATTTGACGATCGTCGATGAATACCACGATGAGATCGAGGAAAAAGCACCGATTCGAGTAGAATTTACCAATAAAGAAGTCTCGCAAGAAAACTATCATCGTCGAGATGTCGGACGAGTCTTTTATTCCAAAGGCGAAGAAACCTTTGAAAAAGATATTGAAGTACCAGACTTTCGTGATAAAACCCGTGCAGAGGTAGAAACATGGGGGAAAGCCCATGAGCTGGAGCTTGAAATCAAAGAACAGGCTTCGGATACTGTGGAAGAAGGCAAAGTCATTGAACAAAGCGTGGCACCAAAAGAAAAAATCGCGAAACGGGATGCGTTTCAAGTAACGATTTCTCTAGGGAAAGGGGTCACCGTACCAGACTTTTCAACGATTTTACCAGATGATGCCCAGGCCGCTGTTGAGGGTGTCACTGTGCGGATGCGGATGCAGTTTACTCAGAGTCTGCCTTACGGACAATTGATCTCGCAAAGTGAGACCGCCGGGACCGTTTTAACCAGCAAAGATGACCAAGGCATTGAAGTCGTCTATTCAGCAGGTCAACCGTATATCAAAGATTACCGTCGAAGCGAGCTCCTTGAAGGGGATCTGCAAAAACTTTTCTTTGATGAATTCCGTTCAAAAGGGGCGAACATCAGCTATCAAGTCCGTTATGTCAATTCAGCAGAACCCTACGGGACAATCGTGGGGATGAGCAAGTTCAATCAGTTTTTACCGTTAGAAGATACGATCACCTTCGATATCAGCTTAGGCAATCAGACAGCCCCAGCGGCTACTGATCCAGAATAGCCGAGCGGATTTATCGATGACCTGCAAAAAGGAGGAAACCCATGCGTCATCAAGAGAATTTTCAAGACCTTAGGAAAAAGCTGTTTGTCTTTTTGTTAAGCGGTATGGTAGCATTGTTGCTACACATGTGGATTCATCAATCCAGCGAACACGTGCGGATCGTTTCAACAGAACGGTTTATTGGAGAACAATTGGAATGATCCTACAGGAATGATTGTGCTTACCGAAAAGTGATTGAAAAAAGAAATGATGAGTGTAAAAGGGGGACTGACCGATGCGGATCTTATTCGTAGAAGATGAGCCATCGATCGCAGAAGCGGTTGCCAGCTTATTGAAAAAACAGCATTATTCCGTTGATTTGGCGTATGATGGCGAGACTGGGTTGGACTACGCAGCAAGTGGGGTGTATGACCTTCTCGTTTTGGATATCATGCTGCCAAAAATCGATGGGATCACATTACTAAAGACGTTACGCAAGCAAAATATTCGCACGCCGATCATTATGTTGACGGCCAAAAGCGAAGTCGATGACAAAGTACTCGGCTTGGATGCAGGGGCAGATGATTACTTGACGAAACCCTTTCAAATGAAAGAGCTGCTGGCACGGATTCGTTCATTAAGTAGAAGAAAAGACTTGGATTATCAAGAAGACCAGTTAGCATTTGGTAACGTGGTCTTGGCGCGTAATGAGCTGCAGTTGGCTACGACGACCAATCAAGTGGTGCTGTCACCCAAAGAAATGAAACTGATGGAGCTATTTTTATCCAGACCTAAAGTGATTTTATCAAAAGAAACCATCATCAATAAGATTTGGGGCTTTGATCCCGATGTGGAAGAAAACCGCGTTGAGATCTATGTGTCGTTGCTGCGGAAAAAACTGACGCTGCTTGAAGCGGATATCGGCATTCGCACGATCCGCAATGCGGGGTATATTTTGCAGAGCAAGGAGCCGCCATGTTAAAAAAATTACGGAATAAAATGCTGTGGTTTAATATGGCGTTGATCTCAATCATTGTCTTAGGTGCCTTTACCTTTATCTATATTTTGAATGCCACCCAAATTGAAAACGAGATCCAATCATTGATTTCGCAAGAAGCCAACACCTTAGCTGCGGTACCATTGGATGAGGAGGAGGCCCGGCAATCACTGACAGACCCAGAGTATCCAATGATATTGACCATCACGAATAGTACCAGTGAGTTCAGAGAGATCGCTCTAGTCGACGTGGATCAAATGGATGTCGTGATTCAAAGTATTGATGAGGGTGTCGATGAGAGTGATCTTTATGAAGCCTTGGTCGATGCCGCAACGAAACAAGAGGAGATTCCCAATGAAGTGAAGGTAAATGACCGAGACTGGCGGTATGCGCTCTTTTTGGTGACTTCCATTAGTCATTATTCGATCAATCATGATTCGACGGGGGAATATTCCACCAGCATCAATAATTACGAGCCATTTCATCAAGTGCTGTTCTTTGATGTCACCGACTACAAAACTAGTCTAAGCAACTTAAGAACCACGCTTTTGCTCATCGGGGTCTTAGCCTTAGTCAGTATTTATATCGCTAGCTTTTATGTCGCCAATCGGACATTGCGACCAGTTGAGCTAGCTTGGCGCAAACAAAAAGAGTTTGTTTCTAACGCTTCCCATGAGTTGAAAACACCACTGGCGATCATTCAAGTCAATGCTGAGGTATTAGCTGGCAGTCCAGAAGAAACCTTGGAAAGCCAAATGAAATGGCTGGAAAACATCCAGTTAGGTTCCGAACGGATGGATGAGCTAGTAAATAGCTTATTGATGCTGACCAAATTCGAAAGTGCCGAGCAAGAAGTCGTGCGTTCGGTGATTGATGCCAGTCAAGTCGTGCAAAGTGTTTATCAAAGCATGGAGGCCATTGCACTGGAAAAAGGGATCCACTATCAGGAACAGATCGCTAAACAGGTGCGCCTTGAAAGCAATGAGCAAGCCTTACGGCAATTGACCATGATTTTGGTAGACAATGCCTTGAAATATACACCTACTGGAGAAACCGTCACAGTGGCACTCGTTGAACGCCAACGAAAAACGGTGCTGCAAGTGTCCAACAGTGGTTGTCCGATCCCAGAAGAAAAAATTCCCTATGTCTTTGATCGCTTCTACCGCGGGGATCCTTCTCGCAACCATCAAGACGGTGGCTATGGGTTAGGTTTAGCCATCGCCAAAGCCATCACAGAAATGCTGCAGGCACAAATCAGTTTGACGGTGGATCAAGACGGCGTCAATCACTTTGAAGTTTCATTTCATTGAGATTGGATCGCTGCTTTCACTTAAATAAAATTTTTCAAAAAAAGAGGACTCCGTGAATGGAAGTCCTCTTTTGATAGGTGAAATTTACTTGTTGCTGGTTAAATCCAATAAGCGGTCTTTCAAGTCTTCTTCTAGATGACCCAATTCCACTTCGGCAGCACGACGCTTTTCTTTTCCTTCTTTTTGGATCCGTAATGTTTCTTGGATCGTTTCCACAAGGTCGTTTTGTGTTTTTTGCAAGGTTTCGATATCGACGATGCCGCGCTCGTTTTCTTTCGCTGTTTCAATAGCAGAAACTTTCAACATTTCTGAGTTTTTCTTCAATAGATCATTGGTGGTCTCAGAAACTTGGCGTTGTGCCGTAACTGCATCTTTTTGACGCAATAAAGTCAAGGCAATGACCACTTGGTTTTTCCATAGTGGGATCGCTGTATTGACAGAAGCTTGGATTTTTTCTGCTAACGCTTGGTTCGTGTTTTGGATCAGGCGAATTTGCGGTGCCTGTTGGATCGTGATTTGACGTGCCAAGCGCAAGTCATGAGTCCGTTTGTCTAAACGATCAAGAAATTGCGTGTAATCGTTGGCGATCTGTACGTCCATTTGATCATTCGTTTCTTCTGCTTTTTTCATGGCTTCAGGAATGATTTTGGTTTGCAATTCTTGCATCTTCAACTCGCCAGCGGCAATGTAGATGTTCAATGCATCAAAGTAATCTTTGTTCTTTTGATACAACTGTTCCAACATCATGTTGTCTTTTAGCAAACCGTCTTTTTCTTTATCCAATTTGACGGCGATCTTGTCGATTTGGGCACCGATTTTTTGGTATTTAGCGGTGATTTCAAAAATGGATTGTTTTACTTTACCAAACATTCGCTTGAATAAGTTGCCTTCCCCTGCACGCAGTTCGTCTGGATTGGCTTCTTGCAAGCGATACATCAACTCCGTTAATGAGTCGCCCACAGGGCCGATATCAGCTGCTTGGACATGGTTCAACATGGATTGGGAAAACTCTCCAAGTTTGGTTTGGGCAGCTGCACCATAGGTGATGACCGCTTGCTGGTCGGTCGCATCGATCTTGCTGGCTAATTCTTGGGCCTGTGCTTGACGCTCTGGCGGTAATTTATCAATCAAACGCGGTGCCGTTTGCTGTTCTTTCAGCTGACTGATTTCCGCTTGTTGAGTGGTGGTCAAAGTGTCGACAGGGGTTGAAAATGGGTTGTTCAATAAATCGTCAAGCGTATCCGTTACGGGTTTTACTTGATTTGGTGTTTCACTCATAATAACTCCTCCTAATAATTGTCTGCTTTCGAAAAAAATCTAGCCTGGGCTAGATTTTTTTTTTAGATTCTTTTCTTGTTGCCAATCAGAATCTATCCCTATTCATTATCTCGTTTTATGCTTTGTTTGGCAATGGATAACTCAACATCCATGTCATCAAGATCGTCTGCTACAAATTGGGAGTAGTCTTTGGCGATCAAGGAAGCCATTTGCTCGATGATTTGGGTGCTTTCCTCGATTTTATCATAGGTCTCACGACTTTTGATCTCATGGCTATTGATTTCAATGAACTTATCGGTCAAATCGACCATGTTGGGCAAGTGGGTATAAAGGAAATGACTTGCCAAAGGCAGTTTGGTCGGTTCTTTCACGAGTTCTTTGAAAAGAGCTTTTGAGGCACGCAAGGCATCGTGACGCAAGTCAATGGCTTTTAACTTGTTATTGCTAGTGATATTTTTTTGGTATTTATCGATTTGGTGTTTCGTCTGATTCATCGTTTCACGGAACAATTTGATCTCACGAGCAGTCATTCCGCTTTTCAAGTAATGGGCTTCTCGTTCTCTCGTTAAAGAAGGCAAAACTTGTGGATCGGCTGCTGGAACTTTACGCCCTCTAATACCGACGTAGACTAAAATCGCACCGACGATTAATAATAGGCTCGCAAATGAATCGCCTACTACGTTAAAAATAATACTGATGAGGACGATCGCACCAACGATCAGCCAGATGTTTTTTTTCATTTTTCCTCCTCCTAAAAATCTCTTGGACAAGTAGATTGGGTTATTCGACATCTTTATTTTAGCATGTTCACTAAAAGAAAAATATCAGACTTGGGGTGGATTTTCCGATTTTTAGTAAATTCATAAGCTTTCTTGCTATTTCTTAAGAAGATATTTTTTCTAAATTATGCTAAAGTGTTTGATAGATAAGACGTATGAGGAAAGTTAGGTGTCGATAGATGTTAGAATTTAAAGATTTTGAAGAAAAAACGATCCAACGGAATGAAATTTTCCATGGCAAGATCATTGATGTGGTCGTTGATGATGTCTCCTTGCCAAATGGCGGGACCAGTAAACGCGAACTAGTCTTTCATCCTGGTGGTGTTGCCGTGATCGCCTTGACAAGTGAGAACAAAATGCTGTTTGTTCGCCAATTCAGAAAACCGTTAGAGCGAGTGATTTTAGAGATACCAGCAGGAAAAATCGATCCAGGAGAAGGCGCTCGTCCAGATTTGACTGGCGCCCGGGAATTAGAAGAAGAGACCGGCTATCGTGCAAAAACGCTGGAGCACGTTTCTTCTATGTACCTTTCACCAGGCTTTGCTAATGAGCTCTTGCACGTCTATTATGCCAAAGAGCTGGAAAAAGTGACAAATCCCTTACCGCAAGACGAAGATGAAGTGCTGGAAGTCTATGAATTGACCTTAGAGCAAGCACAAGCCGCTATCGCTGATGGAACGATCTGTGATGCGAAGACCGTGTTTGCGATCCAATTTTGGGAGTTGCTGGAATTGAAACGGAGGAACGGACTTGCCTAAAGAACCATTGATCACCCGCAGTGAGCTTCGACGCAGACGCGAAGAAGAACAAGCGGCAGCTGAACGCAATCAGCAAATCGTAGAAAAGCAAAGCAAGAAAGAATGGAAACAAAAAGAAAAACAAATTGATAACCACTACCGAAAAGTGCGCAAGAAAAACAAAGAAATCACGAAGACCCGTGCCGGTGAGAACCAAAAATCTCGGGATCTGAACCGTTTTTTAATGAAAGCCATTGTGATCGTCACTTTATTGTTAGTCGTCGTCGGTTTGGCGATCTTTTTGTTGTGATTCTTCTAGTACTAAGAAAAAGCCGCCCCTGCATCTTCTGCAAGTGCGGCTTTTTTGTTATTCGGTCGGCTTTTTCAAAATAGCTAAAAACATGGCAGCTGGCTGATTCATGAACAAATGATCCGCTTCATGAAAAACGGTAAAGGAAGTGGCAGTAAACCCAGTCGTCTCTGCCAGTTGAGTCAATGCGGCAGGGTCAAACCCATTATGAATGAGCGGGTGAGACACGGCGGGATTTTTGAGAAAATCCACTAGATAAAAGGTTCCTCCTGGCTGTAGCAAGGCGTATAGTTTTTCCATCATAGCGGCTGTGTCAGGAATATGCAGCAAGACGAGGGATAGCAGCACCGCGTCTGCTTTTGCTTGTAAGGATTCTTGCAGCAGATCGTGGACAGTTGCAGAAGCATTGGCCAGCTGCAGTTGGTTGATTTTTTTTTCAGAAACCTCGATCATGTTAGGGGCAGTATCCCAGATGGCTAAGTGCTGGACATAAGCTGCTAAGGGCAGACTTACTAGGCCGGTACCGCCGCCGATATCGATCAGAGTTTGGTGCTGGTTGTCTTTAAAATAAGGTTCAAGGGTTTGGGTGACTAATTGTGCTAACGCGATCCGTTCAGGGGTATCGTATTTTGCTGCCATGGCGTTGAAAATTTCAGACATAAGTGCCTCCTTTTATAATGACAAAAAACTGTTCGTTTCGTCAAAACTAGTTTATCATGAAAGGAGAAAAACACGTCAGTAGATACGTGGGAATTTCTGTTGTTTTTCATTTTAAAGGGTGAAAAATAAACGAGAAGCAGGAGGCAAACACATGAAAATTGGTATTATTGGTGCAATGGAGGAAGAAATCAAGGCGTTGCGGGAACAGTTGATTTCACCGCTTTCTTGGGAACGCGGCGGCGCACTATTTATTTCAGGAAGTATCGGCAATCATGAAGTGATCGTCGTTCGTTCAGGTATCGGCAAAGTTCTGGCATCGATCACCACTAGTTTATTGATCCAACAATATGGGGTCAATATGGTGATCAATACTGGATCAGCTGGTGGGATCGGTGCCGGCTTACAAGTAGGGGATTTAGTGATTTCAGATAAAGTGGCCTATTTTGATGTCGATGTGACGGGCTTTGGTTATGAATATGGCCAGCTGCCTGGCGGGATGCCTTTGTATTATGAAGCCAGCCGCTATTTGATCAGTGAGATGACGAAAGCCGCAGAAGCGACTCATCATACCGTGAAAAAGGGACTGATCGTTACCGGTGACAGCTTCATTCATGACCCGCAAAAAGTACAGGAGATTTTAGGCCATTTTCCAGATGCCTTGGCTTGTGAGATGGAAGGCGCCGCGATCGCACAGACCGCGCAGCAATTCAATATTCCTTTCTTGATCGTGCGCGCGATCAGCGATACCGCCGACCACGCAGCAACCGTCTCTTTTGATGAGTTTATCTTAGAAGCTGGCAAGCGTTCCGCTGAAATGGTCTTGGCATTCGTTGAAACATTAAAGTAACTTAAAAAACAGGAGAGCCGATCCGTAAGAGGAGGAAGGAAGCATGAGAGCATTACTATCCATTGATTATACGTTTGATTTTGTTGCAGATGAGGGACGATTGACCACGGGTGCTGCTGGGCAAGCGATTGAAGCTGCCTTAGTGGCTCGGACGCAAGCCTTTATCGAAGCCGGTGAGTATGTCGTTTTTGCCATTGATCGTCATGAGGAAACAGACAACTATCATCCTGAAAACCGCTTGTTCCCACCCCACAATCTTGCGGGCAGTGCGGGGCGACATCTTTACGGCCGTTTAGCCCCGCTTTATGAAAACTATCAGGAAGCGCCAAATGTCTATTGGATCGACAAGCGTCATTACTCCGCCTTTAGCGGTACCGACTTGGACATCCGACTGCGGGAAAGAGGGATTACGGAATTGTACCTGACCGGCGTTTGTACCGACATCTGTGTCTTGCATACAGCAGTGGATGCCTATAATTTAGGCTACCAACTGGTGATCGATGCAGATACTGTTGCCAGCTTTGACGCGGTCGGACATGAATGGGCACTACGCCATTTTGAAAATACCCTGGGCGCGAAAATCATTTCTGCGAAGGAGGAAGCATAAATGGGATGGATGGATCAATTAAAAGCAAATTTCAGTTTCAGTGAACTGACTAGCCTTTATCAAGCGTATCAAAAAGGGGATCTTGATGTGAAGGCGTTGTTGAACAATGACTTCTTACAAAAGTATACGGATTTTCAGAACTTGGATGAGTTTATGGCTAAATTAGGCATCCAGAATGAAAATCAAATCTTCGACCTTCTAAAAGACCGCCCCAATCGACAAAAAGCCGATCAAGTCGTCAATGAGCATTCCCAATTTGATTCTGTGATCAGTATGATGAAAAAAGCTTTACAGAAATAAACAATTGGCGAAGAAAAAGAGCAAGCAGATTTTTCTGCTTGCTCTTTTGTTTACCAGATCTGCACACGATCTTCTGGTGCACGATACATAGGGTCACCAGGTTTGATATCAAAGGTTGTATAGAATTCATCGATATTTTGGACTTGGATATTGGCACGTAGTTTCGCTGGTCCGTGGACATCGATCGATAGTAAGAGCTGTTGGTATTGTTCTTTGGCTTTTGTACGCCAGATCTTCGCCCAATTGGTGAAGAAGTCTGCTAAAGAAACATCGCTTTCTTTTTGCGCTGCTTCTAGCGCACAGCTTAGTCCGCCTGCATCGGCGATGTTTTCAGAAACAGTCAACGTTCCATTTACGGTACCGCCGGCAAAGGGCAGGCCATCAAACTCGTCGATCATCGCTTGAGCTAAGCGTTCAAAGTGTGCCAAATCTTCTTCTGTCCACCAATTGTTTAAATTACCATATTCATCAAATTTTGCCCCGTTGTTGTCAAAGGCGTGGGAGATCTCATGAGCAATGACCGCGCCGATCCCCCCATAATTTGCGCTGGTGGATTGTTCCAAACTATAAAAAGGTGCTTGTAAGATTGCCGCTGGGAAAACGATCACGTTTTTAAATGGGTGATAGTAGGCATTCACGGTAGCGGCGGACATTTCCCATTCCTCGCGATCCACGGGCTGCTGCCATTTTTTGAAGGCATCTTCTCGGAACAAACGATTGAAATGCAGGGCATTTGCCAGCAGACTTTTCTCTTCATCGGTATGCAATTGGTCATAAATGGCAGGAACTTGATCAGGGTACCCGACATGGATGCCTAAACGATTCAATTTGATGATCGCTTTTTGGCGAGTTTCTTCACTTAACCACGTGTTGTTGCGCAAACGATCTTGGTAGACAGCAATCATTGTTTCCACCATGTGTTTGACGTCTTTTTTCGCCGTTTCCCCAAAGTACTTGCGTCCATAATAATCACCGATCACTTGACTAAAATGACCCATCGTTAAGTAATAAGCCGCTTTTTGTTGGGGAGGTGCTTCATCGATCCCTGATAAGTAGCGGCTGTAGGTTCCGCCTAACTGACGCAATTCTTCACTCAGATAGCTAGTATAGCGCAAGCTTTGGTTGACGATCATCCAGCCTTTCAAGAGTTCAAAATGGCTATCAGAAACAATAATGTCAAAGGCTTCAAAGTAAGCGGGTTCCGTTACGATCAGGTCTTCTGGTGTCCCTGGTAAAAGGGCCGTCAAGAGTTGTGTAAAATCGATCTTGCTGGCTTGCTTTGCAAATTCTTCCAAGGAGCGAGGATTGTAATTTTTGCTATAATCCGCACTTTCTTCCGCACTGCGGACGTGAGGGGCGATCAATTTATCAAAAGCGATCGCTTGCTCTACCAACGATTCCGCTTCTGCTTGGTCTTTTCCATAAGCAACTAAAACGTTGACGGCCATCTCAAAGTAGACTTGCAGCATTTCGCTTGCTTGGGGATTTTCTGTGTAATAAGTTTTATCCGGCAAAATAGTAGCAGGCGGATAGACCGACAAAGTATTCATTTGCGCGTTTTTCATGTCTGCATCGACATCTAGTTGGAAAGGCAAGGCAATGCCCTCTAAAACGAAACTAGCCAGTTGCTGATTCAATTCCTCGTAAGAAGGCAACGCTTCGATTTTTGCTAATAGTGCATATGCTTCAGTAGCGCCAGCTGCCTCTCGTTGGGCAAAATCGCTGGCTAAGCGGTAAAAAGCCACAGCATCCTTCATGCGGCCTTTTGGCGTAGCATGGGGATCGTGTGCCATATTTTCAAATTCTGCGATCATTAAGGAATCGATTCCGTCAACGAGATCTTGGAATCCACCCGTAGCGGGTTTATCTGCTGGAATAATAGCGGTCTCCAGCCACTCGCCATTTACATAGTCATAAAAATCATCTTTTAACAAGGTTGTCATGTCTTTCGCTCCTCTCGCTTTCTACTATTATGAAACAAAATCTGTAAGGACGCAAAGAAAAGTTTTCTAGACGAAAAAGGGTTTTGATCCAAGTAGGAGGAGAATCTAAGGTATAATAAGAAAAAAGGCAGGTGAACGAGATGGAACAAGTAGAGTGGAAAGGGATCGCCGAAGAGCGGTTTCGTCCGTATAAGCAGTGGGTCACTCCTTCAGGGTATTTATGCGGCACCTATGCGGCAGCCGTCTTTTTGGCCTACTATCAAGATTACATCGATGAAACGATCATCCCGAAAGCGTTTCGTAGAAAAAAACAGCGGGATCTGACAGTAGTGACGGAAATGCTGCGGGTGCTGATTCAGCCTCATGGGTTGCCGACGATCGCTTGGCAGGTCAGTCATGGATTGACTCGGTTTTTCGATCAATTCCAATTGCCTTACCGCGGACGTGCGACTGTTGTTGGCGGCTGGCATCGAGCGTGCAAACGAATCGATGAAGGCAAACCGGTGATCATCGGTATTTTGAAGCCTTTAGGAAGCACGTATGGCAATCATTGGGTCGTGGCTTACGCCTACGCTGAAACCGCCAGCGGAGAACGCTATTTTAAAGTTCATGACAACTGGGGCAACTACAAAAAAGTGATTCCCGCCAGTTGGGTAAACGGTACCGTCACACTTCCTTGAACGAGACGGTTAAAAAAACAGTCACTTTGTGCTAGAATAGAAGAAAACAACCACATTCATTGGAGGCAATCATGGGCGAAAGTTATAAAGATAGTTCGTTGAAAATTTTTAGTTTAAATGGAAATTTACCATTAGCAGAAAACATTGCGAAAGTTTTCGGTACAGAACTAGGGAAGTCAAAAGTGACACAGTTTAGTGATGGAGAGATTGCCATCAATATCGAAGAAAGTGTGCGGGGCGACCATATTTATATCATTCAATCGACGAATGAACCCGTCAATGATCACTATTTAGAGCTATTGATCATGATCGATGCGATGAAACGGGCTAGTGCGAAGACCATCAATGTCGTTTTGCCTTATTACGCATATGCACGGCAAGACCGAACCGCCAACCCGCATGAGCCGATCACTGCAAAATTGATTGCCAATATGCTGGTGGAAGCAGGGGCTTCTCGAATCTTGACGCTTGATTTGCATGCCGTCCAAGTTCAAGGATTTTTCGACATCCCAGTGGATAATCTCTTTACGATCCCATTGTTTGCCCATTACTATCGCGAACAAAAAATGACCGGTGACGACTATGTCGTAGTTTCACCAAAAAACAGCGGTGTCCAACGGACCCGTAGTTTGGCAGAATACTTAGATACAGCGATCGCGATCGTCGATCAAGATGAAGCCGATGGCGGCTATGTGATCGGTGATGTCGTTGGGAAAAAATGTATTTTGGTTGATGACATTTTAAATACCGGCCATACATTGGCAAAAGCGGCAGACTTGTTGAAGGAAGCTGGTGCCAGCGAAGTGTATGCTTGTGTCTCTCACGCCTTGCTTTCACCGCCTGCTAAAGAAATTTTGGATCAATCAGCGATTGAAAGTATTTGTGTCACCGATTCTTGCTGGACCAGCGAAGAACGCCATCCAGAAAAACTGCACTACATTTCTTGTGCCGAATTGATGGGGGAAGCCGTTCGCCGCATTCACGAAAATACACCAATGAGTCCATTGTTCCGCCTGGAAAGCAAAGAGTATAAATAAAAATATGAAAAGCACCCGCTATCCTTAGGGACAGCGGGTGCTTTTGCATGTAAGGGGAAGTGGATCAGACCCAGCGGATCAGTTCAACTGGTTGCGGTTTAAGACCGTTTCTCGTTTGATCAGCTTATGTGGTACAACCAGCTGTACGCCGTTTGAATCTTCGTGATTCAATTGCGCCATCAGCCGTTCGGTAGCGATTTTTCCTAAGGACAACACGTTGATATCGATACTAGTCAAATACGGATGGGTCAAAGTAGCAAAGATCGAATTGTTGAAACTGATGATGGATAAGTCGTCGGGGACTTTGTAGCCATACATCGTTGCTAATTGAATGATCCGCACAGCGAACAGATCATCGATCACGACGATGGCTGTTGCTTGGGATTCTTTGATCGTTTCTTCAAACGTGACGTAATCTTCCGCTTTTTCAAAGGTCAATGCTGGATAAAAGGGGAGATTTGCCAGCATCATGGCTTTTTGGTAGCCGAAGAAACGCTCGAAATACAGGTTTTCATGGGTCGTATTGGTAGCAAATAATATCTTCGTATGCCCTTGGGCGATCAGATGCTCAGTTGCTTGCTTGCCTAACAACTGGTTGTCATTATCGACAAAAACGATTTTGTCTTCATTGCTGTATGGTTGACCAATCAAGGTAAAAGGGACTTCTTTTTCGACCAGATAGTCGATGATGGGGTCTTTTTCATCGGAATAGACCAAGATAAAGCCATCTACTTGTTTTTGCAGGTGCATCCGTTCCACGTTTTTTAGTAATGTAGCAAAGTCACGGGCGGAGGCAACGGCAACCGTCATTTGATGATGGCGGGCCTCTTCATTGATGGCTTCGATCGTTTCTAAATAAAAGGGGTTTCCTAGTCGTTCTTTCGAATCAAGAGGCGGCAAGATCACGCCAATGGCACTGGATATCTGTTTGCCGAGATTTCGAGCCGCAAGATTGGGGACATAGCCCATTTCTGCCATTACTTTGCGCACTTTCTTCTTGGTATCTTCAGAAATGCTGGGATGATCGTTTACGACACGAGAAACCGTGGATGTAGCGACGCCAGCCTTTTTGGCGACATCTTTGACCGTAATGCTCACTGATTTCCCTCCTTTTTTAGCTTATAGTATCACAAAGTGTCGGCACAAGGGTAGAGCCAATCAAAAGAAAGAAGAAATGCAGACATTTCTTCTTTCAGAAGGCTTGTTTAGTTGATCGCTGTACTGATTTCGTCTTCTAAAACATAATCTTTGCCATACAACTTGATTGGCAATGCCTCACCGCTGATTTTCTTCAATGTCACCGTCGAGTCATTGACGGAAACAAAGAGCAGACGTCTACGATAGTTGATGTGGAAGGCGTAGCGGCTCCAAGTTTTAGGTAAGAATGGCGCAAACCCTAAGTGATCGTGATCAGTTTTCATTTGAGCAAAACCTTGAACGATCGCTAACCAGCTGCCGGTCATAGAAGTGATGTGCAAGCCATCATCGGTATCATTGTTGTAATTGTCCAAATCAAGACGAGCAGTCCGCTCATACATTTCCAACGCTTTTTCTTCCATGCCTAATTCCGCTGCTAAAATCGCATGGATACTTGGAGAAAGGGAAGATTCATGCACTGTCATCGGCTCATAGAAATCAAAGTTCCGTTGTTTTTCTTCTTTGCTGAATTGATCGCCGAAGAAGTAGATACCTTGCAAAACATCGGCTTGTTTGATAAAGCAAGAGCGCAAGATATGATCCCACGACCAATTTTGGTTCAACGGCAAATGTTTTGGATCAAGATCGGAAACGGGCATCAAGTCTTTGTCTAAGAAGGTATCATGCTGGACGAACACACCAAGCTCTTGGTCTTCTGGGAAGTACATATTGTCGATGATGTCTTGCCATTTGGCTTGTTCTTCGTCAGAGATCGTGACAGTCGCTTCGTCTTTGAAGGTTTCATAGCTGGCTAAGGTATAAGCTAAGACCCAAGTAGCCATTTTATTGGTGTACCAGTTGTTATTGATGTTGTTTTCGTATTCGTTTGGTCCTGTAACGCCATGGATCATGTATTTTTGCTGGCGTTTTGAATAGTGGACACGATCTGCCCAGAAACGTGAAATCGCGCTTAACACTTCTAATCCTTCTTTTTTCAGGTAACTTGTATCGCCAGTATAATTCGTATAGTTGTAGATGGCATAAGCGATGGCACCATTTCGGTGGATTTCTTCGAAAGTGATCTCCCACTCATTGTGGCATTCGATCCCAGTGAAGGTCACCATTGGGTAAAGGGCACCTGCTAAGCCTTGTTTTTGCGCATTGATATGGGCTTGCGGCAATTGGTTGTGACGGTATTTCAACAAGTTACGGGTCACTTCTGGTTTTGCTAATGCCAAATACAATGGAACTGCATAGGCTTCGGTATCCCAGTAAGTCGCACCGCCATATTTTTCACCAGTAAAGCCTTTCGGTCCAATGTTCAAGCGCTCGTCTTCGCCATAATAGGTTGAAAACAATTGGAACAGGTTGAAACGAATTCCTTGTTGCGCCGCAGCATCGCCTTCAATGATCACATCGGCTAAATCCCAGCGGGCTTTCCAAGCAGCGACTTGTTCTGCACGCAATGCATCGTAATCTGCTTTGTATAAAGTGCCTAATTCGGTGACTTTTGCTGGATGATCATGAGCGGGAACATCACGACTCGTAACGATCAAGACTTCTTTGATCAATGAGAAGGTGTCACCGGCTGTTCCAGAAAAGGCAAAGGTATCAGCAACGCAAAGCTCGCTTTTCACGGAATCGATCGGTGTTTGGCTATGACGCATAGCAGAAGTGACAGTAAAGCGTTCAATGTCAAAATTATTTTCTACGGTCCGAGTGGTCAAGTAATGGAAGGTTTCGGTTTGACCATGAGCCAATTCTTCCCAGAAACGTTCGTCGTAGTTGCTGTCTTCGTTATGGACATTGTTATCTAGTTTAGAAACGACTTTGATCTCAGCGTCGCCTTCAATGATCTCAGCGTCCATCTTAATGAGGGCAAGTTCACGTTTTACGATGCTCAAGAAGCGTTCAAAAGAGAATTTTACGGTGGCGCCTGCCAAAGTGACAGTAAAGTTGCGGCGTAAAATCCCGGTTTCCATGTCTAGTTCTAAACGGAAATCACTTGGGCTGATTTTTGCTAAGTCGACTAATTGGTCATTGACAAATAGGTCCATTGCAATAAAGTTGACCGCGTTGATCACTTTGCCAAAATAGTCAGGGTAGCCGTTTTTCCACCAGCCGACACGGGTTTTGTCTGGGTACCAGACACCAGCGATATAAGTACCTAAGTGATGATCGCCGCTGTATTGTTCTTCAAAGTTGCCGCGCATTCCCATGTAGCCATTGCCGATACTTGTTAGCGACTCTTGCAGTCGACGATTTTCTTTATCTAAGGTAGATGTCGCGATTTTCCATGGATCGATCTCGAACAATCGTTGGATTTTTTTCATGAAAGTCCCTCCAGAATCTTTTTGATATCTCTATCATAAGAGCAAACGATTGCATCGTCAAGTGAAAGTTGTTGCGTTTAAAGAATTTCCTGTTAGGAAACATCGAGAAAGAGAGATCCAGTTATATAAAGGTGAAAAAGCGAATAGAATCCCTTTTGATATTTCTGGGTTTACAAAATCTTTTTTCTCCGTTAGAATGAAATCATTAAGAAACCGATTGCGTAAATCGATTCAGGGAAGGAAGAAGGAAGATGAAAAAATTATTGAGCTTCGAATTTTGGCAAAAATTCGGAAAAGCGCTAATGGTGGTTGTCGCTGTTATGCCAGCTGCTGGTTTGATGATCAGTATTGGGAAAACGATCCCAATGATCAATGCCGACTGGGCATTTTTGATCACTACAGGAGGCGTCATTGAAAACATTGGTTGGGCAATTATTGGTAACCTGCATTTATTATTTGCATTAGCTATTGGTGGTAGTTGGGCTAAAGAGCGAGCTGGTGGGGCATTTGCTGCTGGGATCGCCTTTATTTTGATCAATCGGATCACTGGTTCGATCTTTGGCGTGACGAGCGCGATGTTAACCGAAGAAGGCGCCTTTACCCATACGTTATTTGGGACGAAGATCATGATCGACGGCTTCTTTACTAGTGTATTAGAAGCACCTGCTTTGAACATGGGTGTCTTTGTTGGGATCATCGCCGGTTTTGTGGGAGCAACAGCTTACAACAAATACTATAATTTCCGCAAATTACCGGATGCGCTTTCCTTCTTTAACGGCAAACGCTTCGTACCTTTCGTAGTGATCGCCCGTTCAGTAGTCGTCGCATTAGTGTTATCGATCGTTTGGCCCTACATTCAGGCAGGCATCAACAACTTCGGTTTATGGATCGCGCAATCACAAGAAAGTGCGCCCGTTTTAGCACCGTTCTTGTTTGGAACCTTGGAGCGGCTGCTCTTACCATTCGGGCTGCATCACATGTTGACGATCCCGATCAATTACACCGAATTAGGTGGAACTTACACGATTCTTTCTGGCGCACAAGCCGGCACCCAAGTCTTTGGACAAGACCCATTATGGCTTGCTTGGGCAACGGATCTAGTGAACATGCGCAATGCTGGCGATACGTCACAATATCAATTTTTATTGGAAAACTTTGTTCCTGCCCGCTTTAAAGTTGGACAAATGATTGGTTCATCTGGGATCTTGATGGGCTTGTCTTATGCCATGTATCGCAATGTCGATGCGGACAAACGGCACAAATATACCTCTATGTATTTATCAGCTGCCATCGCTGTCTTCTTGACAGGGGTAACGGAACCGTTGGAGTTCATGTTTATGTTTGCTGCCGTACCGCTTTACATCGTTTATGCAGTCGTACAAGGGGCTGCGTTTGCGATGGCGGACATCGTCAACTTACGGGTCCACTCTTTTGGGAATATCGAGTTGTTGACCCGTACCCCAATGGCGATCAATGCCGGCTTAGGACAAGATTTGATCAACTTTGTGTTAGTGACCATCGTCTTTGGTGTTGGGATGTATTTCTTGGCCAACTTCTTGATCAAAAAATTCAACTTTGCAACACCAGGTAGAAACGGCAACTACGAAACAGAAGGAGCCAGCGATGCGCCAGCAACAGCTTCGGCGGATGGCAATTTGAACCCAGATTCGCAAGTCGTGAAAATCATTCATTTATTAGGCGGACGTGAAAATATCGCCGACGTTGATGCATGTATGACCCGTTTACGGGTCTCTGTGAAAAATCGAGAAGCGGTCGGCGATGAAAAAGCATGGAAAGCCGCAGGGGCTTTAGGCTTGATCGTAAAAGACAACGGTGTGCAAGCAGTCTATGGACCGAAAGCAGATGTCTTAAAATCAGACATTCAAGATATCTTAGATTCTGGTGTCACGATTCCCGAACCGACGGCTAGTCAAGCACCAGTAGAAACCACTACCCACCAAAGCCAAGGCGTGACAGCTGAACTAGCTGCCGTTGCCACTGGAGAAGTGATGCCGATCACCTCTGTCAAAGACCAAGTGTTTGCGGAAAAAATGATGGGTGACGGTTATGGCGTGCGCCCAGAGCAGACGATAGTTGTCGCACCAATCAGCGGGAAAGTCACCAACATCTTCCCAACGAAACATGCGATTGGCTTGCTTTCTGATGAAGGCATCGAAGTATTGGTTCACATGGGCTTAGATACCGTTGACTTAAACGGTGCCCCCTTTACGGTAGCTGTCACTGAAGGACAACAAGTGGCGGTGGGTGACAAGTTAGCGGAGATGGATCTCGCTGCAGTAAGTGCTGCTGGCAAAGACACCACCATCGTTGTAGTGTTGACCAACAGCGATCAAATCGATTCCTTTGAATTGACCCAAATCGGCAAGCAACAAGCAGCCGCAGTTGTTGGAATCGTAAAACTATAATAAAATGACAAGCGGGTCGACTCTTTTGTTGACCCGCTCTCTTTTATTTTTTAAAGGAATCGTACAAGCAAACCGAGAGAAGGAGCCTTATTCATGAAGGTATTAACATTGAACACCCATAGCTGGTTAGAAGAAAATCAGCTCGAAAAATGCAAGATGATCGCACAAGAGATTGCAACAGGAGACTATGACATCATCGCCTTGCAAGAAGTCAACCAAACGATCGCTGCTCAAACCATCGTTCCTGATGGGCTATATTGCCCCACAGATACGCTGGTGGAAATCAAGGAGGACAATTTTGCTTTACGCCTAGTGGAAGAACTGCAACTGTTAGACTGTGATTACTACTGGTCATGGACCTACAGTCACGTAGGCTATGACATTTACCACGAAGGCAATGCCTTATTGTCCAAACAGCCCATCATTGCCAAAGAATACCTTGCTTCACAAGCCACGGATGTCTGGGATCATACCACACGCAAAAACCTGAGCGGCGTGACTGAAGCCGATGGACAGATCGTACAAGTCGTTAGCTGTCATTTTTCTTGGTGGCAAGACGGTAAATTTGCCTACGAGTGGCAACAGACAGAAGCATTTTTAGCAGAACGGGCAGATACCTTATTGATCCTAGGAGATTTCAACAACGATGCGACCAGTTCTGGTCATCAACTCGTCCTTGACAGCTCCTTACAGCTGCAAGACAGCTTTTTAACGGCTGCCGAAACGATCGGTGAAGCCTCTGTCGTTAAAGCCATTGATGGTTGGCAAGACAATCGAGAAGCATTGCGGATCGATTATGTTTTTGCATCCAATGACCTGCAAGCAACGGAATACGAAGTCGTTTTTGACGGAACGCGTACTCCGATCGTCAGCGATCACTTTGGAATCAAAGTGGTTTTTGCTTCAAAAACAGAGCCAAACTAGCAGAAGCGACAGCAAAAAAGCAGTGCCAATCGGCACTGCTTTTCTTTTTGGGGAAGTTAAATCGCTGATCGAACAAGGAGGAAAAAGAATAAACTCAATAAAAGAATGAATGCTAATGCCCCATAGGTAAAACTCTTTTCGCCCCAGGTTGCGTTTTCCTCCTGACTTGAAAGACTTCTTCTTGTAAAAAAGACGAGTCCTGCGCCGATGACATTCGCTGTCAGCAACTGTTGAAAGAAGATCAGGAATAAATACTGACCCAAAAGGCCTTTTTTACTCATGGAAAACCGTTGAATAAAGTACAGGCAAGCCCCTTGCAGCAAAAGGAGACTACTTAACAAGACCCCTAAAGCGGCTAACGGTTGTGAGCTGAGGTACTGGGCAAAGGTCATCCCATGGTTGAAGGCAGTCAAGGAAAGATAAAGATAGTAAGCACCGGCGATCAAAAGCCAATAACTCAGTAAAATCAATGGAAACGCCCATTTTCGTTTAGTCATGGTTGCCCTCCTGTAAAGTGAATAGTCCGTAGGAACGGATCAAATAATCAATCAAGCAGCTTAGTCCAATCAAAGACTGGCTAGGGATTTTCTTGCGACCGATTTGAAAAAAATCGCAATAATAGGTCAGGTGAAACGTTGAATGGCGAGCAAAATAATTATCTCCTGGTGCACTCAATGTCAAAACGGGAATCTGACGAATCGCAAAAGTCGTCAGATTCTCTTTGACGTTTTCTGTTTCGCCGCTCAGTGAGGCGATGATCACACAATCTTCGGCAGTGATCATCGGCATGACCATATCAAATTCCGTTTTGTTCGGCAATACGATCACTCGTTTTTCCATAGAAAGCATCATTTTGGAAAACTCCTCCAGTGCTTTCTTTTGGGAAAACCCAGTTGGGTAGCAGTAGATAGTTTTGCTGCGGTCAAACAAGCGGTTGAGGGCAGCTAAGTCTACCGTTTTTAAATAGTTGAGGGTGGCGAAAATATCCTCTTGTTGCTTTTCAAAAATCGTTTTTTGTTGCGAAATCGTTGTTGCCTGTTCTTGCTGATGCCGTAGAAAATATTTGAACTCGGAATAGCCAGAAAAACCAAGTTTTTTCGTCAACCGTAAAATAGAAGACTTGGAGACGTGAACCTGCTCGGATAGCTCGACGATCCCCATAGATAGAACGGTGTCGCCGTTGGAAAGAATGTAGTTTAGAATGCCACGATCAAGTTCACTTAACTCTGATTGGTGCTGTTGAATCAAATACTGTAATTTCACAAAAACCCCTCCTTATTGATTAAGTATAGCTGAAAAGCCAGGAGGGGAGGCGAAGAACGCTGGCTAGTGTAATTCTGGCCAAAAGGCTTGATTTGCTTCAATCAATTCATCGAGTAATTCTTTGGCTACACGGGCATTTGGGACCACTTTTGAAAGAATCAGTGCTTGCCATAATTTCTGGTAAGAACCCTCTGTCCAAGCCTCCACGACTAATTTTTCTACGGCGACTTGTTGCTCCATCAATCCTTTTTGGAAGCGAGGGATCTTGCCTTGTGTGATTGGTTCTGCCCCGTTACTGCCGACGATACAAGGTACTTCCACCATTGCCTGCTCATCAAAGTTGACGATCGCTCCTTCGTTAGGCACGATCAACAGCATCCGTTCTTGCGTGTTATAAGCGATCGCTCGTGCAAGGTCAACGATGTAGCTGGCGTGTTCATCCACTTCAAGCGTGGTGTCAGTCGCTGTCTGGTTTTCTACGATGCGTTGGCATTCACCAAAGACGTGTTTTTCGCGGCCAGCCATGACTTCATTTGCCCGTGTAAAAGATGGGTTGGTGTGCGCCACTTCATCTTGAGGGAAAAAGTAATATTTCAAGTAGGTATTTGGCAAAGTGGATGGATCAACTTCGTATACTTCTTTTGCTTTGGCAAAGGTGTGCATCCAGCTGGCATCAGCATGTTGGCTCGCTTCGATTTCTTCTGGCAATGAATAGCCGTATTTTGCCACATGCGCCTGGATCTGCGGCAGCAAATCATTGCCAGCTTTGTCTCGTATATCTGTCCACCAGCCAAAGTGATTCAAGCCATAATAGCGAACCACCAACTCTTTGCGAGAAGCTAAACCGATCGCTTGCGCCATCCGTTCTTCGATTCCCACTGGCATATCACAAATATTAATGATCTTGGCATCAGGGCGCAATTTACGAGTCGCTTCTGCGACAATCGCTGCAGGATTGGAATAATTCAACATCCACGCATCAGGGGAATATTTTTCCATATAATCGACTAACTCCAATACACCGCCGATAGAACGCATCCCATAAGCGATCCCGCCAGGACCACAAGTTTCTTGGCCGACCACACCATATTTCAAAGGGATTTTTTCATCCTTTTCGCGCATCGCATACAAGCCAACTCGGATATGCGCCATCACAAAATCGACATCCTGAAATGCGGTTTCGGGATCAGTGGTTGCTAAAAAGCTGATTTCTGGTGCGCGTTCTTTCAATAAAATCTCGCAAGCTTGTGCAACTTTTTCTTGTCGTTCTTCCAAATTGTCGTAAAACTTGATTTGGCGAATCGGGAAACGATCCAAGTGTTCCAAAAGCATCAAGACGATTCCTGGGGTAAAGGTACTGCCGCCTCCGGCGATCACGATTGAAAATTTTTTCATTTTTGTTTCCTCCTTAGTCTGATACAGCTAATAATTTTTCGAATTGTTCTCTCACTTGTGGCACATCCAGACCAACGATCACTTGGAAGGCGTTGCCGTTGCGAACAACACCATGGGCACCAGCGCCTTTAAAGATGTCATCTGGCAGCACTTGGTCTTGATCTTTGACGGTGATTCTTAGGCGAGTGGCACAATTAGTGACTTTATCAATGTTGTCGCGACCGCCAAACCCTTCTAAGTAGACTGCGGCTTGTTCGGTGTAGCGATTGGCACCAGCAATCACTGGCGTTCCAGTGTTGGCTTGTTTTTCTTTGTAATCTTTTTTGGTGTATAGTTTGACTTCGCTATTGTTTTCTTCCCGTCCTGGTGTGGCTAACTTAAATTTGAGGATCAAGAAGCGGAAAACAAGGAAATAAAGGGCAGTAAAGGCTAACCCGATCACCAGCTGCGTGAAGATCATACTGCGATGATTTTGAAATAGCGGAATCCAGACCTTCGCCAACAGATCGATCAAGCCGCCCCCCATATCTCCAACGACCCCGAAGGCAAACATCGTTGCCGCCATGGTCGCTGCTAAAACAGCGTGCACCGCAAAGAGGGGTGGTGAGATAAAGAGGAAGGTGAATTCCAATGGCTCAGTGATACCAGCTAAAACGGCAGTTAAAGTGGCAGGGATCAAAATCGCTAAGACCTTCTTTTTGTTCTCAGGCTTGGCTGTGAAATAAAAAGCAGCAGCGATCCCTGGTGCAGCAAAGATCTTAGAATTGCCATGTAAAGCAAAGCCCCCTTCAGGGAAAAGCTCTTTCAATGGTCTGGTGGATTGGGCAAATTCTTGTAAATGTGCCATCCAGTATTTGGAGATTCCTTCTTCGACGACAGCGGGACCAAAAACAAAGGGGGTATACACGAAATGATGGAGACCTGTGGGAATCAATATTCGCTCTAAGAAAGTATAGAGCCAGACCCCAAAGACCCCAGCACTTGCTAGAAACCCTTGCATGGACCCAATGCCAGCTTGGACTTTCGGCCAAATCAATGCGATCAAGAAAGCAACTGGCAGCATTAAAAAGAAACCGAGGATCACGACAAAGGAAGAGCCTTGGAAGATTCCGAGAAAATCAGGCAGCTTCGTATCGAAAAACTTGTTGTGAAGATAGACGACGATCGCCGAAATAAAAATTGCTCCGATAATACCAGTATCTAATGTTTTGATGCCAGCGATCATTTTCAAACCACTCTAACCGCCGGGATCAGCTGCAAAGTTGACACCGAAGAAGCTACCAAAGTACTCGATCATGCCAGAAATAAAATAATTACAAGTAATATAGACGACAAAGGCTTCCATTGCCGCTCGCGCATTGGCTTTTTTTGCGAGACCGATCGGTAATCCAATGACAAATAATAATTCCATTTGGTTGAAGACCGTCCACGCTCCGTTTTCAATGATCGTCCAAATGTTGTACCAAGTAGAGCCTTCAGTGGCGATGCTCCCCACAAGCATCGGATTTTTAAAGATAATACACAGCGCGACCATGATCCCTGAAAAGGAAAACAAGAGGACCGGGGTAAACATCGCACCGCCAAACCGCTGAACTTTTTCCATCATAATTTCTTAACATCTCCTTTCAATTTTTACTACAACCTCAGTATAGAAAAGAAAGATAGCGGTTACAATAAAGCGAGGCAGCATAGGAACGTAGAAGCAAACAAAGAGAAAAAGTGGCAACTGCGGGGAAATTTCCCATAAAAAAACAAACCTGCGAAAAACAGGTTTGTTTGCTCCGTACGTGTATTTAAATTTCGACGTTGCCATAACGATTGGCAAGGGCGGTGCGGATCAAGCGCTCTGCCAAATGCTCATTTCTTGCAAGGAGCGGTCCGTGGAAGTAAGAGCCGAACACATTGCGGTAAACCACGCCTTCGGTTTGGTCTTCGCCATTATTTCCTTGTCCTTGGATGACTTTCCCCAATGGTTTTTCCCCTTTACCTAAAAAAGTACGGCCATTATGGTTTTCAAAGCCATAATAGGTCTCATCGAATTCTTCATTGTGGATCACGATGTCACCGATGAATCGGTTGTTTTCTTGGCTTAAGGTGTAATGATCCAAGGCGCCGATCCCATTGATTTTCTCACCGTTGGCACCGATGTAGTAATGACCCAGCAATTGATAGCCGCCGCAGATCGCCAGCATGACGCCATCATTTTCGATATAGCTGGTCAGGGCTTCTTTTTTTGATTGGATATCTTGTGAAACGATCACTTGTTCAAAATCTTGTCCGCCACCGAAGAAGACGAGATCATATTTTTCAGGATCGAAGGGCTCGTGAATGCTGACGACCTCTGCGTTGAAGGTCACGCCTAGTTTTTCGGCCACGTAGCGCAGCATCAAGAGATTGCCGTTGTCGCCATAAGTATTCAAAAGATTTCCATACAAGTGGGCAACATTCAGTTGATACTTAGTCACGACTCATTCCTCCTTTGATATAGCCTTTTTCCGCAAGCTTTTTGCGTAGCTGCAAGACTGCAGTGTAAGTCGCTAAAATATAGACTTTTTCTGTTGGTAAGTCTGCGATTTGCTTGATGACGTCATCAAGTTCAGGGGTTTCAATGATTTTTTCTTCAGGGATCCCCGCAACTTTTAGCCGCAACGCCATATCTTTGTGACGATCACCACCAGCGATCACTTGAGGAATCCCCATATCGGCAAACGCTTCATGGTCGCCATCCCAAATCCAGCTGACGTCGATCCCATCTGCGTAGTTGGCATTCAACAAGCTGACTAGCGAGAAAGGATAGGGCGACAGGCCGATCATATCGATGACTTGGTTCAAACCAACAGGGTTTTTAACTAAGACTAACGTACATTCTTTGTCCCCAATGCGGATCACTTCTTGGCGACCAAAGACTTTTTCGTCATAGGCCAAACCAGATTTGATTTTTGCAGGTGCTACGCCATAATATTCCGCAACCGCAGTTGCCGCCAGCGCATTGTAGACATTGTACATCCCACCAACTTCGATGCGATAGTCGTTGCCATCGATCACAAAGTCAGCAGAGGTGTTGTCCATTGCGGTCATTTCCGTCAGTTTATAATCCAATTCTGGTCGATGGAAGCCGCAATTTGGGCAGTAGTATTTTCCAAGATTGGCATAGGTGATCATTTTATAGTGTAAAATGTGATGACACTCAGGACACAACACGCCATCCGTATTGTAATGGGCCATCTGCTCTTCATCTGGCAAATGATCAAATCCATAGTATTTCCGCGGATTGACAGTTGCTACCGAATTGAACAGTGGCGAATCCCCATTGCAGAGGATCGTAGCTTCTGGTGAGTTTGCGGCACCTTCAACGATCATTTTATAGGTCGTATAGATCTCGCCATAACGGTCCATTTGATCGCGGAAAATATTGGTGAAAACGAATAATTCCGGTTTGATGTACTTCGTTACTTTGCTGAGACTGGCTTCATCGATTTCTAAAACCGCGAATTTTTTGCCTTTTTTAGGGCGTGCCGATAGAAAGGTTGAAACGATCCCTTGGACCATATTGGCGCCGGTGGGGTTCGTCAATACTTCATCAAATTCTTGGCGCAAAATATTGACAGTCAAGGCAGTCGTCAATGTTTTGCCGTTGGTGCCTGTGATCACGACGACTTGGTAATCTTTCGCCAAATGATCTAATATATGTGGATCAACTTTTAATGCTAATTTACCAGGCAGGCTTGAGCCGCCTTTGAAAAAGTTCTTTAATACCCATTGAGAGGTCTTACCGACTGAAACAGCCAGATGACTTCGTATTCCCATAATGTAACCCTCCATTAGAGCGAATGCTTTCATTGTGCAAATTCAATTTATCATACCATATACCAAGAAAAAGGTTAAATTGCTTTTGCGATTCTTTAAATTTCTGCAAAGACCATTCTGATAAATGGCTCTTTTACTTGCGATGATCAAAGGCTTGAAAAGCAAAACAGCAAACCTGGCAGAAGGTTTGCTGCTGCTTTAACCGATAATGATTTTTTCCGTTGGGTACTCGTAGCCTAAGTCACGTGTTTCTTTTGGTACGAATAACATCAAGGTGTACAGCATACCGACACGGCCGATAAACATCAAAAGAGCAATCACGAGTTTGCCGATGGTTGATAAATCGCCCGTGATTCCTAAAGAAAGCCCTGTGGTTCCAAATGCCGAGGAAACTTCAACAATAATGGCGATCAAAGGGATATCCTCGATGGCGGTCAAGAATAAGACACAAAAGAAGCACATGCCCATCGAAAGCATGAAGACCACCACTGATTTGCGGACGTCATCTTGATCGATCCGGCGACCGAAGATATTGATATTGTCCTCACTTTTCAAGAAGGCATAGAGGTACAGCCCAATGATGGCAATGGTCGTCGTCCGAATCCCCCCGCCAACAGAGCTGGGACTACAACCAATAAACATCAGCAAGGAGAAAACGATCAACGTCGTGGTTTGAAAGTTGCCTAAGTCATGGATCTGTAGGCCAGCATTCCGCGTTGTCATGGAATAAAACATGCTGTTCATCCACATACCGCTAAAGCTGTAATCTTTGAACAAATAATCTTTCTCAAGGAAAAAGATCGCTAATGTACCGCCGACAAAGAGGATCACGAAAGCCAAAACAGCAATTTTTGTGAATAAAGAAAAGCGAAACGGCAAGCGGCGGCGTTGTTTTTTCGTTTTAAAAAGGACCCATTCCCGAAAGTCCATGATCACTGGAAATCCGATCCCCCCGATAAAAATCAAAATCATGATACACGTCAGGAAGAAATAATCATGGGAAAACGGCAAGATGGAATTGCCCGTCACATCAAACCCTGAGTTGGTCACAGCAGAGATCGCTTGATAAAACCCATAAAAGATCGCATCTCGCCAATTGTCATAATAGCCGTAAAGATGAAAATAAACAGCGAAGATCGTGCCTGCTACCACCTGACAAAGCAAGATGATTGTAAACGTCGTTCGAATCATCCGAACGATCCCACTAAGCTTTGGCTGATTCATATCCGTCATGATCAACTGGCGCTGCTTTAAACTGATTTTGCGCCGTGAGACGATCGCAAAAAAGGTCGAGATCATCATGATCCCTAAACCGCCGACTTGAAAGAGGACTTCCAATAAGATGACCCCGTGGTCGTTAAACACGTCATTGATCGGAAAAGTAGTCAGCCCAGTGACACTGACCGTGCTGACCGCCATAAAGAACAGATCGATAAACGCGACATGAGAGCCGGGTTCTCGAAAGAAGGGGAGTGAAAAAAGCCCCAAAGAGACCACCGTCATCACGATATAATAAAAAACAATCACTTGGATTGAAGACACGTTCTGGGAAATAAACGTCTTGCTCCTGCGCTGCGTCAAGCGGGCAAAGCGGGTAAAGTTCATTACAAAAAACCCCTCACTAAATAAACTATCCCCAGTATACCAAAGAACCAAGTAGATTTGAAAGAAAGCAGGATAGAATTCATGAGCAGCAGAAATTGTGTAAGGAAAAGCTTTTGGAAAGGGCCGTTGGGTTAGAGGAAACGATCAGGCTGTGGTTCTTGCGGCAGCTTGATTGCTTAAGAAACTTAAAAACTCGAAGCAAATCAGTAAGGATTTCGCGATTTCAGAAGAAAACGCTGGCAATTTATGAGAAGATAAAAGAAGAAAAAGATAGCAGCGACGATCCGCACGGAACAATAGCGAGAAAGCGGACAAAAAAGCGCATCAAATTTTTTGAAAATCGAGACGGAAATGGGGAGTATCATGAAAGACGTAAAAATTATTTTTTTCGATGTTGATGGCATACTGATCGATATGAGCAAAAAGCAAATTTCTGAAAGAATGTTAGCCACATTAAAAGCCTTGAAGAAGCAAGGGATCCTGTTGTGCATTGCGACTGGCAGAAGTCCCATCGCGTTGCCGCAATTTGAAGGCGTGACCTTCGATGCGTTTTTGACCTTTAACGGATCGTATTGTTTTAATCAAGCCGAGGGGATCCACCAAAACCCCATTCCTAAAAAAGATGTTCAGCAAATCATTGAAAATGCCACGGCACTAAAGCGTCCAGTAGCGATCGCTACGAAGGACCGAACGGTTGCCAATGGCAAAGATGATGATTTAGTTGAGTATTTTTCCTTTGCCCACCAAGAAGTGATCGTGGCAGAAGATTTTGATGAGGTGATCCAGCAGCAAGACATTTTCCAAGTGATGCTTGGCTCAGGGAAAAAAGACTACGCCAAAGTGATGGCAAATACCACGGAGGCGAAAATCACCGCCTGGTGGGATCGCGCAGTCGATATTATTCCAGCCAGCAGTGGGAAAGGAAGCGGCATTGCCAAAATGCTGGCTTACTATGGCTTGGATAAATCTGAAGCCATTGCCTTTGGCGATGGCAACAATGACATTGAGATGCTGGAGGCAGTCGGCTGGGGTCTCGCAATGAATAATGCTTCGGATGAGTTAAAAGCAATCGCCGATGAAGTGATCGGTCACGTAGCCGAGGAAGGCATTTATCATTACTGCTTAGAAAACGGGCTGCTGGGTGAAGTCGTGCAGTGATGGGCAATGCTTCAGTTGCTGTTGCCCGTTAAGAACATGCGCAGCCAGGATCGCTACTGCGTGTCTGTTTGATCAAATAAAAAAACTGTTTCCGAAGTGCATTAGAGAAACAGTTTTTTTTATATAGTTGTTTAGCAATGTGTAAGGTTTACAGCGCCTCCACCGCTTCGATCGCCTGATAGACTTTTTCGGGTGTGATCGTAGGATCGATCAAAATAAAGGTTTCTTCTTCTTTGACAGCATAGGTCAGAACCGAGGCGAAGTAATCCCGATCAAGGCGTGTCACGTGGAGATCCTTCAGCTTCATTGGCAAGTGCAAAGCTTCGTAAAATGGCCGTAATTCTTCAATCACATCAAAATCATTGGTATAGGCAAGCTGGACCCAAATGCAGTAGGCGACTTTATTGCCGTGCAAGACACTATGGGTCTCACTCAAATAAGACAAGCCGTCATGCAGCGCATGCGCACCAGACGTGCGGCCAAATTCGACTGCAAAACCACCAACTTCGCCTGCCAAAGCAATGATCGCATCGGTGATACGGGCGAAGGCGGGGGTCAGCTGCCCGACTTCTAGGTCTTTGACGGCTTGGATCGCATCGGCAATCAACAAGTTTTTGATCAAAAGAGCGCTTTGGAAACCTAGCCGTACTAAGGCAGTCTTGTCGTCTTCTGCCATGTTGCGGACGATGGCTTCCATTTCATAATATTTGGCTAACGTATCAGCGATCCCCGCGATAAAGTAATCAACGGGTGTAGCTAGTAAAAAACGGGTGTCGACGATCGTCATGTAGGCACCTTTTTTGGCATAGTCGATTTTACAAATCGTATGATCAGGGTAATAGGCGACGATCACAGGGGTAAAGGGTGCACAGTTAGAAACCAATGTAGGGATCACGATCAATTCTGCGCCAAGGGTTTGGGCGGTGATTTTTGCTGTATCAGCGACTTTGCCGCCGCCGATTGCCACCACGGCATCCGCTTGCTGGATCGCTTCAGCTAAGGCTTGCGCATTTTCATAACTCGATGATCCATCGTAGCGGTAGATCGGGTAGTCAAATGAATGGGGGTAATAGGCTGAAAACACATCGAATGACTGCTCCCCAGTGATCACAGCAACTTCTTGGAACTCACTTAAGTACTCTGGCAAATCAGCTAAGACCCCATCGCCAGTAATATACCGATTAGGACCTGGACGGACTTCATTGGCTAACATCAAACAAACACTCCTTTATAATCGTCAGAATTTTCTAATCAGTGTATCGCGAAAATGCCCTGACTGTCAATTTCCTTTTGGCAAAAGAAACAGAAAACAGCCGATCTGCCTTGAGAGCAAATCGGCTGTTAATGATGAATCGGGAGGCATGCTCCAAAAATGTTAGGCCCAGTTTTGGCGAATAAAGCCAGCTCGTCCTGAGCCTTCGCTATAAGCATTGTAATGGGCTGCATTTTTTTTGTAAAAATCTTGATGGTAGTCTTCTGCAGGATAAAAAGGTTCTGCTGGTTCGATCTTCGTTACGATCGGACGGTCAAAGCGGCCGCTAGCTTGCAACTGCGCCTTTGATTTTTCCGCAACCGCTTTTTGTTCTTCACTATTGTAAAAAATCACTGGACGATAGGAATCACCACGGTCGGCAAACTGACCAAACGCATCCGTGGGGTCTGTCTGCTGCCAATAGATGGCAACCAATTCTTCATAAGAGATGACCTCAGGATCAAAGGTGATCTCAACTGCTTCGGTGTGACCGGTGGTTCCTGTCGTTACTTGTTGGTAGGTTGGGTTAGGCACATGGCCGCCAGTAAAGCCAGAAACCACTTTGAGGATGCCTGGCTGCGAGTCAAAAGGTTTCACCATGCACCAAAAACAACCGCCAGCAAAAATTGCCGTATCTTTCATAGGTATTCCTCCTTTGCTTCTATGGTATGCTTCTAGTAGAGAAAAACAAGAGATATGCTTGTAAGAAGGAAAAAAGCAGAAAATGAGTTCTTTACGAGAAAACAAAATGAGAAAGAGAGGCACAACCAATGTTAGATAAATCAATTCCATATGCAGAAATCTGGATGAAACGAGCGCACAAAAGCACACCGATCCAGCCTGTTCAATCCGATAACTATTCATTACGCAGCTACCAAGTAGGAGACGAAAGGCACTGGGCACGGATTGAAACATCCGTCGGAGAGTTTGACAATGAGGCCGAGGCATTTGCGTATTTTGAAAAGGAATTTATGCCCGAGCAAGCACAGCTAGGCCAACGAATGTTTTTTGCCCTTGATCAATCAGGTACACCGGTCGGTACGGCTACCGCTTGGAAAAAAGCCAAGCAAGACGGCACACCGGTTCCACTAGTCCATTGGGTAGCAGTAATGCCGCAAGCTCAACGTCAAGGAATCGCTCGCGGCTTGGTCACGCAAGTCGTTTCTGTCTTGGAGGCAGCCAACGAGCCGATGTATCTTCATACGCAAACCTGGAGCCATGCAGCAATCACGCTGTATCAGCAGCTCGGATTTGTGATCATTGCAACGGATATCAATGGGAATGAAAATCCAGAATATCCGCTGGCTTGTCAAGTATTGGCAGAAGTTGCTCAAAAAGCCAGAAACGAGTAAGAGATGGCGGCGGCAAAAATCCGTTAATTTTTCGTAAAACTCTTGCGTAAAAGGCGGCAGGTGTCGAATTTAAGTCTGTAAAAATTCTCCTTTTTCAAGTATAATACCAAAGGAGTATGAGGAAGGATGGGCGAGATGGCACAGCTTTTTTTTAAATATGGCGCAATGAATAGTGGGAAAACGATCGAGATACTGAAAGTTGCTCACAACTATGAAGAACAAGACAAACCAGTCGTGATCATGACAAGTGGATTGGACACGAGAAGCGGTGTGGGAAATGTTTCGAGCCGCATCGGCTTAGAACGAGACGCGATCCCGATTTTTGATGAAACGGATCTGTTCCATTTGATCAAAGACCTCGGTTACAAACCTTATTGTATTTTGATCGACGAAGCACAGTTCCTAAAGAAGCATCACGTGCTGGCTTTCACCAAAATCGTGGACGAGCTAGGTATCCCTGTGATGGCCTTTGGTTTGAAAAATGATTTCCGCAATGAATTATTTGAAGGCTCAAAATACTTGCTGCTTTACGCAGATAAAATCGAAGAGATGAAAACCATCTGCTGGTTCTGTCATAAAAAAGCAACCATGAACTTGCACTATATCGACGGAAAACCCGTTTACGAGGGCGACCAAGTACAAATCGGCGGTAACGAAGCGTATTATCCTGTTTGCCGCAAACATTACTTTCACCCGGGAATGAAAAAAGAAGGAGAATAATCAATGTACGATCAGTTACAAGCAATCGAAGACCGTTACGAAGAATTAGGCGAATTACTTAGTGATCCAGCCGTGATCTCTGACACCAAACGCTTCATGCAGCTTTCAAAAGAAGAAGCCAATACACGGGAAACGGTGGAAGTCTACCGTCGTTACAAAGAAGTCGTTGAGGGAATCAAGGATACCGAAGAAATGCTTGGGGAAAACCTTGATGCGGAAATGGCAGAGATGGCCAAAGAAGAACTCTCTGACTTGAAAAAAGAAAAAGATGTTTTAGAAGAACGCATCAAAATCTTGTTATTGCCAAAAGATCCGAATGATGACAAAAACATCATCATGGAGATCCGTGGTGCAGCAGGCGGCGATGAAGCAGCCTTATTTGCTGGCGATCTTTTCAATATGTATCAAAAATATGCGGAAAACCAAGGCTGGAAAGTCGAAGTCATGGATGCCAACGTCACTGGGATCGGCGGCTACAAAGAAGTCATCATGATGATCACTGGCGACAACGTCTTTTCAAAATTGAAATATGAGAGCGGCGCCCACCGAGTGCAGCGGGTACCGTCTACCGAATCACAAGGCCGAATCCATACGTCTACGGCAACGGTCGTGGTTATGCCCGAAGCTGAAGAAGTCGAAATCGATATCGCAGACAAAGATATTCGGACCGATATTTACCATGCCTCTGGTGCTGGTGGTCAGCACGTCAACAAAACAGCTTCTGCTGTTCGTCTGACGCACTTGCCAACAGGGATCGCTGTTGCGATGCAAGATGAGCGTTCACAGCTGAAAAACCGTGAGAAAGCGATGAAAGTCTTGCGGGCACGGGTCTATGACCAAATGCAGCAAGAAGCACAAAGCGAATACGACGCAAACCGTAAATCAGCAGTGGGTACCGGCGATCGTTCTGAACGGATTCGCACCTATAACTTCCCGCAAAACCGCGTAACAGATCACCGTATCGGGTTGACTATTCAAAAATTGGATCAAATTTTAGCTGGAAAACTCGATGAAATTGTTGATGCACTGATCGTTTACGATCAAACATCAAAATTAGATGAGATGCAAAATGGCTAAAACCTATCGAGAAGTCCTTTCACGGGCTTCTTCTTTTTTAGAAACGAAAGGGCTGGACGGGTATGCGATCCAATACCTGTTTTTACAGCGAAAAAACTGGCAGCAACTCGATTGGCTGCTGCAGATGGACCAACCCATCTTAAGGGAAGATGAGGCACAGATCGCAGCAGATCTTGAACAGCTGTTGCAGCATGAACCACCGCAATATTTATTAGGGTATGAAGAATTTTATGGGCATCGCTTAAAAGTGACCCCTGCAACCTTGATCCCGCGTCCAGAAACCGAAGAGCTGGTGGAAAAGTGTTTGGCAAAATTACCAGCAGATCAGCCGCTGCGAGTCGTAGACATCGGCACAGGTACTGGAGCGATCGCCATTGCCTTGAAATTAGCACGTCCCCAGTGGACCGTAAGTGCCGTGGATCTTTCAGCAGAGGCATTAGCCGTTGCTAAAGAAAATGCGGCAACCTTAGACGCAGAGATCCGCTTTTTCCAAGGAGATACCTTAGAACCCGTGGCAGATCAGCAATGGGATCTGATCGTTTCCAACCCGCCGTATATCAGCGCTGAAGAGTGGCCGCTGATGGATATCAGCGTAAGAGAAAAAGAGCCTAAAATGGCGCTTTTTGCACAAGAACAAGGATTGGCGATCTATAAGCAATTGGCACAGCAAGCACCGAATTGTTTGGCGCCTAACGGGCAAATGGCGCTAGAAATCGGCTTTCAGCAAGGATTAGCTGTTCAACAGCTTTTTGCAGCCGCTTTTCCCAACAAAGAAGTCACTGTAGTAAAAGATCTTGCGGGTCAAGACCGGATGGTGTTCGTCAGTCATCCACAAGATGTGGATAAATAAATTTTTTTGCTACAGAAAAATTGCAAAAACCTTATGAAATGAACGACTTCTAAATAAACCGAGTTATAAACAGGGTTATCCACACTTGACAAACGACTTATCCACAAAATGTGGAAAAGAAACGAGAAAATGTTGATAAGTGTGGAAACTTCTCAAAAAAGGATGTGGATAAATTGTGGAAACAAAAATTTTTGATCAAACACAGTTGAACGAAGCAGCAGCTATTTTAGCTGAGGGGGGATTGGTGGCGTTCCCGACGGAAACCGTCTATGGACTAGGGGCTAGCGCGCTTTTGCCCACGGCTGTTGCGCAAGTATATCAAGTCAAAGGGCGACCTAGTGACAACCCTTTGATCGTTCATATTGCCGAGCCAGAGCAGTTGGAACCGTTTGTGGATAACAAGCATCCTTTTGCTGATAAATTGATGGAAACTTTCTGGCCTGGGCCCTTAACCTTGATCTTTTCGATCAAAAAAGACAGTTTACCTAGCATTGTTACTGGCGGCTTATCCACAGCGGCTTTTCGGATGCCAAACAACACCAAGACGTTAGCGTTGATCAAACAAGCCCAACAGCCATTGGTTGGCCCTAGCGCGAATACTTCTGGTAAACCAAGCCCAACATCAGCTGCGCATGTTCAGCATGATCTGGCAGGCAAAATCGCTGGCATCTTGGATGATGGGGTGACGCAGATCGGTGTCGAATCAACGGTCTTAGATTTGAGTGACCCAACGGCGCCGCCGATCATCTTACGTCCTGGTGCGATCTCTAAAGAACAGCTTGAAGCAGTTTTACAAACAAAAGTCCTCGTCGATCAGCACTTAGTAACAGAAAGTGAAGCACCCAAAGCGCCGGGCATGAAATACAAGCACTATGCACCGAATACCAATGTCCTGATGGTCAATGACCAAGATTGGCCGGCAGCCATGGCTTGGGCAAAAGAACAACAGTTTAAGGTAGGGGTTTTAGCTGGACCAACGATCGCCGAGCAAGTCCGCTTTGAAGCTGCAGCCATCTATTTATTTTTTGATGACAGTGTGGAAGCCGCGACAAAAGGGCTGTTTGCTGGTTTACGGGCGTTAGATGAATCGATTGCTGAGTTAGATGTCTTATTTGCACCCACGTTTCCAGAAAGCGGCTTAGGGGCTGCTTATATGAATCGGTTGAAAAAAGCTGCAAATCAAAGTTTCTTTCAAGAAAATTAGCAAAAAACCAGAATTCATTATAGGTAGCTTATGAAGAAATGTGATACAATGCTACCATTAAGGTAAAGGGGTGTTGTAAGCATGGATTATCAAACGTTTGATCCCGAATTGTGGCAAGCGATCGAAAAAGAAACGAATCGTCAACAAAACAATTTGGAATTGATTGCGTCTGAAAATATCGTTTCAGAAGGTGTAATGGCTGCGCAAGGTAGTATTTTGACAAATAAATACGCTGAGGGTTATCCAGGTCGTCGTTACTATGGCGGTTGTGAATTTGTTGATGTGGTAGAAAACTTAGCAATTGAACGGGCGAAAAGTATTTTCGGTGCGGCATATGCCAATGTTCAACCGCATTCTGGTTCTCAAGCCAACACAGCAGCTTATTTAGCGTTGATCGAAACAGGCGATACAGTATTAGGGATGGATCTTTCCGCAGGCGGTCATTTGACTCATGGCTCACCAGTGAATTTCAGCGGCAAGACCTATAATTTTGTTAGTTATGGTGTTGATCCTGCAACAGAAGTCATCGACTACAATGTCGTTCGTATTTTGGCGCGTAAGCATCAACCGAAACTGATCGTTGCTGGTGCCAGTGCTTACTCACGTACGATCGATTTTGCGAAGTTCCGTGAAATCGCTGATGAAGTTGGCGCAAAATTGATGGTGGATATGGCGCATATCGCTGGTTTAGTAGCGGCTGGTCTTCATCCAAACCCAGTTCCTTATGCGGACATCACGACTTCTACGACCCATAAAACATTACGCGGCCCTCGAGGCGGCTTGATTTTAACAAATGATGAAGACTTAGCGAAAAAAATCAATAGTGCCGTTTTCCCTGGTATCCAAGGCGGCCCATTAGAGCACGTGATCGCAGCGAAAGCTGTTGCTTTTAAAGAAGCACAAGATGAGTCGTTCAAAGAGTACTCTGAGCAAGTCATCCGCAATGCACAAGCAATGGCGAAAGTCTTCAACCAAGCACCACAAGCCCGCTTGGTCTCTGGTGCAACAGACAATCACCTATTATTGATCGATGTGCGCGGCTTTGATTTGAACGGCAAAGAAGCAGAAGCTTTGCTGGATCAAGTCAATATCACCGTCAATAAAAACTCGATTCCTTTCGAATCACTAAGTCCTTTCAAAACGAGTGGGATTCGCGTGGGGACACCAGCGATCACTAGTCGTGGCTTTAAAGAAGAAGATTGTGTCGAAGTGGCGAAATTGATCGTCAAAGTTTTAGAAAAACCAAATGATGAAGCCGTTTTGGCAGAAGTCACGGCGCAAGTCAAAGAATTGACGGACAACTATCCACTTTATAAAAATAAATAAAAGGGGACTGTGACAGAAGTTAAGGTCAGACAAGACGTCTCAAGCGTTTTTCCTGCGCTACAGCTCTTTGATCACCGAAAGTGAAAAAGGGGCTAGAATGAACGCAGAGGCGTGTTACATGCCGTCTTGTCTCCTTCCTTCTAACACAATCCTTTTTTTGAGGAAAAGCAGTATTGCCTGTGGCAGATGGTTGTAACAAGAGCCGATTTGCTTTAAAATAAGAGAAAAACCAAAGGAGATTTTTTTAAATGGGTAAATTTCAAGTAATCGATCACCCGCTGATCCAACACAAATTAACAATGATCCGCGACAAGAACTGTGGAACAAAGGTTTTCCGTGAAGTTGTTAATGAAATCGCAATGTTGATGGCGTATGAAGTGTCTCGCGACATGCCGCTTGAAGATCTAGTGATTGAAACACCAATTGAAGAATCAACACAAAAAACACTATCTGGTAAAAAGGTAGCGATCATTCCGATCCTGCGTGCAGGTCTAGGCATGGTTGATGGTATCCTTGAATTGATCCCAGCCGCAAAAGTTGGTCATATCGGGATGTACCGTGATGAAGAAACGCTAGAACCACACGAATACTTCGTAAAATTACCTGAAGACATCGATGAACGTCAATTATTTATCGTTGACCCAATGTTAGCTACGGGCGGTTCAGCGATCATGGCGATCGACGCACTGAAAAAACGCGGCGCTTCAAACATGAAATTCGTCTGCTTAGTTGCTGCACCAGAAGGCGTGAAAGCATTGCAAGATGCCCATCCAGATGTTGACATCTATACTGCAAATCTTGATGAACGCCTAAATGAACACGGCTATATCGTTCCTGGTTTGGGCGATGCCGGTGACCGTCTATTCGGTACAAAATAAATCAATACAAATAAGACAAAGGCAACTGAAGTTTTGCCTCGTCAATGATGCCATGGAAGAAGATCGACAGCCAAAACGGTTCGATCGGTTATCCATGGCTTTTTTTAGCTTTTCATAAAATCAGACAATGAAAAAAGGAGAAAATCAACTGATTTTCTCCTTACATAAACGGGTTATAGTTTGGTTAATTGTTTGTAATTGATGATCAATACACCATTACTTTGCGAAACTAATTTCTGGTTTTCTGGGGTTTCGTTCAGCTCGACCACCGCAGAGTTTTTCAACTGCTTTGTGATGGTACCAGTTTGTTTCTTCCCATGGAACGTGAACATGACAGGAGTAGCGACCTCAAACGTTGAACCTTCTTGTGACGGGACAATTGTTGTTTCGAATTTACCAAATGTTGCCATGTAAAAACCTCCTTGATACTTCTATTATATCACAATTTTCGGAAAATTTCAGTAAGTAGATTTTTTTCAGCAGACCTCTTTACAAAACAACCGTTTTTGCATATAATTTTCTTTGTGCCATACAACGCCAGCTTAGCTCAGTTGGTAGAGCAACGCACTCGTAACGCGTAGGTCACAGGTTCGAATCCTGCAGCTGGCATAAGAAATGAAAAACCATGAATCTTCTTTTAGAGGATTCATGGTTTTTCTTTTGCATGCGATAAGTAATCTCAATTTTTTCTGGTTTACCCGGTAACTGTTTTTATTCGCCCATTAGCATTACATGGCATGTCCTATTTCGCACACGATTTTGATCGAAATCAACAAAATAGATATAGCCTACGGAACCGATCTCTAGCTTGCCGTTACTTAAAATAAAGCTTTCGCTTGCACCGAAAAAACTCGAGCGAATATGTGCATCGCCGTTTAAAATCGTTGCTGGATCTGTTGGGTAGTTTGGATCGTCCAGACTCATCAAAAATTCTAAATGCTTTGGTCCAGGATAACGGTAATCGGTATTTTCTGATAACTCACGAGGAATAATCTTATCGAGAATTCGGTTTAAATCAACTTGAAGAAATTCATCTCCGTTAAAGTCTGTATCATGCATGTATTCTTCAAAGATAACCGAACAGGTCGTATGAGGAGACTGTACGAGACAGATTCCATTTGAAATTCCACTTTTTTCAACCATCGTTTTCACTTCTTCTGTGATGTTGTGGTAAGACACTCGATTCCCGTTAGAAGTTAACGTCAGTTGCTCTTTTAAAAATTTCACAGTGTTAATCCTCCTTTTTATACTTCACCGCTTGTTTGATCATTTCTGTAAGGGTTTGAACTGGATCTTCTGCTTGCACAATGCCGCTTGTCCCCCCAGTGCCATCAGCCCCTGACGACAAAGCTTTTTCAACATCGGCAGCACTAGATATACCAGCTGCCTGCAGAATTAGGATTTCTGGATCAATTTCACGAACAACACGATTTGTTTCCGTCATGTATTGAAGATCACTGGTTTGTCCTGTCCCAATTAGTTCTGTTGGCTCGCAAACCATCACATCGGGTTTTAGGGAAGCTGCGGCTCTTGCTTCAGTCAATGAATTCGCACAAACAATTGTTAAAATTCCCAATTCATTTGAGCGTTGCATCGCTTTAGTCAGTTCTTGCAATGTCATGGGGTGTTCAGCATGGTTTAAAAAGGTAGCTTCAGCACCGGCTTCTGCCACTGCTTCGGGTAAAACATAACCCATTCCTCGACCGATTTCGATTCCGTCTAAATGTTGAACAGTGATGAATAAATGTGTTGTTGCCTGTTTAATTAGAGAAACGTCTGCTTGTTGCACAGTAAATAGAATGTCGATGTCATATAAAGACGACAACTCATCAGCAGCTTTTGCCAATGCCAATGCTTGTTTTCCATAAAGATAGGCTTTGGGATTGACGACAAAGAATGGCGTTCTTAAAGTTCTTTTTTTCATTAGCTTTCTCCTTCACGATAAGATTTGGTATGAAAGACTGTAAAATAGTGCTCGAGTGTCTTGGACATTCCATTGCTTGCTGAGTGAAGTAGATCGAAATAGTCATTTGGTTGATTTTTGTGAATTTCATTCATAGCAGCAGTGACGAAGTCCGTAAAAATATTTATTTTACGGATACCTTCTAAGGCACATTTTTCAAGGTTTTCATCGCCAGAAGAGGATCCGCCATGCAGAACAAGAGGAACATTGACGGCATGGTGTATTTCATTTAAAACGTCAAAATTTATTTTGGGTATCCCTTGATAATGTCCGTGAGAGGTGCCAATAGAAACTGCCAACGAATCAACACCGGTTAATTTGGCAAATGCAACAGCCTCAGAAGGTTCTGTGTAAATAGATTGACTATTTAGGGCTGATTCCAGACTGTTTTCCGACCCAACGTGCCCGATTTCCGCTTCAACAACGACACCATTTTTATGAGCGTAATCGGCGATCTCCTTTGACCGACGGACATTTTCTTCGAATGACTCCTCAGAAGCGTCAATCATTACGGAAGTAAAACCTAAATGAATGGCTCTTTTGATGACCTCTTCATCGGTACCGTGATCTAGGTGCAGAGCGATAGGTGTAGTGCTTTTTTTTGCTAAAAATTTTCCAATCATGGCAGCCTCTTCTAAAGTCAACATGTTCATATGGGATTGAGCGAAGGCCAATATCAAAGGTTTGTTCAAACTTTCAGCAGTTTCCGCGTATGTTCTTGCACTAGTTAAGTCGAAAAAATTTGCTGCGGGTAATGCATAGTTGTGTTTTTCTGCATGTGCGAATAGTTCTTTTGTTGTGACCAACATAGGGCATTCTCCTTACTCTTTGATTTTCTTTTCGATTTCCGCGTACATCTCTTCTGTACCAATCCCTGTTAAGAGCGGTAGCCCCATAATTACACGATCTTTGATTGAGTCTGGAACAACCGTTGTACTCACCACGATGTCATAGTTATCAATTTTATTCATCTCATCTGCCACTTTGGATTGATACAGTTTCACTTGATCAGTTAATCCTTTTTCTTTCAGCCATTCTTTTACCTTATTTGTTACAATCGTTGAAGTTGCAACACCTGTGCCACACATAATCAGTAATTTTTTCATTATCATTTCCTCCTATTATTTCGATGTTTGTTTCTTGGGACGAATTTTATTTACATAAATCAATCCAAACAAAACAGAGACGCCAATTATGGCTAAACCGCCCCAGCTTAATATTTTGGTTAAGCCGACATAAAGGAATGTGGTCCATAAACCACCTTCAGCCATAGCAGTGATCATAGAGTTTCCTTGTAGATCAAAGTTTGCGGATCGAGCAGCAGTAGTGACAAGCGGTGCTGCCCACGAAGTAATATATAGAATGCTTACCATATAAATCGTTCCAGCAATTACTGTTCGAATGATGTTTCCTCCAAAAATAGCAGCCATCAAGCAAATCAGAAAGGGAATAGTTGCTAAATCACCAAAAGGCAAGGTCGTATTGCCTGGTAGAACTACGGCTAACAAAATAGTGATCGGAACTAAAAGCAATGAGGAAGATAGGACAGCTGGATGACCAACCGATAATGCTGCATCCATACCGATGTAAAGCTCTCTTCCAGGAAACCGTTTTTTGACGAATTCATTTGCAGATTCAGAAATAGGCGTTAGACCTTCCATCAGTAAAGCCACCATTTTGGGCATCAAAACCATCACAGCGCCTGTTTGGACGGCTAATTGGCCGACCCCTGCTGTGTCATATCCGGCAAGTATTCCCATGATGAGACCAATCAAAAAGCCCATAACAGTAGAGTCGCCAAAGACACCAAATTTTTTCTGAATGGTTTCTGGATCTGCTTTCCAATCTTTTAGTCCTGGAATATGATCAAAGAGCCAATTCATCGGTAGTGCAAAGATGAATCCTGGTGCGGCGGTACCATGAGGAAAAGTAATATTAGGAAACCCGTAGAACTTATTAATGATCGGACCTAAAATATCTCCCATTAAAAGAATCATCATCAAATAGATGACGGTCGCCGCGATCCCCATTGCAAAATCTCCAGTGAGGGCATAAATCAGAGAAGAGATGAAGGCTGCGTGCCAAATATTCCAAATATCTACATTCAATACTTTAGTCAGCCCTAAAATGATGAGTAGAACATTTAGGACCACACCAATCGGAATCGCAAGACTTCCTAAAATCGTCCCGTAAGAAATTGCCGCTGCGGCAGGCCATCCGACATCAATCGTTGTCAAATTTAATCCTAAACGTTCGACCATATGCTGTGCTGCGGGACCCAAACTGCTGCTTAGAAGGTCAATCACCAAATTCAATCCAACAAACCCAACACCAACAGTTAAAGCTGAAGTAAAGGCTTTGCTAGGTTTTGTCCCCAAAATTATTCCAAAAATAAAAATTAAAATCGGCAAAACAACGATTGAACCTAGATCAACGAACCACTGTAATGCATTTAACATAATTGTTCCTCCTTTTTATTGCAGTCCATTTTTTTCAATAATCGAAAGATACGCTTCTTTAGTCGTTACTGAGGATAGGGCTTCCAAAACCCCTGGTGTTTGAAACATAGAGATAAGATTTTGCAGCATACCCAATTGCTCATGTGGTTCCTTCAGTGCAAGCATGAACAACAGGGATACATCGATTTTCTTTTCTTGTGAACCCATTTCAATAAATGAAAGGGGAGAGGCAAGTGACATAAAAGCGACTTGGGATCGTAAAACAAATTTGCTGTCCGTGTGTGGGATCGCTACCCCAATGCCGTTGATTTTTAAACCTGTAGGAAAGGTTTCTTCTCGCTGTACGATATTTTGATAGAACTGATCATTTACACAATGAGTTTTGATGAGTTCGTCTGCTAATAGTCGAAAAGCTTCCTCTTTTGTTTTAGAATCTTTTTCAAGTAACACGATTTGGTGATCAAAAAACATGATCAATTTCCTCCTCTTAACAATCTTTGATACAGTTCTTCTTGCGTTTGACTATTAACGATCCATTGAATTTCTTCGGCTGAGTTAAACAATCCGTAAATCGAAGCGATCAACTCTTTTGCCTCGATCATGTTTTCTTCAGCAATCGCAAGCAAAACAATTAGTTGGATTTTTGTGTCTCCCCAAGTAATTGGCGCATCGAGGGTGAGAAAAGCAAGTTTTGTTTCTTTCACTGTATGTGGATCAGCATGTGGAATGGCTACTCCCGTCTTTAATCCAGTGCTTCCTAGTTCCTCTCGTTCAAATAGAGAATGCTTAAATTTTGTTGTAACAAGCTTTTTTTTCAGATAATCATCTGCTAAAAAATCCAGTACATCTTTTTTTGTTCGAAACTTTTTTTTGACAAAAAGGAAAGTAGGATCTAAATATTTTTGTAATAAAGTCGTTTTCTGGTATTTTTTTGAGTAAAAATTTTTCTCATTCTCATTAAGATTAGATATCTTTGCTGAGATTCTTCCTATTTCTTCGGTAGTAGGAAGCGGCGAAATATAAATAACTGGCGGTGCTGTAATGTCCAATGGAATAGTTGATATGATCAGATCAACAGTCTCAAGAGATGTACTGGCCAGTTTACTTAAAGGAATGATCTCCAATACGGTATCAGCAGCGATCGTCTGTTTGATACGGTTAAAAATCAACTCCGATGTAGCAAAACCTGATTGGCAAACAATTAGTATATGGTTAGTAATTTTTATCTTTTCAAAGGCTAACTGAAAATGGATCGTCAGAAAAGAGACTTCGTCTTCTGTTAATAAGATTTGAAATCGCTCCTCCAAATCTCCAATTGCATATTTGGTCAATGTATACATTGTTGAGTATTGTTTTTTGATACTTTTTATCAGTGGGTTTTTCAATAAAATGCCTGTCTTTGATCGATGGATCATGGGAACGATATGAGCCAATAATGTTTGCAGTAATAATTTATCTTGTGTCAGATCTGCGTTTAACATATGTGACATTTTTTGAATAATTTGTTTCGTACAATTTGTGATAATAGATTCGTGAGGCTCATCCATTTGTCCAAAAGGTTCGATACCGTGTGCTAATAACAGGGAACATACATATTGAATATCTGTATCACTAAATTGAACAGGTAGTTGCTGTTGGATCATTTCAGAAAAATCGACCGCGATCATATAGAATTTCATTCGTCTAAGTTCGTCAAATACTAGATGCTCTTGTTTTTCAATGTGTTTATCTATAAGAAGTCTTGAAAGAAAAATTCGCAATGAAAGCTTCAAGGATTCAATAGAATAATTATTGACTGGATGACCGATTGTTTGAGTCATATCTGAGACAAATTTCTTCGTTAATTCAAGTACCTTAGAGTCAAAGAGATTGCTCACCAAAAGATTTTCACTGGCTTTGGCGTCGGTATACTGCTCTAAAAAAGATTTGAATACGTTTTGAGTAGCAGATTCAACTGAGGTTAGCTTGAGTCCACTAGTAGTCATTTTTGTAGATACGTGATGGAATCGACAGAAAGCAACGATTTCATCAACATCTTTCTTTATTGACTGGTTGCTAATATAAAAATATTCAGAGAATTCCTGATAGTGCATTGGCTTTACTGAAAACAGATAGTTAGCGAAAATAAAGATTTTACGATAATTAGGTGAAAATAGTTCGAGTTTAGTCTCTTTTTTTGCTAACAATCGATAACCATTCTGTTTCGCTGATTCAAAACCAGATAAAAAGATTCCTTTTCTTGGTACTTTTTTGATAGCTAGTCCCGAATCTTTTAGTTTCTTTTCTAAAGTCGTTAAATTGTTATAAACCGTTTTTTGGGATACATTTAACTGCTTTTGAAAAAAAGATGCAGGGCGAAACTCCTTTTGTTCTAATAGCAATTGCAACAGTAGCTGTTCTCGATTACTTAAAATCATTGGTTCACCTCCGGAAGCGCTTCCTTAATTGTATTCTAGTGAAATTATATGGTGGCGTAAATAACATTTCATTACCACATTAATGTGGTAAATACGATTGTCGTATATCAATTTATATTTTGTAAAAAGTAGTCATTTGTTGCTATTTATTTGAAACGAAAACTAGGCGGGGATCTATCATGGAGTTAAAGTTGCTTTATTCTGTTACATAGAGCAAAGATTTATCAAAAATAAAGAAGAATACATAGAATAAGGTATTTGATTAATAAGAAGAATGGACGAATTCAGCGATTATTTCGTTGTAATTCTAAACAATTTTGGATTGTTTTTAACCCTCTTTTCCCGAAAATCATTAAAGTTTCTAAATTTTTTGTGAATGCTCATGGACAATCCTTTCTTTTCTCCTCAATTATCACTATAATGGATAAAGATTCTACAGAAGAGAGTGTGGACATGGAAAATTCACGAATAAAAACGAACGATAATCGAATTGACTACGGTGTGATTCTACCCGTATTTTTATTATGTCTGATTGGTTTGGCGTCCCTGTATGTGGCGCTGACACACGATCCGAATAACCCGAATATGCTGCGAATGTTAGGGTTTCAAGCTTTATGGTATGTGTTAGGCGTTGTTGCCGTGATCATTATCATGCAGATCAAATCAAAATGGCTCTGGAAATTGACGCCCTATATTTATGGGGCTGGGCTAGCCGTTATGCTGGCGCTGCTGAAATTTTACAACCGGACGATGGCTGCCTCGACAGGGTCGAAAAACTGGTTTAGTTTTGGTCCTTTTACCTTGCAGCCTTCAGAATTGATGAAGATCGCCTATATCATGATGTTGGCGTTAGTCGTCACGCAGCACAATGTCAAGCATCGGGAACGGGATCTGAAAACAGATGGGTTACTGATTGCAAAAATGTTGGCCGTCACGATCCCAGTCCTGATCCTGATCACCTTACAAAATGACTTTGGTACGATGTTGGTCTTTCTAGCGATTTTCGGTGGGGTCTTCTTGATGTCAGGAATCTCATGGCGAATCATCGTGCCAGTGATTGCGGCATTTGTGATTCTCGGCGGTGGAACGATTTTCTTAGTGACTACCGATGTTGGTCGCGAGTTTTTGTACAATACAGGAATCTTTAAAGAATACCAATTCGCCCGTATCGATTCGTGGCTAGATCCTTTTCATGATACCCAAGGGCAATCCTTCCAATTGGCGTATGCTCTGATGGCGATCGCCTCTGGTGGGATGTTCGGGAAAGGATTTAATGTCAGCGATGTGTATGTACCAGTCCGAGAATCCGATATGATTTTTTCGGTGATCGGTGAGAATTTTGGGTTTATTGGCAGCGCGTTTGTCATTTTATTGTATTTTATTTTGATCTATCGAATGATCCGCGTATGTTTCGATACCAACAATGAATTTTATGCCTACTTGGCAACTGGGATCATTATGATGATTCTCTTCCATGTGTTTGAAAACATTGGCGCAAACATCGGTCTCTTACCGTTGACGGGGATTCCACTGCCGTTTATCAGCCAAGGAGGATCTGCCCTATTAAGCAATATGATTGGGATCGGTTTGATTTTATCGATGCGCTATCAAGCTGAGACCGCACCAAAAACACTTTAAGGAGTTCACATGATTACATTTTATTGGTACCCAAAATGCAGTACATGCCGAAATGCGAAGCGTTGGTTAGAAGAGCACGAGATTCCCTTTGAAGCGATCGATATGGTAGCTACACCGCCTCAACCGGAACAATTGCTGGCTTGGATCCAATCAAGCGAAGCACCGTTAACCCGTTTCTTTAACACAAGCGGCATGAAATACCGTGAATTACAATTAAAAGAAAAAGTGCCGACCATGACTGCCCAAGACGCAGCCGATGTGCTGGCAACCGATGGTATGTTGATCAAGCGCCCACTGCTGGTTAGCGGCGACCGCTTTTTGATTAATGGATTTAAAGAAAATGAATATGAAGGAGTCTTACTAGAATCATGGAAAAGAAATGCTTAAGAAAAAAAGATAATTTGTGGGTTTTGTTTAACGGGAAAGAATATTGTGTCGGTTTAACAAAAGAAGCGCAAGAAGAACTTGGTGCGGTCACGTTTGCTTCGATTCAAAAAGCAGGAACTGCTTTAAAACAAGGAGAGACCCTTGTTGAGCTGGAAGCGGAAAAAGCAGTCAGTGAATTTCCAAGTCCTTTGACGGGCGTGATTTCTTCCGTAAATGAAAAAATCGATCAATCGATTGATACCTTAAATGATGAAGACGAAATGAACGCTTGGCTGGTCAGCTTCAAAGAGGTTGACCCAAGTCAATTTGAAGCCTTGTAAGTCAAAGCTGTAAAAACGACTATTTTTTCAAAAAGAATTGACAGTCGGATAAGACGTTGCTATAATTTGCTCAATAAATGAATGCTTTGAAAAGAAGAGTACATGTTCTTAACGTACACAGAGAGCCCTGTTTGGTGCAAATGGGCAACGGAGAGAGGATGGAAGATGGTCTTTGAGCATGATAGGTGAGTGGAAACAAGCCTATCACGGGAGGCACCCGTTACAGTGCAGCAGTATGCGAAGCAATTCAAGTACTGAGCGAGGCTGTTGATGCGAATCGACAGTAAATCAAGGTGGTAACGCGGAAGTTGTGCTTTCGTCCTTTGTAACAGTATAATGTACAGAGGATGAAAGCTTTTTTTGTGTTTAACCAACCAAAGAGGAAAGATGGGAATAACATGGCATTAATCGAATTGTCGCATGTAAAAAAGTCATTCGGCAAAAAGCAAACGGCTGTCCACGCCGTCAATGATGTTTCACTGCAAGTGGAAAAAGGCGATATCTACGGAATCGTCGGTTACTCTGGTGCTGGGAAAAGTACATTAGTACGTTTGTTGAACGGCCTAGAATTGCCGACAGCAGGAGATGTAGTCATTAACGGTCAAAACATTTTGGCATTGAAAAATAAAGAATTGAGAAACTTCCGCAAAAAAATCGGCATGATTTTTCAGCACTTTAATCTTTTATGGTCTCGAACGGTGGCGGAAAACATTGAATTGCCATTGGAGTTGGCTGGCGTTGAAAAAGCAAAACGCCGTCAACGAGCGCAAGAGCTGATTAAATTAGTTGGGTTGGAAGGACGGGAGAATGCCTATCCGGCACAATTGTCTGGCGGACAAAAGCAAAGAGTCGGGATTGCTCGTGCACTAGCGAATGAACCAGAAATTTTGCTGTGTGATGAAGCAACGAGTGCGTTAGATCCACAAACAACAGAAGAAGTGTTGGATCTCTTGCTTTCCATCAATAAAAAATTGCATTTGACGATCGTCCTGATTACCCATGAAATGAACGTCATTCGCAAAATCTGCAATAAGGTCGCGGTGATGGAGCATGGGCAGATCGTGGAAGAAGGGTCAGTGCAATCGGTTTTCCGTAACCCACAGCAGGAAGTGACCAAACGTTTTGTTCAGCAAGATTTGGAGCCAGAAGAAGATGCTGAAGAATTACGGCAAGCCTTCCTACGAGAAAATCCGCAAGGGCATTTAGTGACCTTGACTTTTACACAAGACAACGCCAATGAACCAGTGATTTCACAAGCAATCCGTCGCTTCCAGATCGATGTCAATGTCGTTTACGGAAAGATCCAACAAACCAATGAGGGATCCTTTGGCGGCTTGACGGTTTTATTGACAGGTGAAGCAAGTGAGATCGAAAAAGCGATCGCCTTTTTCAAAGAGCAGCAAGTAGGCGTGGAGGTGATTGAACGTGGATAAGTCATTTGTAGAAACCTATTTTAATTTTGAAAAGGTCGACTGGACCAATATGCAGCAAGCAACCCTAGACACCTTGTTTATGACTTTCTTCTCCATGGTTTTAGTGGTCGTGATCGGTTTGCTTCTGGGATTGGCGCTTTATTCACTAGGGCGTAAACAAACAGCGGGAGCCAACATTTTCTATAACGTGGTTTCCATCATCAGTAACGCCTTTCGTTCAACGCCATTCATGATTTTGATGGTCTTGATCATTCCGTTTACAACATTATTAGTCGGTTCATTCCTAGGGGCAAAAGCAGCGATCCCAGCATTAGTTTTATCTGCGGCACCGTTTTATGCTCGGATGGTGGAAATTGCTTTTCGTGAAGTCAATCCTGGTGTGATTGAAGCAGCGGAAGCGATGGGTGCTAGTTACTGGGAGATCATCTACAAGATCGTGATTCCCGAAAGTGTTCCAGCATTGATTTCAGGACTGACGGTCACAACGATCTCAATGATTGGTTATACTGCCATGGCAGGCGCGATCGGTGCCGGTGGGCTAGGCGCTTTGGCTTGGCAAGAAGGATTTCAACGTGGGAATTACACTGTTACGCTTGTTGCAACAGTGATTATTTTAATTATCGTTTTCATTATCCAAGGAATCGGCGATTTCCTTGCGAAAGCCACCGATAAACGGTAAATGAAACGAAGAACAAAAAGTGGAAAATATGGGAGGAAATGGATATGAAAAAGATTTTTGGTATTGCAACAACCTTATTGTTAACTGCCGCTTTAGCAGCTTGTGGGACAGGCTCAAATTCAGGAAGCTCTGACTCATCTGCGGCTGAGGGAGAATCAACAAAATTAGTGATCGGTGCATCAGTTACGCCTCATGCGGAAATTTTAGAACAAGCCAAACCTTTACTAGCAGAAGAAGGCATTGATCTTGAAATCAAAACCTTCGATGATTATGTGTTGCCAAACAAAGCATTGGAAAATGGCGATATCGATGCCAATTACTTCCAACACATTCCTTACTTGAACAAACAAATCGCAGACAATGGCTATGATTTTGTCAATGCTGGTGCGATCCATATCGAGCCAATGGGTCTTTACTCAAAACGAATCTCTGATATTTCAGAACTAGAAGATGGTGCAACGGTTCTTACTTCCACTTCTGAATCTGACTGGGGTCGTATCCTAACGATTTTACAAGATGCTGACTTGATCACTTTAAAAGACGGCGTTGATACAGAAACGGCAACCTTTGATGATATTGCTGAAAATCCGAAAAACTTAGAATTTAAACATGACGTCGATCCATCTCTTTTGGCGACTGCTTATCAAAACGACGAAGCAGACCTAATTGCCATCAATGCGAACTTCGCATTCGGGATCGATTTGAACCCAGCGGATGATTCTGTTTTATTAGAAGCGGATAATTCGCCTTATGTCAACGTGATCGCTGTCCGCAGTGGTGACGAAGATAGCGACAAAATCAAGAAATTGATCGAAGTGCTGCATTCAGACGAAATCAAAGACTTTGTGGAAGAACAATGGCAAGGTTCAGTGAAAATCGTTGATGCTGACGCTAAATAATTCACTGCCAACTAAATGAACCTCAAAAGAGCGTGTCGCTACTGAAGCGGACGCTCTTTTTTTTGCGGAAAGGCAATGATCGGTTGGAAAAAAGAGAGCTCTTGCCAAATGCATTCATAGAGTAAGGGTAACTCGGGATGCTTTTTTAAGAGTTTTTCGTAATGGGGAAGCTGAGTCAAAAAAGCCTGGACCAAGCGTTGGGAACGTTCAGATAGGCAAGAATTTAGTGGCGGATAGACAAATAAATTGCCTTCCAGTAAGGCGCCCAAAAGATGGGCTTGGAAAATTTTCGACAAAAGCACTTCTAATGGCTGCTGGAGCGGATGCTCCGACAAAATCGGCGTGATGATTCGTCGCAAAAGGAAGGCTTCTTCTGTTGGCACATAAAAAGGCTCCAGTGCTAGCAGCTGTTGCCACAAAAATAAATAGCTGCGTTCACCAACTAAATAAAAACGCGGCACAAAACATGTTGGATAAACTTGCTGAGTAAACGTGGCGGGGGTGTTGGGATAAAAAGCGTTTGCCCGCAACTGATGAATCTGCTTCAGTTCTTGAAACGCTTGATTAGAAGAAAGCGTCGGGCTTGCTAAGAGGGTGAGTCGAAAAATCACATAGCGCTGCTGTTGCCGTTCATTACCAGTAATCAAAGGAAAACTGCGACGGTCGATCCTTAGATGATAAGGTGCCAAAAAAAAAGAAAAGGACAAAAAGCGCCGATGCAAACTGGAGGGGCTCAGGTAATACCGCTTGTGGAGGTCTGCAAAGGAAATGGTCGGCATTTTTAACAGTAACAAGAGCAACTGATAGTTTGTACTTTTATTAAACAATGCAGCAAGCATTTCTGTATGGGGGAAGTTTTTGCTGGCTAGGGGCTGCTGCAAATCATGAAAGGCACGAATGTGTCCTTGCTGCACATCATAATGGAAGGAAGGGTCCTCGTTTAAACAACTGGACAGTAGCCGACGGAACGTTTTGACGGAAAGATTTTGATCGGCAGCAGCTTTATTCAAAGGAAGGGGATTTTCGCTCAAGAGCATCGTGGACAGACGCAGCATTTGCATAATATCTTTTTCAAGGATATTTTTCAAAACTAGGCACCTCTTTCAGCTGAATTTTGCAACTGTCCTTATTATAAGGGAACTTCACACGTTATTTTAACACACAAAAAATAGTCAATAAAACGTAATAAAAAACGGGGGATTCATTGGTTGCTTGCTCGAACCCTGTATAATATAGAATTAAATGAGAGGAAGGAATCAAAAAAAACCACCTTTTAAAATAAAAAGGGTGGTTTTTTATGTAAGTATCGTTATAAAAAGAGAAACACGAAGCGCTGTTAACGAGTCTCGCTAGGCAATAAAATCGTTTGCCGCTGCCCATCGTCATACACATAGACTTTTTGGGGATAGAGGTCGGAATAACGGTAAGGCAGATCAACGCCGAGTTCGATTTGACTTTGTGCTTGAGAAAAAAGCAGTGTGACACGACCGTGATTGTTTTGGACTTCAAAGGTGAGCAGATTTGTCAACGGAATAAACCCTTTTAAATCGAGATCGATGATTAACCAAATACTATCGATCAGTTCGCCAGGCAGTGTTTGAACAATCCCGCCAGAAGCGTAGCGGCTGCGGTGATCATCAAATGTTTCAAACATAAAAACCCCTCCTTCAAGTAGGCTTGCCAATAACATCAAATTTGTCTATTTATCATAATGAAGAACCGTCAAAAATGCAACTACTTCTGCTTTTCTTTTTGGGCAGCGACGCATTTTAACTATTTTCTTAAAAATTTGTTGGGTTGGCTGGACCAAGCTTTCCCATGGCGTCTTTCAGTGGAAAATAGTCAGTTGCAGCTCACCAGCTCTTCGTAAGAATGAAAAAGACTCTTAAAGGAAAAGCCCTTCAAGAGTCTTGCATTTCTTAGAAGTGTCTGTTGATTGAAGACGCGATCTTAAGAACGATGTTCTATGATTATTCTTCGTCTTCACCGATAACTGCTGGTTCAGCAGCTTCGCCAGCTTCTTCATCTTCAGAGATTTCTTGTGGTTCAGTAACCGCAACGATTTGTTCTTCTGGATCGGTCACGATCGTGTACTCGTCGTTCTTAGGCAGATCAGCCACTGTTAATGAATCGCCGATCTCTAATGACGTTACATCGATCTCAACACGTTCAGGCAATTTGTCTGGTGTTGCTGATACAACGACTGTATACAAGTTTTGTGCTAGAACACCACCAGCTTTGACACCAGCAGATTCGCCAATTAAGGTTACTTCTGCTTCTACTTCTGTTTCTTCATTCATATCGACAGATAGGAATTCAACGTGGGTTAAATTGCGTGTGAAGGTATCTGATTGATACTCTTTGATCAGTGTATTGACTTTTTTGCCTTCTAAACTGATCGTGATTACGGTATTCAATCCATTTTCACGCAAGATTTTTTCTAATTCTGCTGCATTGACAGCAATCGGTGTGCTTTCTACTTTGTACCCATTGACAATTGCAGGTACTTTTCCTTCGTGGCGCAACTTGTTCCGTAAAGAACGTGGGCGAACTTCTCTTTTCGTAACTTCTAATGATACTGACATAACTCAATTCCTCCTAAAATTTTCTCGTTAATAACGAGATTTTTTAAGCAAATTTTGTTAACTCTGCACATTAAGTGGTACGTGAGTGAAAACACGCAAAAGGGCAGTTGTGTACACAACTGCCCCAGAAAGTTTTGGTTCAACTTTTCTCCACCAGGTCATAACGCTGTGTATGAGAAACTATATTTACTTTACTCTTTAACCTTACGCAAAAAGACAAAGAAAGTCAAATCATTTGAAATCCTGGCAGTTTTCTTTCGCTAGATCCTGAGCTATAATAGCCACTATGGAGAAAAATTTATGCGTTTAGATAAAGTGATCGAGCAACAATTGAATACTTCTCGTAAAGAGATGAAACGGTTGTTTCAGCAAGGAAAAGTCCTCGTGGATCAAAGGATTGAAGGGCGACCTGAGCGCAATGTCGATAGCGCCATCCATCAAATCATCGTTGCGGGACGTCAGTTGGAGACGCAGGAACGCTATTATATCGTCAACAAGCCCAATGGTGTCGTTACAGCGAATGTTGATCAACAGCACCAGACAGTGATCGATTTGATTGCACCAAAGGACCAGCACCCAGATCTTTATGCCGTCGGTCGATTGGATCGGGACACGGAAGGGTTGGTATTAGTTACGACGAATGGTCAGTTAGGCTATGACTTGCTGCATCCTACGAAAAAGGTGACCAAGCGATATGAAGTGGTGGTCAATGACTTGGTGACTCCTGAAGATGTGGCGGCATTTGCCACAGGGATCACCTTTCATGGTGGTGTCACTTGCAAACCAGCTGCCCTAACGATCATCGATGCCCGAGCGGCTCGTTCCTTTGTTTCGTTAGAAATTGCTGAAGGCAAGTTCCATCAAGTGAAAAAGATGTTTTTAGCCCGAGGGAAAAAAGTCATTCAGCTGAAACGAACAGCGATGGGTTCGCTGGTTCTACCAGATGATTTAGCAGTGGGGAGTTATCGCTCGCTGACGCAAGAAGAATTAAAAGGACTGGCGGCGCATTTCCGCTGAGAAAGAGGGAGAAAATGAAGTATAAAACATTATTATTTGATGTCGATGACACGATCCTCGATTTTCAAGATACCGAAGATCAAGCCTTAAAAGCACTATTTGAAGCTCATGGCTTGGAAATGACCCCAGAGCGCAAACAAAGCTATCAAACGATCAATCATGATTTGTGGCAGCAGTTTGAGCAAGGGAAAATCACGAGAGACCAAGTCATCAATGAGCGTTTCGGTTTGTTTTTTGAAACGCAAGGCATTCAGGTCGATAGTCCAGCAGTTGAATTGGCCTATCGGGAATTTCTAAATGAAGGACATAAACTGTTAGACAACAGTGATGAGATCTTAGCGGAGTTGGCGCAGCATTTTGACCTATATGTGGTGACGAACGGGGTTTCTGAAACCCAATATCGCCGCTTGGAAGATGCCAAATTAAAGCCGTATTTCCGTGATATTTTTGTTTCAGAAGATACAGGGTATCAAAAACCAATGAAAGAATATTTTGACTATGTGTTTGCTCGCATACCAAACGTTAAAAAACAAGAAACAGTCATCATTGGCGATTCACTGACTTCAGATATCTTAGGCGGACAACTGGCAGGGATCGATACGATTTGGTTCAATCCAAAGAAAAAAAACAGTGGTGAGATTCAGCCTACTTATGAGATCGAACGTTTGCAGCAATTACTTCCTTTATTGCAGCACTGATTCTACAGAAACAGTAGTAATTTGCCGAATTTTCGCTATAATAGAACCAGTGTGAATTTTTTAAGATGAAAGAGGTTAATTGAATGACGAATGGCAAGCCCATTATTATTGGTGTGACAGGTGGATCAGGTAGTGGAAAAACAAGCGTGAGTCGGGCGATCTTTAATCATTTCCCCAACCATTCTATTATGATGCTTGAACAAGATTCCTACTATAAAGACCAAAGTGATCTGAGCTTTGAAGAACGGTTGAACACCAACTATGACCATCCTTTTGCATTTGATACTGATTTGTTGATCGATCACTTGCAACAGCTGCTTGCATATCAAACGATCGAAAAACCCGTCTATGATTATGTTGCGCATACCCGCAGCGAAGCAACGATCATTCAAGAACCCAAAGAAGTCATTATCTTGGAAGGGATCTTGATTCTAGAAGATGAGCGATTGCGTAATTTAATGGATATTAAACTTTATGTTGATACAGACGATGATATTCGAATCATTCGCCGAATCAAACGTGACATGGAAGAACGTGGCCGGACATTGGATTCTGTGATCGAACAATACTTGACGGTGGTAAAACCGATGTATCATCAATTCATCGAACCGACCAAACGGTATGCCGATGTCATCGTACCAGAAGGCGGCGAAAACCACGTAGCCATCGATTTGATTACGACCAAAGTAGCGACCTTCTTATCCTAAGTTTTTTTATCCATCAATTGGAATGTTTCTATTTGAAAAGTAACAATTGATTCATGAAAAACTGCTGATAGGCACTCTTTCTTGAGAAATGCTTATCAGCAGTTTTAATTTTATAAAAAACAGTAGTATTCCGACTAAATTTATGGTAAAGTAATCCTCATGCGACGAGTCGAGAAGGTCTAGCATTAGCTGACCAGATTGATAGCAGAGGCACACCGCGTAAGCAACCTACCGGATTTGTAGGGTGTCGGAATATTCCTTTTGTGGAGATAGGGTATTCTACTAGCAATAGTACTGTGAGTGAAGAAAGCTGTGAACATTTTTGTTCACAGCTTTTTTTTGTTCATTTAGGTGAGAGAACAGCGATAGATGGTGGAAGACTCTCCCCAAGGATGGTAGCCTGTTCCGATCGGTTCAAAAGCAAATTTCTCATAAAAAGTAGAAAGATCCGTACATAGATACAGAGAATCAAAACCAGCTCCAGCAGCACGTTGCTTGGCTGTTTCGATCAAAAGGCGGGCACCGCCTTGGCCACGCCACAAAGGGTCCACATACAAGGCGCAAAGCCAAGGGGTCAAATCCATCCGACTGATGAAGTCGTTGGGGATCAAGCCACCGCAGCCGATGATTTGATAACGTCCGTCTGCTGCGATTTCTTCGTTGACCAGCAGCAGCCATTGCGGCAAAGGATTTGCTGAAAAACTATGGGTCAGGCTATCCTCATAAACCATGAGGGAGTCGGGACCAGCCCACTGTTTTTGGAAGTAACGAATGGCTTCTGCTAAGTAGTCAGGGTGTTCTTTAAGGGTGATGACCTGCATTTGTTTTTCTCCTTTATCCTTCTTTAGGTAAACGAATCTGAAAAATAACCCCTCGTGGCTGCAAATCTTTGACCTGGATTTGTCCCTTGTGCTCTTCAACGATTTGCTTGGCGATCGCTAAGCCTAAACCATAGCCGCCGGTCTCTTTGGAGCGGGAACGATCCTCGCGGTAGAAGCGGTCAAAGATACGGGCTTTTTCTTCATCGGAAATGGCTGGTCCTGTGTTTTTGACCTCGATCAGCCATTGCTTGTTAGAAATCTCCGATAAGAGGGTGATTTTATCACCACTGCTGGTATATTTTAAGGCATTATCTAGGAGGATCACGAGGACTTGATGGATTTTCTTTTGGTCAAAGCAAGCGGTCGTTTTGGCAAAGTTTTCGACAACAAAGTGTTTTTGATCCAATTCGGCAATTTCTTTGAAAGGTTTGACTAAGTCATCGATAAAAGGAGCTAGCTCGATGGTTTCTTTTGTCAAAAGCAATTGATTGGAATCACTGCGGGCGATCGTCAGCAAATCCGCCGTTAATCCAGTCAGCCGCCGAGTTTCCGCTAACGCTTGTGCGATGCTTTCAGATTCTTCAATGATCGTATGATTGGGCTTGGTAAACAGGCGTTCCAGACTGTTTTGAATGATCGTCAATGGTGTGCGCAGCTCATGGGATGCATTTTCGACAAATTCCTGCTGTTTTTTCCAGGAGGCTAAAATGGGGCGCATGTTCAAGCTGGAAAGCAAATAGCTGATCCCGATCGAAAGAATCCAGAAAAAGATCATCGATAAAATCAAAATCGTTTGGAAATTGTTCATCGCATTTTTGATTTGGTTAGTGTTCGCCAAGACTTGGATATAGCCGACACCAGCATCATTTGTTGGTGCTTTGGTGGTGATCGAACGAAACAAAAGGGTCTCTTCTTCCTCTGACAAGGACTGATCCACCACTGAAAAAGATGTGATACTGTCTAAGTGGCTTGTATCTAAAGATAAACTTGCCAGTTGTGAAAAGCGGCCGCCCAAGGTCTGCTTGTTTAATATCTCACCGTCTTCAGACCAGAGAATCAACTGGGTATTGAAGCGATTGGTCCCAGGGATCTTTGGCATGGCACTATCTGGTGGCAATACCTCTAGATTGGATTGCGAAGCGCTGATCTCTGCTTGGATCAAGCGGGTATCTTTGACTGCTTGTTCCAAAGAAATGTCGGTTTGCCGATAAGCCGATTGGTTGAACAATTGGAGGACGATGGTTCCTAAAAGTAAGAAAACCAACGCAAAGGCACTGACATTTAGGAGAAAGGAGTGCAGCCGTTGTCTCTTAGAGCGTTCTTTATTCATAGACTAGGCTCCTTGCATAATATAGCCGACATTTCGCAACGTACGGATCTCTTTGTCGATCCCTGTCTGGCGCAAGTGTTTCCGCAGATTGCTCATATAGACTTCGACGACAGTCAAGGTCGTTTCTGAATCAAATCCCCAGATGCGATCAAAAATCTGTTCCTTAGTCAAAATAATGTTTCTATTTTGTAGAAAATACAGCAGCAGCTCAAATTCTTTCCCTTGGATCGGCAAAAGCTGCCCTTGGTAACTGACCTCATTGGTGCCAAGGTTGCACAGCAATCCGTTATATTCCAGGGTATTTTCATTGAACAAACCTAAGGAGCGTTTTAGCAACGCTTTGATCCGCATCAATAATTCTTCCCGATAAAAAGGCTTGGTCAAATAATCATCTGCCCCTTTTTGAAAACCAGTCACTTTGTCTTCTAAGCCGTCTTTGGCTGTTAAAATCAGGACGGGTGTTTGGAGTCCTTTTTTTCTTAGGGCAGAAAGCACCTCATAACCGTTCATCTCTGGCATCATTAAGTCGAGAATAATCAAATCATAGATCCCCGTTTCTGCCTCGTATAAGCCTTCACTGCCATCATAGGCTTGTGTGACGTCACCGATCTCGCTAACGATTTCTTTCATATTATCAGATAATGTTTTGTCATCTTCGATCACTAATAGTTTAATCATGTTCCCACCTCTTTAAGGATAAGAATAGCACGAATAGCATAAAAAATGCTTAAAAAAACTGTTTTGCCTTAAGCTGCATTTAAGATAGCTGCCGTAAATTCAGTGCATGGATTTCAAGGGAGGAATATTTTTATGAAATTGAAAAAAGTCTTTCAAAGAAAAGAGACAAAATATTTAATAGCCAAGGAGCAATTTCCTGCATTTCTTGCTGAGCTGCAGCAAAGAATGGCGATCGATGAATATGGGCAGCACACGATTATGTCCTTGTATTACGATACCCACGATTACCGCTTTATTCGTCATTCGATGGACAAACCGAAATACAAAGAAAAATTTCGGGTCCGCAGCTATGGCATACCGACAGAGCAGCAGTTGATTTTTTTAGAGATCAAAAAGAAAGTCAATGGCGTGGTCTACAAACGCCGAGTCCCGCTGCCCTATGCTGACTATTGTCGCTGGTTGCAAACAGGGGGCTTGCCGTCAATGGCAGAAGCACCGCAAATCGCTGCAGAGATCCACTGGCTATTTAAGCAAAACCCAGACTTGCTGCCGAAAGTGTTGATTGCCTATGATCGCTTGTCGCTGTTTATTGATGATGATAGTGAATTTCGCGTGACATTCGACCAAAACATTCGCTTTCGCACCTATGATCTTATGTTCGGTTCTGGCAGTGAGGGGGCGCTGGTAGCACCTGAAATCGGGGTGTTGATGGAAGTGAAAGCCCTCGGCGCTTATCCGTTATGGTTTGTGGAGCTGTTGAACAAATACAGCGTGCGCAAAGGTAGCTTTTCGAAATATGCCCAAACGTATCAACGGCATTTGTTCAAGAAGGAGGAATGGTTACATGTTATCTAGTCTATTTTCTGGCGATACGAGCACTCTGGAATGGCGTAGCTTATTGATCTGTATCGCCGCCTCATTGCTTTTAGGAATATTGGTAGCTGCGATCCATATGATCCGCAATGTCTACACAAAAAACTTCGTCATTACCTTGGCGGTCTTACCGATCCTCGTTCAATCCGTGATCATGCTAGTCAACGGCAATCTTGGCACAGGTGTGGCGATCTTAGGCGCCTTCAGTTTGATTCGTTTCCGCTCGGTTCCAGGAGGGTCTAGAGAGATCACCAGCGTCTTTTGGTCGATGGGGATCGGTCTGGCAACTGGGATGGGCTATGTCGGCTATGTCGTGATTTTTTCCATCATCGTGGCGCTTTTCTTGACCCTTTTATACACGGTACCCTTTGGCGATCGCCAAGCCACGAGTGAACGAGAACTGAAAGTCACGATTCCAGAAGATTTGGATTATCCGCAACTATTCGATGATCTCTTTGAAAAATATACGCATTCTGCCAAACTGACATCGGTTCGAACGACCACGATGGGGAGCTTATATGAGTTGCGTTATCAGTTGCTGTTAAAAGACCAAGCGCAAGAAAAACAAATCATTGATGAAGTTCGGGTTCGTAATGGCAATTTACCCGTTGTTTTAGGCAAGCTCACCGCTAACCGCGATGAGCTGTAGAAGGAGGAACCTCTTATGAAAAAACTCATTTATCCGCTCTTACTCTCATCGCTGCTCCTAGGCGCTTGTGGGCAAACCGATAGTAGTAGCACGAGCAGCAGCTCCAGTTCTGCAGCGGCTGTTTCAGGTTCTGCCGCAGTGACCAACGTTGCAACGACTCTTGATGATGCTACGGACTATTATGGCAGTTACGAAGAAGAAGACGTGGATGCCTCCTACGATGAGGCGACCGCCACGCAACTTGAATTGAATGACGGCGATACGACGGCTGTTGATGGCGTTGCAGTGGAAGACCAAACGGTGACGATCACGCAAGCTGGTACCTATGTCGTCAGCGGTTCCTTAAGTAATGGTCAACTGGTTGTCAACGTCAATAAAGAAGAAAAAGTCCATCTGATCTTTGCGGGTGTCACGATCACCAATGAAGACGGGGCGGCAGTCGTCATCGAACAAGCAGAAAAAGTCATCACGACCTTAGCCAGTGATACGACAAATACTCTGATAGATGGCAGCAGCTACACCTTGGCGGAAGGTGAGACGGAACCAAATGCCGCTTTTTATAGTAAAGAAGATTTGTCCATCAACGGTGATGGAACGTTGGTGATCACAGGAAATTACAGCAACGGGCTGCGCAGCAAAGATGATTTGGTTTTAGCTGGTGGCACGATTGAGATCACAGCGAAAAACAATGCCATCAAAGGAAAAGATTCCGTGTCGATCTTGGCAGGGAACTACACACTGAACACCACTGAAGGAGATGGCATCCAAGCGAATAATTCGGAAGATGCGGAAAAAGGCTACGTTGCGATCGATGGCGGTACCTTTACGATCCAAAGTGGGCGTGATGGCATCCAAGCAGAAACAAATTTAAGCATCCAATCAGCCGATCTCACGATCAAAACGGCTGACGGGGCACAAAGTCAGTCGCTAGTGACGGATGAAAGCTACAAAGGATTGAAAGCTGGCGGTGTTATGACCATCAGCAGCGGTACCTTTGCGATCGATAGTGCAGATGATAGCCTGCATGCCAACGATACCATCAACATCACAGGTGGTACGATCACTGCCAACAGTGGTGACGACGGCATACATGCGGACAATGAATTGACGATCTCCGATGGGACGATTGCTATCGAAGAATCCTATGAAGGACTAGAAGCAAGTGTGATCACGATTGCTGGTGGTACGACACACGTCGTGGCTAGCGATGACGGGATCAATGCCGGTGGCGGCAGTGATACAGAGGAAACCACTGGCCAATTTGGGCAAGACAGCTTTGGTGGCGGTCCTGGCGGTGGCGATACCGCAGATGACAGCAAACAAATCACAATCACTGGTGGGACGTTGGTGGTCGATGCCGAAGGGGATGGCCTGGACAGTAACGGCAATGTCACTATGAGTGATGGGGTCGTCATCGTAAATGGTCCAACGACCGGTGGCAATGGCGCTTTGGATTATAACGGGACGTTTGAAATCACTGGCGGTGTCTTGTTAGCTGCTGGTACGACCGATATGGCCATGAATGTCAGTGGGGGAAGTCAACAGTCGATCGGGATCAGTTTCGATCAAATCCAAGCAGCAGAGACCCTTGTGACCTTAAAGGATAGTCAAGGACAGACGATCTTGTCCTATGCACCAAGTAAAAGCTACCAACATGTGGTTCTTTCTAGCCCAGATTTGACGGATAGCAGCTATACATTGGTCAGTGGGGGAACGAATGATGCGCAAGCTGTTTCTGGTTATTATGCTGGTGGGACCCTTAGTGATGGGACGGAATTAGGAACGTTGCCCGTCACGGAAACGATCGCCAACTTGACCCAATCAGGAGCGACAGCGACAACCAATCAAATGGGCGGCGGCTTTGGCCGTTAGTTGAAGATTCCTCGATCATTCCCTTGGGGTCATCAATAAAACGTGCAGATCGCAGAAGACAGCTGCGGTCTGTTCCAACGTTTTGAAAAATTAGGGGAAGATTTAAGTTCAATTTAAGCTAAGGTTCTTATAGTCGAAATACAATAATTTGCCATTCAGGAGGAACAAAGATGAATTTTTTGAAACGAGGGCTCCAAAGTTTATGGGCGAAAAAAGGCCGGAGTCTGCTGCTGATCGCCGTATTTTCTGCAATCTTGATTTTTGTATTGGCGGGTTTGACGATTCGCAGTGCAGCGCTAGTAGCGACTGAAAATGCTCAGAAAAGTGTCGGCGCAACCGTGACGTTGCAAGCCAACCGTGAGCAGGCTTTTCAGCAAAGAAGTTCTTCATCTGACAGCGATGACCAGAGCACACGTCCAGATCCAGGGAGTTTTCAATCGACACCCGTAGCGATCACGGATGCCCAAGCAATCGCTGATTTAGACGGGGTTGCTTCATATAGTTTTGAAGTCAGTACCTCGGCTGATGCCGTCAGTGGGATCGAACCGATCTCTAGCAGTGACTCCTCGACAGAGTCAGAAGCAACCGATAGCAGCGAGTCGGGGCAAATGGGCGGTATGCCAGGAGGTATGCCTGGTGGGAGTATGAGTACAGGTGATTTCCAAATCACTGGTGTATCAACCAGTGCGGCGTATACGACTTTTTCGGAAGGAACAGCGACGATCACGGATGGAGAAGGAATTACTTCTGAGGACGAAGGCACAAACCAAGTCTTGATTGAATCCTCACTAGCTGAAGCGAATGATTTAGCGGTCGGAGATACGTTTTCAATCACTAATGCAGAGGACAATGAAGTAGAAGTGACGGTCAAAGGAATCTATGAAACGAGTGAAGTTGGCAACAGCATGAGCCAAATGTTTAACTTTCTCAACCCAGCCAACACGATCATTGCCTCTTATACCCTTGCCAATACGTTGAGCGGCAATGAGGACACCATTGATTCAGCAACCTATACCTTGAGTGATCCGTCTGAAATGACAGCATTCGTGGAAGAAGCAGAAGGATTGATCGATACAGAAACCTACAGCATCCAAACCAATGATCAGATGTATCAATCGATGCTGACACCGTTGAATAATGTCGCGAGCTTTGCCAAAAATATTATTGTGTTAGTTGCTGCTGCCGGTATCATTATTTTGACGTTGATCGTGATGATGTCGATTCGGGAACGTCGCTATGAGATTGGCGTATTGCTCTCTTTAGGCGAGTCACGAGCCAAAGTGATCCTACAGTTTTTCACAGAGATTTTTGTCTGCATGGTATTTGCTTTAGGGATCGCGGCCGCTAGCGGTAATCTAGTCGGTAATGCCGTCGGAGAGCAATTATTGGCACAGCAAACCGAAACGACGACGGATCAGGCAGCTGCTGAAAACGCTGGACCTGGAGGCGGAGAAATGCCGCAAATGGGCGGCAACCGTGGCGGTTCTTTCCCATCCTTCACCCAATCAGCAGAAGTGGAGTCCTTAGAAATTACCGTTTCCCCTCAACAAATTGGTCTATTGGCATTACTCGGTCTAGGGATCAGCTTTGGCTCGATCTTACTCTCGTCGGCGGGCATTTTGCGGCTGAACCCGAAAAAAATCTTGGTTTCTTAGGAGGAACGACATGACATTACGAACAGAACAATTAGGCTATTGGTATCAAAGCGAAGCAGAAGCCCTGTTTCGTGGCGTTGACTTGACCTTCGAGCCTGGCAAGATGTATGCGATCTTAGGTTCCAGCGGATCGGGGAAAACGACCTTCCTGTCACTGATCACAGGCCTAGATACCCCGAAAGAAGGAAAGATTTTCTACAACGAAGAAACGTTAGCAAAAATCGGGCTGCGGGAGTACCGCCGCAAAGATGTGTCCATCGTGTTCCAAGCCTATAATCTATTGCCTTATCTGTCGGCATTGGACAATGTGGTGACAGCGATGGCGATCGCGAAGTCGCAGCAAGCCGATAAAAAGGCCTACGCTTTAGCAAACTTAGCCAAAGTTGGCATCACGGAAGAGCTGGCACTGAAAAAAGTGACCCAATTATCGGGTGGGCAGCAGCAGCGGGTGGCGATCGTTCGCGCATTGTGCTGTGAGCATGAGCTGATCGTAGCCGATGAACCGACTGGAAACTTGGATGAAACGACGTCCAAAGAGATCGTCAAACTATTTCAAGAAATTGCTCATGAGCAAAAAAAATGTATTATCTTAGTGACCCATGAGCAAGAAGTAGCCAAGGCTTGCGATGTCGTTTATGAGCTAAAAGAGAGAGCATTTTCTAAAGTTGAAGGATAAGCTTTGCTTAGGGTAGCTGCTAGTTATTAGGGCGGAGGCAGTTGCTCTTCCTGAGGCTTTAAATACATCCTCAAGGAAACGGCTGTAAAGTCTGCTTGCATCTTCGCCTTGCTCCTCTTACAATAGAAGTAATTGTAAACGAAGAAACTTGTGAGGGGAGTGTGGAGATGCGACTTTTTATTGACGGCGATGGATCGCCAGTGAAAAACGAAGTGATTGAGCTGGCCCAGCAATATCAGCTGCCGGTGGTGATCGTCACCAGTGTCGATCATTACACGACCAAAGATTATCCTGCCCATGTTCACTTTGTCTATGTCGACAAAGGCTCGGATCGTGCGGATTATGAAATCGTGAAGGAAATAGAGCCCGGTGATTTTCTTGTTACCCAAGATTATGGGTTAGCCTCTTTGGTCTTGCCGAAAAAAGCGCGGGTTTTTCACCATAACGGCACAGAGTATTTGCCAGAAACGATCGATTTTTTACTTGGACAACGCTACTTAGGTGCGCAGATGCGTAAAGCAGGCAAGCGTACAAAAGGACCGAAGCCCTTTACGAAAGAGGATCGGGAAGCCTTCAAACGAATCTTTGAAAACGAATTGCGACAGACCCTTGCAAAATAAGCACCCTCAAGACCCAGCTTCTGCATGAGCCACGGGAATTGAAGGTGCTTATTTATTTCTTGCGAAAACGATCATAGAAGTATTTGCTGACTAAAGACACAATCGCGAAAAATGCTAAGGTATATCCGAAGATCCCCATCTGATGGACGAAGGCTCCTTGTTGCGGGCTGGCGACCACCAATAAGGAAGAGCCAAGGATGACCGCAGCTAGAATAATACCGATCACCAGTCGATTGACCATCTGATCAAAGCGGTCCAATAGCTGTTTTTGTTCGCGGATCTCTAGATTCAATCGGTGTTTACCAGTCGCAAACGTGTCTAAGACAGCCAAGGTCCGATCGGGAAGATGGCTAAGTGCCCGCAAGCTTTTTGCGGTTGCCAAGGCGCTTTTTTTCACCTCGTCTTCAATACTCAGCTGCTGCAGGAAATATTTTTGTGCAAAAGGCTGAGTGACTTCCATCATTGATAATTCGGGATCTAAGGCTTTGATCACACCTTCCAAGGTACCAAAAGCCTTGATCAGCAAGGTGATGTCTCGATGCATCTGCAGTTGGTTATCATGGCAGATCGTGATGACTTCCGCCATCACTTTTTGCAAGTCGATATCCTTTAGCGGCATATTATAGTAGTTTTCAACAAATTTTTGCAGGTCTTGGTAGAAGGCGACTTCGTCAAAGGAACTGCCGCTGCTGTTGCACAACCGCAAGACGGCTTTGCCGACTTCTTGGGTGTCTTGGGTATAAAGAGCAATCAACGCATCGGCTAAACGGCTGCGTAAAGACTGATCCAAATGACCCATCATCCCAAAGTCCAAGAAAATCACTTGGTAAGGCGGCATGACAGCTTCTTCTTGCCATTTCAACGAGTAATCGACCCCGCCGAGGACACCGACGCGCTGCTTGACTTGAAATGGTTGTGGGCGGTTGGCTTGATCCGTGAAGACATGCAAGAAAAGATTGCCAGGATGTGGATCAGCGTGAAAGAAGCCATCTTCAAAGACTTGTTTCATAAAGTTTTCGACTAATAGCGTCCCCACTTGTTTTTTCACGGCTTTCACGGACTGATTGTCATAAACGATGTCTTGATTTTTGCGGGTCAGTAAGCAATTCAAGCTTTCACCTGCCATGTAATCCATGACTAATACTTTTTGGGTACACCATTCGGGATAAACTTTTGGCAATGCCAACTGCGGGTCTTGGTGATTGTTGCGGTAGAATTCCTGTGCATTTTTCATCTCTTGCAAAAAATTCGTTTCATTGGCAAGTGATCGTCGGACTTCGCTTAGCACGCTTTTTAAATCCACCACATTGGCTTCTGGAATTGCGCGAACCAACGGCAGGGCTTTTTCAAAAAGATCGAGATCCACTTGAATTGCCGCAATGATCCCTGGATGCTGTACTTTGACGATCACTTCTTTGCCGCTGAGCAAGTTTGCTCGATGAGCTTGTCCGATGGAAGCTGAGGCGACTGGAATTTCATCAAAAGCGGAAAAAACTTCCGTTAGCGGTTGATGCAGTTCTGTTTCCAGCAGTGCTTTGACCTTGGGAAATGGATCGCTTTTGACATTGTCCTGCAGCTGCTTGAATTCATCGACAAAGGTGCTGGAAAGCAGATCATTGCGGACCGAAAGCATCTGCCCGATTTTGATAAATGTTGGTCCTAATTCTTCAAACGCTTGACGCACCATTTCGGGGTGCTGCTGTTTGCTGATATTTTGAACGACTTTGTATTTCAAAAAGACTTGAACGATTTGTTTTAATCGTCCTTTTCTAGAAGGAGCGGTTTGTTCTGTCATAGGTCCCACCTCTTTAAACGTGCCGTGATATATTCATAGTACTGACAAAATGAAAAACATTCAACTAACGACTGTGTAAGCTTAAAGAAATTTCTGCAAGATTTAATGCCGGTTGGTCGATTTTGTGCTAAAATGTGGAAGACTTAGTTTGGTAGAATCAATGAATACAGGAGGAAATTCTTTTGAAAATCATTTTATTATACGGGGGACGCAGTGCAGAACATGAGGTATCACTGTTATCCGCTTTTTCAGTTGTTAATGCTGTATATTATAATTACTACCAAGTTCAATTAGTAATGATCACCAAAGAAGGACGCTGGTTAAAAGGCCCATTATTGACTGAGGCACCAACGTCTCCAGATACTTTGGCATTGACCAATGAAGAAACCAAAGGGGAAGAAATTTCACCTGCGGCAATCTACGAAGAAGACGCGATCGTCTTTCCTTTACTTCACGGACCAAATGGCGAAGACGGCACGATCCAAGGGTTTTTAGAAACCATCGGAATGCCTTATGTCGGAGCCGGTGTCTTGACTAGTGCCTGTGGGATGGACAAAATCATGACCAAGTATATCTTGCAAGCTGCGGGGATTCCGCAAGTTCCCTATGTACCAGTCTTGAAAAATGCGTGGAAAGAAAATCCGAAAAAGATTTTCGATCAATGTGAAGGCAGTCTGCTTTATCCAATGTTTGTCAAACCTGCCAACATGGGCTCAAGTGTCGGTATCTCGAAAGCCGAGAACCGTGAAGAACTGCAAAATGCGCTACAAGAAGCGTATCGCTACGATACCCGAGCGATCGTTGAACAAGGAATCGAAGCCCGTGAGATCGAAGTAGCCGTTCTTGGAAACGAAGACGTTCGGACCACAATGCCGGGAGAAATCGTAAAAGATGTTGCCTTTTATGATTACAATTCCAAATACATTGACAACCGAATCGAGATGCAGATTCCTGCACAAATTCCAGAAGAAACACAAGCCAAAGCTCAAGAGTTTGCGAAAAAAGCCTATACGATGTTAGGCGGCAGCGGATTGAGCCGTTGTGATTTCTTTTTGACCAATAAAAATGAGCTCTTTTTAAATGAGCTGAACACGATGCCAGGGTTCACTGAATTCAGCATGTACCCACTGCTATGGGAGAAGACCGGCTTGCCTTATGGGGATTTGATTGAAGAATTGATCCAATTAGGGATGAATCGTTTCAATCAAAGACGTTCGTTCTTGACCAATGTAGAAGCAACAGAAAAAGAAGCAGAAAGCGAAAACGAAGCAAAATAAATAGCAGGAAGAAAGCCAGCTCAACTCAAGGAAAATACTTGAAGCGATCTTGTGCTTTCTTTTTTTAGGAAAAAGGAGCGAACCTGATGAATTTTACTGTAAAAGAAGCCGCTGCCGTATTTGGTCAGCAAATTGAAAATGAAACACCACTTGCCTCTGTGGAATTCGACAGCCGTCTGATCAAAGAAAACAGTCTTTTTGTTCCCTTAGCGGGGACCCGTGACGGACATGAATTTGCCCAACAAGCCAAAGACAATGGTGCGATCGCCACACTGTGGAGCCACCCTACGATCGAACCGCCGCAAGACATCCTTGTGATTCCTGTCACGGATACCGTCAAAGCGTTCCAACAATTGGCACGAGCGTATAAAGAAAAGCTTGCACCGAAAATCATCGGTATTACTGGAAGTAACGGGAAAACGACCACCAAAGATATGGTGGAAGCGGTCATGGCCCAAAAGTACCAGACCTATAAAACCCAAGGCAACCACAACAATGAACTAGGCGTGCCTTTGACTATCTTGCATGCGCCAGAAGATACCCAAGTGTTGATTTTAGAAATGGGAATGGATCATGCAGGAGAAATCGAAGTCCTTTCGCGCTTAGCAGAACCTGACGCTGCCGCTATCACGTTGATAGGCGAAGCCCACATTGAAAACTTAGGGTCCAGAGAAGGGATCGCCAAAGCGAAAATGGAGATCACCGCAGGATTGAAAAAAGACGGCTTCTTTATGATGCCAGCTGATGAACCATTGTTAGAGCCCTTTGTTCCCAATTTAACGCAGACCATTGAAACTTTTGGCTTAACTGAGGGAGATCTACAAGGAGACATCGTGGAGGAATCGCAAGATCAGACGATTTTTACGGTTGCAGGTACGACCTTTACCTTACCGGTCTTAGGCGGCTATAATGTCAAAAATGCCTTGATCGCGATTGGGATAGGACGTCATTTTGGTGTAGCAGATGAAGCGATCAAGGAAGGCTTGGCGCATTTTCAATTGACGAAAAATCGGACCCAATGGGTGACTGCTGGTAATGGGGCAGCGATTTTGAGCGATATTTACAATGCCAATCCGACGGCCATGGGTCTTGTATTGGATAGCTTCCGCAAACTGCCCTTAGCAGGACGACGGATCGCCGTATTGGCAGATATGCTTGAATTAGGACCAGATTCTGCACAAATGCATGAGCAGATGGCCGCACACTTGGATGACTCGTTCCAGCTAGTTTTCCTTTATGGCAAAGAAATGCAGGCATTGCAAAAACGACTAGCGAACACTGCCCTTGCTGACAAGGTGCGCTATTTTGCGATCGATGAAAAACCACAGCTGATCGCCTCCTTAATAGAAACTTTAGAACCTTCCGATAGCTTAGTGATCAAAGGCAGCAATGGCATGGGCCTGAGTGAAGTCGTTGATGCACTAAAAGGAATGTAAAAGGGAGTTGAAATCTTGCTGAAACTTTCAAAGCGTGTTATACTTATCTAACGCCGAAAGATGAAGCACAGAATGATTACTGTAAAAAACATTGACGTTTTGAGATAAAATGATGGCTGAGACAAACAACACTTGTTTTAGCCTTTTATAATGCCTTCGTGAAGCGGTTTTTCGGTACCGAGAGAAAGATAAGAGTAAATGGGACTACTCTTGTGTTTCTGAAGAACTAACCTACGCTTCGATGATAGAAAAACAGGCATCGAAAAGATGACCAGCCTAGGAGGATCCATTTGAAATTTAAAGATCTAGAATTATCCAACGAATTATTGACTTCTGTTGAGCGTGCCGGCTTTGAAGAAGCAACACCCATCCAAGAAGCAACGATTCCATTAGCCTTAGCAGGCAAAGACGTGATCGGTCAAGCACAGACCGGTACTGGTAAAACCGCCGCATTTGGTTTGCCAATGTTAGAAAAAATTGACCCAACGAATCATCAACTACAAGGATTAGTGATTGCCCCGACCCGTGAATTAGCGATCCAAACCCAAGAAGAATTGTACCGTCTTGGTAAAGACAAAAAAATTCGTGTACAAGCAGTTTACGGTGGAGCCGATATCGGCCGTCAAATCCGTCAACTAAAAGATCGTCCCCACATCGTAGTTGGTACACCAGGTCGTATGTTAGACCATATCAACCGCCACACCTTGAAATTAGGCACCGTTGAAACGCTTGTATTAGATGAAGCGGATGAAATGTTGAACATGGGCTTCTTGGAAGATATTGAAAAAATCATCAGCCAAGTACCAGATGTTCGTCAAACATTGCTATTTTCAGCAACAATGCCGCCAGCAATCAAAAACATCGGCGTGAAATTCATGAAAGAGCCTGAACATGTACAGATCAAAGCCAAAGAAATGACCGCTGATTTGATTGATCAATACTATGTTCGTTCAAAAGATTACGAAAAATTTGATATCATGACTCGCTTATTGGATGTGCAAACGCCAGAATTGACCATCGTTTTCGGTCGTACGAAACGTCGTGTCGATGAATTGGCGCGCGGCTTAGAAGCCCGCGGCTATAAAGCAGAAGGCATTCATGGAGACCTTTCTCAACAAAAACGAATGAGCGTTTTGCGTTCATTCAAGAGTGGTCAACTAGATATCTTAGTTGCCACAGACGTTGCAGCTCGTGGATTAGATATCTCTGGTGTTACACACGTTTATAACTACGATATCCCTCAAGACCCTGAAAGCTATGTTCACCGGATCGGACGTACTGGCCGTGCTGGAAAAGGTGGAATGTCTGTGACTTTCGTTACACCAAACGAAATGAGCTATCTGCACGTCATTGAAAACTTAACGAAAAAACGGATGACACCAATGCGCCCACCGACCGAAAAAGAAGCGTTCAAAGGTCAATTAGGTGCCGCAATCGAATCTGTTGAAACCAAATTGGATGAAAATGGCTTAGATAAATACTTGCAAGCAGCCGACGATCTTTTAGCACGTTATTCTGCACAAGATTTAGCAGCATTGCTTCTAAAAACTATGGCGAAAGATCCTGCTGATTTAGCACCAGTGAAGATCACACCAGAGCGTCCATTGCCTCAAGGGAAAAAATCATTCAACAAAAATGGTCGTCGCAGCAACAATAGCAACGGCAATCGTAACCGCAAAGAAAACGGTGGGAACCGTGGCGGCGGCAACGGCAATAAAGCCCGCGGCAACTATTCAAAAGATGGTGCCCGTAAAAACAATCGCCGCAGCAACGACAAAAAACGCGGTTTCGTAATCAGAAATAACCAAGACTAATTAAGTTTGTGGACCTTGTAAGGAAACTTGCAAGGTCTTTTTTTATATAAAAAACAAATACGAACGATTAAAAATCTTAATCTCCGTATAAAATCGTCAGATTTGAATGGTAATTCGCCATTTTTTTGGTAGAATGGTAACTAGCTGAACAAGGGGTATTTCCAATTTGGAAAACCCTATCTTAGGTGAAGGTAGAGAAAAGAATGATCAAAGGAATCGGGATCGATGCAGTCGAGCTGCCTCGAATGAAAGAATTAATTGAAAAAAAACCTCAGTTTATAACGCGTATTTTAACAGAGAAGGAAGCAAAATTATTTGCACGCTTGCCTCTGAAACGTCAGGTAGAGTTCCTTGGCGGGCGCTATGCCTGCAAAGAAGCGTTCTCGAAAGCTTGGGGGACAGGGATCGGCAAAGTTTCTTTTCATGATATTGAAGTCTTGACCAATGAATTCGGTGCCCCGATCGTTACTAAAGCACCGCATCCTTTAGAAAAAACGTTTGTCAGTATCACCCATACAAATGATACTGCTTTTGCACAAATTATTTTAGAAGTACTAGATAGTGAATAAACCAAGTTGAAGGAGTCTGTCAGTCAAGAAGACGTTGATACTTCATGGACGAACAGCCGACTACATAAAACCAACTTAATTTGTTCGTCTGATCAAGCACTAGTAGAAAGAAGGAACTGGAAATGGTGATTGCTTACCATAGACCAACGAAAGCGATAATTGATACAACTGCGATTACCGAAAACATCAAACATGAGATTGCTCACTTACCAAGCGAGACATTTCTTTTTGCGGTGGTCAAAGCGAATGGTTACGGACACGGAGCGGTTCAAACCGCTCTTGCAGCCAAAGAAGGCGGCGCAGATGGTTTTTGCGTTGCGACGATCGATGAAGCGATCGAATTGAGAGAAGCAGGGATTACTGACCCGATTTTGATCTTAGGTGTCGTGAACGTGTGTGATATTGCCTTGCTGACGACCTATGATTTGTCATTTCCAGTCGCTTCGATGGACTGGCTGCTAGAAGCAGGCGCTTATTTAGAGGAGAACCCTCTAAATAAGCCGCTTAAAGTGCATATCAAGGTGGATACTGGTATGGGGAGAATCGGCTTTTTGACTGCCGAAGAAGTGCGCCAAGCCGTTCTTTGGTTAGAAGATCACCCCTCTTTTGATTGGGAAGGGATCTTTACCCATTTCTCCACAGCGGATCAAGCAGACACGAGCTATTGGGAAACCCAGCACCAACGTTTTAAAGAAGTCTTAACTGTTTTGCCCTATTTGCCGACATATATACATACAGGCAATAGCGCAACCTCTTTATGGCACAAAGAAGCAGTAGGAAATATGGTCCGTTTTGGGATCGCAATGTATGGGTTGAACCCATCAGGTCATGCGCTGAGCGAACCATTTTCCTTAAAACCTGCGCTTTCGCTCGTTTCTGAACTGATACAAGTGAAATTACTTGAAAAAGGAGCGGGGATTGGCTATGGTGAAACATATATCACTCCACGTCAGGAATGGATCGGCACCGTGCCTATCGGTTATGCTGACGGCTGGTTACGAAAAATGCAAGGCTTCTCGATCTTAGTAGAAGGCGAGCGTTGTGAGATCGTCGGTCGAGTGTGTATGGATCAATTGATGATTCGTTTGCCGCAGGCATTTGCTGTCGGTACACCAGTCACCTTGATCGGTGAGAATCATGGAGAACAAATTACGATGCAGGATGTTGCAGACCAGTTAGAAACGATTCACTATGAAGTAGCGTGTACCCTTTCAGCAAGGGTTCCGCGAGAATATAAAAGTTAGGGTGGTCCTATGGTAAAAAGGGGAGATATTTATTTTGCCGATCTTTCACCAGTGGTTGGATCGGAGCAAGGCGGGATACGTCCAGTCTTGATCATTCAAAATGACTTGGGGAATCACTTCAGTCCCACTGTGATCATTGCGGCGATCACGGCAAAAATGGCGAAGCCGAAATTACCAACGCATATTGGGATTTCCGCTTCTTGCACAGGGATTGGCAAAGACTCCGTCATTTTGATGGAACAGATTCGCACGATCGACAAAAGCCGTTTGAAAGAAAAGGTTTGTCACTTAGACGATAAAGTGATGTGTGAAGTCGATGCTGCCTTGATGATCAGTATTGGTGTTGAGCCGACTTTTGCCACATCAACGATCGAGGTATAAATCTGTCAATGGGGTATGTAGTATTAATAGCAGTTGTCATTTTATTGAGTTTCTTTACGTATAAACATATTCGCCGTTTTCTTTCAGAAACAAAAAAGCGCAACGAAACCATGGAACAAGGATATTATCTTGTGAGTCATACATATGAAGAAAAGCGGGAACAGACACATTATTACGGCGTTTTTCAGCAGGGAGACAAAGAGCTGATACTAGAAATGTCGCTACAACTTTATTTGCAACTGCAGCCGCCGCAACGGGGCATGTTGACCGCCAAAGAAGGCAGATTGCTTTCTTTTGAAATGTGATCATGTAATGAAAGTAATGCGCACGAGGAAACAGCCCCCTCATGAAAACAAGCAGGAAAGAGCCGCTTTGTTTCGTACATCGGAGCAGGTTCTGTCACTGCTTGTTTTTTTTATGCAGGTCTTTGTGAGAGGTTTCCTATGGCCAAAGATTCAATGAATGGAAGAAAGAGCATCTAAAAAAAGTGAAATACCACAAAAGCGTGGGACTAGAATGCTTTGAAGAACAGCCAATGTACGGTTGCTTTTCACAAAGAATTCAGTTATAGTATGTAGCGACTAGTTTGAAAAGAGGGAAAAAAGTGAACCCATCGATTTATGGACTTACCAAATCAGATCTATCTTTGTGGATAACTGAACAAAAAGAAAAGAAATTCCGTGCCAACCAAGTGTGGGAGTGGCTCTATGAAAAACGAGTAACCAGCTTTGAAGAAATGACCAATCTACCGAAACCTTTGATTGAGAAACTGTCGGCAGCCTTTGTGATCAATCCCCTGAAACAGATGGTGGTACAAGAAGCCAGTGACGGAACCGTCAAGTATTTATTCCAATTGCCAGACAATCACATGATCGAAACGGTCTTGATGCGTCAAGAATATGGCATGTCCGTTTGTGTGACGACCCAAGTCGGCTGCAACATCGGCTGTACGTTTTGTGCCAGTGGGTTATTAAAGAAGCAACGAGACTTAACGGCAGGCGAGATCGTGGCTCAAATCATGTTAGTACAACACTATTTTGATGAACGCAATGAGGGGGAACGAGTCTCTCACGTGGTGGTCATGGGGATTGGCGAACCCTTTGATAACTATGACAATGTGATGCATTTCTTACAGATCATCAATGACCCGAAAGGCTTAGCGATCGGCGCGCGGCATATTACTGTGTCAACCAGCGGCTTAGCGCATAAAATTAGAGAGTTTGCGGAGAACGGCTTGCAAGTGAACCTAGCGATTTCGCTGCATGCCCCAAATAACGAAGTCAGAACCTCCATGATGCGGATCAATCGGAGTTTCCCGATTGAAAAGCTGATGGCAGCAGTCGATTATTATTTAGAAAAAACCAATCGTCGGATCACGTTTGAGTACATCATGCTGGATCATGTCAATGACCGGCCAGAACATGCCCGTCAGTTGGCAGCTTTATTGAAGGATAAAAAGAAATTGTCATACGTCAACTTGATCCCATATAACCCAGTGAGTGAGCATGACCAATACGCTCGAAGTAAAAAAGCGGATGTGTTAGCCTTTTATGACATTTTAAAGAAAAACGGCATCAATTGCGTGATTCGTAAAGAACATGGGACAGATATCGACGCAGCTTGCGGACAGCTGCGAAGCAAACAAATGAAAAAAGAAGCCTCCGCTTCTTAAACGCAAAAAGCAAAAGAAGGACTGCACAAGCGCAGTTCTTCTTTTTGTTATTTACTATCTAAGTAATTAAAAAACGCATTAAAGAAAGCGCATTCCTCGAAAGAAAATTCAAAAAACATTGTTTTACAAGAAAAAAATAGATTATACTAAAAGCTGGTATCCATTAAAAATAACTTATCGTGAAAGGATGATTTGATGGAATGGATTAAATTAATTGGTATTCTAGTTATTTTAGTCGGCTTTTTGCTGAAGCTAGATACTATTGCTGTCGTAATCGTTGCTGGTTTTGTCACCGCGCTTGTGTCGGGGATTTCTGTTGTTGATTTTTTAACAATGTTAGGAGAAGCGTTTGTCAATAATCGACTCGTTACACTGTTCTTACTGACACTACCGATGGTCGGCTTGTCAGAACGTTTTGGCTTGAAGCAGCAAGCAGTCATATTGATTGAAAAGATCAAAGGCTTAACACCAGGGAAGTTCTTAAGCTTGTACTTGTTTATTCGAGAACTTGCTGGCTTTTTCTCTATTCGGATCCAAGGACATACACAATTTATCCGCCCGATCGTTAACCCGATGGCGCAAGCTGCTGGGGAAAACAAATTTGGGGAACTGGATGAAAAAGATCAGGAAAAAATCAAAGCTCGGGCTGCCGCTAACGAAAACTTCGGGAATTTCTTTGCGCAAAATACCTTTGTGGCTGCTTCTGGTGTGCTATTGATCGTAGGAACATTGCAATCTCTTGGCTACGATGTGGCAGCTAGTTCGATCGCGCAAGCCTCATTGCCGATCGCATTGATCGTCTTAGTCATTGCTACATTGTCGAACTTGCTCTTTGATCGTAAATTAGCAAAAAAATATGGCAAGAAGGAGGACAAATAGATGGAAGGAATCGTTAACGGATTACTGGAATTCTTTTATATCTTGATCGGATTGCTGTCGATCATGACGGCTGTACGGGTTTTTCGTGAAGCGGATCATCCCACCCGATTAGGCACCTCTGCTTTTTGGTTACTGCTAGGGATCGTCTTTGCTTTCGGGAATTTCTTGCCGTATCTTGTGGACGGTATTTTGATCGTTTTGATGGGCTGTTTGACCTTCTTCAAACAAGTGCAGATTGGTAAAATCGTGGACGTGGATGATGAAAAAGCAGAAGCATCGGCTAAACGGATCGGTAGTACGATCTTCGTGCCATGTATCAGCTTAGCATTGATCGCTGTGGTGATTTCTTATACACCATTAGGAGGCCAAGTTGGAATCGGGATCGCATCGATCTTAGCGCTCTTGTTGGCAGTCGTGTTGACTTCCGCTAAACCGAAAACAGTGCTGGACGATTCCGACCGGATGCTTCGTCAAGTCGGAACTGCCGGTATCTTGCCGCAGTTATTAGCAGCACTAGGTGTCATTTTTAACGCTGCTGGTGTCGGTGATGTGATTTCTCAAGGAATCTCTGGTGTCGTGCCAGAAGGCAATCGTTTTATCGGTGTCGTGGCTTACTGTTTAGGAATGATGATCTTTACTATGATCATGGGAAATGGCTTTGCGGCATTTACCGTTATTACCGCAGGCATCGGTGTACCTTTTGTGATGGCTCAAGGCGGCGACCCAGTCGTTGCTGGTGCGTTGGCTATGACCGCTGGTTTTTGTGGCACATTGCTGACTCCGATGGCAGCCAATTTCAACGCACTGCCAGTGGCCTTGTTAGAGATGAAAGACCCCAATGGTGTCATTAAAGCACAAGCCCCAATTGCTTTATTATTGTTAGTGATCCACATCGCTTTAATGTACTTTTGGGCATTTTAGTGGTAAAACAAAGAGGGAAGGATGATGGAAATGAAACTACTAATTACCGGATTTGATCCATTTGGCGGAGAAGCAATCAATCCTGCCTTAGAAGCAGTGAAATTACTGCCAGATACAATTCATGGTGCACAGATCGTGAAAGCAGAGATCCCTACTGTATTTGGGAAATCAGCAGCGATCGTCGCAGAGAAAATTGAAGAGATCCACCCAGATGTCGTTTTAAACATTGGCCAAGCGGGTGGACGGTTTGCCATCTCACCAGAACGAGTGGCGATCAATGTAGATGATGCCCGGATTCCTGATAACGAAGGCAATCAACCCGTCGATGAAGCGATCCAAACAGAAGGGAAGCCTGCTTACTTCACACAACTGCCGATCAAAGCAATGGTAGAAAACATGAAAAAAGCAGGAATACCGGCAGCCGTTTCTAATACTGCTGGAACCTTCGTCTGCAACCACATCATGTATCAAGTACAATACATGATCGATACAAAATACCCTGAAATGAAGGGTGGTTTTATCCACGTGCCGTTTATTCCTCAGCAAGTCGTCGATAAAGCAGGACAGCCTGCAATGAGCATCGAAGACATCGCCAAAGGATTGACTGCAGCGGTGGAAGCCATCGTTGATTATGCCGACAAAGAAGATCTAAAAGCAATTGGCGGCGCGATCCATTAATCATTGAAGGACATCCTTTCGGGGATGAAACAAATGTCTTTAAGGCGAGAAGACCTGATCAGCAAGCATGCGATCAGGTCTTTTTTTGGTCTGTTCTGATAAAAATCATTGGCGATTTCTGTATATTTACCCTTCTATCAGACATTTCTCATTTTGACGGATCAAATGAAAAAGAAAGACAGAAAATGAATGTAAGTTACATTTAACCATGTTTTTTTATTATTTTTTTTGCTTTATTTCTTATAAATAAAAAAAGGAAAAATAGCATTTAACGAATGTTTGATGAGAGTAAGGTAAGTAAATACCAAGAAAACTTTCTGTCAGAGGTGTTTTTTATCGAAAAAAGGATTGCTTTTTTAATAATTATTAATTAAAATCTTATCTAACTTCAGAAATCGCATGATTATTCTGAAAATTAATTCAATTAAGGGGTAGGACAGGATGAAGAATAAATGGGCCTATGGTTTAGTGGCTGTGTGTGGCGTGGCGTTAGCCGGTTGTACAACGGGCGGAACAAATAGTTCAAGCAATGACACAGCAGCAAGCGGTGACAGCAGTGCAGAACAAGTGTTTAACATAGTGGTTTCACAAGAAATGCCAAGTGCGGATCTCTCATTAGCAACCGATACGATCAGCTTCAGTGCATTGAACAATGTATATGAAGGACTGTATCGTTTGGATGCTGACAGTACACCACAACCTGCTGGTGCAGCTGAAGCAGCTGAAGTTAGCGAGGATGGACTGACTTACAAGATCAAATTACGTGAAGATGCGAAATGGTCAAATGGTGACCCTGTTACAGCAGCGGATTACGTCTATGGCTGGCAACGGACAGTCAAACCTGAAACAGCATCAGAATACGCGTATCTATTTTCACCAGTTAAGAACGCAGATGCCATCACAGCAGGCGATACGGATCCATCAGAGCTAGGCATCAAAGCAGTGGGGGATTATGAATTAGAAATCACCCTAGAAAAAGCAACACCTTACTTTGACTACTTATTAGCATTCCCATCCTTCTTCCCACAAAATCAAAAAGTGGTAGAAGAAAATGGCGATCAATATGCGTCAACCAGCGACAATGCCGTTTACAATGGACCATTTGTCTTGACTGGGTTTGATGGACCAGGAACGGATACGGAATGGGCTTATGAAAAGAACGACCAATATTGGGACAAAGATACTGTTAAATTACAAACGATCAACGTAAGCGTCGTGAAGGAATCCTCAACTGCCTTGAACCTTTTCCAAGATGGTCAAGCAGATGATGTCATCCTAACAGGTGAATTAGCGCAACAAATGGCTAACGATGAAGCCTTTGTTTCTCAACCAGAAGCAACGACTTCTTACCTAGAATTGAACCAACGTGATGAAGATTCACCTTTCCGTAACGAAAACTTACGTAAAGCGATCTCTTATGCGATCGACCGTGATGCCTTAGTGACATCGATCTTAGGGGATGGTTCGATTGCTTCAACTGGGTTGGTACCAGAAGGCATGACCTTCAGCCCTGGTGATCATACAGACTTCACGGAAGCAGCTGGCAGCGTCATTGAATACAATGAAGAACAAGCCAAAGAACATTGGGAAAAAGCCAAAGAAGAATTAGGGATCGATTCATTAGAATTTGATATCTTAGCTTCTGATACAGACTCAACGAAGAAAATCATTGAGTACTTGCAAGATACGATCGAAAAAACATTGGACGGTGTGAAAGTCACGTTAAGTCCAGTACCATTCTCTGTTCGTTTGGATCGTTCAAACGCTGGTGATTTTGATACAGTAATGGGCGGTTGGGGTGCTGACTATGCCGATGCAAGTAGCTTTACAGACTTGTTTACGACAGGCAATTCATACAACCGTGGGCAATGGAGTAACGAAGAATACGATGCAGCCGTTGAAGCAGCGGGTACAACCAATGCCAATGACCCTGACAAACGTTGGGAAGATCTAGTCAATGCAGAAAAAATCATTATGAATGAACAAGGTGTCATTCCAGTTTATCAAAAAGCGGAAGCACACTTACGTGCAACAAAAGTCAAAGGTGTTGTTGCTCACGCAGCGGGCGCACAATACGACTACAAGTGGACATCAATCGAATAATCACGAGTAGTTGACTTGAAATGCCGAAGAAAAGGCTGGGACAATTTCTTGTCTCAGCCTTTTGCTTCTCATTTCAATGAGTAAAACTATAAGAATGAAATTAACTAGTAGCAATCATTAAAAAGAGCAATGAAAGGAATAACAAGAAGACACCAGGCCATAACCAAAAGGCGTAGCTCTGTTTGCCGACTTGGGATAATTTCAGATAATCTGTTTTATTTTTGGAAAAAGCTTTCTTCATGGAGTATTGAAAATGGTCAAAGAAACCAGAAGCAAATACCCATAAAAAACCGCCAATGATCAAAAAGAACAGCGCCCACAAGAAAAGGGCATCTGAAAGAGCTGCTATGGAAAATTCATTTTTTATGGCTAACCATCCGCCAGAAATTGCGAGGCATAGGAGGGGTATGAGCCCACTACTTTTTTTTATTTTCATGATCTGACTCCTTTTTAATGATTCGTACTATGTTAATTTACATAATTATTGAATAGAAGTCAAAATACTTAAGGGGGAAACTGCGTGAACAGCTTTTTGAAATATTTATTGAAACGAGTGTTCTACATGGTCTTAACATTATGGCTGATTGCCACGATCACCTTTTTCTTGATGCAATTTTTGCCAGGAACACCATATACGAATGCTGAAAAATTAAGTCCAGAACAAATTGCCTTGCTAAATGAGCAAGCAGGATTGGACAAACCGATCATTACCCAATATTGGCTTTATTTGACCAATTTACTAAAAGGTGACTTTGGAATCTCTTTCCAATTTAAAAACCAGCCAGTAGCGAATTTATTATCAGGAAGAATCGGACCTTCACTGCAACTAGGGCTACAAGCGATCATCTTTGGTACGTTCTTTGGGATCATTTTAGGAACGATCTCTGCGATGAAACAAAATACTTGGATCGATACAACGTCTACCTTAGTGGCGATCTTAGGACGTTCGATCCCTAACTTTGTCTTTGCCGTGTTGCTGCAATACATTTTTGCCATCAAACTAGGGATCTTACCGATTGCTAAGTGGGAGACTTTTGCCAGCACGATCCTACCGACCGTCGCCTTGGCGATGTCGCCATTAGCGGATTCCGCCAGGTTTATTCGAACCGAGATGGTGGAAGTGCTGCATAGTGATTATGTCGAGTTGGCACGAGCAAAAGGGTTGAGCCGCTGGGAAATTGCCTTCAAGCATGGTTTGCGGAATAGTTTGATTCCGTTATTGACGCTGTTAGGACCGCTAGCTGTCGGTTTGATGACGGGTTCTCTTGTCGTAGAAAATATTTTTGCGATCCCAGGTATCGGTGAACAGTTCGTAAAATCAATCATGACCAATGACTATCCAACGATCATGGCGGTAACAATTCTTTATTCCGCGATGTTGGTCTTTGTTATTCTTGTTGTTGATATTTTATATGGAATCGTTGATCCGCGGATCCGAGTTTCAGAAGGGAGTCGTGGCTAATGGCAGAGAAACCTTACACAGCAAATGATGTTGCTGCCATCGATGCAGCCAAATTTCAACCGTTACAAAAAAATACCAATGAAGAGCGTGAAGCGATCGCAACCCCTTCATTAACGTTTTTCCAAGATTCATGGCGTCGTCTGAAAAAGAACAAAGCCGCTGTTTTCTCAATCATTTTGCTGCTGATCATTATCGCGATCTCAATCATTACGATTTTTGTCTCGCCACATGATCCAACTGCGCAAAATGTGACCTTTACAAATCTGCCGCCGAAAATTCCTGGTATCAACATCAATGGCTTAAACGGCTATGCGATGGTGGGAGGCGAGCTAGTAGATAAGTATGCAGCTGCCAATGTTCCTGACGGGACGTATTTCCTTTTAGGAACGGATGGCTTGGGTCGTGACCTATTGAGTCGTCTATTTGTAGGAACACGTATTTCCTTGTTGATCGCGTTTATCGCGGCAATGCTTGACATCATCTTTGGTGTAACCTATGGCCTGATCTCTGGTCTTTTAGGTGGACGGATCGATAATGTGATGCAACGTTTTCTAGAAATCTTATCTGGTATTCCCAACTTAGTGGTAATGATCTTGATGTTGGTGGTTTTTGAACCTGGGATCTTCTCGATCGTGGCAGCAATGGCGATCACTAACTGGATTCCAATGGCGCGGATCGTACGGGCCCAAACGATGAAACTAAAAGATCAAGAATTCGTTTTAGCCGCAACGACGCTGGGGGAAAGTCGCCTCAAGATTGCGATGAAACACGTATTACCGAATATTTCCAGCGTGATCATCGTACAAATGATGTTCAGTATCCCCTCGGCGATTTTCTTCGAGGCCTTCCTAAGCTTTATTGGGCTAGGATTAAAACCACCTTCAGCATCTTTAGGGATGTTACTAAGCGATGGCTACAAAACCTTCTTGTTCCTGCCTTACCAAATGTGGGTACCAGCTGTGACCTTGTCTGTGATTATGATTGGGTTCAACTTGCTGGCAGACGGTTTGCGTGATGCCTTTGATCCGAAAATGAAAGAGTGATTGCTATGAAAAAAGTCTTAGAAGTGAAAAACTTAGAAATTTCTTTTGACACCTTTGCTGGGAAAGTCCAAGCGATCCGCGATGTCAGTTTCGATCTATACAAAGGAGAAACCTTGGCGATCGTGGGCGAATCTGGGAGCGGCAAGTCCGTGACGACCCGCAGTATCATGGGGTTGTTAGCCAGCAATGCCAATGTCGATAATGGCCAGATCCTCTTCAATGGGACGGACATTTTGAAAAAATCCGAAAAAGAACTGCAAAAAATCCGTGGCAAGGAAATCGCCATGATTTTCCAAGATCCAATGACTTCATTGGACCCAACGATGCCGATTGGCAAGCAAGTGGCAGAATCATTGATGAAGCACAACAAAATCAGTAAAAAAGAAGGCTTGCGACAAGCGTTGGAACTATTGAACCTTGTCGGCATCCCGAATGCTGAGAAACGCTTGAAAAATTATCCGCATCAATTTTCTGGTGGTCAGCGGCAGCGGATCGTCATTGCGATCGCGTTGATCTGTTACCCGCAGATCTTGATTGCAGATGAACCAACGACTGCATTGGATGTAACGATCCAAGCACAAATCTTAGAGTTATTAAAAGATATCCAGAAGAAAATCAATTCGTCCATCGTCTTCATTACCCATGACTTAGGGGTCGTTGCCAATGTGGCGGATCGGGTGGCCGTGATGTACGGTGGGAAAATCGTCGAAGTGGGGACCGCAGAAGAGATCTTCTATAACCCACAACATCCATACACTTGGGGCTTGTTAGGTTCGATGCCGACGTTAGAAGGAACAGGCGATCGCTTGTACGCGATTCCTGGTTCACCTCCAGATTTGTTAGATCCGCCAACAGGTGATGCTTTTTATCCACGGAACGAGTTTGCCTTGCAGATCGATGCTGAACAGCAACCGCCATTCTTTGACGTCTCACCGACGCACAAAGCGGCCACTTGGCTGTTAGCGCCACAAGCACCGAAAGTGACTCCGCCGGATGAGATCTTGATTCGCTGGAAAAAATTCCAAGAAAAAAATACTCAGGCATCTGTCTAAAGGAGGAGAAACGGTTGGAAAAAGTTTTACTTGAAGTAAAGAATCTCAAACAATATTTTAACGTTGGCCACAAAGACGAAGTCAAAGCCGTCGATGATATCTCCTTCCAAATCTATGAAGGAGAAACCTTTGGTCTAGTCGGTGAATCTGGAAGCGGAAAATCGACGACTGGACGGACGGTGATTCGCTTGAATAACCCTACCGGAGGCGAAGTTCTTTTTGATGGACAAGATGTTATGAAAATCAAAGGCAAGAAACCGCTGGCTGATTTTCGCCGGGAAGTTCAAATGGTCTTCCAAGATCCTTATGCTTCCTTGAATCCACGGATGAAAGTTCGGGACATTATTGCCGAAGGGATCGATATCAACGGATTAGCCAAAAATGAAAAAGAACGCAATGATCGGGTGGATGAACTTTTGCGAACGGTCGGACTAAACCCAAGTCACGGGACCCGTTATCCCCATGAATTTTCAGGTGGACAACGTCAGCGGATCGGGATCGCCCGCGCGTTAGCTGTCGATCCAAAATTCATCATCTGTGATGAACCGATCTCGGCATTGGATGTTTCGATCCAAGCCCAAGTCGTCAACTTGCTGCAAGATTTGCAAGAAGAACATAAATTGACGTACTTGTTTATCGCCCATGATTTATCGATGGTCAAACACATCAGCGATCGGATCGGCGTGATGCACAACGGCAAACTGCTAGAAGTAGGCACCAGCGATGAAATCTATCATTACGGGGTCCATCCGTATACTGAAAGTCTTTTATCAGCGATTCCGCTGCCAGATCCTGACCATGAGCGTCAACGCAAGCGGATCAAATACGTCAGCGAACCAAACGATAACCAAGAACGAGCAATGGAAGAGATCGCACCAGGACATTTCGTTTATGCCACGAAAAAAGAAGCCAAGATCTATCAAGAAAAGTTAGCACAAAAAAAGGGGAACTAGCGTCAAAGGTATAGGGAGTGTTAGGAGGAGATGAAACTGGGTGTTTTAAAAGCATACAAATTTCGGATCTATCCTAATGGACAGCAAAAACAGTTTTTCATCGAAACCTTCGGCTGTGTACGTTTTACGTACAATCAACTGCTGGAGGCAAAGATGGAGGAGCTGGCCAACAATGAAGCAAAGCAAGGGTTGACGCCAGCCAAACTAAAAAAGGAGTATCCTTTTTTGAAGGAGACCGATAGTTTGGCATTGGCGAATGCACAACGGAATCTGGACCGAGCGTTTCGAAATTACTTTCAAAAGCGGGCTGGCTTTCCAAAAATGAAAACCAAAAAAAGTATCTGGCAATCGTATACCACCAATAATCAGCAGCACACCATTTATTTTGAAGACGATCAAATCAAGCTGCCAAAGCTTAAAACATTGGTTCCCGTAAAAAAGCATCGGGCGATCAAAGGCAAGATCAAATCGGCAACGATCTCAGCAAAAAACAACGAAGAGTTTTACATCTCGATCCTTTGTTTGGAAGAGATCCCGCCATTGCCGAAGCAGCAAGCCTCTGTCGCTGTTGTTTATGATCCGCAGCAGTTGGTCAAAGCCAACCAGCCGATACCCATAACCTGTGAGCATGCCATCCAAACGAAGCAAAAGCTGACGCGAGCAGAACGCAAACTTCAGGTGAAAGCGACGGCGGTCAAACGGAAGAAAATCCTTTTGACCCAGGCGCGAAATTATCAGAAGCTAAAAGGAAAGGTCGCTCGCCTTTATCGTTTTCACTGCTGTCAAAAGCGGGAATTCATCGATCAAGTCAGCTACCATCTCGTAAAACAGTACGATACGATCTATTTGGAACAAATCGCAGAAGATACGGTTTTAAAAGCTGGTCATTACAGCATCAGTGATTGGCATCAATTCGTTCGCAAAATCCAGTACAAAGCGCAGTGGTACGGCAAAGAACTGCGGTTTGTCACGTTGGATACGCAGGACCAACAGAAGCTAGAACGGCTCTCAGGCGAAATGAGCAGCTGAGCCGCTTGAACTGGAAGGAACGCCAGGGATCGCCTAGGGTATAGAAAAAATCTTTCTGATTTTTGTTTCTAGGAACCACGTTCACTAATTATGATTAACCAGCAACCCCCTGCCAAACTACGGTCTGACAGGGGGTTGTATTTTTTTACATTTTGTCACCTAAAAATGCGTCATTTAAGCGATAGATCTTTGAGGGACGCCCGATGCCGACGGGCTTTTCGCCAACTTCCGTAAAATATTGGAGCATGGATTTTTTGAAGTTGGAATGATCGATCATTTTAAAATCGATCCCTAAAAACTTGGCGAATACTTTACGGGCTTCCGTGATCGTAAAGTCTTTGCCTAACACGAGCAGCACTTGTGGCTCGTGTTCCATCTTGTTGGCAACCCGTTTGAAAGCTTTGAGGATGATCGCGCTGTGGTCAAAAGCCAACGTATCTTTTCCAACAGAGGCGCCAGTCACTAGGTCAAGAATGATCTCGATCTCGCCGCTGGTCAAATAAATTTGATTGGCTTTTCTTTCTAAAGAGAACCAGCGTACTTGGTTCGCATCGTCACCGGCACTTAAGGGTTCTTCACCGATAAAAGCCAAATAGCTGACGGTTATCACCCAACCGCGAGGATCGCGATCTGGGGTGCTGAAGGTATGCAGCTGTTCGATGTTTTGCTTGGAGATGGTGACCCCGATCTCTTCTTGCGTCTCACGGATCACACTTTGCCCCGTCGATTCATTGGGATTGACGAAGCCTCCCGGCAATGCCCAAGAATTACGGAAAGGGTGGCCTTTTCTTTGGATCAGCGCAATTTTTAATTGTTCTTCTTCTTTGTTGTAACACATCAAAACCATATCGACGGTTACGGAAGGTTTCTCGTATTTCGGCTGATCTTGCGCCTGATACCATGTAAGAAACTCTGCTTCTGACGCTTCTTTTTCATAGTAGTGTTTTTCAGCTGATTTTGAGGTAAATTCTTTCATTGGTTTCTCCTGCCTTAGATAAAGTAAGTAGCTGAACGCGACGGTTTTCCTTAACGGAAAAAATAAGGAACGATCAAATTAAGGAAAAATAATGCGAGATAAAGCCAAGAAGACGGCGGGTGTTCTTTGAGTGCTGAATAGCCCCAAAGAGCGATCCAGAGCAAAAAAAGCACACGGAGGACTGCCACCGCTGTTGCAAAGAGCGCAGCATAATCATGGCTATTGAAGTACGCAAACAAAAAGGGGTAACTTGTGGTTGAAAAAAGCAAGTGTCCCACAGAAAGCACAGTTAAAAGCAAAAAATGCTGTTTGTTTTTTCGAGTCATAGCGTTCCTTTCTATAAGTGAAGTCTTCCTCATTATAGCAAAAGAAGCACCTGTTAATCAAAGACCGTCTGCAAGAAGCTTTTTCAGATCCTTTTTCTCAAAAAAAGCAATAAATGACTAGAAATGCTGCTGAAAAGGCACGAAATAGGTATACTAGAGGAAAGAAGGCGAGCCGCAGAGAATTCTTTCGAGAGGGGGAAAAGAGGTGAAGACGATCAAGTTTCTCGTTTTTCTATTACTGTTGTTGATCATTAGTGGCTGTACCGGTTTCCGTCAGCTGCAAGAGCAGCCGACGGATTTGATGGTTGGGCAAAGTGTCAATCGAAGCCCTGCCGATACGTTTATGGGGCCCCCATCCCCTCAACAAGCAACCCTTCGTCTGGAAGTGGAAACCAGCACAGCAACATCCGGACGCTTCAAACTGTACAATCATTCCGATCAGAGGGTGATCTACGACAACTATTTTGCAGTGGATGTTTTCGAGGGGGATGAATGGCGGGAGCTCCTTTTTAAAGAAGACGTGGTTTTTCAAGACATCGGTCATTATGCCTCTGCCCACAGTCAAACAACTTTACTAATCAATTGGTCGAAGTATTTTGGCACCTTGCCGAAAGGAACCTATCGCTTGATCAAAGAAGTGACGATTGAAGAAGAGGGACCACAAACGCTGATGGTAGAATCTATGATCGAATAAGCGCTAGTTGCCGCTTGTAAGACACAAAACGATCAGAAAAAAGAAGCAACTCCCTCACTAGCACCCTTTCTATCTAAGCAAGATTCTTCCCCTAGAACATTGAAGTGAACGGCTATCTGCGCTATGATAACTAGTAGAAAAGAAATGCTCAAATCTGCTGGTTTATTTGCTGCGTGTTAAGGACCAAAACGATTCCTTTGTTCCTTGTAGACCATGGAAAAAGGTCTTAGGTTATCCGCTTTTTTGATTAAAATTATAGCATTTTTGGGTTGCGAACTGTATACTACCTAAGTATACACTTTACTAGTGAAAAGGAGGACTTGCGTCCATGGCTGAAAAAGAAACATTCTATATTACGACGCCAATTTATTATCCAAGCGGCAAGCTGCATATCGGGAATTCTTACACGACGATCGCTTGTGATGCGGTAGCACGATACAAACGATTGATGGGCTTTGATGTCTTTTATTTGACGGGTGTCGATGAGCACGGTCAAAAAATCGAGAAAAAAGCAGAAGAACTTGGCGTAGATCCGCAAGAATACGTCGACAAAATGGCAGCTGACGTCAAGAAACTATGGAACACACTAGACATCAGTTACGATAAATTTATCCGCACAACGGATGATTACCATAAAAAAGCCGTTCAAAAAATCTTCCAGCAATTGCTTGATCAAGGAGATATCTATCTTGGTGAATATGAAGGGTGGTATTCCGTTTCTGATGAAGAATACTTTACTGAAACGCAATTAGCAGAAGTTTACCGAGATGAAGAAGGCAAAGTCATCGGCGGTAAAGCACCAAGCGGTCATGAGGTAGAATTGGTGAAGGAATCTTCTTATTTCTTCCGCATGAGCAAATATGCCGATCGTTTGGTTGAATACTATGATGAGCACCCAGAGTTCATTCAACCAGAATCACGTAAAAATGAAATGCTGAATAATTTCATCAAACCTGGCTTAGAAGACCTAGCTGTTTCCAGAACGACCTTTAAATGGGGTATCCCAGTCACTGCTAGTCCTGAACACGTGGTGTATGTGTGGATCGATGCGTTATCCAACTATATTACGGCATTAGGCTATGGCTCAGACGACGATTCCTTGTTCCAAAAATACTGGCCAGCTGACGTGCATATGGTTGGGAAAGAAATCGTGCGTTTCCATACGATCTATTGGCCAATCATGCTGATGGCATTAGACTTGCCATTACCGAAAAAAATCTTTGGCCATGGCTGGTTGATGATGAAAGACGGCAAGATGTCGAAATCTAAAGGCAATGTCGTTTATCCAGAAATGTTAGTGGAGCGCTACAGCTTAGATGCGTTGCGTTATTACCTCTTACGAGCGGTTCCTTTTGGCAGCGATGGTGTGTTTACACCAGAAGATTTCGTTTCTCGTTTGAACTACGATCTAGCCAATGATTTAGGAAACCTGTTGAATCGGACGATCGCTATGATCAATAAATATTGTGATGGCTTAGTGCCAGATTATGCCTCAAAAGTGACGCCTTTTGATAGCGAGCTGTCAACGACTGCTGCCAATGTTGTTGGTCGTTACCATGAAGCCATGGATAAAATGGAATTCAGTACGGCATTGTCAGAAGTATGGACGTTGATCTCCCGTGCCAACAAATACATTGACGAAACTCAACCATGGGTGTTAGCCAAAGAAGAAGAAAAGCGCGCGGAATTAAACAGTGTAATGGTTCATTTAGCGGAAAGCTTACGCATCGTTGCGATCTTATTGCAACCGGTGATGACAGAAACACCAGCCAATATTTTCCAACAATTAGGATTGGCTTCTGTTGCCATGGATCTGAAAGATTTACGCTTTGGTGAATTTCCAAGCGGCACGAAAGTCGTTGCCAAAGGCACACCGATTTTCCCTCGTTTGGAACTTGAAACAGAAGTAGCCTACATCCAAAAGAAAATGGCTGAAGGGACGCAAAGTCCAGAAGAAACAGTCAAATGGAATCCAGAAGAAACCACATTGCAATCCGAAAAAGCCGAGATCAAATACGAAGACTTCGACAAGATCGAATTAAAAGTGGCAGAAGTCGTTGACTGTCAAAAAGTCAAAGGCGCCGACAAGTTGCTGCAATTCCGCTTAGCTGCGGGAGATGATCAAGATCGTCAAATTTTATCGGGGATCGCTGAATTTTATCCAGAACCGCAAGATTTGATCGGTAAAAAAGTCGTGATCGTTGCTAACTTGAAACCGCGGAAAATGCGGGGACAAGTCAGCCAAGGAATGATCCTTTCAGCAGAAGACAATGACGGTCGTCTGCAAATCGTGGAAGCACCAAAAGGCATGCCAAACGGCTCGATCATCGCCTGATTCTTAGGAGAAATCCTTCTGCTAGTTTCAGCAAAATTAAAATTGCCAGACCTGAAAAGTTTTTGTATAATGTAGGTTATTGACATGAACATGAGGGAGTAATTGGCGGATTTTATCTGCGGCAGTATCACCATCCTGAAAGAAATTTCTGGTGCTGTCTTAAACAGTGAGACTTATGTATGCTTAGACAGTGCATACATAAGTCTATTTTTTTTCATATCATGTACAATAAAGGAAGAGTAAATATAAAAGGAGGAGAAACATGTCAGAAGAAAACAAAAAGGAACAGCTATCGCAGGCGTTTTATGCGCAAGAAGCGCAGCATGTTCTGGAAGAAATGCAAACAGATGCCAATGGATTAACGAACGATGAAGCACAAAAACGCTTATCTGAGTACGGTCCCAACGAATTAGAAGAAGGCAAAAAGAAATCGATGGTACAAAAATTCTTTGAACAATTCAAAGATTTGATGATCATTGTTTTGCTAGCGGCGGCGATTATCTCAGCAGTCGTTTCCCATGAAGTCGTGGACTCAATTATTATTTTAGCAGTTGTCATTATCAACGCGATCATGGGTGTCGTTCAAGAGGCGAAGGCGGAGCAAGCAATCGAAGCACTAAGAGAAATGTCTACACCAAATGCCAATGTGTTGCGTAATGGTCATACCGTCACCATCAAGAGCGATGAATTGGTGCCGGGGGATATTGTCCTATTAGAAGCTGGCGATGTCGTACCAGCAGATTTACGCCTTTTAGAAGCAAGTTCTTTAAAAATTGAAGAAGCTGCTTTGACCGGTGAGTCCGTACCAGTCGAAAAAGAATTGACCGTCATCGAAGGGACGGATGTCGGGATCGGCGATCGCGTCAATATGGCATATTCAAACAGTAATGTGACCTATGGCCGCGGCAAAGGGGTCGTGGTCAATACAGGGATGGGAACTGAAGTTGGGAAAATCGCTGGCATGCTGGCTAGCGCCCAAGAAACCGAAACACCGTTGAAGCGTAACTTAAATGAACTAGGAAAATTCCTGACGATCGCCATCATTATCATTGCAGTGATCATGTTCTTTGTTGGAACGATCTTTAACAATACGTCATGGGTCGACATGCTATTGACGTCGATCTCATTAGCAGTAGCGGCGATCCCAGAAGGGCTGCCAGCGATCGTAACGATCATCTTAGCCTTAGGTACGCAAGTAATGGCGAAACGAAATGCAGTGATCCGTAAATTGCCAGCGGTTGAAACCCTTGGGGCAACCGATATTATCGCTTCTGATAAAACTGGTACGTTGACGTTGAATCAAATGACCGTGGAAAAATTGTATGTCAATGACAAGCAACATGCTGCTTCAGAAGATATTCCGTTAGATAACATGGCATTAAAAGTCATGAACTTTGCCAATGATACAAAATTTGGTGAAGAAGGCAACTTGATCGGTGATCCGACCGAGACCGCATTGGTGCAATTCGGGATGGATCAAGGATTCCATGTGCGTGATCTTGTCAATCAAGAACCACGGGTAGCAGATCTGCCATTTGATTCTGACCGAAAACTTATGAGTACGATCCACCAACAAGAAGACGGTCGCTATTTAGTTGCTGTCAAAGGCGCACCAGATGTCTTGCTAGGCAGAACCTCAAAAGTATTATTGGACGGCCAAGAGCTGCCGATGACCAATGAAGAAAAAGAAAAAATCTTATTCAACAATACCGATATGGCAAAACAAGCACTGCGGGTATTGGGGATGGCCTACAAATATGTAGACCAAGTACCAGAAAACTTAGAATCAGAAATCGTCGAAAATGATTTGGTCTTTGCTGGCTTAGTCGGAATGATCGACCCAGAACGGGCAGAAGCAGCCGATGCGGTACGTTTAGCCAAAGAAGCTGGGATTCGTCCAATCATGATCACCGGAGACCACCGCGATACAGCTGAAGCCATTGCGGGACGTTTAGGGATCATCAAACCGGGCGATGATGATGCCGTCTTGACTGGCGCTGAACTCAATAAAATGAGCGAAGAAGAGTTTGCCCAAAAGGTAGCGAACTACTCAGTCTATGCACGGGTATCACCTGAACATAAAGTTCGGATCGTCAAAGCTTGGCAACAAGAAGGCAAAGTCGTTGCCATGACTGGTGACGGGGTCAACGATGCACCGTCACTGAAGCAAGCCGATATTGGTGTCGGCATGGGGATCACAGGTACCGAAGTTTCTAAAGGTGCTTCCGATATGGTCCTAGCAGATGACAACTTCGCTACGATCGTCGTAGCAGTGGAAGAAGGACGAAAAGTCTTCTCCAATATTCAAAAAGCGATTCAATACTTGCTAGCCGCTAACCTAGGGGAAGTTTTGACCTTGTTCTTAGCAACCTTGTGGGGTTGGGACTCGCTATTGCCGATCCACTTGCTTTGGATCAACCTAGTAACGGATACATTCCCAGCAATTGCTTTAGGAATGGAGCCTGCTGAAAAAGATCTAATGAAACATGCACCGCGGGGACGCAGTTCCAACTTCTTCTCTGGTGGTGTGATGAGCAGTATCATCTACCAAGGGATCTTAGAAGCGGCAACCGTGCTGTTCGTTTATTGGTCAGCGATCCAATGGCCCGTTCACAATACGTACGATGCGATCCATGCCGATGCCTTAACGATGGCCTTTGCCACGTTAGGATTGATGCAGTTGTTCCATGCCTTCAACGTCAAATCGATCCATCAGTCGCTCTTTAAAGTAGGGGCATTTAGAAACAAAGCCTTCAACTGGGCGATCCTGTTGTCCTTTGCGTTGATGCTGGTGATCTTCATCGTGCCAGGATTAAATGATATCTTCCGTGTTGCACACCTTGACTTGTATCAATGGGGCATCGTTTTAGGGGCCTCCTTTGCGATCATTCCAGTCGTTGAGATCGTCAAAGCGATCCAACGAGCAATGGGACGCAAATAAGCCAAAAATAAACGGAAAAACAATCAATGGTCTGCTGTCCTTCTCTCTGGGCAGCAGGCCTTTTTTTGCTGGCTTATTTTCGATAAACCCTGCGGCTGTTACTTGACCTTTTCATTTGCAGTAAGAAACGGTAAAATAGGAGATAATAACAAAGAAAGTAGGGGACCCACTGTGCGACCAAACTTAGGTTTTTATGTACAAACAATCAACGATCTTGTCAAAGAAACAGAAGCGATCGGGGAGAAAATGAATCCCAATTATGAAGAGATCCGCAAAGCGATCGACGAGAAGAAAGAAGCCGAGGTAACACCTGAGCGGCTAGCTGAGATTACCAGAATTTTTAAAGAAGGCACGGACAAATACCGCTTGATGCTGGAAAAAATCAGCAAATTACGTCCCCCAGCGAATGTGATGGGGATCCATAAAAAATTCGAGCGGGCGTATATGAAATATGTTGCTGGCTGTGATGAGATGATTTTGAGTCTCGATAACAAAATCGACCAAGAAGCCTTTGATGCGGCAGAAGCCAAGCAAGATGAAGCAACCGACGAAATTTCTTTTGCCATTCAACGGATGACGGCTTTATTGTTAAAAAAATGATAAACATTCAAGTTAAACAAGAGTTATTTAATTTAACTGTTATGTTTTTCACATGTAAAGTTTTTTTATCGGAGGTATAATGAATTCACAACCAACAACCTTTTTATTTTTCATTTTACTCCTTTTGCCATCAGGACTAACCAACCTGATGGTTTTTTTGTGTTTCAAGTGTTTTTTAATGAAACGTTTCCAGCAATAACGGGTTTAGTTTGTGAATAAAATATAAAGGAAAAGCAGCAGGGGGTACTGAACTTGCGCTTTTTTGCCGATCAATGCTATACTTAGGGCACTATTAAACGAAATGAGGGATCCTCCATTGAAAAATTAACCAATTTGTTGAAAGCTGCATGAAACTGTTCCTCCAAGGGGATAGTCTGCAGATTTTCAGGATTGGTTGACTTTTTCGATGGGGGATCTTTTTGTGTACCTCTAAAAACTGATTCTGAAAATAGCTTTAGGTCTACTCTATTCCGTGAATAGAGACGAGGTATATTTATGTCGAATATCAGTATTAATCATTTAACTTTTGGCTTTGACAGCCAGGAACGGTTGCTTTTTGAGGATGCCAACTTGAACCTTGATACACAATGGAAATTAGGGTTGATTGGTAGAAATGGTCGCGGCAAAACGACCTTGCTGCGTCTGCTGCTCAATGAATTGCCTTATAGCGGCTCGATCACCCATGAGCAGCAATTCGTTTATTTTCCCTTACCTGTCGCTGACGATAAGCAACTGACGCTTTTTGTTTTACAGGAATCTGGCGAATTTGAGCAGTGGCGTTTGGAACGGGAATTGAACCTGCTGCAGCTTGATCCAGAAGTTCTTTGGCGGCCCTTTGCCACTTTATCTGGCGGCGAGCAAACGAAAGTCCTGTTGGCGCGGTTGTTCGTTGATGAAGAGAATTTTCCTTTGATCGATGAACCAACCAACCATTTGGATGTGACCGCTCGCGAACATGTTGCCCGCTATTTGCAGCAAAAAACCGGGTTTATCGTTGTGAGCCATGATCGACAGTTTGTCGATGAAGTCGTCGATCATGTATTGGCGATCGAAAAAAGCCGCTTGGTGCTGTACAAAGGGAATTATTCAGTCTATGAGCTGCAAAAGCAGCAAAAAGATGCGTATGAGCAAGAACAAAACAGCAAGTTGAAAAAAGAAATCGGTCGTTTGAAGCAGACGGCAGCCGAGAAAGCGGAGTGGTCCCGAGGACGTGAACGGGACAAATTAGGGTCGCCGACCAAAAAAGGCAGCGGGGCAATCTATGATACGGGGGCGATCGGTGCCCGAGCGGCACGGACCATGAAGCGCTCGAAAGCGATCGTTAAACGGATGGAAGATCAAATTCAAGACAAGTCTGCGTTGTTAAAAGACATTGAGTGGATTGATCCTCTGAAAATGACTCCGCTTGTTAGCCATCATGATGTGTTGCTGGAAGCAGAGCATTTTCAGCTTGGCTATGAGCAGCCTTTGTTTAAACCGCTGACGTTTGCGATCCGTCAAAAAGAGCGCTTGGGGATTCAAGGGGCCAACGGATCTGGCAAGTCCAGTTTGATTGCGAGTATTTTAGGTACTTTCGATGGACAGCAGACTGGGACGATCAAAACAGCCCATGGGATCACCATCAGTTATGTCCGACAAAACTACGAGGACAACTGTGGGATGCTGACAGAATTTGCCCAAGAGCATGGCTTGAATTATCAAGATCTGCTAAATAACTTAAAAAAGCTTGGCTTGGAAAGAGCTGTCTTTCAAACGCCGATCCAGCAAATGAGCATGGGGCAGCGTAAACGCGTGGAACTAGCCAAATCATTAGCGACACCAGCAGAATTGTTTATCTGGGATGAACCGCTAAATTATTTGGACGTCTTCAATCAGAAGCAATTAGAGGAAGTGATCCATTTGGTGGAGCCTTCTATGCTAATCATTGAACACGACCGTTATTTTCTTGAGCAAGTTTCAACGAAATTGCTGACGCTGACGGGTGACTGAGGCGAAGGATAGAATGAAAAAGGATGATTGTTTTTTAAATAATCATCCTTTTTTTTGTTATTTTAAAAGAAGAAATACTGATGGTCTTAGTAAACAATTACTAAAGGTGCTTTTGGACAAAAAGTCGCGTAAAAATAGTGTTAACATCAATGGATACTAAAGGATTGATAATTTTTACCCGTTTTTCATGAAAATTTTCTAAAAACGTTAAAATGTTCGTGTTTACTGGCTAGAAACTGCGTTGTTTGGCTCATTGTTTTCTCATTAAAAGGTAAATTAATTAAAAATTCTTTCATAATTCCCAATGATTTTTACAAAACATTTACAATAATGGTATCGAATAAAAACATTCGTTTGTTATGATTAAAATCGAATTTCTTTGAGCGTTTGACCGAAACATCAAGAGTTCGTTTTTTTTGTGACTTGAAATGCCAGTCAACTATTCGGAGGAAAAAGAGAAAATGGAGGGGCAGTTTTGATAGAAGTAGTCGGGTTGAAGAAGGTTTTCGATAATAAGTTTGAAGCCTTGAAAGCAGTAGATTTTACAATAGAAAAAGGCGATTTGGTTTGTTTGTTGGGACCAAGTGGTTGTGGGAAATCGACGATATTGAATTTGATCGCGGGGTTGTTGAGTCCCACCGATGGTGATATCCGCTTTAATGGTTCTTCCGTTGTTAAGACCGAGCCAAAAGACCGCAATATCGGGTTTGTTTTTCAGAATTATGCCCTTTATCCCCATATGACTGTTTTAGAAAATGTCATGTTTCCACTGACAGTCGGAGAGAAAAAGATCAAGAAAAACGAAGCACAGAAAATTGCTGAAAAGTTCATGAAACTGACCAATATTGAAGAGTTAAGTCAGAAAAAACCAGGAACCCTTTCTGGGGGACAGCAGCAACGGGTAGCGATCACGCGTGCCTTGGTGCAAAGTCCAGAAGTCTTACTACTGGATGAACCATTAAGTAACTTAGATGCCCGTTTGCGCTTGAAGATCCGTGAAGAGATCCGTCGGTTAGTCAAAGAAGTGGGCATCACCACGATCTTCGTGACCCATGACCAAGAAGAAGCTCTTTCTATCAGTGATAAGATCATCTTGATGAACGAGGGGATCATTCAACAAAATGATGATCCGCAAAACCTTTACTTAGAACCAAACAATCTTTTTGTAGCGAAATTCATCGGTAATCCAATCATCAACATCTTGCCAGTAGAAGTCAAAGATGGCCAAATGATCCATCCTGCCTTCACTGTACCAGTTGACCGTTTTACTGACCTTCGCTTCAAGAAACCATTAACAGACGGCCAATACACGTTAGGCATTCGTCCAGAAGATGTGCTGACCACCTTGCAAGCAGGTTTGTTCCAAACGGAAGTCAAGAGTGTGGAGCTGATCGGACGAGAACGAATCTTGAACTTTGATCTGGCTGACAAACATATGAAATCGATCGTTAGTATTGAAGAAATCATTGAAGAAGGCGCGCAAGTGTCATTTGATTTTCATTACAAAAAAGCCTTTATCTTTGATGAAAAAGGAGAGCGGGTCTACTAATGTTCAAAAAAAATTATAACCCTGAGAACCAACCGAAAGCATGGCTGTTTTTACTGCCTTCATTGGTCATTATTTTCTTATTCAGTGTATATCCGCTGTTTCGTTCCTTCATCATGAGTTTCCAAAAAGGAACCTTGATTAACCAACAGTATGCTGGGCTTGAGAACTATCAAAGGGTTTTAACGGACCCAGTCTTCTTTCGAGCACTGCAAAATACGGCGCTCTTTGCTTTTGCGGTCGTACCGATCGCGTTGATCCTTTCTTTAGCGATTGCGTGGATCATTTTTGAAAAAGTCAAATACAAAAGTTTTTTTGAAACGATCTTTTTTATGCCTTATGTCACGAGTACGATTGCCATCGGGATCGTGTTTCGCTACTTTTTCAATGGCTCTTACGGGATCATCAACTATTTGTTGAGTCTTGTCGGCATTCCACCAGTCAACTGGCTGGATAATGTCAATATGAGTATGACGACCTTGATCATCTTTGGCGTTTGGACGAGCCTCGCCTTCAACATTATTATCTTGTTGGCAGGAATGCGCAACATCGACAAAGAACACTACAAAATCGCAAAAATGTTTGGCGCCACCGATGGCGAGATTTTTCGGAAAATCACCTTTCCGCAGTTGATCCCGACTTTTGCCTTCTTGTTAACGGTCAATCTGATCAGTGCCTTTAAAGTCTATACTCAAGTATATGCCTTGTTTGGCGGACAGCCAGGGATCGCCCGCAGTGCAACCACGGCAGTCTTTTATATTTATGACAAATTCCATATCGCCGGACGTCCGGGGATTGCAATGGCGGCAACCGTGATCTTGTTCATCATTATTTTGCTCGTCACCTTTATCCAAAATAAACTTTTGAAGAAAGTGGGCGAATAAACGAATGAAAAAAATTGTCAAGATTGTTTCGATGCTGTTTTTAGCAATTTTAGCAGTGATCACGCTGTTTCCCTTTGTCTATATGATTTTAGCTGGTCTAATGACCTACAGTGAAGCAACCAGTATTCCACCGACGATCATGCCAGAGTCTTTCCAGTGGAGCAACTACGGGGAAGTTTTTACCCGAGCACCGTTTTTACGCTACTTCTTTAATACGGTCTTCGTTTCCGCGGTGACGACTATCGCGACGCTGATCACTGCGATTCTAGCTGCCTTTGCATTGACTAGTCTTGAATTCAAATACAAACGGTTAGTTATCGGATTGATGATCTCGTTATTGATGGTTCCTTATGAATCGATCATTTTCACCAATTACAATACGATTGCGCGAATGGGCTTATTGAATACGTATAGTGCGTTGATCATTCCCTTTCTGACCAGTATTTTTTACATCTATTATTTAAACGGTTATTTACAAAGTATTTCTAATACCTTTTATAAGGCAGCCAAAATTGACGGTGCCAGCGACCTAGCTTATATCCGCCGAATTTTGATCCCCATGTCTAAACCAGCCTTGGTGACAGTCGGGATTCTGACGTTCATCTCTAGCTGGAATTCTTTCTTATGGCCGTTGTTAGTGACGAATGAGAAAAAATACCGTCTCTTAAATAATGGATTGGCTGCCTTTACCACAGAAAGCGGCAGCGATGTTCATTTACAGATGGCGGCAGCGACCTTGACCGTCATTCCAATTCTGATCATTTACTTGATCTTTAGAAAAGAAATTATCAAAGGAGTGGCTAAAGATGGCATCAAAGGATAAAACGACGATTACCTTTCATAGCGGGATCTTAACGATTGGAGGGACCGTCATCGAAGTTGCGTACAAAGATGCCCATATCTTTTTTGACTTCGGTTCGGAGTATCATCCAGAAACACCCTTACCAGATGAAGAATTACAAACGTTAGTTGCGCATCGCTGGATACCAGAACTGAAAAATGTCTACGATCCACGCTTAGATTACACGTACCAAGGAAGCGAAACGAAAGAATACCAAGAAACAGCAGTTTTTCTTTCCCACGCCCATCTGGATCATTCCAAGATGATCAACTTTTTAGACCCAAATATTCCTATGTACACCTTGAAGGAAACCAAAGCGATCCTCGAAGTGTTGAATCAAAAAGGGGACTTCTTGCTGCCCGTTCCTCATGAAGAAAAAAGCTTTGTCCGTGAATTGATCGGCTTAGAACCTCATGATGTGATTCGGGTCGGGGAAATCGAAGTCGAGATCATTCCAGTTGATCATGATGCGTACGGTGCGGCAGCTTTGTTGATTCGCACGCCAGATCATTTTATCGCTTATACCGGTGATTTGCGTTTGCATGGCTATCATCCAGAGCGTACCAAAGAATTCTGTCAGTTAGCCAAACACACGGATTTATTGATGATGGAAGGGGTCAGCATCAGCTTTCCAGAAAGAGAACCGGACCCCAAAGTGATCACAGTGGAAAGTGAAACAGAATTGATCGAGACCTTCGTGCGTTTGGTCAAAGAAAATCCCCAACGACAAATTACCTTCAATGGCTATCCAGCCAATGTCGAGCGCTTTATGGCGCTTGTTGAAGCCGCGCCGCGGACGGTTGTTTTAGAGGCGACGCAAGCTGCTTTGTTGAAAGAAATTTTCAATAAAGATGTACCGTTCTATACGATCGATGATCAAGTACCAGCGACTCTCGATCCAGCCTTCGCCATTTCTTATCAGGCATTATGTGCCGACACGAGCCAGTACCTTTGGCAAGCAGTCGCGCATTTTGAAAACTTGCAGACGGGTGGTTTGTATATTCACAGTGATGCGCAGCCGTTAGGCGATTTTGATCCAGCTTATCAAGTCTTTTTGGATCAATTGGCAGCACTGGAGATCGAATTTGTCCGTTTGCCAAACTCGGGACATGCGAAACCAGCTGATTTAGATCAGATCATTGCATGGATCGAGCCCCAACGATTGGTTCCAATCCATACGCTGAAACCAGAAAATCTGGTGAATCCGTATGGTGAAAGAATATTGCCGCAACGCGGTGAAAAAATTATTTTAGAGTGATAGAGGAGAGGAAAAAATGAAAACAAAGAAACTTGCATTTGCAGCAGCTGCAGCCGCGACATTGGTATTAGGGGCTTGTGGAAACAACAACGATTCATCTGGTTCTACGGAAAGTGATGAAATCGTTACAGAACTAAGCGAAGATACGACTGTCACCTTTTGGCATGCAATGAATGGTGCGCAAGAAGAATCATTGACGAAATTGACCGAGCAATTCATGGACGAAAATCCAAACATCAAGATCGAATTGCAGAACCAATCAAGCTATCCTGATTTGCAAGCAAAGGTGAATTCAACCTTGCCTTCACCAAAAGATCTGCCAACTATCACCCAAGCATATCCTGGTTGGTTATGGAATGCTGCCCAAGATGACATGCTAGTTGACCTTGGCGAATACATCAACGATGATACTATCGGTTGGGGTGACCAAGAAGAGATCCGCAGTGCCCTTTTAGATGGTGCACAAATCGACGGCGTGCAATACGGGATTCCTTTCAACAAATCTACAGAAATGCTGTTTTACAATGCAGACATGTTAGACGAGTATGGTATTGACGTACCAACAAACCTGGAAGAATTAAAAGAAGCTTCTCAAGAAATCTACGAAAAATCAAACGGTGAAGTCGTAGGTGCTGGTTTTGACTCATTAAACAACTACTATGCCATCGCAATGAAAAATCAAGGCGTTGATTTTGACAAAGACTTGCAACTAGACAGCGATGAATCAAAAGATGTCATCAACTACTACCTAGATGGTGTCAAAGACGGCTACTTCCGAATCGCTGGTTCTGACAAATACTTGTCTGGTCCATTTGCCAACGAGCAAATCGCAATGTATGTCGGCTCAATCGCAGGGGAAGGCTTTGTTAAAAAAGATACCGAAGGCAAATTTGAATATGACGTAGCAGCTCGTCCAGAACCAATCAACTTGCAACAAGGAACTGACTTGTATATGTTCAACAGCGCAACACCAGAGCAACGCACCGCTGCTTTTGAATACATGAAATACTTAACTTTGCCAGAAGCGCAAAAAACATGGGCGATCGATACCGGCTACATGCCAGTTGTTGAATCTGTTTTGGAAAGCGATGAATACAAAAACAATCCTGAAACAAAAGTCGCTGCCAAATTAGAAGATGCAACCAAAGAATTGTTCTCGATCCCAGTGATTGAAAATGCTGATCCTGCTTACAATGAAATGCGTTCAATCATGGAAAACATTTTGTCTAATACAGATCAAGATGTCGATCAATTGATTGAAAACGCAAAACCACAATTAGAAGATGCTTGGAACCAATAATTCTGAATTTCTTCGTCAAACTAGGGTATAATCAGGGAAACACCTGAGAATGAAAGACAAAAGGGTTTGTGCCATAAGATTTGAAGACACAAGAAAGCAGAAAATGCTGGCTTTCGAGGGTTTTCGACTTATGCGCATGCCCTTTTGGTCTATTGAGGGGAAAAGGAGTCTTTTGAATGAAAATCACGTTTTTAGAAACGAGCGATATGCATGGCTATGTTTATCCAACCAATTTTGCCGATGACACGGAACAAGGATTCGGCGTGGCAAAAGTTGCTACCAAAATGAAAGAGCTACGTCAAGCAGCCACCGGACCGGTCGTAACGATCGAAAATGGCGACTTTATCCAAGGCTCGCCCTTAAGCTATTACATCGCCAAAAGTCAGCACTCCGTTGCCGCATTGACCGCTGTCGTCAACCACCTAGACGTTGATGTCCATGTCTTAGGCAATCATGAGTTCAACTACGGTCTGCCTTATTTGCAAGAAGCGATCGCCAGCTACCAAACACCAGTACTCGCAGCGAATATTTTAAATGAAGCGGGAGAACCATTCTTTGGCCAAGCTTACACCATCATTGAAAAAGAAGGGGTAAAGATCGCGATCTTAGGAATGGTGACGCCATATATTCCTCATTGGGAACAGCCTGCGACGATTCGCGGGATGCAGTTTGTCAGCATCGTTGAGACAGCGAAAAACTATGTGCCTTACTTAAGAGAAAAAGCCGATATCGTTGTCGTCAGTTACCATGGCGGTTTCGAGCGTGATTTAGTCACTGGAGAACCGACCGAATTATTGACTGGTGAAAATGAGGGCTATCAATTATTGCAGGAAGTCTCAGGAATCGATGCGTTCTTCACAGGACACCAGCACCGTGAGATCGCCACAAAAATCAATGGTGTCCCCGTTGTACAGCCCGGTTATCGTGGAAGCTTTATCGGCGCCATCGAATTGACGGTTGAAAAAAATCAGACAGGGGTTCATGTCACAAACAGTACGGCTGCGTTGATCCCTGTTGCAGATGCTGTCCCAGATCAAGAGACGTTGGCTTTGTTAGCACCCATCGAAGAAGAATTACAAACCTGGCTAGATCAGCCGTTAGGCAAAGTCAGTGGGGATATGCGAATCACCGATCCGATGGGGGCACGCTTGAAAGAGCACCCTTATATTGAATTTATCAATCGTGTTCAGATGGCTGCCAGCGGCGCCAAAATTTCTGGTACTGCTCTTTTCAACAATGAGGGCAAAGGCTTTGGCGCAACCATCACGATGCGAGATGTGATCACTAATTATATTTACCCAAATACGTTAGCTGTAGTCAAAATAACAGGTGCCGAATTAAAAGCCGCTTTAGAACAAACGGCGGATTATTTAGCCGTTGTTGACGGTCAGATCGTCTTCAATCCTGCTTTTATTGAGCCAAAGCCGCAATATTATAACTACGATATGTATGAAGGCATCGAGTATACGATCGATCTTAGTCAACCCGTCGGTCAGCGAATCACCCGCTTGGACTTTGAAGAAAAAGCCATTGCGATGGATCAAGAATTAGAGATCGTCATTAACCAATACCGTGCAGTAGGTGGCGGCAACTACGCCATGTTTTCTGCCGAAAAAATCGTTCGTGAGATTCAAGTCGATATGACGGAACTGATTGCTGACTATTTAAAACAGCATCCTCAAATCGAAGCTACGACGAATCAAAACTTTCTAGTGACGTTATAACAGTAAAACGGGGGCGTGACATAAGTTAACTAGTTACGCTCTCCAAAATATAAGGAGCACTCGAAAATCATGTGATTTTTCGAGTGCTCCTTGTTTTTTTATTCATTTTGGGTAGTTCAAGTACCTATTTTTGTCAATTTCATCATATTGATTGCCGTAATGAGTAAACCCGTCTGTTTTCTGACTTTTTCTAAGCCCCTAACCGTGTATCGAGTGAAACCCAAACAAGCCTTCATAAATCCGAAGACTGTTTCCACGTCGATCTTTCTCCGACCATATATTTTTTGAATTTCAGGCGTTG
>NZ_JBIORB010000004.1:0-40669 GCF_051714025.1 Enterococcus sp. AZ167
TAACGCCTGAAATTCAAAAAATATATGGTCGGAGAAAGATCGACGTGGAAACAGTCTTCGGATTTATGAAGGCTTGTTTGGGTTTCACTCGATACACGGTTCGGGGCTTAGAAAAAGTCAGAAAACAGACGGGTTTACTCATTACGGCAATCAATATGATGAAATTGACAAAAATTGGTACTTGAACTACCCAAAATGAATAAAAAAAACAAGGAGCATTCGAAAAATCACATGATTTTCGAGTGCTCCTTATATTTTGGAGAGCGTAACTAGTTAACTTATGTCACGCCCCCTTTTTTATGTAGGGAATGAAAGAGCGCATAAAAACTGTAGAAAAGACATGATAAAAGAACAAGCATCCTACTTAGTATGAAAAGATGAGGCTCGCTTTCTCAGCGATCCTGATTGCAACAGTAAAGTTTTGGTGACAGTGGCTAAACCCGATAGAAAGGGGAGCTGCCTAGGTTGTTCTTTTGTATGACCCCTCGGAATAAGCAGGTCTGTTTATGGAGCATTTATGCTTGACTGATTCCTTACGAAAGCAGCGAATCAGCAAGCGGATTTGCGACTTTTTGCAGCATCAATACCGTTCCAAACTGATTTCTCCAGAAGAAAGCACCTTGCGCTCCGTTGCTGTTTCCACCACTAATTCACCGGTGTTAGTAATGTCTTTGGCGATTCCTTCATAGGTCACACCTTGTTGTGTAAACTGAACGGTGCGGCCCAAAACGAAGGATTTCTGCCGATAGCGGGCCATATAATCCATGTCAGGCAGCTGCGCCAATAATTGGAAGAACCGACGCCAAATTTCTTGAATCAACGCGGCTCGAGAAAAGGTTGGATACTCTTCACCAGGAAAGAGTGAGGTCGCTTTTTCCCGAATCTCTGCTGGAAACTGCTGTTGCGGAATCGAAAAACTGATGCCGATACCGATAACAACCGAGGTAATGCGGCCTGTTTCAAAGTCACTGGTTGCTTCAGACAAAATACCGCAGATTTTTTTTCCATCTAAGTACAGATCGTTGACCCACTTAAGGGCCGTTTCCTTCATTAGAAGGGCATCGATGGCTTCTGCGACTGCCACCGCAGCCAAAACGGTATATTGCGGCAATTCTTGAAACGCTTGGTTTGGTTTTAAGAGCAAGCTCATGTAGATTCCTTGTTTTTTCGGTGAGAAAAACGGTCGTTCGAAGCGGCCATGGCCGCCTGTTTGTGTTTCGGTCAAAAAAAGGGCGGGGGTTGCCAGTCCACTGTCCAAAGCGGCGATCTTGGCTTCTTTCATGGTGGACTCAACAGCATCCTTGATTTGAATCGTGGGGATCATCGGCAAGGCGGCTGCAAGTGCTGCTTGATCGTAGCGGTCAGCGGAGACAAAGCGATAGCCGTTGGCCAAGTGTTCGAAATGATAGCCTTCTTTCTCAAGTTCTTTAATGGCTTTCCAGACTGCTGTACGAGAGATCGACAAGGCTTGGGCTAGTTTTTCTCCGGACAGTACAGTATCTTCTTTTTGTAATAAGGTCAGTATTTTTTCTTTTGTCGTCATAAGGATATCCTTCCTAATGTTTCACGTGTAACGTTTTCGTTAGCATAGCAAGAAATCGGCAAAAAGCAAAGTAGTTTCTTACGAAAAACAGTCCGCACTCGGTTCGTTTTTTTCTTTAGAAAATCTTAGGAAATGGGTGCGTCAGAAAAGCATTGTAACTTCCAATGAAAGCTTGACAGAAAAGTGCTTCGTCTGTATAATAAGGAGTTGCAAAAACTATCTGAACGAAAAAAGCAGAAACGAAATATTGTCCGTTTCGGCTTAGGAATAAGGAAACAAAAGTAGAAAATGCCCAATGCATCCGTTCTATTTTTGGTTTTTTTTTGCCTAAAAGCCGCAAAAAATGCTTTCTGTAACCTATATTTAATATTTGTTACAGTTTTGTAAATAATCGGATAGCCTTTTTGAAAGACTTTATGAAGAGGTGAAGAGCTTGGCTGGACACGTAGTAAAATACGGAAAGCATCGCGAACGTAGAAGTTTCGCACGGATCAGTGAAGTATTAGAATTACCGAATTTGATTGAAATTCAAACCGACTCTTACCAATGGTTCCTAGATGAGGGCCTAAGAGAAATGTTTGAAGATATTTTGCCAATCGAAGGATTCAACGGTAACTTGTCCCTAGAATTTGTGGATTATGAATTGAAAGAACCAAAGTATACAGTAGAAGAAGCCCGTGCCCATGATGCAAACTATTCGGCACCATTACATGTTACTTTGCGTTTGACGAACCGTGAAACTGGGGAAATCAAATCCCAAGAAGTATTCTTTGGTGATTTCCCATTAATGACTGAACAAGGAACCTTTATCATCAACGGGGCAGAACGGGTTATCGTTTCTCAGTTGGTCCGCTCTCCAGGTGTATATTTCCATGGCAAAGTCGATAAAAACGGCAAAGAAGGCTTTGGTTCAACTGTTATCCCTAACCGCGGTGCGTGGTTAGAAATGGAAACTGATGCCAAAGATATCTCTTACGTACGGATTGACCGTACCCGTAAAATTCCTTTGACGGTCTTAGTCCGTGCCCTAGGGTTTGGTTCTGATGACACGATCTTTGAAATTTTCGGCGACAGTGAATCATTGCGCAACACGATCGAAAAAGACTTGCATAAAAACGCAAGCGATTCTCGTACCGAAGAAGGATTGAAAGATGTTTACGAACGTCTTCGTCCAGGCGAGCCAAAAACAGCAGACAGCTCACGCAGCTTGCTGAACGCACGTTTCTTCGATCCAAAACGTTACGACTTAGCAAATGTTGGTCGTTACAAAGTAAACAAAAAATTAGACTTGAAAACACGTCTATTGAACTTGACCTTAGCAGAAACCTTGGTTGACCCTGAAACAGGCGAAATCATTGTTGAAAAAGGCACTGTTTTGACTCACCAAGTCATGGAAACACTAGGCGCATTTATCGATAATGGCCTAAACAGTGTAACGTACTACCCATCAGAAGATGGGGTCGTTACCGAACCAATGACCGTCCAAGTCATCAAAGTCTTTTCACCAAAAGATCCAGAACAAGAAGTCAACGTGATCGGTAATGGCTATCCAGATACTGCTACACGTACGGTTCGTCCAGCGGATATCATTGCTTCAATGAGCTACTTCTTCAACTTGATGGAAGGCATTGGCAATGTCGATGACATCGACCACTTAGGAAACCGTCGGATTCGTTCTGTTGGTGAATTATTGCAAAACCAATTCCGGATCGGGCTTGCTCGGATGGAGCGTGTCGTGCGTGAACGGATGTCGATCCAAGACACCGAAACCTTGACACCGCAACAATTGATCAACATTCGTCCGGTTGTCGCAAGTATCAAAGAATTCTTTGGTTCTTCTCAGTTGTCACAGTTCATGGACCAAACAAACCCACTGGGTGAGTTGACCCATAAACGTCGTCTATCTGCCTTAGGACCTGGTGGTTTGACCCGTGACCGTGCCGGCTATGAAGTCCGAGACGTTCACTATTCCCACTATGGCCGTATGTGTCCGATCGAAACGCCTGAGGGACCAAACATCGGGTTGATCAACAGCTTGGCCTCTTATGCCAAAGTCAACAAGTATGGCTTCATTGAAACACCATACCGTCGAGTTGACCGCGAAACAGGCCGTGTTACTGACAAGATCGATTACTTGACTGCCGATACCGAAGACCACTACGTTGTGGCCCAAGCAAACAGCTTGTTAAATGAAGACGGCTCTTTCGTAAACGACGTTGTTATGGCGCGTGCTACTTCTGAAAACTTGGAAGTTTCGATCGATAAAGTCGACTACATGGACGTATCACCAAAACAAGTAGTCGCAGTCGCAACCGCATGTATTCCTTTCTTGGAAAACGATGACTCCAACCGTGCCTTGATGGGTGCCAACATGCAGCGGCAAGCTGTACCATTGATCAATCCGAAAGCACCTTGGGTTGGTACTGGTATGGAATACAAATCAGCACATGACTCAGGAGCTGCTTTGTTATGTAAACATGATGGGATCGTAGAATACGTGGATGCAGCCGAAGTGCGCGTTCGTCGTGACAATGGCGCATTGGACGTTTATTCTGTTACCAAATTCCGTCGTTCAAACTCAGGAACCAGCTACAACCAACGTCCATTAGTAGCACTTGGTGAAAAAGTGGAAAAAGGCGACATCTTAGCAGATGGCCCATCTATGGAACAAGGCGAAATGGCACTAGGACAAAACGTCTTAGTCGCATTCATGACTTGGGAAGGGTACAACTATGAAGATGCCATCATCATGAGCCGTCGTTTGGTGAAAGATGATGTTTACACTTCTGTCCATATTGAAGAATATGAATCAGAAGCCCGCGACACAAAATTAGGACCTGAAGAAATCACTCGCGAAATCCCGAACGTTGGGGAAGACGCATTGAAAGACCTAGACGAAATGGGGATTATCCGCATTGGTGCGGAAGTCAAAGATGGCGATCTGCTTGTTGGGAAAGTTACGCCAAAAGGGGTAACGGAACTTTCAGCAGAAGAGCGTTTATTGCACGCAATCTTTGGTGAAAAAGCCCGCGAAGTGCGTGACACTTCTCTACGTGTGCCTCACGGCGGCGGCGGAATCGTCCACGATGTCAAAATCTTTACCCGCGAAGCTGGCGATGAATTGTCACCAGGTGTGAACATGCTGGTTCGCGTTTATATCGTTCAAAAACGGAAAATCCATGAAGGGGATAAAATGGCCGGACGTCACGGAAACAAAGGGGTCGTTTCTCGCATTATGCCAGAAGAAGACATGCCTTTCTTACCAGATGGCACACCAGTCGATATCATGCTGAACCCATTAGGGGTACCTTCTCGGATGAACATTGGACAAGTATTAGAGTTACACTTAGGAATGGCTGCGCGTCAATTAGGCATTCACGTGGCAACACCAGTCTTTGATGGAGCCAGCGATGAAGATGTTTGGGCAACCGTTGCTGAAGCAGGAATGGCCAGCGATGCCAAAACAGTGCTTTACGATGGACGTACCGGCGAACCATTTGATGGCCGCATCTCCGTTGGTGTCATGTACATGATCAAATTGGCCCACATGGTCGATGATAAATTGCATGCCCGTTCCATTGGACCTTACTCATTGGTTACTCAACAACCATTGGGAGGAAAAGCCCAATTTGGTGGACAACGTTTCGGAGAGATGGAAGTTTGGGCACTGGAAGCATACGGTGCTGCTTACACCTTGCAAGAAATCTTGACCTACAAATCAGATGACGTGGTTGGTCGTGTGAAAACATACGAAGCAATCGTCAAAGGGGAACCAATTCCAAAACCAGGTGTACCAGAATCATTCCGCGTATTAGTAAAAGAATTGCAATCACTGGGTCTAGACATGCGTGTACTAGATATCGATGATGCAGAGATCGAACTACGTGATATGGATGATGACGATGATGATTTGATCACCGTTGATGCCTTAACAAAATTTGCGGAGCAACAAACAGCCCGCGAATTAGAACAAAAAGCACAAACAGAAGCTAAAAATGCCGCCGACGCGTTGAACCAACAAATCGAGACAGCAGAAGATCGCTTGCAATAATAGACGGCCCTCGCTATTTCCGCCACCAGCGGAAATAGCCCCCGTTCTATCGGATATGTCCATGAAATGAAATGGAGGGAACCTTTTTTGATCGATGTAAATAAATTCGAAAGTATGCAAATCGGTTTGGCTTCTCCTGAAAAAATCAGAAGCTGGTCTTATGGTGAAGTAAAAAAACCAGAAACCATTAACTACCGTACGTTAAAACCTGAACGCGAAGGGTTGTTTGACGAGCGTATTTTCGGTCCAACCAAAGACTGGGAATGTGCTTGCGGCAAATACAAACGGATCCGCTATAAAGGCATCGTTTGTGACCGTTGCGGCGTGGAAGTAACACGTTCAAAAGTGCGTCGTGAACGCATGGGACACATTGAATTAGCAGCACCAGTATCACACATTTGGTACTTCAAAGGCATTCCTTCACGGATGGGTCTTGTTTTAGACATGAGCCCACGTGCATTGGAAGAAATCATCTACTTTGCTTCTTACGTAGTGATTGAACCAGGAAACACCAGCCTTGAGAAAAAACAACTATTGACTGAACGGGAATACCGTGAAAAACGTGACCAATACGGTCAAGAATTTTCAGCAGCGATGGGTGCCGAAGCCATCAAACAATTATTAGATGGCGTTGATCTTGAAGGCGAAGTTGCTGAATTGAAAGAAGAATTGAAAAACGCAACTGGTCAAAAACGGACCCGTGCGATCCGCCGTTTGGATATCTTAGAAGCATTCCGTGCTTCAGGAAACAAACCAAGCTGGATGGTCATGGACGTTATCCCAGTTATCCCGCCTGATTTGCGCCCAATGGTGCAATTAGAAGGTGGACGTTTTGCCACAAGTGACTTGAACGACTTGTATCGTCGTGTAATCAACCGTAACAACCGTTTGAAACGCTTGTTAGACTTGAATGCACCAAACATCATCGTTCAAAATGAAAAACGGATGTTGCAAGAAGCAGTCGATGCCTTGATCGATAACGGTCGTCGCGGCCGTCCAGTTGCAGGACCAGGGAACCGCCCATTGAAATCTCTTTCTCACATGTTGAAAGGGAAACAAGGTCGTTTCCGTCAAAACTTGCTAGGAAAACGGGTCGACTACTCAGGTCGTTCAGTTATCGTCGTTGGTCCATTCCTTAAAATGTACCAATGTGGTCTGCCAAAAGAAATGGCGATCGAATTGTTCAAACCATTCGTGATGCGGGAGCTTGTTTCTCGTGAAATCGCGTCAAACATCAAAAATGCCAAACGCAAAATCGAACGTCAAGAAGACGAAGTTTGGGATGTCTTAGAAGATGTCATCAAAGAACATCCAGTGCTATTGAACCGGGCACCTACGCTTCACAGATTAGGTATCCAAGCATTTGAACCAGTCTTAGTTGAAGGTCGTGCCATTCGTTTGCACCCACTTGTTTGTGAAGCCTACAATGCCGATTTCGATGGAGACCAAATGGCCGTTCACGTACCATTGAACGAAGAAGCGCAAGCAGAAGCACGTATGCTGATGTTAGCAGCCCAAAACATTTTGAATCCAAAAGACGGAAAACCAGTTGTAACACCATCTCAGGATATGGTCCTAGGGAACTACTACTTGACGATGGAAGAAGAAGGCCGTGAAGGGGAAGGCATGATCTTCCGTGACATGGACGAAGCAGTTACGGCATGGCGCAATGGCTACGTGCATTTACACACACGGATCGCCATCAATCCAAACACTTTAGGGGACAAACCATTCACGTCTGAACAAAAACAACGCTTGATGGTAACAACGGTAGGTAAAGTGATCTTCAACTCGATCATGCCGCCAGAATTCCCATTCTTGAACGAACCGACTGACTACAACTTGACGGTTCAAACACCAGACAAGTACTTTATTGAAGCTGGTACAGATGTGCCTGCCTTCATCAAAGAACAAGAGCTTGTTGGCCCATTCAAGAAGAAAAACTTAGGAAACATCATTTCAGAAGTCTTCAAACGTTTCCGCATCACTGAAACGTCACGCATGCTTGACCGCATGAAAGACTTAGGATACAGCCATTCAACAATGGCAGGTATCACCGTTGGTATCGCTGATATCATGAACTTGCACGAAAAACATGACATCATCGACAATGCCCACAAACAAGTAGAAACGATCACGAAACAATTCCGTCGTGGGTTGATTACCGATGACGAGCGTTATGAACGAGTTATTGGTGTTTGGAATGCAGCCAAAGATGAAATCCAGTTAAAACTGATGGAATCATTAGAAGCGAAAAACCCAATCTTCATGATGTCTGATTCCGGTGCCCGTGGTAACATCTCCAACTTTACTCAGCTTGCTGGGATGCGTGGATTGATGGCCGCGCCTAACGGACGAATCATGGAATTGCCGATCATCTCAAACTTCCGTGAAGGTCTATCTGTCTTGGAAATGTTTATCTCGACCCATGGTGCCCGTAAAGGGATGACCGATACCGCCTTGAAAACAGCCGATTCCGGTTACTTGACACGTCGTTTAGTTGACGTTGCCCAAGATGTCATCATCCGTGAAGACGATTGTGGTACTGACCGTGGTTTAGACATTCAAGCAATTCGCGAAGGAAACGAAATCATCGAATCCTTAGAAGAACGTTTGATTGGACGTTACACACGTAAATCAGTGATCCATCCTGAAACTGGCGAAGTCCTTCTAGGGGTCAATGAATTGATCACTGAAGATTTAGCTAAAGCCATCGTGGACGCTGGCATCGAAACAGTATCCATTCGCTCTGTCTTCACATGTAACACCAAACATGGTGTATGTAAACATTGTTATGGCCGCAACTTAGCCACTGGTTCTGAAGTTGAAGTTGGGGAAGCAGTCGGTACCATCGCTGCCCAATCAATCGGTGAACCTGGTACTCAGTTGACCATGCGTACCTTCCATACCGGCGGGGTTGCCGGAGACGATATCACGCAAGGTCTCCCTCGTGTCCAAGAAATCTTTGAAGCCCGTAATCCGAAAGGACAAGCGGTCATTACCGAAGTTACCGGAGAAGTCATCGATATCTCAGAAGACCCTTCAACTCGGACCAAAGAAGTGACCATCAAAGGGGAAACCGATACGCGTACGTATACCGTTCCTTATACTGCTCGGATGAAAGTAGCAGAAGGCGACTTTATCCATCGTGGTGCGCCATTGACGGAAGGATCGATCGATCCAAAACAACTGTTACAAGTTCGCGATGTCTTGTCTGTTGAAAACTACCTATTACGGGAAGTTCAACGCGTTTACCGGATGCAAGGGGTAGAAATCGGCGACAAACATATCGAAGTAATGGTTCGTCAAATGCTGCGTAAAGTCCGCGTCATGGATCCAGGTGATTCAGGCATCTTGCCAGGAACATTGTTGGATATCGCCGACTTTAAAGACCGCAACTACGACACATTGGTAGCCGGCGGCGTTCCTGCAACTAGCCGTCCAGTCCTATTAGGGATCACGAAAGCATCCTTGGAAACCAACAGCTTCTTGTCTGCTGCGTCCTTCCAAGAAACCACTCGTGTGTTGACCGATGCAGCGATCCGCGGCAAGAAAGATCCTCTTCTTGGATTGAAAGAAAATGTAATCATCGGTAAGATCATCCCAGCTGGTACTGGTATGCCTCGTTACCGTGAAATGGAACCAAAAGAAGTAACAGTTGCCAGCGAAAATGTCTACAGCATCTCAGACATCGAAGCACAAATGGCTGCTGAAGACGCATTGAACAGCCAAAACTAATCAATGCCCAGCACCTGATTGACTCAGTGTGACGGAAAAGCTTGTCATTCTTCGGAATGGCAAGCTTTTTTTGTAGTTATATAGGATCAAATGTTGAACGCTCTTGGCATACTAAAAAGCCCCGCCAAAAGTGAAACGAAGCTTGTATCCTCAGAAGTTGCTCTAACTTCTGAAGGGATAGCACTTCAATAGCTCCTTTTGAGGGGCTTTTTTGTTTTTCATCGGTCTTCCTACCGTTTTTGTAAATTGGCGATCCCTTTTTCCTGAATCTGCTGCGCAATAAAAGCCAAGTCATTTGAAGTCAGATTGATATCCGCATAATGAAACAGATTTTTTCTACTGGAAGGTGTCAGATTGCCGATGATCAGATCATAGGTCTCATCCAGCATAGTCAGAGAAAACGAATCGAGGGGATTTAAGATCGTGATCGTTAGCTGATAGGGAATAAACTGCTGGATCTTTGTTTGGATAAATTCCGTATGATAACTATTCGTATCATAAAACAAGGCTAAGCGAAAGCCAGCATTGGCGTCGATGATTTCTTTGGCAAAATTGGGAAAAGAAGTATGAAAAATATAAATCAGGTAATTGATCGTACTTGGTCGAATGATCGGTAAACTCGAATGGGTCAAAAGCTGAACGATGTCTTGGTTGACTGCTTGCTGAACAAAATCACAATTAGCAACAAAGCGGGCGAAGCGATCATCCAAAATGCAGTAAAGAACCTGCAGATTGATCCCAAGAAAATAGGAAAAGACGACGGCATCCAGCTTTTCTTCAAAATTGCTTTCGCGGTAGTTGTATTTTCGAAACAATTGCTTCGTCAAATGATAAAATTCTTGTTTGGTTTTGCGAAAGACAGCGGGGTCTTGCCCAATGTGCGTCGTGACATAGCCAACCATTTTTTCTACATAGGCACGGGTATAGCCAGTAAATTCACTCAAGTCGATTTTTTCTAAAAAATACTCGATATGATTCGCATTGGTTTCAGAGGCAGCAAAACGGTCACGCTTCGTATTGATATAGATGACAAAAGCGATCTTTTTGATATCGGAAAAATAGAGATTTAAGGGCGTCGCTGCTGCCATAATATGGGCGATTTTCAAAATTCCTGTTCTTGATTGATGTTGGCGTCGATAAATTCATATTGGTATTTCTCCAAGAAGAAAATCAGAAAAAATTGGCGAATATTCTTTTCATTGCCTTTTAACTGGATAGGTTTGGTTGCGATAAAGAAATCAAAAGGAGCTAGGATCAAGTTGATCCTCTTAATTAAACGAATAATCGATGATTTGCTTAAATTTAATTCCAGCGCCAGCATATCATAACTGGTAAAACTGGAAGAAAACAATAATTCCAGTAATTGAAACGCAGAAGAACGGTTCAAAAAGTGGCTGTAAATATCCAAACGAGTAGCAAAGGGATGTAAGTGCAAGCGAACCGCTGAAAAATCATCAAATTGTAAGTCCAGAAACGAAAATTCATTGTCAATTTCTGCGATATAGGTTTTTGCTGAGGACATGGAGATAGAAAATTTCAGTGCTAAATCGTGAAGACTGGTCCCTTGATCGTCCAATAAATACTCAATCAGCTGTAGTTTCTTTTGTGAAGTGGATGATAACAATTTCCGTAACATATTTTCCTCCAAGCCTCCTTTTGACTAAATAGTATCACGTTTTTACATGTATTCAAAAAAATTACCTGTTGAATTTTTTTTGAATACATCACCACGTGATAATTTGGGAAAATAGAAGTGTGGGATAGTAGTAACACGTTTGATGCAAGTAGCAAAGACCTAAATCGTAGAATCATGGGGAGGGGGAAAAAAGCAGTTGTTTGTTGGGATATCTTGCTCACTGTTGAACAATTTTATTCGTGGAGCACTTCCGAAATCAATTGAATAAAAAAACTTTATACAAAAGGAATGAATAATCATGAAAAAGCCATTTTCTATCTATATATGTTTGCTGGTGTTGCTTGGTTCAATTATTTGTGAACCAACGATCATATTAGCAGAAGCACTTAACGCAACCGATAGCACGCAACGGACGACAGAAACGCTAGCAAGTAGCGAAGCAGAGAGCGAAACGATCGATTCGGAAAAAGCACCGACGGACTCATCTGGGACAGAGGAAACACAACCTACGACTACTCAATCTACAGAAGCACCAACTACCGTCCCTAGCGAGAGTCAAGAAACCCAAGCATCTTCGACATTGAATCAAAACAGTATTCAACCGCGAGCACCAGATGCTGAGGCGGAAACGGAAGCTTCGGCTACCGCGGAGAATCTTAGTGCCAACCTAAATGAACGGGGCGTGCAGCTATTTGATAATGTTCGGATCACTGACTTAAACGATCAACCCTTCACTGCCGAAAATCCACCGATGTATAACGGCAACATCAAAATCCATTTTGACTGGTCGTTAGCAGACACGGAAGAAATTCGCGCAGGCGATTATTATACGTATCAATTGCCAGACTATTTTGCCATTCATAATACCGTTAGCGGCGAATTGACTCGTTCTGGCGGACAATCGATCGGAACCTTTACCTTGGATCATGATGGTACATTGACTGTCACGTTTAATGAGGCCGCACAGACATTATCCAATCGTTCGGGAACCATTGATCTGATCACGGAATTAAGTGTGAGTACTGTTACTGAAGAAGTGACGATTCATACTGGGATCTACGATGAAGATGGTCATGAGATCATCATTACATTGCCGATTTATGAAGTCGATATCATTAAGACTGGTAATGTGACTTCCAGCGGTTCAGTGGTCTGGGAAATTATTTTTAACCAAACCAGTCGTGAATTGCACGATGTGGTGATCACCGATAAGATGCCCCAAGGCTTATCTTATAGTACCTCGACGGGCTACTTGTACGATGAAGCTACCAAGGAGTGGGTTCGTACCGATGGCTTATATACCTTTAACAGCGTCAACAACACGTTTACCTTCAATCAAACCGTCAATCAACCGGTCCGCATCGTCATCAATAGTGCAGTCACCGATCCAACGGCTTCTTCTTTCAAAAACACGGCAACAATCAACGGTAGCGATTTTACAGAAAAAACCGCAGAAGCAACGGTGACCTATGATGAACAATCAGAATACAAACGGTTTAAAGGGTATGATCAAGAAACGAAACGTGCGTCATGGGAAATTTCCGTCACATTGGACAAAGACCAAGCCAAAGTTTTGGATCAGACCTATTCAGGAACGGATCCTGAAAAAGCCCTGCACTTTTTTGTGCCAGAAACTTTGGTGATCACAGACAAAGATGGCAACTCGATTCCAGCAGAAGATTGGTCCTTTGATGGGACGTACCAGCTGGACAAAGAGGGGGAAATCGTACGCTTTGGTATTACGTTTGCCAAAGCTGGTTACTACAAGATTCAATACGATACCCAGCTGTATGAATCGGTTTTAGCCGATACCCGTATTTACAACTACGCTTCGGTCCGCGACAATCAAAATACCTCGTTGACGGGCAGTGGGATCGTGACGCCAACCAAAACGATCGGTGTCGTGAAAACAGCTGGCACCAAAGATTATGAGACAAAGACTGTCGTATGGAAGATTGATGCCAATACGAATCAGCAAACAGTTAGCGACCTGATCATCGAAGACCGCTATCAATTGATTTCTGGCGCAAACAGCAGCGCACTGGCCTTGTTGGCGGATACGCTGGTAGTGACGGCGAGCGGCGTGACCGAGCCTTTGGTTCTTGATACCGACTATACGCTGGAGCTGATCAAAGAAACGAAAACACTGACGGACGGCACAACGAAGGAACTTGAGACGGGTTTTCGCATCAAGTTGCAAGGGGTGTACCAAACGACCTCGGCAACGATCACTGTTAATTTTAAAACCAGCTTCGATGTTTCACAGCAGATCGCATTAGGAAGTTCTAGCAGCCGGTTTAGTAATGCAGCGTTTGTCCATTATAAAGACGAAGCTGGCAATACGTTCACGGAAGCTTCTGAAACCAATACATGGATGGACACCAGTTGGTTAAAAAATGCCTTGAAATACGGCCTATTTATTGGTGAAGGGGAAGATGTCGCTAAAGCGATTACCGCCGTATTAGGTCGGAATCTAGGAACTATTTTTGATGAGCAGACCGCTTCGAGCGATCAAGTCTATTGGATGGGGCTATTCAATACGTACAAAGAAAAAATCAACAAAGATGCAGTCATCACTGACCAGCTGCAAGAAGGCCAAACCTTGAAAGACTTGGCGCTTTACACGGTCACAGTAACTGGGTATACGACGCAAGTCAGAGCGCTGAAAGAACAATTGGTGGAGAACGAGGATTACATCTACACCTATGATCCTGATACGAAGAAAGTTACGATCACCTTGCTGAAAGAAACGTCTGAAACACTGGCGGTCTTCTTGGCAACCGAAGCAGCTGAAGAGGTATTTACCTACAAAAATACCATCACATTGACGGACAATGACACAACCTTGACTGCCGATGGCCAAGTCGACAAGTCCGCAAAAACGGACTGGTTGATGAAAAACGGCAGCCAGAATGCCGACAACAATCGATTGATTGATTGGGAAATCATGATCAACGCTGACAGTCGCAAAATCCACAATGCGGTAGTCACCGATACCATCAACTACAATCAGCACACCTTTTTACGCGATGCCAACGATGCCGTGATCGTAGAGGTGTATGAAGCGGTCTTAAACAATGGCACTTGGGAAAAAGGAGAAAAAGTCACCTTCACCAACGAGGACAATCCGAAAATCACCTCGGATGTGGTAGCAGGGACGCAATCGTTAGTGATCGCTTTTGAAGAAATGATTGATAAACCGTACTTTATCGTTTATCAAACACAGCTTGATCCTGGGATTTTGAACAATGAACGGGTGGCCAATAGTGTCAATTTAACGGGTAGTGAGATCGAGATTCACACAGTGACCAAAGAAATCACCATCAAATCGACAGACGGCAGCGGAACCTCTTCTGGTACGAACGGCTCCTTGACGATCGTGAAATACGATGCAGATGGCACCAAAGAACGAGGGATCGATGAAGAAGCAGTTTTCCAATTAAGCCGCAAAAATGCGCAAAATACCTATGAAGTCATCTTGTCGAATCTGGTGGTCAAAAACAATCAGATCATGGAAAACGGCAACGCCATTGATCGGATCGACAATCTGCGTTACGGTGATTATATGATCCAAGAAATCACCGCACCAGAAGGATACGAACGAGATGCGACTCAGTACACCTTCACTATCTCTGATAAAGAAGTCAATTATGTCTTTGAGCTAGCCAACAAGCGAGAAATCAAAGAAACGACCCATGCTTTGAATGTCCAGAAGCTGCTTCATGGACGCGAGCTGAAAGACGGCGAATTTACTTTCTACCTGGTGGATGAAACTGGCTCTGTGATTCTAACCCAAACCAATGACGGTAACGGTCAAGTCACTTTTGACGACATCACTTACAACGAGCCTGGCGATTACCATTACACGATTCGGGAAAAAGCCGGCGATGATCCAACCATCACCTATACTGACAAAGAACTAAAGGTAACTGTGACGGTGACAGAAGAAGACAGTCAGTTGATTGCGACAGCAGTCTATGAAGGCAATCAAGTCTTTGAAAATGACTATACACCAAAAGCTGGCAGTGTCGTTTTGAATGCTGAGAAAATTTTGACGGGTCGAAGCTTGCAGGCAGAAGAATTTGACTTTGAACTAGTTGATGAAGCAGGAACTGTGCTTCAGACAAAAGCCAATGATGCCATGGGCAAGATCTACTTTGACGCTATTCCTTACGATAAAGCAGGTGAATACCGCTACACCATCCGTGAGAAAGCCGGAACTGACGACACCATCACCTACGATGCAAAAGAACTTGCGGTAGTTGTGACCGTCACGGATGAAGACGGGCAGTTGACTGCAGTAGCGGAATATGAAGGCAATCAAGTCTTCGAAAACAGCTATCAACCAAAAGCTGGTAGTGTCGTACTAAGTGCCGAGAAAGTCTTAACTGGTCGTACCTTACAAGCAAATGAATTCGATTTTGAACTAGTCGATGAAGCAGGCAACGTACTTCAGACAAAAGCCAATGATGCCACTGGCAAGATCTACTTTGACGCGCTCCCTTACGAGGAAACAGGTGAGTATCACTACACCATTCGTGAGAAAGCAGGAACTGACGGCACCATCACTTACGATGCAAAAGAACTTGCGGTATTTGTGACCGTCACTGATGAAGACGGACAGCTCACGGCAGTTACCGAATACGAAGGCAATCAAGTCTTTGAAAATGACTATACGCCAAAAGCTGGCGGTGTGGTCTTGAATGTAGAGAAAGTGTTGACGGGACGCGCGTTAGAAGCCAACGAGTTTGCCTTTGAACTAGTCGATGAAGCAGGTGATGTAGTACAGACGAAAAGCAGTGACGCAATTGGTCAAATCTATTTCGATGAATTGACATATGACGAAATCGGCGAATACCGCTATACGATTCGGGAAAAAGCTGGTGCAGATAGTACCGTTACCTATGATACGAAAGAAATTGGTGTTGTTGTGAGAGTCACCGATGAAGACGGGCAACTGGTGGCAACAGCAACGTATGAGGGCAATCAAGTCTTTGAAACGACTATACGCCACAAGCAGGCAGTGTCGTACTAAGTGCCGAGAAAGTCTTGATAGGTCGTACCTTACAAGCAGATGAGTTCGCATTTGAACTAGTGGATGAAGAAGGGAACGTTCTTCAAACAAAAGCCAACGACGCCACTGGCAAGATCTACTTCGATGCTCTTGCATATGTCGAAGCGGGCGAATACCGCTATACTATCCGTGAACAAGCTGGCAACAATAGTACGATCACGTATGATGCAAAAGAACTTGCGGTAGTTGTGACCGTAACGGATGAAGATGGACAGCTCACGGCAGTTGCCGAATACGAAGGCAACCAAGTCTTTGAAAACAGCTATCAACCACAAGCAGGCAGCGTCGTACTAAGTGCTGAGAAAGTATTGATGGGCCGTACCTTGCAAGCAAATGAATTCGATTTTGAACTGGTGGATGAAGACGGAACTGTTCTTCAAACAAAAGCCAACGATGCCACGGGCAAGATCTACTTTGACGCGCTCCCTTACGAGGAAACAGGTGAGTACCACTATACCATCCGTGAGAAAGCAGGAATCGATGGCACGATTACGTACGATAGGAAAGAACTGGCGGTAGTTGTCACTGTAACGGATGAAGACGGACAGCTCACGGCAGTTGCGGAATACGAAGGCAATCAAGTCTTTGAAAACAGCTATCAACCACAAGCTGGCAGTGTCGTACTAAGTGCCGAGAAAGTCTTAACTGGTCGTACACTACAAGCAAATGAATTCGCCTTTGAACTAGTCAATGAAGAAGGCAACGTACTTCAAACAAAAGCCAATGACGCAACCGGCAAGATCTACTTCGATGCTCTCGCATATGATGAAGCAGGCGAATACCACTACACCATCCGTGAGAAAATAGACAGCGATGGCACCATCACCTACGATACAAAAGAGCTGGCGGTAGTTGTGACCGTGACGGATGAAGCTGGACAGCTCACGGCAGTTGCCGAATACGAAGGCGATCAAGTCTTCGAAAACAGCTACCAACCACAAGCAGGCAGTGTCGTACTAAGTGCGAAGAAAGTCTTGACGGGTAGAGACTTGCAAGCCAACGAATTCGCATTTGAATTAGTGGATGAAGCTGGAAAGGTTCTGCAAACCAAACACAATGACGCAAATGGAACGATTACCTTTGATGCATTGACGTATGACGATGCTGGGGAACATCGTTACACGATTCGTGAAAAAGCTGGCAACGACGCCACGATCATCTATGATGAAACCACCTATCAAGTAACGGTCACCGTCAAAGATCAAGCAGGAAAATTGGTGGCTGAAGCGGAGCAAACGGCAGAGATGGTATTCAACAATCGTGTCAAAGAAGGCAAAACACCGAAGCCGGGAACTGACAACTTACCGAAAACCAATGACACCACGACCGCTGGTTGGGTCGTCTTGGGACTGTTATTAGTAGTAATCGCAGTAGGCATCTACCTTGATCGCAAAAAACGGACGCCGTTATCATAGGCAGGGGAAGCAACAGAGCAGAAAGAGAAAGCGGGATGAGGCCAACTTGTCCCGCTTTTTCCTGTCCCGTTTTTCTTCACTTCAAAGAAAAAAACCGTCAAAAGTATGAAACGCTAGGAAGCGAACAGTCAGCAAACCCAGACTCAAGAAGGGGACGAAGGGCAACTGCGCCAATCGTTTCTTCCAGATGCCTTGATAGCTAAAAAAAGCGAGGAGACCGAGACTGCTGGCTACTAGTAAGAGGGCCAAAAGTGTCTTTGGCGCTAGCCAAGTGCCCCAGCCTGCCAGCACTAAGAGATCGCCGCCGCCCATTTTTTCCTGCCAGACAAAAAAGACCAGTGGAACCAGCAAGCCTAAAGACAGCCATTGAAAAGAAGCGCCGCTTCTAAGCTGTGCCAGCGCTAGCAGTAGGTGGGCGGGGTACAGCAGTTGCGGGTAGACGCTATAGTCTATCAAGTCGGTCAAGCTGAGTAAAAAGGCACTGGTCAGCCAGACAAAAGCCAGGAAGCTTTCTGAAGCATGAAAGGCAACCCCGCAAAGTCCGCCATAGCATATGCAAGCGAAGACCCAATAAAGCGGGGATGAAAGCCATCTTGTAGGAAGGAGAAGAAACCAATGGTTATCCGAAACTTTGTTCACTTTCTGGTAGTGAGAACGAGAATCACTTTTTGGTAGATTCCAAAACAGGGTTTGTAAGAGCAAAAGCCAAAAGAAGCCGAGTAAAGCGCCTAAAAAAAACACGAAAATCGTCATTTTTCGTACCCCCTCATAAAGAAATACGTAAGAGAGTGAGAAATTTTCTCAAATAGATGATTTTGTTGTACTTTTTATTTGTTTCGTATTATCCTTAAAATAGATAATTTAGAGGAGGAATCGTTATGAAATTTGAACAAACAAAAGAAGTATTAAACCAACTTGTTGCTGATTTAAGCCAAATGGCTATGGTCGTTCACCAAACACACTGGTACATGCGTGGACCTGGCTTTTTGACATTGCATCCAATGATGGACGAATTCATGGATGATCTAAATGAGCAATTGGATGAAGTTTCTGAACGCTTGATTACATTAGACGGTTCACCATATTCAACTTTGCGTGAAATGGCAGAACACACTCAAATCCCTGATGAAGTCGGCAACTGGGACCGCACGATTCCAGAACGCTTAGCTACATTGGTGGAAGGCTACCGTTACTTAGCGGACTTATACCAAAAAGGGATCGAAGTATCTGGTGAAGAAGGCGACGATCCAACCCAAGATATCTTCATCGGCTTCAAAACAGCCATCGAAAAACGTATTTGGATGATCCAAGCGCACTTAGGCGAAGCGCCATTGATCGATCCAGCGAAATCTCGCGTACGTCATTAATCAACAAAAAAACCAGCGAAGAATTTTCTTCGCTGGTTTTTTTACTTGCTTGTTAATAACGTTTTGGCGGCTTCAATTTGCTGTGCCACTTGATTAAAACCGGTGCCGCCATAGGAATGACGATTTTTGACGGCGGTGTAGGAGTCAAGTTTTTCAAAAATATCGCTGTCGATGGCAGGATGGATCGCTTGGTAGTCTTCCAAGGAAACATCTTGCAGATAGATGCCTTTGGTCAAGCACTCGCTGACGAGTTTGCCGACAATCTCATGTGCTTGTCTGAAAGGCACGCCTTTGCCAGCTAAGTAATCCGCTAATTCTGTTGCGTTGGAAAAATCCTTTTCAGTGGATTCTTGCATCCGTGCTTGATTGACCTTCATCGTTGCGATCATGCCCGTCATGATCTGCAAGCTTTTCGTGATGGTTTCGGCACTGTCAAACATACCTTCTTTGTCTTCTTGGAAATCTTTGTTGTACGCCAGCGGCAAGCCCTTCATGACCGTCAAAAGACCAAAGAGGTTCCCATAGACACGTCCTGTTTTTCCACGGATCAGCTCCGCCATGTCAGGGTTTTTCTTTTGAGGCATGATGGAACTGCCAGTGGAGAAGGTATCGGTCAGTTCCACGAATTGGTACTCGTGGCTGCACCAAAGAATCAGCTCTTCACAAAAACGAGACAGATGCATCATCAATAAAGAGGCGTTGCTTAAAAATTCCAAGATAAAATCACGATCGCTGACCGCATCTAGGCTGTTGCTGTAAATATTGCTGAACCCTAACTCTTGAGCAGTGAAGGCGCGATCGATAGGGAAGGTAGTTCCTGCCAAAGCAGCACTGCCTAAAGGCATCACATCGATGCGGCTCAAACTCTCACTGAAACGCTCTTGGTCACGCGTCAGCATACTGTAATAGGCTAAGAGGTGATGGGCAAAAGAAATCGGCTGTGCATGCTGCAGATGGGTATAACCGGGCATGATGGTGTAGATGTTGGCTTCGGCTTGTAAAACCAGCGCTTCTCGCAACTCAGCGATCAAAGTGATCACCTCTTGCACGACTTCTTTCAAATACAAATGCATATCGGTCGCCACTTGGTCATTACGACTACGGGCAGTATGCAATTTGCCTGCCACTGGTCCAATCAATTCATGCAAGAATGTCTCGATGTTTAAATGGATGTCTTCATTTTCAATCGTGAAGGTCAATTCGCCAGCGGCTAATTGCTGTTGAATCGTGGTCAAGCCGCCAATGATCGCTTCGCCATCGGTTTGACTGATGATGCCCGTATGGACCAGCATTTTGACATGGGCCAAACTGCCAAGAATGTCTTGCTTTGCTAACTTTTGATCAAACGTGATGGAAGCCCCAAAAGCATCGATCCATGCTTCATTTTTCCCATCGAAACGTCCGCCCCATAATTTTGCCATATTCTCACCTCAAAAAAAGATTACGGCTGAAGCGGCAGCTTCAGCCGTGCATACTTAAATCAATGTTTCTGTTAGTTGCTGTTGTGCTTGGATCTCAGCGTGCACTTTGCTTGGCAGTCCCCATAATTTGATGAAGCCGATGGCCGCATGCTGATCAAAGGTATCTGCAGAAGTATACGTTGCTAAGTTTTCATCGTACAAGCTGTTTTCAGATTTCCGTCCTTCACAAATGACATTGCCTTTGAACAATTTCAAACGCACGATCCCGTTGACGTAGACTTGCGTGCTTTTCAGGAAGGTAATCAAGGCTTCCGTCAATGGATTGAACCAAAGACCATCATAGATGACTTGGGCTAATTGCTGCTCGATGATTGGTTTGAAATGCGCCAATTCCCGTACAAAGACCAAATCTTCCAATTCTTTATGAGCCGTCATCAAAGCGATCGCTCCTGGACATTCATAAACTTCCCGTGATTTGATTCCCACCAGACGATTTTCGATATGGTCGATCCGACCAACGCCATGCTCGCCAGCCATTCGGTTTAGTTTCATGATCAATTCTGCTAGATTCATCGTTTCGCCATCAATGGCGGTCGGTACCCCTTGATCAAAAGTGATCTCAACGATCGTTGGTACGTCAGGAGTATCTTCTAATTCTTGCGTGATGGCGTAGGCTCCTTTTGGCGGTGTTGCCCAAGGATCTTCTAAGACGCCGCACTCACAGGCACGTCCCCACAAGTTTTGGTCGATGGAATATGGATTGTCCAAGTCAGCGGGAATCGGCACTCCTTTTTCCGCTGCATAGGCAATTTCTTCTTCTCGGGACCATTTCCATTCCCGAACCGGTGCGATGACTTTCAAGTGAGGCGCTAAAGCAGCGATCGCCACTTCAAACCGAACTTGGTCGTTGCCTTTACCAGTACAGCCGTGGGCGACGGTCGTTGCGCCAGTCGCTAATGCCAACTCCACCAATTTCTTGGCAATCAATGGACGAGACAAAGCGGAAACAAGAGGATAAGAATTTTCATAAAAAGTATTGCCTTGTAAAGCGATCAAAGCAAAATCTTGGGCGAATTCTTCGCGGGCATCGATGGCATAAGATTCAATCGCGCCAACTGCCAAAGCTTTGTCTTTAATGGATTGGGTGTCGCGACCTTCACCGATGTCTAGGCAGCAAGCCACCACATCATATCCTTGGTCCGTTAACCATTTAATTGAAACGGAGGTATCTAATCCTCCAGAATAGGCCAATATTACTTTTTCTTTCATACTTATTAACTCCTTTTCCGCGTGTTTTCAAGTGATTGAAGCTATCTTATCAGAATAAAAATAATAAATCAAGGGTAAAATTAAATATTTATACATAAAAGTGGTGATTATCAGGTTTTTATACTATTATCGATGGTTAAGGAAAAGAAGTGGATGCTCACTTTGTTAATGAAAGTTTATACATAATATTCATTATGGTATTCAGTTTTAGAAACCTGCAACAACAAGTTTCGTTTTTCAGAGAAAATGGCAGAAAACGAATGGAGAAAATTTTCAAAAAGAGGCGGAATTACGTTGACATTAGGCTTTATAGAAGGTATTATGTTATATGGTATTGTTTGCCCCACAAGAGCCCCGGAAACTCAAGTGTATGTCAAACATTCGTGAAATTGAATTGGAGGAAAAAATTGTGCGTACAACATATATGGCCAAACCAGGCGAAGTAGAACGTAAATGGTACGTAGTAGATGCAACAGATGTTCCTATGGGTCGTCTTTCAGCAGTAGTAGCATCTGTCTTACGTGGTAAAAATAAACCAACATTCACACCTCATGTGGATACAGGCGATTTCGTAATCGTCATTAATGCAGAAAAAATCAAATTAACAGGTAACAAAGCAAGCGATAAAATTTATTACCGTCACTCAAACTTCCCAGGAGGATTGAAATCAGTCTCTGCTGGAGAATTACGTGCTAAAAATTCTCGTCGTTTGATCGAAACTTCTGTAAAAGGCATGCTTCCTAAAAACACTTTAGGCCGTAAACAAGGAATGAAACTTCATGTTTATGCTGGCGCTGAACACCCACATGCTGCACAACAACCAGAAGTATTGGACATCACAAACTTAATCTAATAGGAGGGAATTTCATTGGCACAAGCTCAATATATCGGCACTGGCCGTCGTAAAAATGCAGTAGCCCGCGTACGTTTAGTACCAGGTACTGGTAAAATTACTGTTAACAAAAAAGATGTTGAAGAATACATCCCACACGCAGACTTGCGTGAAGTAATCAACCAACCATTCGGCGTTACAGAAACTAAAGGTTCATACGATGTTTTTGTAAACGTAAATGGTGGTGGATACGCTGGACAATCAGGTGCAATCCGTCACGGTATCGCACGCGCATTGTTACAAGTTGATCCTGATTTCCGTTTAGCTCTTAAACGTGCTGGCTTACTTACTCGTGACGCACGTATGGTTGAACGTAAAAAACCAGGTCTTAAGAAAGCTCGTAAAGCATCTCAATTCTCAAAACGTTAATATCCTTTATATATCAACGTTCAAGACGCTTTCCAATTATTTGGAAAGTGTCTTTTTTTTATATTTAGAACACATTCTAGAACACATTAATTAGATTTTTGTAATCCTCGCTGAAACGCTTCGAACACAGCTTTATCAACTAAATCAGGTGTATTCACATAAATTTTTGTAGTTGAAATACCTGAATGTGTCAAAGCGTTAGAAATTTGATTCATATCAGCCCCACCTTGTCTAGCTAAAGTTGCGTAAGTATGTCGAAGTTTATGAGGAGTTAAATGAACCAAATGGGGATGTCTTTTTTTTATAGAATTAATTCGATAATTTAAGTAATCAGTATGGACTGGACAATTTACTTCACCAGAAGGTTTGGAGTAACTAAAAAGATATTGGTCAGGTGTCTGTTTAATTTTCAACTTCAATAGTTGTTCAGCTTGCACTGATTTCCATTCTTGCAATAGTGTCATTACAATTTCCGGAACTTGGATAATAGTATCTTTTCGACCTTTTGTAAATTTCTTTTTTGTGTGTTTATCCAAGGCATATTTAAGACGGACTGTTTGGTTTTCAAAATCAATGTATTTCCATTGCAAAGCATAGGTCTCACTCTTTCTATCCCCAAGATATAAAGTAAGCATAAAAAGAGTGTAATCGTGAAAGGAAAGTAATTGATCATTGAAATCATCTCTTACAGCGTCTAACCAATCAGTGAGTTCTTTCGAAGATAAAGCTTGTTTTCCTTCTCGTATTCTTTTTTCTTCCAGAGCAACTTTCTTAGGTGCAGTAATACTTTGAATTATTTTTGTTGTACGATTAAATTCAATATAATTTAGAACCTCTGCAATATCAAACATGGAACGAACATAGCATTTAATGATTTTTATGTTTGCATATTCCTTCGACTTTTTTGTGAGTTCATCTGATATTATTTCGGTATTTGCATTAAGATAGCTCATGGCATACTCACCAAATATAGGCAGAATATGCAATCGAAATAAATTCTTTGTATTAATGATGGTTATATCGCTTGGAGCTTTATGGGATCTAGTAGTTTGCCCTAACTCATATCTAGGAAGCCATTTAGATTTATAAAACTCCTTGAATTTTATTTGACCTTTGAGCTCTAATGAATTTGCATTCTCCTCTCTTAAGACTTTTGCGATTTTCTTTTTCATTTCATTTTCGGCTTTAATAGCCAATTGCCTAGTTGGAAATGTTTTTTGGAATTTTTCTGAACTGATACCTGTAATTTCTTTAAATTTTTTTGGATATCTCAAATTAGTTTTATATTTTCCATTTGAAAGCTTCGTAGGCAACTTCCTCACTCCTTAATAAAAAAGTAAGGCAGTATATTTCGCTACTTTTAGTATATGCAGTCAAAAGTAAAATTCAAATCTTTTTGAACGTATCCATAAAGCCTTTGATATCTTCTACATCAAAGCGAATTATACCGTCTATTTTTATTACGGGAAAATTATATATACGAATCCATTTATCTAAAGTATTGTTATCAATTCCTAAAAACTCACAGGTTTGTTTTTTGTTTAGATAGACTATTGATTTAATAAAATCATCCCCTTATAAATGAACTAAAATTTTTGAATTGCCTTGGGTAAGCACATAGGAATTTCACCTCTCCCCAGTTTACGGCGAGCCTTACGGAAGTATCATTATCTACTGCTATTGTCATGGCATTTTGTCTTCCCAAAACAAAAAGAAATCTCTAAGTAGTTATCGCTAAATAGGTCATGGCGTACTTGAATTCTTAGCTCGAATAGCAGGGAACGTTATTCAAAAATTATATTTAATTGTCAATGGTCAAAATAGGAATATCATCCTAGTCACTATTAACAACGAAAAACCATATGAAAAGGAAACAAAAATGCTAAAAAAGATTTTAAAATTGGAAAACATATTTAGAAATGAACAATCATATTTTTTTGACAGATTATTTAGTTTTTCATAAACAGGTATGTAAAAATTTAAAATAATAAATTCTGATATTGAAATAAAGATAGAAAATTAAAAGGGATTACCTTTATTTTAATTCAAAAATTATGAAAAATAGGGTGGAGTTGCTGGAGAGAATCAATTAGGTTGTAGTATTAAGGATAACCAAGAGCTAAAGAACCATTTGCGCATATATTTGCATCTAAGCAGAAATTACTAAAATAAACTATCAAAAAGCCAACTGTTCTTTAGTTGGCTTTTTGCGATGTCACTACAATTCGAATGATTCTCTAGAAGTCAGGTCGTCCTGTTTTTCTTACCTAGATAGGCGTGCAATTGTTTCTGTGTACATACGACAGGTATGGTAAGGGGCCTTTCCAAGCGTTGGCGATATCTTCTGTAGAATCTGGTGTCCATCATTGATGAGGTAGGCATACCATTCACTGTTAGATCGAGTATCCACAAAGTTTCATTCTACCATTTCGAAGTGGTGAGTAGCCAATTCATAATAGACCTTACTATTAGTTAATTGATACAGGTTGTAAAAGCCGATGATTGCTTCTGCTAGCGTCCACCAAGTTTTTCGAGTCGAGGTTTGAAGGGTATTTGAATGATCACAAATGATTTTGTTGTTATCGAAGCCTTTGGTAGCTACTTGAGTGCCAAGATTTTCAATAAATTGACTGACTTGCACATCTTTGATACCAGTAACAGTCAAAGTCCGTTGCAATACCCAAATGGTTTCAATGTCATGGCTAAAACTGATTTCTTGGCTTAGAGGACACCAATCAGCATTGAAAAATTGGAGGCAGTTTGCTGGGGTCGCAATCTTATCTGTAAAGACAATGAGTAATCTTTGCAAGGTAGTTTTTACATCGAATGTTGGCGTCGTCATGTAGAAATTTATGTATGCCTCTAAAAAGTGCAAATGGGTATTAGTGGTAAAGTCTAGATCTGGCAAATCGCTGGGTCCGATTGATTGGGAGGGAACGGGCTACCAGTTGTGGGAAAAATCCTCCTGATAACCATTTGTAAGAGGGTCATAAGACTTCTTTTCGAGAAAACTAAAGAGCGTGGTTGCCATTTTTAATGCAGACAGATCATGAAAGTCTAAGTAATACTCGCTAAGAACATAGAGGGCAAAACTATTAGCATAAGTGGTTTTATTGGGATCAGAGAGTATTTCAGTTGCGGTTAGCTCCCAGAAGATCCCCTGGGTTTTCCTGGTCCCAACAGACTTACCGGAAAAATTCATAGGCAGGATTCGCAGCAGTCTTTAGGCTAGCTAAAAAAGACTCAGTTAAGGATTTGTCTTGCAAAATGCGGCAGCAATGACTAAAACTCCATAAATACCGGGCGTTCATCAAGCAGCTCTTATTAGTAGTGGGATCTTATCCCGACGACCGTAAAAACCATCATGAATTAGATCCATCTTACCTTGCCAGAAGGGGATGATTTTTTGAGTGAGCTGCGTGTACAATTTTTTCTTATCCAAAAAAGACCTCCAATTTTATTATATTTACTATATCATATTGTATAAATCATTATAATCAAAAGTATATATTTTTGTTGTTTTTTTCTTCTTCGTCCTTTATAATATAGAATTGAAATCGATTACAAAATAAAACGTGGAGAAGTGAAAAGATGGAAACTATCAATGGGATAACTTTTGGGTTTATGAGCCAACGGGGAGACTGGCAAGATCCAATGAGTCGAGAATCATTACGCATGATGAAAGAAGAGTTAGCTGCAAGTCATGTGATATTACCAATTACTGTCACACAAGCTCATCCTCAGTCTACCAAAATCGATTGGCAAAGTGACAACGTTTTAATAGATGCAGAAGTGAAAGGGATGATCGCTTACGCTCAGGGAATCGGGTTGAAAGTAATCTTGAAACCCATGGTCAATGTGGCAGATGGTACGTGGCGAGCGCACATCAATTTTTTTGATTACGATGTTCCCTGCGAGCCGACTTGGAGCCAATGGTTTGATTCCTATCGTGAATACCTGAATCACTATGCAAAACTCGCTGAAGAGACAGGGTGTGTCATGTTGGTAATCGGCTGTGAATTGGTTAATAGTGATCGACGGGAAGCTCAGTGGCGGGAAACTATTTCCCAGATTCGACAGCATTACAATGGTCTACTAACTTATAATTGTGACAAGTATCAAGAAAATAATCTAACTTGGTGGGATGCTGTAGATGTCATCTCTTCATCAGGCTATTATCCGATTGACAAATGGGAACAAGAATTGGATCGGATTGAACAAGTGGTAAATCACTACCAAAAACCTTTCTTCTTTTGTGAAGTGGGTTGTCCAAGTCGTGAAGGAAGTCAATATCTACCCAATGATTGGAGTTTTTCAGGGGAAGTTAGCATGATAGCGCAATCACGATGGTTTGAAAAGATGTTTACTGCTTGTGACAAGAGAAACTGGATTCAAGGCTTTGGTATTTGGGACTGGAAGGCGCGGTTATATTCGCGAGAGATGGCGCTCAAAGACGACGATTACGGGGTTTACGGTAAACCGGCTGCGGCGATCATTCGAGAATTTTACAAAAGTACAAAACAATATATATAAAAGTATATACTTTGAAATGGGAATGTAGTATTATATTTATGTAATCGTTTTCCATTTCTGACGTAACAGGCCATGAACAGTTTTTGGTAACAGCACTTTATTAATTTATAGGAGGAAGTAACATGAAGAAAAAAATGCTAGGTTCAATGATCGTCTTGGGAGTAGCAGGTTTAGTTCTAGGGGCATGTGGAAACAACAAAGATTCAGCTAATGACAAGGATGGTGGGAAAACTGAGACCATTACCTTCATCAACCACAAAACCGACTGGGAAACCAATGGAAAATGGGATGAATACATGACAAAATTCAATGAGAAGTACCCGGATATCAAAGTAGAAATTCAAACGATTACAGACTATGCTGGCCAAATTAAAACCCGGATGAATAGTGAAGAATATGGGGATGTTTTGATGATTCCAGGAGATATCAAGCCAGAAGATTATGGGAACTTTTTTGAACCACTTGGTAAAAAGGAAGAGCTCAGCAAAGAGTATATGGGTTTAAATGATCGGTCCTATGATGGCACGAGTTATGGCTTACCGTCACAGATGAACGCCACTGGGATGGTGGTCAATCAAAAGGTCTTCAAAGATGCTGGTATTGACGAATTTCCACAAACACCAGAAGATTTTGTAGCAGCATTAAAAACAATCAAAGAAAAAAATACTGATGTGATGCCGCTATATACTAACTATGCGGCTGGTTGGACATTATCAAACTGGGACTTTGTTCGCAGTGGTGCTTCTGGTGATAAAGACTTTACCAATAAGATGACTTCAGACAAAGAGCCATTTGCAGCGGGTAAAGTGATGAATACGATTTATAAAACCCTATACGATGTTAGCAATCAAGGGTTGATTGAGGCTGACCCAACTACATCTGATTGGGAACAATCAAAAGTAGATATGGCTAATGGTAAGATTGGGATCATGGTTTTGGGAAGTTGGGCGGTACCACAAATCAAAGACATCAATGCTGATACTGCTGAGGACATTATCTTCCAACCATTTCCAATGACTGCCGAGGATGGTAAACAATATTTGCCAATTGGAGCAGATTATAACTATGGGATCAACGTTCATAGTAAGCACAAAGAAGCGGCGCGCAAGTTGATCGACTGGTTAGTCAATGAATCAGACTACGCGGAAGAAAACGGGGGCTTGTCAGCAAAAATTGGAGCAGATTATCCAGAATCATTGAAGGCTGCACAAGATGCTGGGGTTGAGTTAATTGAAGAAAATCCAGCACCAGCCGGAAAAGAATCATTGTTTAGTTCAATCAATGACCAATCTGAACTAGGTTTGGGTACGACAGATGCTGAAAAGCAACGAATCATCGATGCAGCAGTTGGTAACTCTAACGAAAGCTTCGAAGCTATTATGAAAGACTTCAATACACGCTGGTCAGATGCGATAGCAGAAGTGGGAGAGTAAAATTTTTTTAGAAGTCACCCTAGCAGTTAGGAAAAGACTTTTGATTGATAGCAAATAAAGTTTTGATTGTAGGCACTAACTTTTGTCTGGCAACTTGTGCCAGGCAAAAGCACAGTGTCGTAAAGAAAACTTATCTTGGTAGTAACTTCTTTTGCAGGAGTACATAGCGATTGCGGACCGTGGTCGATATGAGGGGTTTTAGAATAAGGAGGAGCCAACATGAATAAACAGGGAGAGTTTACCATGAATAAGACGGTGAAAAAATCCCGTTTTAGCCAAAAAACTGAAAAAAGAATCTTGATCTTTACTTTTACCATTATTCCGGTATTTTTATTATTAATGTTATCTTATTATCCTTTAGTGAAGATGTTCCAGTACAGTTTGACAGAGTGGAATGGTTATTCCCCAGACAGTAAATTTGTCGGACTAGATAACTACAAGACAGTCTTAACCAATCCAAAATACTTTACCGTTTTTAAAACCAGCTTGTATTACTTCTTTGCAACTTTTTTGCAATTGGGTGTCGCTTTATTGTTTGCAACGATTTTGTCCTTTAAGGTCAAATTTGCTAATTTTTGGAAGGGGATTTTGTTTTTCCCTTATTTACTAAATGGGGTAGCAATTGGATTTATTTTCTTGTACTTCTTTAAAGGTGATGGAACTTTGGATACAGTGCTATCGGCGCTAGGTTTGGAGAGTCAAATTCGGCTATGGTTAGGAGATCGCTCCATCAATAATATTTCTTTGGCCTTTACTTCCTTGTGGCGTTATACCGGCTTTAACTTTTTGATTTTTTTAGGAGCAATCCAGTCGGTCAATCCAGAAGTTTATGAAGCAGCCGAAATAGATGGGGCTAATCGTTGGGATGAGTTTCGTTATATCATCGTACCGAGTATTCGCAAAATCATCTTCCTAAATCTGATTTTGGGCATAAGCGGCTCCTTGAGTGTCTTTGATATTCCATATATTATGACTGGAGGATCCAACGGCACCATGACCTTTGTAATCCAAACCATCGATACTGCCTTTAAGTATAATAAAGTTGGTTTAGCTTCAGCGATGGCAGTTATTTTACTCGTGATTGTCTTAGTGGTGACGTTGATTCAACGGAAATTTATTAGCGAGAAGGAGGCATAGAAGATGAAAAGACAATTTTCTATCGGACGTATACTTCAATATTTGATTTTGATTATCGGGGCAGTGGTTGCCGTACTACCAATCCTGGTAGTTTTTATTGGCTCTTTCAAATCCAATAATGAATTTTTGTCTACCAGTGTCTTGTCGCTACCAAAGTCATTGGACTTTAGTAATTACAAAACTGCGTTTATCAATGGTCAGATGTTGACAGGTTTTAAAAATACGTTGCTTATTTTTTCAATTAGTATGGTAGGTAAGCTTTTGTTAGGCTCGATGTTTGCCTATGTTATGAGCCGTTTTGATTTTAAACTGAAAAAGCCGATTATGGCTTTGTTTATGATGGCAATGTTGATTCCTGGCATTACTAGTCAAGTAGCGACGTTCCAAATCATTGAAGGAATTGGCTTGTTCAACACGATTTGGTCAGTTATTTTACTAAATTTGGGAACAGATGTGATTTCCATCTATGTTTTTTTGCAATACTTAGATGAAATCCCAGTCTCTCTAGACGAATCGGCCTATTTGGACGGGGCCAACTATTTTGGTATCTTTTGGCGGATTATTTTACCGAACTTAAAGGCACCTATTGTCACTATGCTAATCATCAGCGGTGTGGGTGTTTACAATGATTTCTATAATCCATTCTTGTATATGCCCGATCGTAAACTAAAAGTGATCTCCACGGCACTCTTTGCATTCAAAGGCCCTTATGGAACCAACTGGCCAGTGATCTTAGCCGGGGTAATTATTGTTATTTTACCGATTTTGGTTGTCTTCTTGGCTTTGCAAAAATACATTTACAATGGTGTTGCTGGTTCTGTGAAATAAGCTTACCGGAAAAGGAGGGTTACTGGTGACCGAGAAGTCCAGTAAATTAGTAGTTGCAGTGGAATTACTCTATGTCCTAGTAAAGTGTTCCTTGCATTTTTGGGGCTGGTTAGTCACTGGTGGCTTTATTTATGGCTGGGTTAGTAGCCATAAAAAGTTAGTTTTTTGTGTCGACCATCCAGAAGCCTTACAAGAAAAGCTCTGTCGACTAACCAAGAAGCTACCACCTACGAAACTGTGCGAAAAAGTGCTATCTGTGGGCGTATTTTTGTCCTTGGCGATCTTTTTATCTGGTGCGTGGCTCGGTAGCACTTCACTAGGCTTGTTTTTTAAAGTTACTGGGGGATTATCTTTGCTTCTTTTCTTACTCTATAATGCACACTGGGTCTTGGGAACAGCGACGTATGACGAAATGAAGGAAGCTCCTGTTGCTATTGGGTATCAGCTATTACTTCAGACATTACGACCCAGTTTGCTAAATGGCTTCATCTTGGGGACCTATGCCTTTTGGATCCTATTATTGCTGGTCAGTCCCTTGCTGTTTTTCTTGGTGGCTCCTGGCGGAGTGGCCTATTTACTGAAAAAAGGCTCGCAAAAATTTCGTGAAATGGAAGGAATAAATCATGATTAGTGTCAATCCTGAAAGAAGAGAGTTTCACCTAAAAAATCAGAACATTAGTTATATTTTTCGGGTAATGGAAGAGTTAGACGTCTTGGAACAACTCTATTTTGGAAGTAGTATTCCTATTTATGATCAATATGATTTTTTGATTGAAAGAGAAATACGTCCCGCTAACAACCAAATCAAGCAAAACTACACTACTTCGTTGGAACATATCAAACAAGAAGTGGGCCTCTATGGTACCACTGATTTTCGCTATCCCATGCTACGGGTACGCTATCCAAAAGGAGATCGTATTAGTCACTTTACCTATCAACACTATCGGATTGAATTAGGAAAACAGGCACTTTCTGGCTTGCCTGGCAGTTTTGGTGAAGCGGGGGAGACTTTAATTATCACCTTGCAAGATCGTTATTCACCTTTGCAAGTCGAGCTTTACTATACCTTGTTTGGTGAAGAATCTGTAGTGACCAGACAAATGAAGATCATCAATCCTAGTGAGACGACCTTTGAGTTATTGGACTGTCTGAGTTTTAATCTGGATCTTCCAAATCAGCACTATGATTGGCTACACTTGGATGGAGCTTGGGCGAGAGAAACCCAGATTAGTAGAAATTCCATTGCTTATGGTGTGCAAGAAGTCGCCAGTACTCGTGGAGCCAGCAGTCATGTCCACAATCCTTTTATGGCTGTTTGTGAGTCCAATGCGACGGAAGAACAAGGAAAGGTCTATGGCTTTAGCTTAATTTATAGTGGCAATTTTGTGGCACGTTTGCAGCTGGATACTTATGACATTTTGCGAATTCAAATGGGTATCAATCCTTTTGAATTTGCTTGGCAATTAACTCCAAAAAGCACATTTTTGACACCGGAAGCAGTACTGGTGTATAGTGAGGCCGGTTTTAATGGTATGAGTCAAAGCTTCCATCATTTTTTCCAAGAGCACTTGATATCACCTCGCTGGTCTCATAAGCAACGACCTGTTTTAATCAACAATTGGGAAGCCACTTATTTTGATTTTGACAGTGAGAAATTATTACAAATCGCTGAAAAAGCAGCAGCAATCGGTGTGGATCTGTTTGTGTTGGATGACGGCTGGTTTGGTACTCGGAATAGTGATAACGGCTCTTTAGGTAATTGGCAGGTGCAGCTAGCCAAAATACCAGAGGGGATCTCTGCCTTTGCGACGAAAATCAATCAATTAGGTTTGGAATTTGGGCTGTGGTTTGAACCCGAAATGATTTCTACGGATACACCCTTGTATGAGATGCACCCTGAGTGGGTAATTGGTAATTCTGAGAAGCAAATCTCTCATGGACGGAATCAGTTTGTCTTGGATTTTAGCAACCCAGAAGTGGTGGAGACAATTTTCCAGCAAATCGATTGCGTTCTTGCTTGTGGCAAAATTACATACCTGAAATGGGATATGAATCGTTATATTTCAGAACCATTTTCCAATTACCTCGCCGATGGTAATCAAGGAGAGTTGTTCCATCGCTACATTTTAGGTGTTTATGACCTGTATGAAAAAATCTTAGCAAAATACCCCGATTTGTTGATTGAATCCTGCGCTGGTGGCGGTGGCCGTTTTGATCCTGGGTTACTCTACTATGCACCCCAGACTTGGGCCAGTGATGATACTGATGGGGTCGAACGCTTGAAAATTCAATACGGGGCTTCGATGGTTTACCCATTAGCTAGTATCGGTAGTCATTTGTCACAGATTCCCAATCATCAAGTAGGGCGTTCGCCAGGACTGACTTTTCGTAATCAGGTAGCGATGTTTGGTACTTATGGTTTGGAGTTGGATATTACGAGGATGTCAGATGTAGAGCTACAACAGGTAAAAGCAGCGATTGCCACCTTTAAAGAATACCGAGAATTGATCCACGAGGGGCGTTTTTATCGTCTCAATAGTCCTTTTGATAATACCCAGTGTAGTTGGATGGTAGTTTCAAAAGATTTGAGTGAAGCTTTGGTGGCGGATTATCAAGTGTTGGGTAAACCGAATCCGGCTTATCGTCGTTTATTATTGGCCGGTTTAGATTTGGAAGCTAATTATCAAATCAATCAACTGCCACAATTACGTTCCGGTAAGGATCTTTCTAGCATTGGCTTGATTATGGGTGGTAACTATGTCGGTCGAGCAAAAGACTATTGGTCCCGTCAATTGCCGGGGGATTATGCGTCTCAACTGTATCATTTACGACGAGTAGATAAATAATTTCAAAAGGACAGTGGCTGGCTATTTCCATTCGGTAGCAGATAGGATAAGATATTAGGATAAGCCATAAGTGGAGGTAACATGACGATGAAAAAATATATCCTTATTTCCAGTGATATCCGTAAGAAGATACTGGAAGGTGTATATCAAGCAAATCAACAAATTCCCTTCGAAAAAGATCTTTGTGTGGAATATGACGCTAGTAAGATGACGGTGAAAAAGGCCTTAGATATGTTAGTGTCAGAGGGATTGATTATCAAACGTCGTGGATCCGGTACTTTTGTCAAGGATTTGGCGACCGATGAAATAGAACGAATTGCGGTGGCTAATCAGTTTCGTGGGACGACTGCTCTCAATCCAGGAAAAGAAGTTAAAAGTAAAGTTTTGGAGTTTAAGGTAATAGAAGCGGATAACTTGGTAAAAAATAAATTAAATATGCAGGAAGATACTTTCGTGTATGATATTTATCGGGTGCGTCACATTGATGGCAAGCCGTTGGTTATGGAAAAAATGTACATGCCTATCGATTTGATTCCTGGTTTGAAAAAAGCCAATATTGAAGGGTCCATTTATGAATATATTGAAGAAGATCTCGGTTTGAAAATCCAAAGTGGGCATCGACGCGTCAGTGTCCGAAAGGCGACTGAAATCGAACAACAGTATCTAGAATTGGATTCGGGAGATCCGGTGGCAGTGGCAGAGCAAATTGCTTATTTTGATACAGGCATCGCTTTTGAGTACTCCATTTCAGTTCATCGTTATGATAGTTTTTCGGTGGAGTTTGTCTTAACGAGAGAATAAGTAAGCGGAAAAATCCTCTTTCCGCTTTTTATTTTGATTTTCAAATTTTAAAAGTATATACCTAAAAATAAATAACTACTTACAATGAAAATTAGTGTAGGTAAGTAGACTGAGAAAGTAGGGGGAATTCTTGAGTATTTTAGCAATTGATATTGGGGGTACGAGTATCAAATATGCTCTGTGGGCAGCAGAAGCCTTGACCGAAAAAGGTTCCTTTGTGACACCCGTGACTTGGGAGCAAATGAAGATGGACCTAAAAGCCACTTTGCATAATTTAACCAGTTGTAGTCAGACACCGATTGAAGCGGTGTCGATCAGTGTACCCGGAGCAGTGGACAGTGATCAGGGGATTATCGGGGGCTACAGTGCGATCCCCTATATTCATAAAATTCATTTTGTTGCAGAATTAGAGGAGTTATTGGAAAAACCTGTCTTTGTGGAAAATGATGCCAATTGTGCAGGGTTAGCAGAAGCCTTTTATGGTGCTGCCAAAGATGCCAAAAGTTCAGTTTCTTTCATCATTGGATCGGGAATCGGTGGAGCCGTGGTGTTGGAGCGGAAACTAGTCAAGGGGCATAACTTATTTGGAGGCGAATTTGGCTACATGTTGGCGGAAAATGGACAAACGTTAAGTGAGTTAGCCAGCCCTGTTCATGCTGCAAAGCGCTATTGCGAACAGAAAGGTTTGGTATCAGGTATTACAGGTCGAGAACTATTTGATATTGCTGACACTGGAGATCAATTGGCTCAACAAGAAGTTCAACAATTGTTCCGAGCCTTGGCGATTGGTATTTATAATGTTTGCTTGGTCATCGATCCTGAAGTAGTCTGTATCGGTGGTGGCATATCAATGCGCAAAGATCTATTGGCTCCGGTAAAAGCCCAATTATGTTTGTTACAACAACATCATCATTCAGAGGACCAACGAATTACTGTGAAGATTTGTCAGTTTCAACAAGATGCTAATCTGATAGGAGCAGTGGCAAACTATCACTTACGAAAGGAGCAAGTTTAATGTATGCAATAGATGCAAAAAAAAGGTGGCAAAACTATCAAGGGAGTCAGCGAAAGCCTGCTGATTTTGAAGCTTTTTGGCAGGCAGGGTTTCAAGAGGTAGATGATTTGGGGACAGACTATCATTTAGAGCCTCATCCCTTGAATTCTTCAGTAGCAGAAGCATTTGATTTAACTTTTACAGGTGTTCAAGGAGCCACCGTCCATTGTCAACTCATTCGGCCTAAACGTCTGCAAAAAAAGTCTCCCCTCTTGCTTCAATTTCATGGGTATCACTCAGATGCTGGGGATTGGTCAGACAAGGTCGCTATGGCTGCTGAAGGCTTTTGGGTAGTGGCACTCGATGTTAGAGGACAAGGTGGTTTGTCAGAAGATGTGGGATTGACCACGAAAACCAGTCTGAAAGGGCATATAATCCGGGGAGTGGAGTCTGGACCAAATGATTTATTTTATCGAAGTGTGTTTCTCGATATTTACCAGTTGACTCGGCTAATGGTAGCAGAACCCCAAGTGGATACCAGCCAACTGTATACCTATGGTGCGTCACAAGGAGGAGCTTTGGCGTTGATTTGTGCGGCTGTTGCTCCGGAAATCAAGGAATCTTTTGTTTGTTATCCGTTCCTAAGTGATTATCGCGAAGCTTATCGCTTAGATGTAGAAAACTCCGCCTATGAAGAGTTGGCTTATTGGTTTCGCTTTAAAGACCCCTTGCACCAACGAGAAGAAGCTTTCTTTGAAACATTGGATTACATTGATTTGCAATACTTTGCTCCTTGGATCAAAGGGAAGGTGCATTGGGCAATTGGCCTTGCAGATACAGTCTGTCCACCGAAAACCCAGTTTGCTGTGTACAATCAGCTAAGTAGCGCAGCTGACAAAGAAATGCTATTTTATCCAGAGTATGGCCATGAATACTTGCCAAAATTTGGCGATCATATGCGGCAGTGTTTAGCCGACGTTTTGAGAGAAAAGGAGTAGAATGCTATGTTGACATTTCCAAAAGATTTCTGGTGGGGTGCAGCCACATCTGGTCCCCAATCAGAAGGCCGTTTTCAAAAGAAACATGCCAATATGTTTGATCATTGGTACGATATTGAACCTGAAGTTTTTTATGACCGAGTGGGGCCAGATATGGCTTCGAACTTTTACAATAGCTACCGAGAAGATATCGCATTGATGAAGCAAACGGGATTGAATTCCCTTCGCACCTCGATTCAATGGACCCGTCTCATCAAGGATTTGGAAACCAATGAAGTGGATCCAGTGGGTGTTGCTTTTTACAATAATGTGATTGATGAGTTCCTCTCTCAAGGTATCCGACCGATTTTTAACCTCCATCATTTTGATTTGCCAGTGGAGCTTTACCATAAATATGGCGGTTGGGAATCGAAGAAAGTTGTCGATTTGTTTGTGGGATTTGCTGAACAATGTTTTGCTTTGTTTGGTGACCGTGTGAAAGACTGGGTGACCCACAATGAGCCGATGGTGGTAGTAGATGGGGAGTACTTGTTCCAATTTCATTATCCAAAATTGGTGGATGGCAAGAAAGCAGTACAAGTGGCATACAATTTAAATCTCGCTTCCGCTAAGGTCATGGCGAAGTTTCGCGAAATGGGTCAACCACAAGCTGGTGGCCGGATTGGTACCGTGTTAAACTTGACGCCAACTTACGCAGCTTCAGATGCTGAAGCAGATCAAGAGGCAGCCCGAATTGCCGAACTGTGGAACAATAAAATGTTTCTCGACCCAGCCATCAAAGGGGAATTTCCTGTGGAATTGCTAGAATTGCTGACTAAGGATGGGGTATTGTGGCAGTCAACTGCTGATGAGTTGGCTTTGATTAAGGAAAATACTGTTGATTTTATCGGAGTGAATTTCTATCATCCAAACCGGGTCAAGACACCTGACATTGCTCCAAATTCAGTGGGTGCCTGGATGCCTGATCGTTATTATGATGCATATCAAATGCCTGGCCGTCGCATGAATATTGACAAAGGTTGGGAAATCTATCCCAAAGCAGTGTATGACATTGCCATCAATATTCGCGATAATTATGGCAATCTACCTTGGTTTGTTTCTGAAAATGGCATGGGGGTTTCTCGGGAAGAACGCTTTATGGATGAAAAAGGGCAAATTCTAGACGATTACCGCATAGAATTTATCAAAGAGCATCTCCAATGGTTGCATAAAGGGATTGAAGAAGGTTCCAACTGCTTTGGCTACCATCTATGGACTCCTATCGATTGCTGGTCCTGGAGCAATGCCTACCGTAACCGCTACGGCTTAATCGCTAATGATATTCACACTCAGATTAAGACGATTAAGAAATCTGGGGAATGGTTTAAGACATTGGCGGAGAATAATGGTTTTTAAGAAGATTTAGGAGGGAGGAGTGAATTTGTTTTCAAAAACTCCTTTGTGTTGGAGTAAATGGAAAATCTGAACGAACAATAGGGTTTATTGATGAAAAGTCATTCTAGTTTCTTCAGTGCTTTGTCAAATGGTGTTGTTTTGACCAAATCACACTTTAGGAAATGCTTTGGCATTTCCTTTTTTGATGTACCCTGCACGGGTAGCAACTTTGTAGCTGATGGAATCTGAAGGAAACCTAAAGCAAAAAATTATATCATAGTTCATCCATTTTATAACTAAATCAAATATCATTCGAATTCAAGGAACAGTGGATGTGTTTATTGCGATAGGTGGTTCTTTTGGAGGCGCAATAATAGCTTTGTTAATATTTATTTACCTTAACAAAAAGACCAATAAACATAGCTAATAAAGTTCAAGTAAAGAGATATACTGCATCCAACGATATTTTTTCATAAAGTTATTCTTAACTTTATGATTCTTGATTTAGATCAATGCCAACACCAACTTTATTTCCTAAAATAGGACCATAAAAGTGAAAAGGAGTGACTTCAATATGTCAGATTACAAAAAAATTTACGAAACAACAGCGACTAATACCGGTGGCCGTGATGGAGTGAGCTATTTAAATGATGGATCATTTGAAGTGAAGATTTCTACACCTAAAGAAATGGGAGGATCTGGGAGTGGAGTAAACCCAGAACAATTATTTGCTTTAGGATACAGTGCTTGTTTTCACGGGGCATTAGAAATTGTTAAGGGTCAACGTAAAATTCATCAATCTTCACAAGTTACACATACAGTAAAATTATACAAAAAGCCAGACGATGTGGACTTTAAATTAAGTGCTGAGATTCAAGTTGCAATTCAAGATTTAGATTTAGAAGAAGTTCAAAAAATTGCTGAAGAAGCGCATAAAGTTTGTCCATATTCTAAAGCAGTAAAGGATTCCATTGAAGTTTCAGTACGCGCTGTTCTTTATGATGCAGATAAAGAAAAATAAGTATAGAAAATCGTTCACTGATGATATTACATGAGTGAACGTTTTTTTATGCTATACTAACCACAAAAAGAGGAGTAGTAAGAACATGATTGATTTCACAAAATATGATCATTGTATAAGTACAATGCCTTTATTTCAGGGATTGTCCCTCACTGAAATTCAATTTATCCAAAGTGATATTACAGAACAAGCTTTTTCTGCAGGACAGTTTATCTATCAAGCAGAAGATATACTTGAATCTCTTTATCTTATTCAAGAAGGAAAAGTAAAAGTTTATCGCTTAGGTTCTTCAGGTAAAGAACAGGTGATTCGTATTTTAGAACAGGGTGATTTTGTGGGCGAGCTGGCATTATTTGAAGAACAACATTATGGATGCTTTATAGAAGCAATATCACCAACTAAAGTATGTACCATTCAAAAGGACAACTTTAAGCGGATTTTACTATCGCATCCCCAAATAGCTCTAGAACTTTTATCAGAAATGGCGAGACGTCTTGATAATACAGAACGATTAACTGCAGGAATCATGACTGAAAGAGCAGAAACACGCTTAATTCAGTATTTGTTAGAAGAAAATATAAAGCAAAATACAGAGCAGATAAAATTGGAAACTACGAAAAAAGAACTTGCTTCTTATTTAGGGATGACTCCAGAAACACTTAGTAGATATTTAACAAAACTCACTAGGAATAATCTAATAAAGCAGCCAATTCCTAATATAATCGAGTTAACAAATGTAACTGAATTGAAAAATTTAATGGATAAGGTGAGGTAGATAAGAAGAAAGGGAGAAGCAAAATGCATCTCCCCAAAATGAGCTTATTCCTTGATTTCAAATTTTGAAATTGCTAGATAGACTGCAATCATACATTCTTGATAACAATCTTGATCGTATTTTCCGTTTCTCCACGATTTTTTGTGCATCAACGAGCTGAATCTTTTAAGAATGGCTTCAATGGCTTCTTCATTTCCAGCTTTTGCTAAAATAAAATCTTCTTTCAGTGTATTCATAGACCATCTTCCTTTCCATAAATTTAAATATTATTTATGGGAGGTGGTCGTATTAAAAGTGAAATCGAGTAAGTTTTAAATAAGCAATTCTTGGAATTTTTTATAAAGACGGTGCTTTAGGTTAGTAGTCCCTTGTCTTGTAATACCTAAAGATTCTCCAATCTCTTTATCTGTCTTCTCAAAAATAAATTTTTCAACAAGAAATATCTGTTCTTTTTCTTTTAATAAAGGAATAATCTCAGCTAATTGAGCATCTTCAACTAGAAAAGTTACATTTAAAATGGTAACAGGTTGCTTGATTTTGATTTTATTTTCAGTAAAGAAATGTTGAGGGAATTGATCGAATTGTTCGTGGTCACTTATTTTTTTCTGCTTTTTAAAATAGGAATTTGCAGTATTCTCAATGACCTTTTCAAAAAAACGAATAAGTTGGGCATTCACGCGTTCATCATTTTCTGACATCCTACTCACTTCTTCCAATAAAATTTAAAAGGAGAAGGAACAGAAAGCGTGAAAGAAGCTAATGCAATCTATACTGCCAATAACCTCTATAAGCTCTTTCTACATTGATGCTACTATCAATGTTTATTCTGGGAAGAATATTATGAGTTAAGTTTTCGTAGGAAATGCTTAATCCATGATCATTAGTTAAAATTTTGAAGATTTCTTTATTTGATAGTGGGCGGCCGGCACCCTTTAAAATTGAAGCAATGGTTAAACTGATAGTCGAGTATGCAATCGATTGTTTATTCTTATTGGTTCGTTCACTAATATATAGTTGATGTTGTGCCTCTTTAGAGATGGTCGCTGATGATTTCCTAGCAAAATCTTTATTTTTGTTTGAATTTTCGTGTGATTCCATACTATCTAAGGTAAAAAGTCGAGATTTTAACTCATAATAATCTTTACTAAGGTTCC
>NZ_JBIORB010000005.1:0-25496 GCF_051714025.1 Enterococcus sp. AZ167
GTTTCTTAATTTTCTACATTGCGTACATAGTCATCAAAGTATTTTACCAAATCCGCTTTGACTTGTTGATAGTCTTCTTCGGAATAGGCTTTGTCTTCTAGTTTTGCTTCGAAAAACGGCATGGCCAATTCTTCTCGTAAACGATCCAACACTTGTTCTTGGTTCATAACGTCACCTTTTTCACATTTGATTTGATTTCATCATAACAAATGAAATGAGGCTGTCAATGCTTCGTAAGTGTCTTTCATTTTTTCTAAACGATTTTTTAAAGAAACAAAATCATCGTCATCATGAAAAAGGACTTGTTTTAATTCAAAATAATAGATCTCAAAAGCATCAAAGAAAGCAATGACTTCCGCTGTTTGCAGCTCTTTGGCAGTATCGCAGCGAATATAGGCTTTTTCAGCGATCGCATACGTTTCTGCAGTCGTTAATAGGACCAATGATTCATTGTATTTGCGGCTCGTCACTAGTTCAAAGGTTGATTGACATTTATTGTAGATATTAGAAAAATCTTTGAGCACAAGTTCCTTTGGTATTTTATCAAACATGGGGGAATCCTCCAAAACTTTATTTTTTGAATAAGACGCAGACACATTCCGGTGCGTAGATGTCTTTTTCTAAGACAGTCAATTTGCCAGTGGCTTCATCGCGTTTGTATAACGTTAGGTTATCAGAATTTTGGTTGGCACAAACGAGATAATCGTTTGTCGGGTCCAAATCGAAGTCGCGAGGGAAGTCGCCTTCAGTCGAGATTGATTGAACAAAAGTCAGGCCAGCGCCTTCATCGGTTACTTCAAAAACAGCGATTGAATTATGGCCGCGATTTGAGCTGTAAACAAAACGGCCATCGTTCGAGATACGTACCGCAGCGCCACTGTTGAAATCCGTAAAGTCTGCAGGGATCGTTGGCACCTTTTGGATATTCTCAAAACTGCCATCTGCTTCATTGTAGCGTAAAACAGTCAATGAGCTGTCTAATTCGCCCACTAAGTAAGCGTATTGGTTAGTTGGATGGAAGACCAAGTGACGTGGGCCAGTTCCGTCTTCTGCCACGTAAACGGCAACTTCTGTCAGTTTGCCATCTTCTGAAATATCATAAGTATAGACACGGTCCGTTCCAAGGTCACAAACTGCTAAACGTTGGTCTGGTGTTAAGTCAGTATAGTGGACATGAGGTTTGTCTTGGTTTTCATGAGAGCCGACGGGTTCATCATGGTAGATGCTGTCCGTTGCTTCGATGCTGCCATCCTCTAGAATTTTATAAACATTCACTTCACCTTTATGGTAGTTGGCACCATATAAAAGCTGACGGGTTTCATCAACTGCTACATAGCAAAGTGGTGCGCCTTCTTCCGTTGCGGTATTCAGCAAGGTAAAGTCTGGGGTATAAGCAGCTGCGCCGCCGTTGCCATCTACTTCTGTGACGCTGTAAACTGCTTCTTTTTTACTGCGGGCAAGATAAGTCGGACTTTTTTCTTCCGCGCATAAGGTCAAATCGGTCAGTGTTCCTTTTTCCGTATCTAAAGCGATCGAATAGATCCCTTTACTTTCGCGACGAGTGTACGTACCTAAATAAATCGTTTGCAACATAAAAAAACCTCCTAATAGTTTCATTCCTATTTAATTCTACCATAGAATGCGGTTTTGGGCGGGTAGAAAAACTCTTTATGTTATAATAAACAAGAAGATAGAAAGGGGAGTTTGTCATATGAAAAAAGGGACGATCAAAGAAATCGGTCCACAAGCGATCGATTCGCAAGAAAGAATGATCATCTTTTTTGGGGAAGAAGCGACCGACACACTGCGAGAATATTCAGTCATTCAAACGATTCCTGATTCGCAAGCGTTAGTCGTCACAAAAGGGGACCAGATCACTTTTGGTGATCAGACCTATCAAGTCCAATATGTAGGGACGGTCGTAAACCAAATCCTGCAAACGATCCAGCATGTGACCTTTGTCTTTGACGAAGTGCCGGCTGAAGATCAGCTTTCAAGTGCGATTTATTTAACGCCAACTGTTCTGCCGAAACTAGAAGTCGGCATGCAGGTGACGTACGACTAGGAGGCAAAGAATGTCATGAAAGAAACGCAGAAAAAGCCGCATTCCTGGTTTTGGAAATGGTTTTTAAACAATCAAGCAGTGACCAGCTTGCTGGTCATTTTATTGATTCTCTTGATTTTGCTGCTCTTTACGAAAGTGTCGTATTTGTTTGAACCCGTCTGGCAATTTTTAGCCATCGTCGGATTGCCAATCATTTTGGCGGGGATCTTGTATTACTTGATGAACCCCACCGTCGACTACTTAGAACGCAAGGGAATCAAACGAATCTACAGTATTTTTGGTCTCTTTATTTTAGTGGTTGGTCTGATCGTCTGGGGTGTGGTGGTGATCATCCCTAAGATCCAAGAGCAATCCATGAGCTTTGCGGATAATTTGCCAGGCTACTTGACGATCATCGAGAATAAGGTGAATGAGATTCTCTCTGATCCAATCTTCTCGCAAGTCCAAGAGCAGATCGAAGCCTCCAATGAGAAGCTGATTTCTTCTTTGACGGATATCGTCCAAAACCTTTCCCGCAGCACGATTCAAAATCTAGGCAGTTTCTTCGGCGCCGTTGCAACGATCGTTTTAGCGGTCATTACCATGCCATTTATTTTGTTCTACCTACTGAAAGATGGCCGTAAACTAGCCCCTTATTTTGTTAAATTTCTGCCAACCAAAATGCGCCAGCCATCACTGGTCGTCTTAAAAGAGATGAACGATCAAGTATCCTCCTATATTCGGGGACAACTGACGGTGGCGTTTGCGGTCGCAGTGATGTTTATGATCGGGTTTAGTATCATTGGCTTAGATTATGCCATCACACTGGGGATTGCAGCGGGATTTCTAAATTTAATCCCTTATTTAGGATCTTTTTTGGCCATGATCCCTGCGGTCTTTTTAGGAATCGTCGGTGGACCCGTGTTACTGATCCAAGTGCTGATCGTCTTTGTCATTGAGCAGACCATTGAAGGCCGCTTGATTTCGCCATTAGTTCTAGGAAACGAGTTGTCGATTCATCCTGTCACGATCCTGTTAGTCCTCTTGACTTCAGGAAAACTGTTTGGCCTTGTTGGGGTCATTTTAGGGATTCCTGTGTATGCGGCAGCTAAAGTGGTCATTACCCATGTGTTTGAATGGTATACGCGGGTTTCCTCCTTGTATGAAGAGGAAGAACCGATCCCCGAAGCGCCACCAGAGAACACCCCAGAAGTGTAGCAGCTTCGAGTGTAAAAGAGCCCATACGTATTATCTACGGTACAGCCTTTTTCTGTGGGCTGTACCTTTTTTATGCGGATAAAAGAGCCAGCAATCATTGGAAAGTAACGGAAGATTTACACCCTATGAACGATGATTTGTGAGAAAGCGACAGCTCTTTATTCAATAGAAAGAGCGAGGGATAGTGGCTTGGATCCAATTGACTTCGAAGGAACAAAAGAATATAATCGATTTATATAAAGAGTTTATATAACGAAACTTGTGCTTAAGGAGGGCAATGAATGCCGAAACAACGAATAACAAAGGAAATGGTGGTTGATGCCGCCTTTGAGATTGCTCGAAAAGGCGGTATGGAGCACGTGATCGTCAAGAACATTGCCGAGAAGTTAGGCTGTTCAGTCCAGCCCATTTATAGTTACTGCACCAATATGGAGGGCCTGCGAACAGAGGTAGAGCAGAAAGCACGGCAATTTTTACAAGCGTATCTAGAAGCCCATAGCGACCCCCAGGATCTGTTTCGCAGTACCGGACACGCGTATTTGCAATTGGCGAAAGAAGAACCCCATATTTTGAGTATTTTTGTCTTACAAAAAAGAGCGAATGTTTCGTCATTAGAAGATCTGTATCAGTTGGAGACGAATCCTCAAGTAGCCCAAAGGATTGCCGCCGATTTGACTATCAGTATAGAAACCGCCAAACAGCTACACATGCATATGCTCATTTACACGATCGGAATCGGTACGATTTTCTCAGTAACGACACCTGGTATTCCACTAGATGAAATCTATGCACAACAGGAAAAAGCGTACGAAACGTTTTTAGAACAAGCAATAGCTGGCACAAAACCATAAGGTGCAGTCCTAACTGCAGAGAGGAGTTCCCCCATGAAAAACGGCATTATTGTTTATCAATCGAAATACGGCGCTGTCAAAAAGTATGTCCACTGGCTTCAAGATGCAACAGGTTTTTCCAGCCTAGAAACCCCAAAAGCGAAAATAGCTGAAGTAATGGATTATGACACAATTATCTTCTGTGGGGGAATCTATGCATCGGGTATTGCTGGACTGTCCTTTTTAAAAAAAGAATACCAACCAGCTAAAAGACAAAGAGATACTTATCTTTTGTGCGGGAGCCTCTGCTCCTGAAGAAGATGTTGTGAAAAAACTCAAAGAACAGAATCTCACGGGTCCGCTAAAAGACATCCCCCTTTTTTACGGCAGAGGACAATGGCAGGAAAGCAAAATGAATTTCTTTGATCGAAACTTAGTGAAAATGTTAAGAAAAGCTGCGGCTAAGAAAGCGCCTCACACCTATGATCCGCAGATGAAGGCGCTCATGGAAGCCAACGGACAAGATTGTGATTGGACAGATAAAAAGTACTTGGGTCCGTTGGTGGATTATTTGGAGCAGGGACTGTTTCAATAGTAAAGGCCAATTGCAGCTCAGCTGATTTTTCTTTTGTAGTAGTATAGGGGAGAGAATCATCATTGGGAAGCTGGCTCTTTTTCCCATTCACATCCTTCCAGAAAAGTTATAACGAATCGATCGACAACTACATGAGAATTGTTGGCTTTACTGGGATGATCGTTTGAATAGGCAATTAACCACCATACACAGGACCGGCTTTTCTGATTAGTACTTATTAAGAAATCTCTCAAAATGAAAACGTTCTTATAATCAGGTGTTATGATAGAAAGGAACCTTCATAAAAGGGAACAAATTATTAATTGTACTGAGAGAAACGAAGATGAATGAAGCACACAATGAATTCGTAGATTATAAAAAAGCAACCGCTCTTTTTGCAACAATGGGCTGGCAAATGCCAGACCACCAACCCCAAATCGTTCTCAGGCCATCACTTGATGCGGATTTTCGTTTTGAGAAGCAACAGATCATTGTCTCAACTCCTGAGAAGGTCTATCCTGCTACAACGAAATATTGGCGAGATTTCTTTACTGATCAATTGCGAGAAGGCTCATATGCGGCGGCTATCCCCGAACGTTGCTTAATGATCGATATTGGTCGCAAATTTTACTCCTTGATGGATTTAAAAGCTGTCGTTCGTAGTATGGCTTGTTTCCAGTTTACCCATCTACAGCTACACTTTTCCGAGAATGAAGGATTTCGCATTGAATCAGAGCAATTTCCAGAAATCGTTTCGGAGGAGTATTTGACCAAACAAGAGATCCGCGAATTGATCGCATATGCCCACGAACATCGCATTGCCATCATTCCGGACTTTGATTCTCCCGGTCATCTGCGGCAAGTGTTGGCTCAAAAGCCCGAGTGGCAATTACCGACAGCCGATGGCACGCGTGATGATCGAGCACTGAACATTTTGGATTCAGAAGCGGTAGCTTTTATTCAGGAAGTTTATCGGGAATATGCGCAACTGTTTGAAGACAGCACCTATTTTCATATTGGTGCCGATGAGTTTATTGATTTTGATCATTTAGAAAACTTTCCGCAAATGATCGAAGCAGCCCGTGAGCGCTATGGAGAAAAAGCCAGTGGAATCGAAGTCTTTATTGATTACGTCAATGAGCTGGCGGCCTTTGTTGAAAGTCTCGGCTTTGTTGTGCGGGTCTGGAATGATGGGTTTTACCGCTTGAATCGCCAAGAGCAGACAACGTTGACGGAGAATTGCCAAATCTCCTATTGGACCCGTTGGAACCAGAATATGGCGCCGGCAGATGTCTTTTTTGAAAAAGGCTATACCATGATCAATCACAATGATAATTTTTTCTATTATGTCTTAGGAGAAGCGGCAGGCTATACTTATCCAACCTACGAAAAAATCAGCAATGAATTCCAGTTGACGACGTTTGCCAATGGACAACAAGTTGCACAGGAACAGCTTGCCCAAACACAGGCGATCGCTTTATCCGTCTGGGCGGATGTACCTGAGGCTCAGACTAGTCGTGAAGTGATCCAAGCGATTTTTTGGCTCCAAGCGGCCATCGCACAAAAGGTGTATCAAGAAAAAGACCGCCCAAAAGCTGCGTATCAAAAACTATTTGATTCGTGGGTAGTCTCGTATTTGGAGGAGGAGCAATGAGGAAAGTAGTCGCGAGCAAGGAGAAAACAGGAGCGGATTCTATCTAGCGAGACGGAGTAAGAATGAATGCAACGTCCAGTTCATTCTACAATGGGGATCATTGCTTAGCATAAAAAAATAGAGGCTGATGACATTCAGCCTCTTGTCTTTGATTGGTAAAAAACGTTTCATCAATGGGTAGAGTCATCGCTTTAATAAAGAGTAGGAGGCTATAGCTCCCTAACATTTTACAAATACTTCTCACGAAAATCAGCGATGGCTTGGCGTGACGCATAGATATTTCGTGCCAGCTTTTCATTTTTACTTAAAAAGACATAGAAAAGGACATCGACCGCTAATAGGTGGGCGATGATTGAATTGGTAGCGGCACTCCGCTGGTTGGCTTCTTTGGAACGGGACACTTGCAGGGGAACATCCGCCAACTTCGTCAACGGATTGCTGCCAAAGCGGGTGAGTGACAGGATCGGAACGCCAAGATTTTTAGCGATTTCGGCTAAGTGAACCATCTCAGGCGTGTGTCCACTGTTGGAAATGACCCAGACCAGACTTTTTTTCTCGTTTTTGACAAGTTGCGGCAACAAGAGATTGTAGTCATTTTCAAACACGACGATCTTGCCTAAACGAGTCCATTTTTGTTGGATATCTTGTGCGATCAATGAGGAAGCACCGATTCCGCAGACAAAAATGCGTTCACGAGTCGCGATCAGTTCAGCGGCAGCCAACATCAGCTGTTCTTCTAATAATTGGGCCGTCTCATTCATGGTCACCTGGGCATTGTGGCTCAATTTTGAGGTGATGGCATGAAAGGGCTCGTTTAATTCAACATCGGCATAGCCTAAATGCTCATTGGCATTGTGGCGCAAGCCGGATTCGGCAGATAATTGTATTTTTAAATCTGTCAAACTAGCAAAGCCGGTTTTTTTCGCAAAACGTACAACGGTTGGTGCACTGATCCCAGTGGCTTCTGCTAATTGACTCGCAGTCATCGACGGCACTTTTTCAGGATTGGCCTCCATGAATGCGAAGAGTTTCTTCTCAGAAAGCGATAATTCATTTTTCATGCTCTCGATTCGGGAAAGAACGCTCATCCTTACACTTCCTTTAGATAGAGTAGTATCCTAAGTATAACATAAGTTTTGGAGGAGCTCTCAAAAGAAACGAAAAGAATAGGTAGATAAACTTGCTTTTTTACTTAGAATCAAGTAAAGTAATTACGTGTGAAAAGCACAGTACCTGTTACTTGGTTTAACGAATCACCAACGTTTTACTCAGTCGCAGGGGAAAAAGAAAAAGAGGTGAAAAACATGGCAATTTCAAAAGAACGCAAAAACGAAATCATCAACAAATTTGCACGTCATGAAGGAGATACTGGTTCTCCAGAAGTTCAAATCGCTGTTTTAACAGAAGAAATCAACCATTTGAACGAACATGCACGTATGCACAAAAAAGACCACCATTCATACCGTGGGTTGATGAAAAAAGTTGGACATCGTCGTAACTTATTAGCTTACCTACGTCAAAAAGACGTACAACGTTACCGCGAATTAATCCAAGCTTTAGGATTACGTCGTTAATCAAACAAAGAAAAGTGAGGTTCAACCCGAATCTCACTTTTTTGCTATGAATTACTGCGACTGAGCGGCGCAAGCCGCACAGAGCAGATGATGAATAGTACTAGGCGAGAGCAGCGAGCGTAGTGACCAAGCAGCGGAATCACTGCGACTGCATTGTCGGCTAAAACAGCTGATGCAGTCTGACAGGTAAGCTCGAGCCATCTAAAAAGTGAAACACCAAAATAGCGGCCTTTTGACTGGTGAATCAAAAAGCGCAGCCAAAAAGAATTTTGGGTCCTTGTAAGCAGCATCCTACTAACCAAATGAAAGCAGCGGAACGCCATTCCGATTTTTTCATTTGTTTAGTAGTGACTTGCTGGGATCCGATGAAAAGGAGCAGAACATGACAGAAAAACAAGTATTCAAAACAACTTGGGGCGGCCGCCCATTAGAAGTAGAAGTTGGCCAATTAGCCAAGCAAGCAAACGGAGCTGTATTGGTTCGTTATGGCGACACGGTTGTCCTAAGTGCAGCGGTTGCATCTAAGGAAGCAAAAGATACCGACTTTTTCCCATTAACGATCAATTACGAAGAAAAAATGTATGCCGTAGGGAAAGTACCTGGTGGCTTTATCAAACGTGAAGGACGTCCAAGTACGGAAGCAACCTTGACTGCCCGCTTGATCGACCGTCCGATCCGTCCAATGTTTGCGGAAGGCTTCCGTAATGAAGTACAAGTTACAAACATCGTAATGAGCGTTGAACAAGATTGTACGCCTGCAATGGCAGCAATGTTAGGTTCTTCTTTAGCGTTATCTATTTCAGATATCCCGTTTGACGGACCGATCGCTGGTGTCGATGTCGGTCGGGTCAATGGCGAATATGTCTTGAATCCAACAGTAGAACAAGCAGAACAAACCGATATCGAATTGACAGTAGCTGGAACGAAAAAAGCCATCAACATGGTTGAATCAGGAGCGAAAGAAGTTTCTGAAGAAGACATGTTAGGTGCGTTATTATTCGGCTTTGATGCTATCAAAGAATTGGTTGCCTTCCAAGAAGAAGTTGTCGCAGCTGTGGGCAAACCAAAAATGGAAGTCAAATTGTTACAAGTAGATGCTGACTTGAAAAAAGAAATTTTCGACGGCTACTACCAAACAATGAAAACTGCTGTTATGACGGAAGAAAAATTGGCTCGTGAAGACGAGATCGATAAAGTCAAAGACACAGTGAAAGAAGTGTATGCAGAAAAATTTGCTGGACATGAAGAGGAAGCACAATTCTTGAAAGAAGTGAAACAAATCGCAGAAGATCTTGAAAAAGATGTGGTTCGCGAATTGATCACCATCGACAAGATTCGTCCGGATGGCCGTCAATTAGACGAAATCCGTCCATTGGCATCAGAAGTTGGCTTATTGCCACGTGTTCATGGTTCTGGTCTATTTACTCGGGGACAAACCCAAGCGTTGTCTGCGTGTACGTTAGCACCTTTAGGTGAACACCAAATCATTGATGGATTAGGGGTTGAAGAATCAAAACGATTCATCCACCATTACAACTTCCCTCAATTTTCTGTTGGTTCGACTGGTCGTGCTGGCTCACCAGGACGTCGTGAAATCGGTCATGGTGCATTAGGCGAACGTGCCTTAGCACAAGTGATTCCTGATGAAACAGACTTCCCTTACACAATCCGTCTTGTTGCAGAAGTATTAGAATCAAATGGTTCTTCTTCTCAAGCAAGTATTTGTGCAGGAACCTTAGCATTGATGGATGCAGGGGTACCAATCAAAGCACCAGTTGCAGGTATCGCAATGGGACTTGTATCTGATGGTAAAAACTACACGATCTTAACGGATATCCAAGGCTTAGAAGATCACCTTGGCGATATGGACTTTAAAGTTGCTGGAACCAAAGATGGGATCACTGCGTTACAAATGGATATCAAGATCCAAGGAATCACTGAACAAATCTTGACAGAAGCATTAGATCAAGCGAAAAAAGCACGGATGGAAATCTTAAATGAATTGACATCAACATTGGCTGCTCCTCGTGAAGAGTTAAGCCAATACGCACCGAAGATCGAAATGATCCAAATCGATCCTGCGAAGATCAAAGATGTAATCGGTAAAGGCGGCGACACCATCAATGGCATCATTGATGAAACTGGCGTGAAAATCGATATCGATCAAGACGGAAAAGTTTCGATTGCTTCTGCTGATGCAGAAATGATCCAAAAAGCCATCAAGATCATTGAAGAATTGACGAAAGAAGTAAAAGTTGGCGAAGTGTACCTTGGGAAAGTTGTCCGTATTGAAAAATTTGGTGCGTTTGTCAAGTTGATCAAAGGCAAAGACGGCTTAGTTCATATTTCACAACTTGCGAACGAACGGGTCAACAAAGTGGAAGACGTTGTCAAAGAAGGCGACGAAATCTTAGTGAAGGTTACAGAAATCGACAAACAAGGTCGTGTGAACCTTTCAAGAAAAGCACTATTGAACGAAGACAAAGCAGAGAAAAAATAAGCTGCTACTTCTAAATCATAAGCAAAGTCTAGGAAACTGGACTTTGCTTTTTTTGTGTCTAAGTAGCAGCTCTTCAAGAGGGTCTTACTTGACAGGAGTTATTTTTTGCGTTACCGCGAAAAATAAGAGATAATTCAGAATATTGTCTTTGCTATGCAAGCAATAATTCTAAGATGTCAAACGCATCTTATTTAGGATAAGGAGTACGATATGAAACAAACATTTCCAACCGATTTTTTGTGGGGAGCATCGATTTCCGCGCACCAAACCGAAGGGGCGTATCAAACCGACGGTAAGGGACTGAGTGTCCAAGATACTCGTCCAAGAGACAACCATGAGATCGCAGATTTTACAGTGGCTGTCGACCATTACCACAAGTACAAAGAGGATATCGCCTTGTTAGCAGAAATGGGGATCAAAATTTTCCGCTTTTCGATCGCTTGGTCGCGAATTTTTCCAGAAGGGCGCGGTACTATTAATCAAAAAGGCTTGGATCATTACAGCGATGTCATTGATGAATTGCTGAAACACGGGATTCAGCCCTTTGTGACGCTGAACCATTTTGACTTGCCGCAAGCATTGGAAGAAGAAGGCGGCTGGACAAAACGCAGCACCGTTGAGGCATTTGCCGCATATGCCAAAACGCTGTTTACAGCCTATGGGGATCGAGTGACGCATTGGCTGACGATCAATGAACCAAATATCATGCTGCTGGTGGATCAAAAAATATTAGGGAAAAAGATTCCATTATCAGAAAAATACCAGCAATTTCATCACCTGATGATCGCTGAAAAATATGCCTTCGAAGCGTGTCATGAAATCGTTCCAAATGGCAAAATCGGACCGGTGCCGAATATTTCGTTGGTCTATGCGGCGACTAGTCGACCAGAAGACAACCAAGCAGCGTTGTACTTCAACAGTGTCCGGAACTGGGCTTACCTTGATTTTGCCTGCTTCGGTCGTTACAACACGGTCTTTCAAGATTATTTGAACCAAAACGGGCTCACGATTGACTTTGGTCCGGAGGATGAGGCGTTGATGAAACGGGCGCTGCCTGACTTTGTCGCGATGAACTTCTACACCACAGTGACAGTGGAGCAGCCGACGGAAGCCGGGGATATGAAAAACGGTATCAGCGATCAGCAAAGTGAAGACATTATGGAGCGTGGTTTTTACAAAGGGTTCACCAATACGTTCTTGAAGAAAAATGCCTTCAATTGGACCATCGATCCCTTGGGGCTGAAAACGACGTTGCAGACTCTTTATGATCGTTACTACTTGCCGATCATCATTACCGAAAACGGCTTAGGGGCAGAAGATCATCTAGAAGCAGATGGCACGGTTCATGATCCGTACCGTATCGATTATTTGTCGCAGCATATCAGCCAATGCTTAGCCGCGATCAATGCTGGGGTGGATCTGATCGGATACAGTCCGTGGTCTGCCATTGATTTGATCAGTGTACATGAGGGGATTCGAAAACGGTATGGCTTCATTTACGTGGATCGCAATGATGCACAGGAAAAAGAACAAAAACGAGTGAGAAAAGACAGCTTTTATTGGTATCAAAAGCTGATTGAAGAAGGGGCGATCCCTTCGTTGGAGGAGTAACGATGACAAGTGTTTTTACCTTTTTAGAAACGCGTTTGATGCCGCCTTTGAATAAGTTGGCGAATTTACGCTTTATTCGCGCAATCATGCAAGCAGGGATCATTACGGTCCCTTTTACGATCGTCGGATCGATCTTTTTGATCATCAATAATTTACCGCAGATCATTCCACCACTGGCTGGCTTTTTCGAACAAACGATTTTACGATTTTCACCGCTTTATAGTGTCGTGACCACGATGTCTGTCGGCTCGATTGCTGTTTTTTATTGTTTAGCAACAGGGTATTATTTAACTGAGATTTATCATAAAGAAGATCATTTGACTATGAGCAGTTTTGTAGGGGCGTTATTAAGCTTGTTTGCCTTTTTAATGACGATCGTCCAAGTCGATATCACAGATGGTGCAGCTCAATTGCTGCAGTCAGAAAGCGAAACTGCCATTGTTTACAATGGAATCGCCATAGGCGGTTGGATCACACGCTTTAGCGGGGTAGGCATCTTTATTGGGATCATCACCGCAGTGCTTGCTACGGCGGTCTATCGTTTTTGTGTAAGAAGAAAGATCACCATCCAGATGCCTGAAGGAGTTCCCGATGGAGTCAGCAAGGCATTTGCGTCATTGATCCCAGCGATTTTGATCGCCTTTTTGATGGTGGCGATCAACGGGGTACTGGCGGTTTTCCACACGGATCTTCACGGATTGCTGTCCAAACCATTTGAATTCGTGAAAGAGTTGACGGGTTCTTGGTTAGGAATCATCGTGATTATGCTCCTTATCCATCTCTTATGGGCAGTGGGGGTTCATGGGACGGCTGTTATTAAAAATAGTTTCATCAATCCCATCCTGTTGGTGGCTCTAACAGAAAATATCGATGGTGCCAATAATATTTTTGCTGGGGATTTCGTGAACATGTATATTTTTATGGGCGGCGCAGGAAGTACGCTTGGATTGGTTTTATTGATGCTGTTTGTGGCAAAATCACAACAGCTCAAAGTCTTAGGAAAAGCAGCGATCTTACCAGGGCTTTTTAATATCAATGAACCAGTGATCTTCGGGGCACCGATCGTCTACAATCCGTATTTGATCATCCCCTTTATCATAACCCCTTTGATCAACGTCACGATTGCTTACTTTGCTAGCTCATTTGGCTTTGTCGATAAAGTCATTACTGGGATTCCTTGGATCTCGCCAGTCGGAATTGGGGCGTTTTTAGGAACCGGTGGTGATTTCCGAGCCATCCTGATCGCTTTGATCAACTTAGGGGTTTCCATTCTCTGCTATTATCCATTCTTTAAGATGTACGATGGCAAACTCTACACGGAACAACTTGCCAATCACGCATAAATAGGAAAAACAGCAAAACGCCCGTTGATGGACTTCTAGTGAAGTGCCAACAACGGGCGTTTTTCTAATGCAAGTAGTGATCACGTATGCAAAGACTGTTGATACAAGACGCAATCATCACAATCTTTGCGAGTTGGTTTGGCTTGCTGGGGTGTTTCTTTGTGTAATGGCAAAAGCATACGCAACCCGTTTAAGATAACTAAGATCGTGCTTCCTTCATGACCCACGACCCCTAGAGGCAGCGTGAGAAATTCAAGGAAGTTTGAAGCGATCAGCAACAAGATGACGCTGATAGAAAAGACGATGTTTTGTTTGATGATCCGCTGTAATTTTTTAGCCAAACGGTGACTGTCGACCAAGCGCAGCAAATCATTTTTCATCAAGACGATGTCCGCCACATCCATTGCGACGTCGGTTCCTTCGCCCATCGCGATCCCCACACTTGCGGTCGCTAAGGCGGGGGCATCATTGATCCCATCACCGACCATCGCATTGATTTTGTAGGTTTCTTTCATTTCTTTGATCCGAGTGGTTTTCTCATCAGGCAGGCAATCACTTTCGTAGTCAGACAAGCCGATTTCTGCTGCGATCACTTTAGCAGTACCTAAATGATCACCCGTCAGCATCGTCGTGTGAATCCCCTGCTCATTGAAGTAGGCAAGACTCTCACGAGCTTCAGGACGGGGCTGATCCAATAGCGCTAAATACCCTGCTAACACACGGTCACGATTGATATAAATCAAGGTTTTTCCAGCTGCTTTCAATTCGTGGATGCGGGTTTGCTCACTGGCAGTAACAGAGGTTAGATCGACTTCTTTTCCAATCGTCCAATGGGCAGCTTGGTAAGTGGCGGCTAGACCGACCCCCGCTTGTTCTTCCACGGCTAATTCCAACGGCTTTTCATCATGAAAATACGCCAAGATCGCTTCAGCCAATGGGTGATTTGATTGTTTTTCCATCCCGACGATCAGTTGGGGAATAAAGGGTTCATCCAGCAACAGATGGACATCAGTGACAGCAGGTTTGCCGCGAGTCAGCGTTCCGGTTTTGTCAAAAGCGATCGCTTTTACATTGGCAAAGGCATCTAAGGCTTGTCCGCCTTTGCATAAAACGCCCAAACGAGCAGCGTGAGAAATAGCTGCTAAGGTCGCAGGAGTAGCAGAGGCGACTAAGGCACAAGGAGATGCCACCACCAGTAAAACCATACCGCGATAAAAGCTTTCTTGGAATCCCCAATTCGTGAAAAACGTACACAAAACGATCATTAGCGGGACGGCGATCAGGACGATCGGCACATAGATCCGTTCGATTTTCTCTATCAAGGTCGCCGTTTGACTTGGCATTTGCTGTGCTTCTTCCACCAATTGAATGATTTTTGCAAAGCGGGTGTTTTCACTCGTTTGAGTAACTTCAATGTACAATGGCTGCCCGAGGTTGATGGTTCCGCCAAAGACTTCACTGCCTAAACGTTTCTCGACAGGAATGGATTCGCCACTGATGGCCGCCTCATCAACGCTGCTGTTTCCTTGGATCACGATACCGTCGATCGGGATCGCACTGCCTTTTGCCACCATAATCGTATCTTTTAACTGAAGGGCTTCTACTGGTACTTCGACGAGCTCGCCACTTTCAATCATTTTTAAGGCAGTCGTTGGTTGCAGTGCCATTAATGAACTGATTTCTCGCGTACTTTTGTTGGTCGTATATTCCTCAAGGGCACCGCTCAAACAAAAGATAAAGGTCAGCATCGCCCCTTCAAACCAATGACCAATGATACAGGCACCGATGGCGGCTAATGCCATCAATAGATCGACGTTCAACCGTTTGTCGTGCACCAATTCTTGCGTGCCTTCCCAGGTTTGTTTCCAACCACCAGCAAGAATCGCTAACAGATAAGGGACAAAGCTATAAGGAATGGAAAAAGATGCCATAAGAAAGCCAGTTGCCATCAAAAGCAAACAAGCGATCGTTGAAAAAACAGCCGACGATTCTGATTTACTCATAAGAAACGCCTCCTTTTGAATGTAGTCTAGGAATGAAAAACCGATCCTTTTCTCAAGAAATAATCGATTGTTCCTCCCTCAACTTGAGCATAGCACATTCGAAAACAAGATGGTAAAAAAACAACGTACCTGATAATGAAAGTGATTATCAAGTAGCGATTAAATAACGTTACTATCCAAATGATAAATGGAAACTTACTATTATAGAAAAAAGAACACAAAAAAAAGCAGTACAATAAAAAACGAATTGTACTGCTTTTACTTATTTGATGTGGTAGTCAGCGATTGGATCGCTTAACGCAAACTATACTTTGCTAAGGGAATCTGACGTGCTTCACACCACTCTTTGACAGCACCAGAAAAAATCAGCTGAACCTTGGTAAGGTCTTTGGTGCTTGTCTGTCCTGCCATTGTGTAGAGCAGCTGCAGCTGTTCCTTCCATGATTGTAAGGTGGCGATGGTTTCTTCTTTGCCTTTTGACAAAAGCAGCACGAGGATCGTGGCGGATAGTCCTACGCTATCGGCACCAAGGCAAAGTGCTTTGAAGATATCGTAAGCATCCCGAACCCCGCCTGAAGCGATGCGGGTAAAGGGCTGTTGGATCTCATTTGCTTCCAGCAAGGAAATCACGGTGGATTGACCAAAGGTGTCTAAATACGCCAATTCACGTTTTTTTCGACGAGCATTTTCGATTTGAGTAAAACTTGTGCCGCCGCTGCCAGCAACATCAATCGTTTGTACGCCGATCGCCAGTAACTGCTGGATCGTTTCACGGGACATCCCAAAGCCGACCTCTTTTACGACAACCGGAACGGCAACAGAAGCCATCGTTTTTTCCAATAAGGACAGCCATTGGCTGAATTGACGATCGCCTTCTGGCATCACTAATTCTTGCGGTGCATTCAGATGGATCTGCAAGGCATCGGCATCAAAGAGCTCCACTGCCCGCTGTGCATTTTCAACGGGACTGCCCGCGCCAATATTGGCTAATAAGAAGCCGTCAGGATTGGCTTTACGGACGATACGGAAAGAATCGGCGACACTTGGGTCTTTTAAGGCAGCCGAAACGGAGCCGGTTGCCATCATCAACTCACAGGCTTGTGCGATCTCTGCTAACTCTTGATTGATTTTTAAGGTTTTTTCACTGCCGCCGGTCATGGCATTAATGAAAAAAGGGCTGGAAAATGAGCGGTCAAAGACAGTCGTCGCAATTGACACATCAGCCACGTCAATTTGTGGAAACGACTGGTGAACCAAGCGAACTGCATCAAAATCGTTGCTGTGTTCTTTATGGAACGCTTTTGCTAAGGAAACATGTTCATCTTTTCGATTCATGATAGGTCCTCCCGGTAATGGTAAACATGCAGCGGCAAGGGGGTGATCTCGGCTTTTTCCCACGCACTCATCAATGGTAAAATACCGGTTTTTTGGTCAACGATCACGATGCCGCAATCGCCGCCGCCGGCACCGGAAGATTTGGCTGCACCACAATAATTTTCTGCTAGATCACAGAGCTTTTTAAGTGCTGGAGTTTCAATCGGCACACCAGTCAGTGCGGACAACTCCCGCAGGAGCTTTCGATTTTCCGTGATCATTTTTTTGATCGTGCGACTGTCTTCATTTAAGAAGCCGTCGATCAATCGATTGACGCAGTCTTTGCTGGCTGCTAAAAAGGCCGCATAGGCGTTTTCTTTTTCTTCTTTGGATTGATAGACTTGATCCACTAAATCAGAGGTGGAGGCAGGAGAGCCTGTCCAGCCAATCAGCAGTCGAAGAGATTTCGGAACCGTCAAGGGACGGATCGATAATCCTGGCCAATCGAAAGCGATCAATTCTGTTAAGGTATGGTCTTTTTGTTTGGTTAAGACCCAGTCGTGATCGAAGGTTGAAAAAGCGATCCAGCCGCCATAGCAAGAGGCCGCAATATCACCGCACGACCCATTGCCTTGAACAGCGAGATGGGCAAGAGCCGCAATTTTGAATTGGGTCAACCGATCCATTTCCATTTGATAGTACAGATTCAATGCTTTGACCGTGGCAACAGTCACGGCACCGCTGGAACCGAGGCCATATTTGCGACCATTCGAGTTATCCAGTTCACTGGTCACTTTTAAATCGTAAAAGGAAAGGGGAATGCCTTTTTCTTGGGCATATTTTTCCGTCAGACGAATGGCTGCCAAAATATAGTGGAACGGGTTATCCCGGTGGTCTAAGACTAATTCGCCTTTGCGACGGGTCCAGCGAATCGGCAGGTCGCTGTATTGGGCAGACTGGATGCTGCCATTTTTACGGGCCTCTTCAACAGTGACCGTGATAAATTGGTCAACGGCAACGATGATTGCAGGATGACCTGGTTCGACAACGGCGTATTCACCAGCAATAAATAGTTTTCCAGGAACGGATAGTTCAATCATTTCGACACTCCTAATCGATGGCTTCTTAATGGCTTCTTAGTTGATGGGGGAAGATTCTTCCACCGGTAAAAAGGCTAATCCTTTGCCCGCATGAGCAGTTACTAATTGTTCTGAGGCAAAGTGAGCACTTAATTCACGTAAAATCGTTTGTTCTTCTTGTTTTTGGCATAAAACTTTGACATTGGGACCAGCATCCATCGTGAAATAGCAAGCCAATCCTTTTTTTCGCAGCATTCGGACACATTCCATAGCTCGTAAAGATTCAGAAGACCAATAAGTAAAAGGTGGTTCGGCGGCTAAGGTCGTTCCATGCATTTTCAAGGCGTTGGCCTCGGTCGTTTCACCTAAAGCAGTAAAGTCTTTTTTGGCAATCGCTTGTTTCATTTTCACGAGATCGCTCGCAGTGGCAGAAAGCCAGCCTGGATAAAAGCTCGATGTTTCAACGGTTCGGCGCATGCCCTCACGACTGGAGACTTCTTTGGCTTGTGCGTTGATCAAAATAAAGATCATACTCAATTCTTCTTCCCAGCCATTCGACGGCACTTGGGTGGCAAAAGAAGTCTCATCGGTGCCTTGATGCCATTCAGCAAAGCCGCCGTAGATACTCCGACAAGCCGAACCAGAACCGCGACGGGCCAAACGGGATAACGCTTGCTCCGACAAGTTTAAGTCCAGTGCTTCACTACAGGCACCCGCCAATGCCGCTAATCCGCTGGCAGAAGAGGCAAGTCCAGCAGCGGTTGGGACGAAGTTTTGACTTTCCACCGTGGCATACCACGGGCAGTCCGCTTTTTTTCGTACCAGATCCAAAAAGTCCGCAACTTTTTTGGTGGCAGCGTCTGTTTGCACCACACCATCCAATGTAAAGCGATCCTGTGTAAAATCGGGTGAAAAAGCCACCGTTGTTTCTGTGTAAAAAGCATCGAGGGTCAGGGACAAACTATTGTTCATCGGTAAAATGAAGGTTTCGTCTTGTTTTCCCCAATACTTGATCAATGCGATATTCGTGTAGGCACGAGCCTTTCCCTTATACATGTTCATAAACTCCTAATCCTTGTATCCATGCCGCACGAGCGCCATCGGACAATAAAATACGGCTGATGTTCTCAGCCTGTTCCTTCGTTTTGGTTAGTGCGATCATACAGCCGCCTCGGCCCCCGCCGGTCAGCTTCGCCCCATAAGCCCCGTGTGCCAATGCTGAGGAAACCAACTGATCCAGTTGCTGATTGCTGACCCCTAACTGCTGCAGTGCCTGATGGGCATTGTTCATGCTTTCGCCTAATATTTCTAATTGATTGGCTATAATTGCCTCTTTGGCTCTTTTGGTTTCGATCCCTAAACGCTGGATCGCTTGACTGGCCAGCTGCTTGCTGGTTTCAAAAAGATGGGCGACACTTTTGACAGCTTCTCTCGTTTGCCCTTTGATGCCAGTATCAGCGACGAGCAAATAACCGTCGATCGTGAGGGGAAACGAAGTGATGGGATGCCCTTTGATAAAGTAAATGGCATCCGTCCCACTAGCTGCTGCAGCATCGATCCCGCTAGGATTGCCGTGAGCGATTTTTTCAGAAAAGTTGACATAGGTCATCAATTCTTCTTTTGTAAAATCTTTTTTGATCCAATCAAAAAAAGCGCGAGTCAGTGCAACAGCGACCGCCGCGCTAGAACCCATTCCCCGTTCAGAAGGGATGGTGCTGACGATGGAGGTTGCAAAAGGACCCGTGTGGAAATCTTGTTGCAGACGATGCAGCAAGTCTTTGACATTTTTTAAGTGGCTGGGGACTTCTTCAAGCAGACCGTGATAGTAACTTGAAATCAAGGTGTTTTTTTCATTTGCTGTGATCTCGACTTGTACTTTTGCTCCCGCAAAAGGGAAAGCAATTGCTGGTTCACCGTAAACAACTGAATGTTCACCCATTAAGATGATTTTTCCTGTAGCTATGCCAGTACCAATTGACATTATTTTCCTCATTTCTCTAGGGAGCTTACCCCACATGATTCATTTATCGTTTGTCAGTCAATTGTAACTATCTCCTGACAAAAACACAATTTAATTAAAGATCCTTTCCTATTTTACTAGAAGAAGGCTCTTTCGTTAAGCATTCCGTATGAGATTTCAAAAAAAAGCAAAAATCTTTAAACTTTTATTGAAAAACTTCTTGATTTGTGCTTCAAAAGTTTCAGTTGACGGCACAAGATATAGTATTGTATAGTTGATATCGCAAATGCAACATACAATATTTAGTGATGAGTGAGTTGGGGGATATGAGCGTGATCGTATTAGCAGGAACGATTGGTGCCGGTAAATCAAGTTTGACCGCATTGATCGCCAATCATTTTGGCAGTCAAGCCTTTTATGAATCGATCGATGACAATGAAGTGTTACCATTATTTTATGCAGATCCAAATAAATATGCGTTTTTACTGCAAATCTATTTCTTAAATAAACGATTTGAAAGTATCAAGCAAGCTATGAAAGACGACAATAACGTCTTGGACCGTTCCATTTATGAGGATTCACTGTTGTTCCATTTAAATGCGGACCTTGGGCGAGCAACCGATACCGAAGTCAAAGTCTATGATGAATTGTTAGCCAATATGTTGGAAGAGCTGCCGTATGCAGCCCACAAAAAGCATCCAGATCTTTTGGTGCATATTCGCGTTTCTTTTGAAACGATGTTGGAGCGTATTGAAAAACGCGGACGGGAATACGAACAATTGACCTTTGATCCTTCGTTATACGACTACTACAAAGAGTTGAACAAACGCTACGATCAATGGTACGAAGAGTACAATGAGAGTCCAAAGATCCAGATCGATGGCGATCAATTCAATTTTGTCGAAGACCCGCAAGCGGCACAGGCCGTTTTAACAATGGTGGAAGATGCTTTGAAAGACGCCCGCAAATAGCAATGGCCGATACAGCCAGAAAAGTCCTTTGATTGGGCTTCTGGCTGTTTTCTTTTATAATAGAAGAAAGCAAGAGTGGAGGATGGACTGTGGAAAACAAACATGTCTTTTATGATGGAAACTATGAATGGATTCAAGTCGACCAGCAAGACGCAAAAAGCGTGATGGCACTACAAAAACAATATCATCTGTCGGATGAGATGCTTACGTATTCTCTAGATAAAAACGAACGCGCACGAGTCGAATACGATGCCGAAGAAGAGGCATTGCTGCTGGTTTTCAACGTACCTCAGCAAGAAAAGCGAGACAATCATTTTGAGACCAGCCCAATGACGTTTATTTTAAAAAAGAAGCAGATCTTTACTTTTGCCTCCCATGATACCCGTTATGTGATTCCGATGATGGAGCGCTTGATCCTGCAAAAGCCGCAGCAAACACCGCTTCACTTTTTGTTTCAAAGCTTATTCTTGATTTCAGGCACGTTTTTTCCGCTAGTCGAAGAAGTCAATAGTGACCGGATTCGCTTGAATCAGCGACTACGGGAAAAAACCACCAATAAAAACCTGCTGCAAATGTCCGATTTGGAAGTTGGTTTAGTCTTTTTAGTGTCTGCCACGAAACAAAATGCGGTCCTCTTGGAGCAGATCAAAGCGTTATCCATTTATCGCTTGATGGATGATGACGAGCGGGAACAGCTGGATGATGCCTTGATCGAAGCCAAACAGGCAGTGGAAATGACGTTGCTGGCTTTTCAAATTTTAGAGCAACTATCTGGAACCTATAATAATCTGTTAAACAATAACTTGAATGATACCATGAAGTTTTTGACCGTTTGGTCCCTCTTATTGACTGTGCCTTCCATCGTCACCAGTTTCTTTGGCATGAACGTTCCGCTGCCTTTTACCAATAGTATTTTCGGTTGGGGGATTGCCTTATTGATCAGTTTAGTGTTATCCGTTTGGATGTTGATTGCTTTATGGCGCAGAATTCGTTAATCGATCACCAAACCTAGACCGGCGGCGATAACCAAGGCTTGTTCTTGATCGACCGTTAGCCCCCGCAATTGTTCAAAGGACAACGCGATCTTTTGAAATTGATTGGTCCGAAAATCTAAAGTTGCTAATTTTGTGTGAAACCAGTTGCTATTGTTCAACTGGTTTTCTTGTAACGTCAAGTGTTTCCAATCCATTTCATAAAACTCACTGTCGTTTAGTTGGCACTGACGAAACAGCATTGTCCGTAAATTGGTTTTGCTAAAAGAAGCAAAGTTCGCCACGCAATCTTCAAAGGTGCAGTCACGGAAATAGCTTTCCGCAAAATTGGTGCCAGTCAATTTACATTGTTTAAAGTGAACCCGATGAAAGCTGGCGCCAAAACATTCCAGATTAGAAAAATCGCAATTTTCAAAGAGAACGTTTTGGCATTCCCACTGACTCAAGCGTGTTTTTTGCATCGTCACTTTCTTGAAATGACATTGCTTCAAGATGAGATTTTTGCAAGCATCATAGCTATAGTCACCGCCTTCGAAGAAAGCACCTTCGAAAAGCAGTTCTTCTTCTAAATAAAAATCCTGTGGCTCTAATGCCGACAATAAGGGCGGTAGTGGCAATACGATTTTTTTCTTCATCAAGATCCCATCCTATCTGTTTTTTCTCTTCAGTATAACACGGCGAATCGCTGCCGCAACAGGTGCGAAAAAGCGGTAGAACATTGTGAATTTTATTCAATCGGTTTGCAGAATGCTTTTATAACAAGGAAAATCCTTAGGTTTAAATACATGATTTTTCACAATCTTTTTACTTGCAAGACGAAAATAATTTTGATATAGAAACTCAACCCGCTGAAAGTGACGTATATCAACGAAAAACTGTCATAAATTTTTAAAATCGCGAAAAAGTTGATAGTTTTCAAATTCACAAGCAAGCTATAATGACAATGTAAACAAAAGGAGGAAATTTTCCATGACAAAAACAGTTATTATCGGTGCAAACCACGCGGGGATTGCTGCTGCCAATACACTATTAGATAACTACAAAGACCAAGAGGTCGTAATGATCGACCGTAATACAAACTTAAGCTACCTAGGTTGTGGGACTGCTTTATGGGTTGGACGTCAAATCGATTCATACGAAGGCTTGTTCTATACAAAACGTGAAGATTTTGAAGCAAAAGGTGCAAAAATCCATATGGAAACAGTGGTTGACCATATCGATTTTGAGAAAAAAGAAGTGCACGCTGTAACCAATGACGGTGAAACGATCGTTGAATCTTATGATAAAGTTGTCATCGCAACTGGTTCTGTACCGATTTCACCAAAAGTACCTGGACGTGACTTGAAAAACATCCATTTCTTGAAAAAATTCCAAGACGGACAAACGGTTGATAAAGAGTTAGCATCAGAAGACGTGAAAAACGTTGCCGTTATCGGTGCTGGTTACATCGGTGTTGAAATTGCTGAAGCAGCAAAACGTCGTGGCAAAAATGTGTTGCTTTTTGATGCAGCAACACGGGCATTGCCAAACTACTACGACAAATGGTTTACAGAAGATATGGACAAAAACTTAGCTGACAATGGCATTGAATTGCATTTCGGTGAATTAGCACGTGAATACAAAGGAACAGAGAAAGTAGAAGCAGTTGTAACAGACAACGGCGAATACCCAGTTGATCTAGTGATCAACGCGATCGGTTTTTTACCAAACAACGAGCTAGGCAAAGATCATTTGGAATTGTTTGCTAACGGCGCGTACTTAGTGGACCGCCATCAACGGACAAGCGATGCAGATGTTTACGCAGTCGGTGACTGTGCAACGGTGTACTCAAATGCTTTGCAACAAACAACGTATATCGCATTAGCAACGAATGCCGTACGTTCAGGGATCGTCGCTGCCCATAATATCGGCGGAACGTCTCTAGAATCAACAGGTGTTCAAGGATCAAACGGGATTTCGATCTTCGGCTACAACATGGTTTCAACTGGCTTGTCAGTCGAAGCTGCCGAACGTAATGGCATGAAAGTGAAATACTCTGATTACGAAGATACCCAAAAACCAGGCTTCATGAAAGAAAATGCGACAGTTAAGATCCGCATCGTCTATGAAGAAGAAACACGCCGCATCGTTGGTGCACAAATGGCGTCACGTACATCTGAAATCGCAATGGGCATCCACATGTTCTCACTAGCGATCGAAGAAGGCGTAACGATCGACAAGATGAAGCTATTAGATATCTTCTTCTTGCCTCACTTCAACCAACCATACAACTACATCACGATGGCTGCATTGAAAGCAGAATAAGAAACACGAAAGTCGGAGCGTATGCTCCGGCTTTTTTTTGAAACAATCATGAAAACTGTTGACAATAAGAGAAAAAAGCAGTATACTATAAAAGTTGAGAAATAAAAGCAGAAGCACCCGCTTCTCGCCTGAGTGAAGATATCGCTGGGCAGAATAGGATTCCTACCATTTATTTGTGTGGAGTACGTGCGGGTTCGTGAAGAACTCGTTTTTTTATTGTCTGATTTCGAATCGACAAGCTTTTCTTTCTCTCAAAAAACTCGGAGGTGAATGACCATAGCAAAGGATATGATGGTAAACGACGGCATTCGTGCACGTGAATTGCGTTTGATTGATCAAAACGGCGAACAACTTGGTGTAAAGAGTAAAGCTGAAGCATTGCAAATTGCAGAACGAGCAAACCTTGATGTGGTATTGGTGGCACCAAATGCTAAGCCGCCAGTAGCAAGAATTATGGATTACGGGAAATTCCGCTTTGAGCAACAGAAAAAAGACCGTGAAGCTCGTAAGAAACAAAAAGTAATCAACATTAAAGAGGTTCGTTTAAGTCCAACGATCGACGTCAATGATTTCAACACAAAATTGCGTAATGCACGTAAATTCCTTGAAAAAGGGGACAAAGTGAAAGCTTCGATCCGTTTCAAAGGCCGTGCCATTACCCATAAAGAAATTGGTCAGAAAGTGTTAGATCGTTTGGCGGAAGAAACTGCTGATTTGGCAACTGTTGAGCAAAAGCCAAAAATGGATGGCCGCAGTATGTTCTTAGTATTAGCACCAAAAAACGATAAATAATGACTCACTGAGTTTCAGTTTAAAGTCAGATAACGAAAGATTTTGAGGAGGAAATTAGTTATGCCAAAACAAAAAACACACCGCGGATTAGCAAAACGCGTAAAACGCACTGGCGGCGGCGGATTGAAACGCTTCCGTGCCTTTACCAGTCACCGTTTCCACGGCAAAACAAAAAAACAACGTCGTCAATTGCGTAAAGCTTCAATGGTTTCAGCTGGCGATTACAAACGTATCCGTCAACAACTAGCACGCATGAAATAATTGCGTAACCCAAGCTTCACGTATACAAACAATTATCGATTTTCATATTAGGAGGAATTATACATGGCACGTGTTAAAGGTGGAACAGTAACTCGTAAACGTCGTAAAAAAGTGCTTAAATTAGCAAAAGGTTACTACGGTTCTAAACACACTCTATTTAAAACAGCAAAAGAACAAGTAATGAATTCATACAACTACGCATACCGCGATCGTCGTCAAAAGAAACGCGACTTCCGCAAATTGTGGATCGCTCGTATCAACGCAGCGGCTCGTATGAATGGCTTAAGCTACTCAAAATTGATGCACGGCTTGAAATTAGCTGAAATCGACATCAACCGCAAAATGTTAGCTGACTTGGCTGTAAACGATGCAGCAGCATTTACTGCATTAGCTGACCAAGCAAAAGACGCTTTAAACCAATAATCAATCGTTGGCAACAACGTTAGCCCCGCTCTTTGAGCGGGGTTTTTTG
>NZ_JBIORB010000006.1:0-6708 GCF_051714025.1 Enterococcus sp. AZ167
TAAACGAATAAGTTACAAATACAACCCTATGTAAACTATGCGTTTCTTATGTTTTAAGCGGGAATTATGGATAATATACTAGAAATTCGCGTTAAAAAATCAAATTAAATGGAGGCTATATGTTATGAAAAAAGTTATTTTAGTGGGATTAATGTTTGTTGTTTTTTTTGGGTGGAAGGATATTGTATCAGCTGATAGTGTTACCGAAGAAAATGCAGTTATCAGTGAAGTAAAAGAACTTGAACAAAGCGGTAAATACGATTTCGAAGTAGTACCCGCAGAAGATATTGATCCGCAAAATATTATTCAATTAGACAGTGTAGAAGAATTAGAAAAAATTCTAGCAGAGTTTAAAAATAGCAGTGAAACAGAATTTACAATTAATGAGAACCCTATACAAACCAGAGCTGCTGGAAGTAAAACAGTCTCTCAATGGGCTCCGTTTAGTGGCTATGGAATGACTGGACTTCCTACTTGGAGAAATGTATCCTTCAATTATGAATACAAAAAAGTAAATGGTAAAAATCAATTTACTAAGGTTTCAGGAATTAAATCTTACTATTCAGGCTTACAAATTGCTGTTACTTGGAATCAAACCAGTGCATCTTCAAATTTTGTAAAAACAAATAACACTAAAGACACAGTAAAAATAAAAGTAAACGGTTATTCATTATTAGGATTTCAAGTAAAAGGATTTACGATTGGCGCAAAAATCAATGATACTTGGAATTTCTCACATAAAATTTAAATCTATTATTTTAGGGGAAGATCATCATGAAAAAAAGGTTAAATATTAAATGGTTTATTATTAGTCTTATAATTCCTCTGATAAGCGCTTTTGTGTTAAATCCTAGGGAGAATACCTCAGATGGCATGACGAGTTACTTAATGGGCTTTCCAGTTCCATTTATTACGTATCGAAGTTACGATGGTTTTCTAGAGAATAGATTCTTAATTTTGTTACCTAGCATGTGGAAGAAAGTACAAATTGATTTAGCGGTTTATTTCATATCTGTTCTGATCGTATACGTCATAATTGCACTTTTTTTCCGAGTGATAAGAATGCAACAAACTAACTTAAAACAACGCTAACTTCGTTGCTACGGAGTAAACAGATGTGTTATATACAAGATTTGATAAAAACTATACATTGAGACTACCAAAGGAATAGGAGAATTTATTTATGAAAAAAATTATTAGAGCAGTTCTTGTAGGATTGACCTTAACAGCTTTTATGGTTATTGCATTTGGAGTAAATGTTCAAGCTGAGGAACAGGTTATTGTAGAATCGAATTCAGCAATATTTGAATCTGACAGTATAATCAATAACAATGATATTTTCCAAACACAAGCTCAAGCTAAGGCTGGTCCAGTTTGGTCTACGACTTCTTTTACGGTGACAAAAAGTGGAAGAAAGGTTACAGCTGTTTGGAAATTGAAAACAAATGCTATAATTAACCGAGTGAACGCTGTTTATAATATTGGAATTTTGGGACAAACGACTTCTCCGGGAAGCTATTCCCCAAAATCTGGTGGTGTGACTATTTCTCAAACTTGGACGTATAAAAAAGGAGGAACTTATAGAATAAATGGGGTTGCTCAAATTTATACTTCAAAGGGAAATGCAAGTTGTTTTTCTCCTGTACGTGTGGTTTCAATTAATTAATATTTTTGGAGGATATGAAAATTGTACGCGATTGAATTAGCTATTACCTTAAACAAAAACAGTGAAAACTACTCTGAAAAATTTGATATTGTGGCGCTACCATTTATTCCAAGAAAAGGGGAAAAAATCCTATGGAATGGGCAATTGTATAAGATTTCAGACGTTATGTATGGTTTTGAAACAAGTGAAGAAGAGTACGGATTCATAGTTAGTCCTGAAATACAAACGTCAATTGCTTCGGATCTTTCATATAAAGTTTGGCTAGAAGAAGTTATTTAAACCCTTAGTTAACATAATCTCGATTAACACAAGACGCCCGTCAATCAAGCGATTGACGGGCGTTCTTTGTGATTTTCAATTGGTCTAGCTATGTTGGGAACCTAAAATACTGGTAAATCAAGCTTCTTCTCTTTGGGTCGTTTGTGAAGAAACCGGGGGGGCGAGTAAAGACAGTGTTATGTTCCACGCTGGATTCTTCGCAAGATAAGCAAAATGTTGCTTTTCTAACAAGCGTAAAATGCAGCGGACTTGTTCCGCTGTTTTGTCGGACGCAATGGCTAGGCACTCCACAAAGTCAGCGGGCAAGGAGAAAACGGAACGATTCGCTGTTTGCCACCCCGTGACGATCGTGGGATCGAATTCATACCGTCGACAAAAATCACCCACTGATAAACCAAGGTGCCCCACGATATACGCAGTCACAGGATAGCTGTCAACATAAGCTGAAAACGACATACACCATTCATCCTTTCAACGCTATCTTAGGGTTCACGGAAAAAGTGCCACCACTTCTTCTGTCTTTCTTGTTTCGGTCGCACGACTTCATTTTCAGGAGCAAAGTTTCCTTTATGTTCTGAGGGGCTCTCATAACCGCTCTGAGGCGTTTTAATTTTTTTAGTATTATTATTCGATTCTTTGTTTAAATCGTCTGAGAAGCGTTCCTGTGACGTCAGAAGCAGTATTTGTTTGTTTGCTTGCAAAGTTAGTTGTTGTTGCTGATCAAGAAGTTTCTGTTGTTGGGCTAATAATGACTGCAGCTGATCAATTTGTACGTCCTTTTGTTGCAATTGTGCAAGCAACTTCGTTTCTATACTGTCAGAGCTTGCTGTGTCAGGAATTTCGAACGCTTCAAGCAACTCGGGACGTCCTAGCTTGTCAGCAAGGTGCAACACTCCCGACCATAGCACTGTCTTGTATCCTAGGCTATTTTTGGCAAGGAACGTTGGCTCTAGGTTGTCAACATGTTTCCTCATGGCTTGTCTACTGATACCAAAAAATTCTGCAAGTTCTTTTACTGTCAACATTTCTTTTGGTTGTCTATCCGTTGTCAAAAGGTTGTCACCTCAGTTGCTTTTTTCTTTTAGTATACATGAATTTGATTTGATTATCGATTTCTTTTAAGGCGTCTTAAAAGTGGTCATGTAAAGTCCTAACACCTTAAATTAAACGTGGGACAAACTTTTTATTACGAGGGGGTCGCATATAGGATCTGAGTGCTATATTAAAATATGCAAGGATCAAAATAGTCTATAGGGGCGGGTATGCTATACTCATTTATGGCAACTGCCCCGAGAGGGGGTGTAAATATGTTTGAGACCTTGATATCACTGATTATCGCACCACTTCTTGTGGGAATAGTATTAATACTATTTGATCGCTGGCTAGACGATTAGCCGATAATCGAAGCAGTTGCCTTCTGGCACCAACGCTGAGTCGCAACAGCGCAAAAAAAAGCCCTCCTATTCGCAGTAGGAGGGCTTTTTGGTGTAAATATGCTTTGTTCTTGATATCACTTCGCACGTTTATTATAGCAAGGAAGGATTAAAAAATCAAAATCAAGAATCTTAAGTAACTAAATACCATCGGCTTCAAAGGCTCGATACAAGAGCGCATTATTCGTGTCAATGTATTGTTGTAAAATGTGTTTGAAGTCCTCCAAACTATCTTTAAGCATATCGACTTCTCTATTTTGAGATAAAAAATTTTTCATATCATCTTCAATAATCATGTTAATTAATTGATTCCTTGAGATTTTTTTCCCTGACCGTTCGGACAATTCTTTTGCTCTTCTAGTAAGATACGTTAATGTTTCATCATGCTCGAATCGAACAACAATTTCTTTCATAGTTTCCTCCTTCAGTAAGTTCTTAATCGGAACTTAGATCATTGATTATAGATTGCAAGTCCGATAGAATAGCTCGAAATAAAGAAGAGCATAAGGTAGATACCCCCACCTTCTAGTTAGAAGGAGGAAAATAGGCTGTGCCTATTGGGTTTTAAGAGATTTCAAAGTGATATCATTACCTCGTTTTTAGTATTCTCACATGAATACTAATACGACTACTCAGGTAGTCATTTTAGCTATTTTGACTACTTCATGACTACTTTCAACATTACTTTTTCCTTTAGAAAAAATACCCGAACACTATTAGTTTTTTGGAAGGTATTGAGCAACAATTTCGTTGAAACTGAGTCCTTTTTTTGTATCTTCTTGTACGATATTGTTGTCTTTTGTTTCTTGATTAGTCTGAATTTTTTTCTTATTCTTGAACCGATAATTTTCATTTCGCACAGTTTTTTTGCTCATTGATACTGCCTCTTGGTATACGTTGGAAGAAAATAAATCTTGTATTTTGGTGTGATCTTGTTCCAATTTTGCGTTTGTCATTACGGTCAAAACAGACAATGAATCTAATATTTTTTTTTCAAATAATTCTTCTTTTCGTATGCGATTAAGCAAATCGATTATGATAAATCGCATCAGCGCACTATCATTTATTGTCTCTTCGACAGGTAAATAGGTTTTCAATTCTTCCAAAGCGTCCCTATGTTCAATGTCGATATATACTTGTAATTTTTCCTTTGTCAAAGAAATTCCTTCTTTCCTCACGTTGTTTTTCTACTCTTTCATTCGTCAGATAAAGTCTTCAGCTTTCACTTTATCCATCGATTGGTAAATATCGTAATAAGAGTTATCTGGCTTCACACTAGATTCGGTCAATAATTTATGAGCCACTTCTTCAGGTGAAGAAGGCTCTTTGATTTTCGATTCCAACGTTGGCACTTGATAGTTTGACGTAGTTGCCTTTTGTGACGTTGGTTTTCTTGTAGTCGATTCTGGAACGTTTTGTTTCCTTGGTGTCGCAATTGATTGATCAAGCCCTCGACTTGGTGTTTGTGGCATTGTTTTGTTGCCAGTGTTAGCAGCCGATTGGCTATTTTTTTGTACGATACCACTTGTAGAAGTGCCGTAAATCGTTTTAGGTGTCGAGCGTTTCACAGCTTGATCATTGGTTCTTTGACTGCTGGTAGAAGAATTTCCTCCAGATACAGTCGGATTGCTTAGTCGTTGCGATTGATCAGCAGCCTTACCTTTTTCTACCGCTGTTTGGATCGTTGGGCTTTTACTTGGCGTTGTAAGAGGTGGAATCGTTGCTTTTTGTCATGATATGACCTCCAAAAAAATAATTTATTTTAGAAGTCCGCACGCATATGTTAGAATAAACTAACAATCTTCGAGGGTTGCGTACGGACTTGCCTAACTTGCTTAAATGTGAGAGGGCAAGTTCTTTTTTTATTTTGTCCAGTCATGCATTGGAATCTTTGGTGTATCAGTCTTTAGACCTGAAAACGTAAACTCCAGTTTGGCAATTTTATTGCCTTTTTTTGCTTTGATTTTTGCGACCTTTAGGTCACTGAAATAGTTTTGTAATTCCCTTAGTGCAGGCTGTAAAACTTTTTGATCGATTTGTCCCATTTGGCGATAGCTCTCAGGAATATCCATTCGTTCTTTAAAATCTTCAATTCTCACAATATAATAACCAGTAGAGCGATATTGCATAAGCAATCGGAATAATGTTTTTGCATAGGTAGAGCGAATCGAAGTGAAAGCAGATAATTTAAACCTAGAAACCTCAGTAGTTAAACCATTGATAATGTAGTCCAGTTTTGGATTAACACTCACATCGACAAACATTTTAGAGACATTAATTTCAAACCCTGTAAACAATACGAAACGTTTGATAACTCGGTCGCCATCTTCATTGATCTCATCCGTACGGTAAGACATACTTATCATTTTTTGATAGACATTCTCCAAATCATGAACGAATCTATCATTACCAGTAAACTTATATTCACTCAATTCTTTCAACTCTTCAAAAGAAAAGCGCACATTGTCTAGTCCACGCTCTTTCATACGAGCACATAATGCAAAGAACAAATCCATTTCTTTAGCGTTAAATTCTTTTAAAGGCACAAGGTTCAATTCATTTTGATATCTAACTGCTAAATCCGTTTTCTTGTCCATTCCTTTCCCCCCTCACATTAAAAATATAACAAACACTAACCTAAATGTAAACAGGTAGTGTTAGTAGTCATACAAAATGGTGTTGGTAGTCATACAAAATGGTGTTGGTAGTCATACAAAATGGTGTTGGTAGTCATACAAAATGGTGTTAGTACCATTCTGTATCGCCTGGGAGAGTAAGGCGCAACAGCCCCCTAAAAGGGTTTATAAAAGGTCTTATAAAAGATATATAAAATAAACGCGTGCGCGCGCGAGTTTTTCCACAGGTAATTTTTCCCGCCCAAATACATCATTTCTCTTTCAAGTAATCATCTTCGCGAATCTAATAAACAGCTAGTAAAGATTAAACCCTAAACACTGCATATTTTTGTGGCACATACTATTCAAAAAGACTAGAACCACAACCAAAAGACCTAATTTCAAGACCCCAAAGGAGTGATCGCTACGCTCTCACATTAGGCTTGCAGTGTTCACTACGTTCACTCGCTAAAATCAAAACATTAAATAAAGTCGGGTTGGGATAGGGTCTGGTTGCTCGTAAAAGCCTTTCTAAGACGTTTTTAGATCTTAAAGGTAATTATATTAGCAAAACGCCTTACAGGCGGTCAGGGCAAGCCCTAACAACCCCAAAACAACACGGTTGAGAACTTTGCAAAACAATTTAAATGCAAGAAGTAGGAAAATACATAAAAATAGGATCAAATTTCCAAATAATTAGCCTTATTAGGTCTTG
>NZ_JBIORB010000007.1:0-5451 GCF_051714025.1 Enterococcus sp. AZ167
GGGGCGCGCGAACTGTTAGCCTCTGACAACTTCTGTAAATTCCCGTGTGAGGCTTTTGCCATAGTCAATTTTATTTTTCTGGAATTTCCTTAATAGGCTTCTGAGGCTCTGAGATACGTTTTAAGAGCTTTTGGACTGTTCTGTGTATATTTATATCAAAAGACTGCTTAAACGTCCTCAGACGGCTGTCAACGGCTTCTAAGAGGACTCCAAACAGAAGAGTAGTTGTCGAGCGTAGTCAGGGGTGGCGCAGCCATTACTGTATACAGCGTGAGGCGCTTTTTAAAACCTTTTATATATCTTTTTAATATCTTTTAAAACCTTTTAGGAAGCTTTCAGACTTACTCTCCCAAGGAATACAGCTTATTAAGGGAGGAGTTTTGTCTGTTAGAAGGAGGAGTTTTGTCTGCTTTAGGGGGGAGTTTCGTCTGCTTTGGGGAGGAGTTTTGTCTGTTAGAAGGAGGAGTTTTGTCTGCTTTAAGAGGGAGTATATACAACTCTCCTCCTTAGTGTTATGATAGCCTTAAATAAACGATACTGGAGGGCTTTTATGAATGAAGTTGTCAAATACCACAATGATATGAACTCCGTTGCTTTCAGAGGCTTTGGCAAGGTGGAGCTTGATCTCTTCTTTGCTATCTGCTCCAAAATGAGAGACGAAGGGAAGAATGAGGTGGAGTTTACCTTCCACCAGATACGCTCCTTAAGCCAGTTTAAGAAAACCTCCAAAGAAGCTTTCGTATCTAAGCTAAGAAGCACCTATGAGAAGCTCTTGGCATTGATTTTCAAAGAAGAGAAAGGAAGCCGAACAACTTACTTCACTCTATTCGATGAATTTACGATAGATACAGCAGAAGAAACTATCTCCATAACTATCAAAGAGAAGTACTTCTATATCCTTAACGGACTTACAGCAAACTTTACAAGGTTTGAACTAGCGGAGTTTGTGAGCCTTAAGAGCAGTTATTCCAAAGGTTTGTACAGGCTGCTGAAACAATTTAGGTCAACAGGCTTTTATGAGGTGTCTATCGAAGACTTTAGACGGTTATTGGACGTTCCAAAGAGCTACCGCATGAGTGATATTAATAAGACGATCCTCACACCAGCACTCACAGAGTTATCAGAGATCTTTCCAGATCTAGCATGTGAGAAGGTTAAGCGATCGGTTGCTGGAAGTCGTGGAATATCAGTGGTAAAGCTTATCTTTAGCTTTAATCCAACTTCTAAAAGAGACTCGGTACTTTTACATGACTATACAAAATAAAGCCCTAGGAAATCTTCCTAGAGCTTTTTAATAGTTTATATAGTTGTCATCAAACCCTTTATAACAGCTCTTCGAAGGCTTCTTATAGGCTCTTGGAATCTAATGGAGCAGCTCTTGGAAAGACCGCCGTATTGCAACGGCAGTGCACTAAAGGGCTTCTCTAAATGCATTATACCAAGGTGAAGAAATCAGGTCAAATCGATTTCGGTTTATTTTGTGTACAAACAGCCGTCACACACAAATTATAGTGTCTCTCTATTATTGTTTGAATAATCTACTCCATAGGGAAGGCTTTGCAGCAGGGTTTTCGATAACACTTGGAGCTTCCTTAGATTCTTCCAATAGCTCTATAAGTTTATCAAGTCTTTCAGTAAGCTCTCCTATTTGATCCGATTGCTTTTCGATAACTTCATTCTGCTGTTTTATAAGCAACTGATACTCACTTAGCAATTTATTTTGAAGTGATATGCTTGTATTTTCATTTGAAGAATAGATAGCAGTTTCCGTATAAAACTTTATATAAGCTTGACTTAGAGCCATTTCATAGTTTAAATCAGGTTTAGCTTTATTCTCCATTACATATCGAAAAGCATTTATATCATTGTCAACAAAAAGCTTCTTAGTACGATTCTCTATAGACCTTGTATAGATAGGCTTTTTAGCTAGTTTCTCCATATCATTTGAATACTTTCTAACGGTTACAGGAGAGATTTTTAAACGCTTTGCTACTTCATTGCTATCGAATAATTGTTCAGAAACATTATCATGCATAGTCCTTAGCACTCCAATCATATTTATATATCAGTATATAATATCTTATGTAATAGCTTATCATTGGAATCATAACACAAAACTGATAGAATATGCTAAAGTGGTGTGGCATAGGCGCATTCTAAGCGCATTTCGGATAGTTAGGTAATGGAATGCTTACTTAAATAACAATAAACTCCATTATAAGGCTTATGAAAACAGCTGAATTTCACTAAGTTTTGGAAGAGAGAAAAAGCTTTAGAATGAGCTTTCATGAACTAGACCAATTTTTCTTCACAAGGCTAGGCGCTGAAAGCCTTGATAGACGGACTACTTTTTTTAATAGCGGTTATGTAAACTAACTTTTAAATATAACAAGAAAGCTTCTTTCCATTCATTGGAGAGAGGCTTTTTACTATGCCTTAAACAGCTTGTAAGGAATGCCTCCATAAGTAGGGAAAGGGGGGGGGCTCCTTCTATCTTTTGTAATGGAGTTATCTCTTATCTCTTCTATATCTATTATTCTTATGGAGTAATTATTGCGAAGCAATAGGATAGCTTTAGCTAGCCTAATATCTTTATAATAAGACCTTTATAGATAAGACCTTTATAGATAAGACCTTTATAATAAGACCTTTATAGCAAACTAAGTAAAACGCCAGAAGCCTTGTGCCGCTTGGAGTACAGCCGATTAAAGCCAAGGCAACTGTACCAAAAAAATCCAACAGTGATACCATAAATATCCAACAGATGTACCAAAAAAATCCATTAACTATACCATAAATATCCAAGTCCTACCTCCCTATAATACCAAAGAGATATACCCTTGGGACAACATGCACCGAGAGAGGGTTTAACTGGTACAAAAGGAAAGGGAGGCACTCCACTATGTCTAAATGGAAAGAAGACGAATTTTTATTTTACTCGAATGCGCTCAACAATAATTACGCTATGAAGAATCTAACAGCGGCTGAAATGAATATACTATTTGCACTACTAGCTAAAATCTCTCGTAATACTGGGAAGGTTACAGAACCACTGGAAAATGATTTGATAATGGAATTAAACCTAGAAGAGATTGGTGGAAAAGCTTCTGTAACACGCCTAAAAGGGCGCGCAAACGAGACTTTGAGAACTATTTGGAATGTGCAAAACAGCCTTGTAACGGCTTCTGGGAGCTTCCTAAATGGTTCTAAGGTTATCTCCGCTCCACTATTTACAAAGCTTGCTACAGACACCGATAACGGCATTATGGAAGTTGTCTTAAATAAGGAAGTAGTGAACGAATATTTGAAAGTAGATACCGCCGAGGGCGGCAAAGGTGAATTTACCATAGTTAACTTATTGAAATTTACAAACCTTAAGAAGAAAGCTTCTAAGGCTTTGTATTGTCTGCTAAGTCAGTACCAAGGATTTGGACTGGTCAAAATGACAGTTGAAAACTTAAAGAAGGCTCTTTTTGTACCAGAGAAAACAATTAACTCACGTTTCTTTGAGCGTTACTTAGACGTTGCAATGGAGGAGCTGGAAGCCTCAGGGCTATTTACTAACATGAAGATGAGTAAAATCTCCAAGAAAGGCTCCAAAGCCATTACAAGTATTCAGATAACTTTCAAGAAGGTCGGAGCTAAACAGCTGATCCATGACATGTTAGAGGAAAAGGCAGCTTCACACGACTCTCAGAAGGCTGTAGAAGTCGTTAAACAGCCAACTGTCCAAGTAGAAGAGCCTAAAGAGCCTCAGAAAGCTTCTGACAGCACTCCATACGCTTTAGATATGTTTGGAATGCCGATTACTAAAGCTGAATACGATGAGTTAGAAAGCTACCTAAAAGAGCAATGCGAACTATTGGAGGGAGCCTAGTATGAAGCCAAGTGAAGCATGGAAACAGTTTAATGATAATCAGTTTTGGAAGCACCTCCCAAGCGATTGGAAGAGCCATAAAGCAGTAGAAGACGGCTCTAGGAGACGGTTAACTAAGACTTTACGCCTCTCTTTAACGCCTCAAGAAGTGGAATATTTAAAAGCATTTAAAGGTAAAAATAAGCACTTTTACCCGACATTGGAGAGCGCTATAGAAGCAATCTTTTCTAACATTGCTAACAAACCTATGGAGGATTACTTAAAAGAGCCGAAGGATCCGACTCCATTAATCGAATCAAAAGAGCCGCCTATAAAGCTGACTATTGTTATAAACGCCGCTATAACAGAGCGCCTTAATACAATGAAAATCTATGGAAAGAACTTAAGTACAAATGCTAAAATACGCTTTCTTTTAGCAAACTCTACAGAGCTACAACAAGCCGATTACTTTGAAAATCTAATCAATCTAAAACCTAAGAACCCAAGCCGAAAGGAAGTAATCTAAATGGACTACCAACAAATGATAGAACAAATCAAGGATCAATTAACTCGCTATGGAAAGATATTTGAAACTGATACTGAAATATACGAGGTACAGGACTTCGTGGAAGGTAAGGACAAGGGATCTTCATATCACATTTATCTAACTGAACAACTAAATGCCTACAAAGAAGCCAAGCAAGCAGAAGTAACCGAACTCCAAGCAAGGTTTTATCAGTCTCAGGTGGAATCTATGGAGCAGAAACAAGAGCAGATCACTAAGCCTGAATATCAGATTACTCGAGAAGAGGTATTAAGCCTTAAGCCAGAAGAAGCAATTCGACTTCGCCAAAAGATTGGAGCAAGTGCTTACCAAAGTATTATGGAGGGCAATCCTTCACCGATTGAATCGCTGCTAAATGAGCCGCAGGAAACCGTGGCGAGTTTTGAACAGTATCGTGGAGCAGCTTTAACCGATATTCTTCCCAGCATAGCAGTGCTTATTAAACGGCATGATCCAGAGATTTATAGTAGCCTAATTTAAAAAAGTTTCCCTCCCTCCGGCTGCTCCTTTAATTGGAGCAGTTTTTTCATATGCTCTTATAACGGCTTCCAAAATAGCACAAACAGCTCTCTAAAATGAGCGTACAGCCTTTTAAACAGCTCTTACTTAGTCTTATTCCATAGTATAATAAGAGGCTTCTCAGACGGCTCTCAACGCCTTGTAGAGGCATGCCCAAGAGGTGTGGAGTAACACTCTCCTAAAGCTTTCTACCAGTAGTCTTTAGGCTTATCGGAGAGCTGTCCAATACAAGGTAGTATGGAGCTATTGAACAGCTTTGTACAGTTGACTAGACCAATTGAAACTATAGTGAATCAGTCAATCAAACAGCTAAAACGTATATAGAGACTCTCAAAGCTCTCAAACAGCATGATAACAGCTCTTGAACGCTGTATGAACAGCTGCCAGACACCACTACACAAGCAGTCAACGAGCACCACGAACGGCTATACCAATCCATAATGGAGTAGCTTAGGAAGCTGCTGCCAGCTGTCCAAGGGCGCAAGGGAGGGGAGTCTTGCCACAGCTATGA
>NZ_JBIORB010000008.1:0-3269 GCF_051714025.1 Enterococcus sp. AZ167
GCGTGGCGACGTCCTACTCTCACAAAGGGAAACCCTTCACTACAATCGGCGCTAAGAAGCTTAACTTCTGTGTTCGGCATGGTTACAGGTGTATCCTTCTTGCTATCGCCACCACACTATTCAATTGAGTAAGTTTTGCTCACTCAAAACTGGATCGAAGAAATCAAAACTCTACGAGTTTACGTGCTTTTTTCTTTTTGGTTAAGTCCTCGATCGATTAGTATCAGTCCGCTCCAACCATCACTGGCCTTCCACTTCTGACCTATCTACCTGATCATCTCTCAGGGATCTTACTTTCTTAAAGAAATGGGAAATCTCATCTTGAGGTGGGCTTCACACTTAGATGCTTTCAGCGTTTATCCCTTCCCTACATAGCTACCCAGCGATGCCTCTGGCGAGACAACTGGTACACCAGCGGTAAGTCCATCCCGGTCCTCTCGTACTAAGGACAGCTCCTCTCAAATTTCCAACGCCCGCGACGGATAGGGACCGAACTGTCTCACGACGTTCTGAACCCAGCTCGCGTGCCGCTTTAATGGGCGAACAGCCCAACCCTTGGGACCGACTACAGCCCCAGGATGCGACGAGCCGACATCGAGGTGCCAAACCTCCCCGTCGATGTGGACTCTTGGGGGAGATAAGCCTGTTATCCCCAGGGTAGCTTTTATCCGTTGAGCGATGGCCCTTCCATGCGGAACCACCGGATCACTAAGCCCGACTTTCGTCCCTGCTCGAGTTGTAGCTCTCGCAGTCAAGCTCCCTTCTGCCTTTACACTCTTCGAATGATTTCCAACCATTCTGAGGGAACCTTTGGGCGCCTCCGTTACCTTTTAGGAGGCGACCGCCCCAGTCAAACTGCCCATCTGACACTGTCTCCCAGCCCGATAAGGGCTGCGGGTTAGAGTGGCCATAACGCAAGGGTAGTATCCCACCATTGCCTCCATCGAAACTGGCGTCCCGATCTCTACGGCTCCTACCTATCCTGTACATGCGGTACAGACACTCAATATCAAACTACAGTAAAGCTCCATGGGGTCTTTCCGTCCTGTCGCGGGTAACCTGCATCTTCACAGGTACTAAAATTTCACCGAGTCTCTCGTTGAGACAGTGCCCAAATCGTTACGCCTTTCGTGCGGGTCGGAACTTACCCGACAAGGAATTTCGCTACCTTAGGACCGTTATAGTTACGGCCGCCGTTTACTGGGGCTTCAATTCGTACCTTCGCTTACGCTAAGCACTCCTCTTAACCTTCCAGCACCGGGCAGGCGTCAGCCCCTATACGTCATCTTTCGATTTTGCAGAGACCTGTGTTTTTGATAAACAGTCGCTTGGGCCTATTCACTGCGGCTGCTCGTTAGAGCAGCACCCCTTCTCCCGAAGTTACGGGGTCATTTTGCCGAGTTCCTTAACGAGAGTTCTCTCGCTCACCTTAGGATTCTCTCCTCGACTACCTGTGTCGGTTTGCGGTACGGGCCGTTGTTTTCTCACTAGAAGCTTTTCTTGGCAGTGTGACATCAGAAGCTTCGGTACTATTATTTCCCTCCTCATCACAGCTTGTCCGTATAGGTAGAAGCATTTGACTCCTACCAAGACTTACTGCTTGAACAGACATATCCATCAGTCTGCACTTCTTAGCCTCCTGCGTCCCTCCATTGCTCAAACAAAAACAACGGGTACAGGAATATCAACCTGTTGTCCATCGCCTACGCCTGTCGGCCTCGGCTTAGGTCCCGACTAACCCTGGGCGGACGAGCCTTCCCCAGGAAACCTTAGTCATTCGGTGGACAGGATTCTCACCTGTCTTTCGCTACTCATACCGGCATTCTCACTTCTAAGCGCTCCAGCAGTCCTCACGATCTGCCTTCAACGCCCTTAGAACGCTCTCCTACCAATGCACCTAATGGTGCACTCCACAGCTTCGGTAAACTATTTAGCCCCGGTACATTTTCGGCGCAGGGTCACTCGACTAGTGAGCTATTACGCACTCTTTAAATGGTGGCTGCTTCTAAGCCAACATCCTAGTTGTCTGTGCAACCCCACATCCTTTTCCACTTAATAGTTATTTGGGGACCTTAGCTGGTGGTCTGGGCTGTTTCCCTTTCGACTATGGATCTTATCACTCACAGTCTGACTCCCGGATATGAATGAATGGCATTCGGAGTTTATCTGAATTCGGTAACCCGAGATGGGCCCCTAGTCCAAACAGTGCTCTACCTCCATCATTCTCAATTCCGAGGCTAGCCCTAAAGCTATTTCGGAGAGAACCAGCTATCTCCAAGTTCGTTTGGAATTTCTCCGCTACCCACACCTCATCCCCGCACTTTTCAACGTACGTGGGTTCGGTCCTCCAGTGCGTTTTACCGCACCTTCAACCTGGACATGGGTAGATCACATGGTTTCGGGTCTACGACAACATACTCATTCGCCCTATTCAGACTCGCTTTCGCTACGGCTCCGTCTCTTCAACTTAACCTCGCATGCTATCGTAACTCGCCGGTTCATTCTACAAAAGGCACGCTATCACCCATTAACGGGCTCTAACTTGTTGTAGGCACACGGTTTCAGGATCTATTTCACTCCCCTTCCGGGGTGCTTTTCACCTTTCCCTCACGGTACTGGTTCACTATCGGTCACTAGGGAGTATTTAGCCTTGGGAGATGGTCCTCCCGGATTCCGACGGAATTCCTCGTGTTCCGCCGTACTCAGGATCCTCCTAGGTGTTATCCAAATTTCGCCTACGGGGTTTTTACCCTCTTTGACATACTTTTCCAAGTATTTCGACTATCTGAATAGACTACCATATCGGAGTCCTACAACCCCAACAAGCAAGCTTGTTGGTTTGGGCTTTTCCCGTTTCGCTCGCCGCTACTCAGGGAATCGAATTTTCTTTCTCTTCCTGCAGGTACTTAGATGTTTCAGTTCTCTGCGTCTACCTCGACTGCGCTATGTATTCACGCAGACGTAACATCCTATAAAAGATGCTGGGTTCCCCCATTCGGAAATCTCTGGATCATAGCTTACTTACAGCTCCCCAAAGCATATCGGTGTTAGTCCCGTCCTTCATCGGCTCCTAGTGCCAAGGCATCCACCGTGCGCCCTTATTCACTTAACCTTTGACCTTACGGTCGGTTTTGAGTACTTCTTCTAGCGATAGAAGGTTGCTCAAGAAAATAAGCGTTGAACTTATTAAAAAACTCTTTTAACATTTCAACTCGGTGTGTGTTACTTGTTTTGATTATTTCTTCGATATCCAGTTTTCAATGAACAAA
>NZ_JBIORB010000009.1:0-2043 GCF_051714025.1 Enterococcus sp. AZ167
TTCTAAAAAAAGCAATGGCTATATTCACGAAGTAAACTTACACAATAAGATTCTCTTTATCAAAAATCTAAGAAACAGCTATCCCATCCGAATGCTTCTGCGTGTAATGCAAGTGACACCAAGCAGCTACTATAAAGAATTACATCATGAACCGAGTAAACGCCAACAGGAAAATGAGCGAATCGATCAAGCAATCATGGAAATCTACACCGAAAGTAAACAACGTTATGGCGCATGGAAAATTCATCATTGCTTGTTAGAACAAGGCTTTTCCTTATCCATCAAGCGGGTTCAAAAACGAATGAACTTTTTAGGTATTCATTCAATCACGGTCAAAAAATATCGTCCTAGTCACACTTCGAAAAAGCCGATTATTGAACGTACCAATCTTTTGAATCAAGATTTCTCTACAACGACCATCAATCAAAAATGGGCCGCAGATATCACATATATCGCTACTACAAAAGATGGCTGGACTTATCTAGCTTCTGTCATTGACCTTCATTCAAAGAAAATCATCGGGTATACGTATGCCAAACAAATGGCGACAGACATTGTCTTAAACGCTTTGGATTCAGCAATTAAGAACCAACAACCGAAAGAAGACTTGATTATCCAAACAGATCTTGGCTCTCAATACACGAGCAAAGAATTTGAAGCAGCGTTTCAAGAACGTAAAATCGTGCATTCTTATAGTCGTAAGGGAACCCCGTATGACAATTCTGGTATTGAATCTTTTCATGCAATCTTGAAAAAAGAAGAGATCTACCAGTGGGTCTATTATTCTTTTGAGGAAGCACGCCTTGCGCTTTTTCAATATATTGAAGGCTGGTACAATCGTAAACGAATTCATGGAGCAATCCGGTATTTGACTCCTCAACAAGCAGAAGACCAGGCTCGTACTCACATGTAATCTATCCGTACACATTTTTTTGAGAACAAATCCACGAGCTTTCCTCTTCATAGTTTCAGAAAATGGTCAAATGGTCTGGGTTTGACTATTTTCTGAAACTATGAAATAACTCGAGAGTGGATTAGTTTCAAAATAACTCTCAAAAAAAGTGTCCACTTTATTGACATAGATCCAAAGCCAATGGAAAAATCAGAGAGAGTATGTCATTTCCTGCAATTAAATTTAAAGAGTTTGCTTTAGAAAAGTGGGAAGAGTCTGAAATATATCAATACTTTAGTGAGAAAAGATTCTTATTCGTTGTGTATCGACATGACGGTACGGAATACAAATTAGATAAAGCAATGTTTTGGAATATGCCTATGACAGATTTAGAAGGAATTGGAAAAGAAGAATGGTTAGCTAACCAAAAAGTAGTCAAAGAAGGGGTAGAGCTTATACCAAAAGGGAATAGAGTTCTAAATAATTTACCAAAAGCAAAAGATACTAAGATTTTCCATCTACGTCCTCATGCTAGCAAATCTGTTTATGAAACAAATGGACAAGTTTTCGGTAACGGTATTCTTCATAGAGATTCAGATGAATTACCAAATGGAGATAGAATGGTGAAACAATGTTTTTGGTTAAATAATAAGTATCTTGAAAGAATTATTAACAGTTAAAGTATAATTTCGATACAAAATTATATTAGTTGGTAAGGAAAATATGGGCCATGTTATACTTATAAAAAAAGAAAGGGGATTCTTCATGGATTTTTTTAACATTCCGCAAGCAGAAAATGCTCTCAAAGCAGTTTATAAATTTGGGATAGATACTAATGAAAAATTAATGGCTTTGACTTTGGATAATCTTATGAATATAAAAGGGTTGGGGAAGAAAAAAATGGAAGCTATTCTAAAAATCCAACAATGTCAAATTAAATCTGATTTATTTAATGATTTTAAAAATGACAAAGGAAAAAGTTATTATACTCCTAATGTAGAAGTTTTTTTTAGTAAAAATAATATAAATGAAGACAACATACTATCAATAAAATTGGATGAACTTGAAAAAAATAATAAATTGAATAATAAGCTGATAAATAGTTTTAATGGATTAAAAAGAAAAAGTTTAATTAAAAAAGTAAACTATAC
>NZ_JBIORB010000010.1:0-1792 GCF_051714025.1 Enterococcus sp. AZ167
ACCTCTCAAAACTGAACAAAGGCAAACGATGTGTAGTCTTCCGAAATATTCCTTAGAAAGGAGGTGATCCAGCCGCACCTTCCGATACGGCTACCTTGTTACGACTTCACCCCAATCATCTATCCCACCTTAGGCGGCTGGCTCCAAAAAGGTTACCTCACCGACTTCGGGTGTTACAAACTCTCGTGGTGTGACGGGCGGTGTGTACAAGGCCCGGGAACGTATTCACCGCGGCGTGCTGATCCGCGATTACTAGCGATTCCGGCTTCATGTAGGCGAGTTGCAGCCTACAATCCGAACTGAGAGAAGCTTTAAGAGATTAGCTTAGCCTCGCGACTTCGCAACTCGTTGTACTTCCCATTGTAGCACGTGTGTAGCCCAGGTCATAAGGGGCATGATGATTTGACGTCATCCCCACCTTCCTCCGGTTTGTCACCGGCAGTCTCGCTAGAGTGCCCAACTAAATGATGGCAACTAACAATAAGGGTTGCGCTCGTTGCGGGACTTAACCCAACATCTCACGACACGAGCTGACGACAACCATGCACCACCTGTCACTTTGCCCCCGAAGGGGAAACTCTATCTCTAGAGTGGTCAAAGGATGTCAAGACCTGGTAAGGTTCTTCGCGTTGCTTCGAATTAAACCACATGCTCCACCGCTTGTGCGGGCCCCCGTCAATTCCTTTGAGTTTCAACCTTGCGGTCGTACTCCCCAGGCGGAGTGCTTAATGCGTTTGCTGCAGCACTGAAGGGCGGAAACCCTCCAACACTTAGCACTCATCGTTTACGGCGTGGACTACCAGGGTATCTAATCCTGTTCGCTCCCCACGCTTTCGAGCCTCAGCGTCAGTTACAGACCAGAGAGCCGCCTTCGCCACTGGTGTTCCTCCATATATCTACGCATTTCACCGCTACACATGGAATTCCACTCTCCTCTTCTGCACTCAAGTCTCCCAGTTTCCAATGACCCTCCCCGGTTGAGCCGGGGGCTTTCACATCAGACTTAAGAAACCGCCTGCGCTCGCTTTACGCCCAATAAATCCGGACAACGCTTGCCACCTACGTATTACCGCGGCTGCTGGCACGTAGTTAGCCGTGGCTTTCTGGTTAGATACCGTCAAGGGATGAACATTTTACTCTCATCCTTGTTCTTCTCTAACAACAGAGTTTTACGATCCGAAAACCTTCTTCACTCACGCGGCGTTGCTCGGTCAGACTTTCGTCCATTGCCGAAGATTCCCTACTGCTGCCTCCCGTAGGAGTCTGGGCCGTGTCTCAGTCCCAGTGTGGCCGATCACCCTCTCAGGTCGGCTATGCATCGTTGCCTTGGTGAGCCGTTACCTCACCAACTAGCTAATGCACCGCGGGTCCATCCATCAGTGACGCAAAAGCGCCTTTCAACTTTCTTCCATGCGGAAAATAGTGTTATACGGTATTAGCACCTGTTTCCAAGTGTTATCCCCTTCTGATGGGCAGGTTACCCACGTGTTACTCACCCGTTCGCCACTCTTTTTCTTTCGGTGGAGCAAGCTCCGGTGAAAGAAAAAGCGTTCGACTTGCATGTATTAGGCACGCCGCCAGCGTTCGTCCTGAGCCAGGATCAAACTCTCATAATGATTTGTTTGAATGACCATACGGTCATTAAGCTCATAAAAATTAACTTTGCTAGCTATTGCTTGCATGTATTTGTTTCAATAAATTGAAACGTCCTACACATTGGTTCGTTTGCTTGCTTTGTTCAGTTTTCAAAGGTCTACCGTGCTGTGTTAGCAACTTTTATATCATATCAGAG
>NZ_JBIORB010000011.1:0-1508 GCF_051714025.1 Enterococcus sp. AZ167
GGGACTGTGACATAAGTCCATAGAAGAAAACCGCAAGAAATGACGAGAAATCGTTCATTTCTTGCGGTTTTTTGGGTAAAATAAAAAGGAGCACCGGTTGCCGCCAATGCCCCATCATTTAATCCTGAAAGGACTAAACAAAATGTATACTAATTATAACATGAATCAACTCACTTTGGATCTATCTACTTCATTTTCTCCAAAAGAAAATCATGTCGCCGTTTTTATCCATGAACTGGTCGAAGCGCTTCAGATTAATGACCCCTATCTTTTTGGTCGACCAAGAGAATATGATTTAGGTGCCATGATGAAGTTGGTTCTTTTTGCGTATACACGAGAAACCTTTACAAGTCGCAAGATTGAACGCTTAGCTGAAGAAAACCTCTATGCTCGTTGGTTGACGCAAGAACGGGTTCCAACTTATCGAACGATCGCCCGTTTTTGTGTATCTAACGATGTGCAGGAGTTGACCAATAAAGGCTTAGATCAGTTGACAGAGTATCTGCGTGCACGGAATCTGATTGATGATGCGTTGTTTATTGACGGTACAAAAATCTTGGCAGATGCGAATAAGTACAGCTTTGTCTGGAAGAAAAACACGATCCGATTCGATCAAATGAATCGCGAAAAACTGCTTACTATGATGACGGAACTAAGAGAAGCGTATGCCCTGAAACAGATTCCCGAAGGGACGTCCTTGACAGTAGACATGATAGATGAACTGTTAACACGGATGGAACTACGTCTGGAAGAACTAGAAAAAGAAGTTGAGGCAACGAAACGTCTTTCGCCAAATCCAGCGAAACAACAACGGCGAACGTTGAAAAGCCAAGTACGCAAATTAAATACAAAACGAGAAAAACTTCTGGAACATCAAACGCAGTTTTCTACTTATGGGACAAGAAACAGTTATTCAAAAACTGATCATGATGCGACATTCATGCGCGTAAAAGAAGACCCTATGAAAAATGGCCAACTTAAGCCTGCGTATAACCTGCAGTTCGCTACTTGTAATCAATTTGTACTCGGCTACGATGTCTTTCAAAACCCAACAGACACTAAGACATTGAAACCATTACTGGAAAAGATGAAGATTGCACAAAAGTCCCCTCATTATTTGGTCGCCGATGCAGGCTATGGTTCAGAAAGCAATTACCGCTATATAGAAGATGAACTTCCCCAGCATACTGCACTGATTCCTTATGGAACGATGTTTAAAGAACAAAGCAAGAAATGGCAGACAGATGATCGGAAAGTAATGAATTGGGATTATGAGCCTAAGGAGGACTTTTACATCGACCCCAAAGGGGTACGATTTAATTTTCATGCTTACCGTCAACGAACAGATGCGGATGGCTTTGTCCGAGATTTTAAAGAATACCAAGCAGAAAAAACGGATGCGAACCAAGCGCTCATTCCTGAAGCCTTAACCCCAAAGGGGAATCGCAGAAAGATCACTGTAAATCCGTCTTGGGAATACCATAAAGAAAAACAAAAAGAGCGCTTAT
>NZ_JBIORB010000012.1:0-1347 GCF_051714025.1 Enterococcus sp. AZ167
TCCTTGTATATTAGAGTTAGGGTTTTAACCTTCCGGTTTTGATTGGATAACCCTATGAACCATCGTTATTTTAATTTGGTATTAACTCATTCATTTTGAGATAATATATTTATTGGATTGAGAGGCTATGCCGTTGCCTCCTTGAGTTTTGAAGCTCGTAATCGAAAGACTGGCACCTCTCTCTGATAAGTGGATTACGTATGAGTTAGATGTTGAAAGTTTTTGCTTTACTCCGTATCTCGTACAAGGTAGTGACGCTTTTCAGTTGAGCGGGTTTCAATCCAAAATATTTTTTTAGAAAGGTCAAATGTATGTACTTCTTAGGAATTGATATCGGCAAGCGAACTCACGTGGCTTCTTTAATGAGTGAAGAAGGTAAAGTGATCCTAAAAGGTTTTTCTTTCCCTAACACTACTGAAGGAGCTGATTCCCTGATTGAGCGGCTTTCAAAATATTCAGAGACTCCCGCTGACTTTATTGTCGGAATGGAAGCTACGGGTCATTATTGGCTCTCCATCTTTTCATACCTCCACGAATCAGACTTTTTGATTCACGTTGTGAATCCTCTTCAAACCGATGGCTGGCGCAAAGGAACAGAAATCAGAAAACGAAAAAATGATATTATTGATTCTGTTTTGATTGCTGACTTGATGCGTTATGGTTCCTTTGTAGAAACAGTATTGTCTGATGAAAATGTTTTTTCGTTAAAACAACTTTCACGTTACCGAACCTATTTAGTAGGTACCGCAAGCGACTTCAAACGAAAAATCATAGCTGTACTAGATCAAGTGTTTCCTGAATATGCATCAATTTTTTCTAAACAAGGTATTTTCGGAAAAGCGTCTAAAGAGTTATTGCTTGAGTTTAGTTCTCCTATAGAGCTAGAAGAAATTTCGGCAGAAACGTTGGCTCAATACTTAGCTGAGTTAAGCAGGAACCGAATAAAGCCAGAGAAAGCAGATCAATTGAAGCAAGCAGCTTCTAACTCCTTTGGAGTGAAATTTGCTCAAGAAGCTTTTACATTTCAATTACGCTCCATGATTGAACAATTGAAATTCATCGAAAGCCAAGTAAAAGAAACTGAAAAAGAAATTAAGCGCATAATGAGTAATTTAGACTCTGTTATTCTCACAATCCCTGGAATCGGCCCTATAAATGGCGCGACAATTCTTGGTGAAATTGGAGACATTCGCAAATTTTCTAATCCGAAAAAACTGGTTGCTTATGCTGGCATAGACGCGTCTGTGTCCCAATCTGGGCAATACGAAGCAACACATAATGTTATGAGCAAGCGTGGATCTCCATACTTACGAAAAGCCTTGTTTTCAGCTGCTCTAGTTGCTTCTC
>NZ_JBIORB010000013.1:0-730 GCF_051714025.1 Enterococcus sp. AZ167
AGTAAATATCCACCCGTGAAACGGGTGGCTTTTTAACAGCCCTAGAAGGGCTCACCACTCGCTAGCCCCTTAAAAGGGGCTTTTTAAATGACCACCAACCGCTCACAGCCCTATCTCTCTTTAACTATTTAAATGGATCTACATACTCTTGTTTACTTATACTATCTCTTATTCGATCATCTGCTTCTTGTTCTCGAATATATTTTTCAATTGTTTTTTGATTTAACCCAACCGTACTCACGTAGTATCCTTTGGACCAAAAGCTTTTATTCCCATACTTATATTTCAAATTCGCATGTTTTTCATGGATTAAGGTTGCACTTCGTCCTTTTAAGTAGCCCATAAAACTAGAAATACTAATCTTTGGTGGTATTCTTACTAACATATGAATATGGTCAGGCATGGCATGAGCTTCAATGATTTCAACATCTTTCATCTCATACAATTTTCTTAATATCTGATTAATACTTACTCTTAACTTTCCATAAATCACTTTTCGTCGATACTTCGGGGTGAAGACTATGTGATACTTACAATTCCATCTGGTATGTGCTAAACTTTTATCGTCGTTAGACATAAAAAAACTCCTTTCGATCTGATATGCGGTTGGTAGCCACTATTAGTATATCGAAAGGAGTTTTTTATCGCTAAAGCTATTTCGTCCACGCGTAGAAACGCGCGGTTTTTTTGTTTCGTACGCTACGCGAACGAAACTGACTAAAGTCAATAA
>NZ_JBIORB010000014.1:0-224 GCF_051714025.1 Enterococcus sp. AZ167
ATCATCTGACGGCCTTAGGTGCTGTTTCTCGTAAGCTTTGTTATGTGATTCATGCTATTTTAACTAAAAATGAACCTTATAAGATTGTTTCCGATTAGCTATTGAACAATCAAAAAAATCTAATAGTGAAAGGTCTATTTGTTGTACTCATTTTTTGGACTTAACTGTTATAAAATATTTTTTTGATTTAGCTAATTTTCACTTGACTCTATATAGTTAGTCTT